>JAWOIL010000204.1:0-3339 GCA_046484635.1 Trueperaceae bacterium
GGCCACGGGTACAGGGTAACGGGGACATGGCGCGGTTCGGCCGCGACAACCTGTTGTTCCGCCGCCTGGATCGCGTTGATCGCGGTTTACAGGCTGTACGTATTTTTGGCCCAGTAAAACCGGCCGTTACCCCGTTCGGCGATCGCTTCCCGGCGCCGCGCTGACTCCAGTGCGCCACCACGAAGTGCTCCTCGAGCTCGGGGACGAAGTGCCGCATGGCGCCCAGGTCGGGCCCGCCAGGACCACCATGCACGTACAGCAAGATCGGGTTCGCCACGTCGTGCCCACGCATGGTCAGCCACTGGACGACGCCGCCCAGCCTCAGGAACTCCAGCGCGGCGATGCTCCTGGGCGTGCCGTTCCGAACCGCCGGGGTCGTGCCACGGAAGAGCGAGAACATCCTTGCTGCTCCTTTCGCCGGCGCGCGAGCGACATGCATTGTATGCGCTCGTGAACGCGGGCGGCCGCGCCGGAGCGTCCGTGCACCGATTTGACAACGGCCGCAACCCGCGTCTAACCTTCAGGTGCTCCACCGATCCGATCGTTCCCGGAACGGAGAAAGGTGAGCAACGTGAACGTAGACGTGTTCAAAGGCCAGTGGAAGCAGTTGCGCGGCCGCGCGAAGCAGGTGTGGGGAGATCTCACCGACGACGATCTCGCCAAGGTCGACGGGAGCTACGATCGCTTCGTCGGCGTCCTGCAGGAGAAGTACGGCTACAGCAAGGAAGAAGCGCAGCGGAAGATCGATTCGGAGTTCGGCGCCGGCGCCTGACGCGCAACGCACGAACCGACCGCGCCCAAGGGCGGCGCGGCCATCCGACCCAGCGAGACACGTGCATCCGCTCGACCGCGCTGGTGGCAGCGCGCGCTCGTGGCAGCGCGCTCGTCTCACGCACGTACGCAGTAGGGAGGCATCCACATGCTTCAGACCATCGCCATCATCTTGCTCGTCCTGTGGCTGCTGGGCATGGTCACCGGCACCATGCTCGGCGGTTTCATCTACGCGCTGCTCGTCGTCGCCGTCGTGCTGTTCCTGGTCCGCGTGATCACCGGGCGCAAGCCGGTCTAGCCCGAACCGGACGTGCCCCGCACGGGGCTCGGGAGTCCTGGCGGGACGCGGTCATGAGCAACCGCGTCCCGCTTCGTTCCTCTCCCAGCAACGAGCGCGAGACGGCGGGTGGCGCCGAGAACCCCACCCACCGCCGCATCGTCGAGACGAGGTGCACCTTGATGCGTGACGACCACGATGCGCCGCGGAAGCGGCCGGACGAACCGATCGAACAGCCGATCCCCCCGTACCCGGAGCAGCGCCAACGCCCACCGGGGCTCGAGAGCGAGCTCGACCCCGCGCCACGGTGGCGCGGCGACCGCTACCGGAGCGCCGACAAGCTCGCGGGCATGGCAGCGCTCATCACCGGCGGCGATTCCGGCATCGGTCGATCGGTCGCCTACCTGTTCGCGCGCGAAGGCGCGGACGTGGCGATCACCGCTCTGCCCGAGGAGGCGTCCGACGCAGCGGTCACCCAGGAGGCGATCGCGGAGCTCGGGCGCAGGTGCATCGTGCTCGAGGGCGACCTCGCGGAGGCAGAGCACTGCGATCACGTGGTCGAGGCGACCGAGCGTGCGTTCGGGCGACTCGACGTGTTGGTCCACAACGCCGCGTGGCAGAACCGGAAGCGGATCACGCAACTCAACGAGGACGAGCTCGACCGCACCATGAAGGTGAATGTCTACGCCTACCTGCGGTTGGCAAGGGCGGCGGTCCCGCGGATGGGGCCCGGCAGCTCGATCATCGCCACGGGGTCCGTCGCCGGCGTCCGCGGCTCGGATCGCATGAGCGACTACGCCGCCACGAAGGGCGCCATCCACAGCATCACGCGGAGCCTCGCGCAGGAGCTGGTGGACGCGCAGATCCGCGTCAACACCGTGGCGCCCGGACCGGTGTGGACACCCCTCAACCCGGCCGACACCGGGCTCGCTCCCGACGAGGTGGCGACGTTCGGCTACAAGAACAGCTCCTCTCGGATCGACCGCCCTGGGCAACCCGAGGAGATCGCGCCGGCATTCGTGTTCCTCGCCTCCAACGCCGACTCGAGCTTCGTCAACGGCTCGATGATCGTCATCACCGGCGGACCGATCTGAGCCACGTCATGCGGTGCGCGCGGTGAACGCCTGGAGGGTCTCGTCCGCGTCCTCAGCCGGGCAGCGACCGCCTACGATCGCGTGTGCGGCGCTCAGCCTGGCTAGAGGAAGCGGCGGTGGAGCGCCTCGAAGGCGCCACCCGAACGGGGCATGCCGTTCCTCACGGCGTCTATGCAGGCCTCGACGCTGCTCGCGTGCGTATCGACCTCGACGTCGTAGGCGCCGTGGCCGTGAACCCGTGACGACTGCCATCTCGCCTGGCCGACGTCCCTGTCGCCTCGGGCCAGCTCGCGCCGCTCCAGGACCGGCAGCGGGCAATGGACGCCGTCTGCAGCATCCTGGCCAGCGTCGTCTTGCCGGCGCTGGAGGCGCCGTTGAGAAGGATGATCTGGCCGGCGCTCGGGGCACGACGCCCGCGCGGCGCGGCGCCGCCGGTCACGTCTCGGCGGGCCGCAGGTTCGCCAGCAACAAGACGAGCGACGCGAGCGACCCCACCGCGAACAACAGCCAAAGCCCGAGCAGGCCGTCGCCGCCGCCCTGCGCCAGCGCCCCGCCCAGCGCGGAGCCGATCGCCAGCAGCAGCGCGTACACGGCCCCCTTGACGTGCAGCACCACCGCGAGGATGACGCCCCACGCGCGGCGTCGCCACAGCCAGGCGGCGGCGAGAGCCACCGGCGCCACGACCAGCGACAGGTCGAGCGCGGCGATGAGTCGGAACGCCTCCATGCCCAGCGCCGGTTCCTCCCCGGTGACGGCGAACGCCAGCGCCTGCGCCGCCCACGCGATGCCCAGCGCGCTGGCCCAGAACACCAGGTACCCCGCCAGAGGCCGCGCCGGCAGGCGCGGCGACGACGCGCGGCCGATCGCCGCCGCGTCCAACGCCACGAGCCCCGCGATCAGCGCCGCCCCCGACGCGACGAACGCCGCGACGTACAGCAGGAAGTGCGCGTTCAGGGCCGCCCCGAACAGGTAGAAGGCGTAGTTGTAGAACGCGTACTGCATCGCCCCCAAGAGCACCAGCAGCGCCCGCAGCGAGCCGCGCCACGCCAGCACCAGCGACGCGAGGGCGATCGGCGTGGCCACGAACGCCGTCACGGGGTCGTTGACCCGCCAGGCGTCGAGCGCGAAGCCCACGTCGCGGTACAGCCCGGGGAACGCCATCGCCGTGGCGGCTTGCGCGACCATCAGGGCGGTGGC
>JAWOIL010000020.1:0-8886 GCA_046484635.1 Trueperaceae bacterium
CCCGAGGCCAGCGTCGCCAGCAGCGAAGGCGTCGGCTGGGCGAGGCGCAGCACCACGGTGCGCTCGTCCGGAGTCTCCACCGCGGTGATGGCGCCGTACTCGTTGCGCTTCGGCGACGCCGTTGCTTCGTCCATGACTCGGGCGAGCGTGGCGGCCACGTCGCCGCTGTCCAGCGCCGTGCCGTCATGGAATGTGGTCTCGACCAGCGTGAAGGTGTACGACAGCCCGTCCATGCTGGCGGCGTAGGAGGACGCCAACGCAGGCACGATGTTGCCCCCGGGGTCGACTTCGACCAGGGTGTCGTAGATCGACTTTCCGACCTGGAAGGCGGCGGTGGCAGCGGTGACCTGGGGGTCGAGCGTGTCCGGTTGCGCGCTCATGGCCATGGTGAGGGTCTGTGCCGATGCCGCCGACCCGAACAGCGCCATGGCGAGGATGACGGTGAGTGCGAGACGTGCCGTCCACTTCATGCTTGTCCTCCTTGGTGCTACGCGGGCGAGCAACCGCGTGCAGGTACGACCCCTCCAAGGATGGCGCTCACGGGTCAGGCCGACGTCATGTCGACGCTCCCGGCCATCCGGGACCAGCCCCCAGCCAAGGCCCCGACTGCGCTTGGAGACGCGCTCATGCTATCCGGTTCGCGTGCTTCGCGTCGCGCCCGGTGGGGAACTGACGCGCGACGCGAGGGATGGCGACGTGACCTGTTTCACGAGGTTCCGTAAGAGTTCCGTAACCGAACTGCCTCTACGGTGGTTGCACGATGGTCAAGTGGCTCGGACGACTCGCACCGCTCGCGACCTGGTTCGCGTACCTCGCGGCCTACGTGTGGTTGTACGAACAGCTCGGATCGCACGCCCGGCTGCTGGGGCTCGTTGCAGTAGCAGTCGGCGGTTGGTTCTGGGGCATCGTGGCCGGTGTCATGAGCGGGATCGCCGGCTTCGTTTCGATCGCCGCGTTGATGCCGTCTTCCATCGGCGCGAGCTTCGCTCTTGCCGACATGGTGCGTGCCGACGCGATCTTCGAGGTCCTGGCGTACGGCGGCACCGGCTTGGCCGTGGGCTGGCTGCAACGCCTCTACCGCACGTTGAAGCACGAGCGCGCGCTGTCCGAGCGGGCACAGATCGACCCTCTCACAGGGGCGTACACACGCTCCGCCTTCGAGGAGCGCCTCGCTTCCGAACTGGAGCGCGCCGCCGAGGCGGACGAAGGGTTGGCGATGCTGTTCGTCGACCTCGACCGCTTCAAGTTCGTCAACGACACCTACGGGCACGACACCGGTGACAAGCTCCTGCGTGAGGTCGGCCGCGTGCTGCGCGAGAACGTGCGCGGGCAGGACCTGGTGGGCCGCATCGGTGGCGACGAGTTCACGGTCGCGCTCCGGGGCGTGACGCAGGAAGATTCCGCCGCTGCCGTCGCGCGCGGTCTGGTGCGAGAACTGAGCTCGCCGTTCCCCATCGACGGGCGAGACGTGCAGGTCTCCGCTAGCATCGGAATCAGCATGTACCCACGTGACGGGCACGACGCAGAGTCGCTCCTGCACAGCGCCGACGCGGCCATGTACCAGGTCAAGGAAGGTGGCAAGAACGCGTACCACTTCTCCACCATCGAGGTGCGAACGCGCATCTCACGCCGCCTCGAGCTCGAGCGGCAGTTGCGCAGGGCCGTGCAGGATAGCCAACTCGAGGTGGCGTACCAACCGCAGGTGCGGCTCTCCAGCGGGTCGCTCACCGGTTTCGAAGCGCTGCTGCGGTGGCGCAGCCCAGAGCTCGGTCTGGTCTCGCCGGGAGAGTTCGTACCGGTGGCGGAGGAGGCGGGCCTCATCTCGCCGATCGGGCACTGGATGCTGCGTGAAAGCGCACTGCAGCAGCGGGCGTGGCAGCGACAAGGGCTGATGCCCGTGCGCATGGCCGTGAACGTGTCGACGATGCAGTTCCACCAGCACGAGTTCGTGGACACGGTGCGGGGCGCCCTGGCGGACTCCGGGATCGATCCCGGTTTGCTCGAGATCGAGGTCACCGAGAGCGTCCTCGTGCGGGACTACGAGTTGGCCCTGCGCACGCTCGCCAAGCTCGAGCGCCTCGGCGTGCCGACGGCGCTGGACGACTTCGGCACCGGCTACTCGTCGCTGGCGTACCTGCAGCATTTGCCGATCCGCAAGTTGAAGATCGACAAGTCGTTCGTGCATGGTTTGGTGCCGCGCCCCTTGAGCTCGGACGTCACGTCCACGCTTCGCGGCGGGAGGCGCTTCCCTGAAGCTGGCGAGGGCGCGACGGTGGCGACGGTCGGCCAGGCGCCGCAGACGGACCCGTCCGGCGGCAACGCCGGGCCGATCGTCGAGGCGATCTGCGCCATGGCCCACAAGCTCGGCAAGGAAGTCGTGGCCGAGGGGATCGAGACGGCGTACCAGCGCGACTTCCTGCGCCGTCTCGGGGTGGACCTGGCGCAAGGGTTCTACTACTCGCGGCCGTTGAAACCGGTTCAGGCCGAGCAGTTGCTGCAACGCGTGACGCGCGAGGAAAGCAACGCACGCAGGTTGCGGCAGCAGGCCGCGAACGCCGAGCGCCTGGCCGCGGGCGAGCGCGCGCCCCACGACCACAGGCGCACACCGCCACTGGGGCACGTGCCTGCTGGTCCCGTGAATCACGGGCATCCAAGCGGTGCGCAAGCGCGGCCCGCATTCGCTCAGGCCTCGCCTGCGGGCTGGAGCGCGGCGCCGGCGGAGTTCGACGACTTGTTGTTGCGGGAGTAAGAAGACCACCACGAACCTTCGCGTAGCGAACCCACCTGAGAGAATCGCACCGGTCGTGCTAGACTTACCGGTCGCGGGCTCGGGGGCCGGTGCGGCCCGACCGGCGGGAAGGCGTTCGCCGGTCGCGTACATCGGAAGAGTTCGCCGTCGCGCGGGCACCCGAACATGCCGCAGCGACGTTCCCGATACCAACCCGAACGATCGTCGCGTTTCCTTGAGGAGGCAACGGTGGCCAAGGCCAAGAAGAACGAAGTCACGGAAGCCGCTCGGAGCAAGTCCGCTCCCGCCAGCGCAGCTCAGGAGCGCGTGACCGCAGCCGGCGCCAAGGCGACGGCCGCCAAGGCTTCGTCCGCCACCAAGTCCCAGACGACCGCGCCCAACAAGACGTCGAGCAAGAGCGCGAGCAAGGGCGCGAGCAAGGGCGCGAGCAAGACCTCGAGCGCGTCGGCCGACGGAGGCTCGACCAAGAAGGCCACGAAGAAGCCCACGGAGACACCCACCGAGAAACCCACCAAGAAGGCGGCCGCGAAGGCGGCCAAGGCTTCTTCGAACGGTGAAGGCGAGTCTTCCGTCGGGGCGTCGAGCAAGTCGTCGGCCAAGGCGTCGACCAGGTCGTCGACGAAGAAGAGCAAGACCGCTGCCTCGGCAGACATCGCTCCGGCGAAGAAGAGCACGGCCGAGCGGACGACGGGCGCCAAGGCGAAGAGCCCGGAGAAGTCGAAGGTCGCGAAGAGCGCGTCGGTGTCGGGGAACGGCGCCACGAAGGAGAGCGCTGCCACGAAGGAGAGCGGTGCCGCCAAGGAGCGCGCTGCCGCCAAGGAGAGCGCCACTAAGAGCGCTTCGGCCAAGAGCGGCGCGAATGCGGTGGCCAAGAGCGGCGCGAAGCCGGTGGCGAAGAGCGGCGGCAAGGCAGGGCCGAAGGCCCCGGCCAAGAAGGACGGCAAGGCCTCGGCAGACGGCGCCTCACAGGAGGTCCCGGCCGGAGGGCAGAAGCCCACGTCGGGTTCCGCCTGGGTGCAGACCGATATCATCGGCGGCCTCATCGAGCGCGGCAAGGAGTCCGGCCAACTCGACACGGAGGAGATCAGTGAGGCCTTCCGTCGCGCGGTCGAAAGCGTCGGCCTCGACCCGGAAGAGCAGAACTTCGAAGAACTGATGGAGGTCCTCGAGCAGCGCGGCATCGTGGTCGCGGACTTGGCGGACGACGAGATCATCGACGACGAGGACATCGACGACGAACTCGAGGAGGACGAAGAGTCCGTGGGCATGGGCCGCGAGGCGATGGAAGCGCGGGCCGAGGCGATGGCTGACGCGCGCGTCAAGACCAACGACCCGGTGCGCCAGTACCTGCAGGAGATCGGCCGCGTCAAGCTGCTTACGCTCGACGAGGAGATCGACCTCGCCCGTCGCATCGAGGAGGGCGAGGCCGCCCGCAAGACACTCGACGAGGAAGCCGAGCAGTTCGACGAGCGTGGTCAACGGCGCCTGCATCGCATCGTCGAGGACGGCGACTTGGCCCGCAAGCACCTGATCGAAGCGAACCTGCGCCTGGTGGTGTCGATCGCGAAGAAGTACAACGGCCGCGGCATGAGCTTCCTGGACCTCATCCAGGAGGGGAACCAGGGCCTGATCCGCGCGGTCGAGAAGTTCGAGTACCGCCGGCGCTACAAGTTCAGCACCTACGCGACTTGGTGGATCCGGCAGGCGATCAACCGCGCCATCGCCGACCAGTCGCGCACCATCCGCATCCCGGTGCACATGGTCGAGACGATCAACAAGCTCACCCGCGCCAGCCGCAGGCTGCAACAGGAGCTCTCGCGCGAACCCAGCTACGCCGAGATCGCCGACGCCATGGGCCCCGACTGGAACGCCGAGAAGGTGGAGGAGGCGTTCAAGCTCACGCGTGAGCCGTTCAGCCTCGAGACGCCCATCGGCGACGAGGAAGACAGCTTCTACGGCGACTTCATCCCCGACGACAACATCGAGTCGCCGGTGGACGAGGCGTCGAAGATCATCCTCAGCGAGGAACTCGAGGAGGCGCTCAACAAACTCAACGAGCGCGAGGCGATGGTCTTGAAGCTCCGCAAGGGCCTGGTCGACGGCCGCGAGCACACCCTCGAGGAGGTCGGCAGCCACTTCGGCGTCACGCGCGAACGCATCCGCCAGATCGAGAACAAGGCGCTGCGCAAGCTGAAGTACCACGAGAGCCGGACGCGGAAGTTGCGGGATTTCTTGGATTGAGGCGCTGTCGCGAGTCGCCTTCGAACCAGCCGTCTAGCCCAACGCGCTGCCCCAGACAGAGATGTCGAGGGCAGCGCATCTGTCTCGTGCAATACCCATCGTCGCTCGGGCGAACGGGCCGCCGTTCTGAAGCGCGGGAGAAGCTCGCGAGCGACTCGCTGTATCCAGGGCACTAGGCAGAGGACTTCTGGGGTGCTTCGTGCGTCCGCGCGACTGGAGGGCCGGGACATTTGTCCCGGATTGTGCATATATTGAAGGCAGTCATATATCCGATCCTCCGGGTTCGCCGCCGCGCACCTTGTCCAAAGGAGTCGATGTCTCGTGTCACATGCAGGTCCGTGCAGATTCCGCATCTCTCTTCGTGGTCGCCTGGTCGTGCTGCTCACCCTCTCGATCTTGCCGTGGGCGGCGTCCCAAGGCGACGTCGGCGGCGAAGCCGTGTTCACGAGCATCTGCAGCGCGTGCCATCAGTCGACGGGTCAGGGAATTCCGGGTGCATTCCCGCCACTGGCGGGCCACGTTGGCGAGCTGTACGCGGCGGAAGACGGGCCGCTCTATCTCGCATCCGTCGTCTTGTTCGGATTGCAAGGTCCGATCGAGGTCGGCGGTGTCGCGTATGACGGGATGATGCCATCGCACTTCCAGTTGTCGGACGCTGACGTGGTGTCCGTCATCGACTACGTCATGAACGCGTGGGGAGACGCGGAGTCGCTCGAGGGCGGCTATGAGCGCGTCACCGAACAGACGGTTGCGCGAGCTAGGGGATTGGGGCTAAGCCCGAACCTGGTTCACCAGCGCCGACCGGATCTCGGGGGCGAGACGGCCGGTGACGGCGAAGAGATCGTCCTCGTCGAGGCGACGTTCGCGCAGGATCAGGTCGATCGCATCTGGTCGACCTACAACCAGTACTGCCTGGAGTGCCACGGCGACGATCTCACCGGGGGCCTAATCGGGGGTGCTCCGCTCTCCGGCTTCGTGTTCCGCCAGAAGTGGGGCGGTTCGTCCTTGGCGTCGCTGTATGCCTATCTCAGCACCCAGATGCCACAGGGCAGCCCTGGATCGCTCAGCGACCAGCAGTACGCCGACCTGCTTGCGCTCATCATCAGCAAGAACGGACACCAAGCTGGTGGCGCGCCTTTGACGCCCGATCCCGAGCAACTGCGCGGTATCGGGATCCGCAGTAACTAACCCTTCGCCTGGGCGACGGCATGCGCCCGTGCTTCGCATACGTGTTCGAGAGGGAGGTGAGGCTGAGCCATCGCGCGACGGTTTCGACCGAGTCGTTCACACCCGTGGACGCGAGCCAAGAAGATCACCGTTGGAGGAGGATCACGTTCGATGACGAGATTTCTGTTGCGACTGACAATGACGACCATCATCGCTCTTGCGTTCGTCCCGTTCACGGCGTCGGCGCAAGGCGAGGTCGAGAACTTCACGCCCATCACGGCGGAGATGTTGATGGATCCCGACCCCGCCGATTGGGTCATGTGGCGAAGGAACTACGCCTCCTGGGGGTACAGCCCACTCGACCAGATCACGCAAGCGAACGTGGGCGACCTTGAGCTCGCATGGGCGTGGAACATGGTGGACGGCCGGCAGGAGACGACACCGCTCGTCTACGACGGCGTCATGTATTTGCACAACCAGGGTGATCGCGTCCAGGCGCTGAACGCGGCGACCGGCGACCTGATCTGGGAGTACGTCCGCAACCTTCCCGGTGAGCTCGTGACGTCGTCGTCCAGCATCTCGCGCACCATGGCACTGGCGAATGACAAGCTGTACTTCGCATCGGGCGACATGTACCTCGTGGCACTCGATCCCCGCAACGGCCAGGTGGAGTGGGAGTCGGTCATGGGCGACTGGGAGCAGTCGTACCGCGTCACGGGTGGCCCGCTGGTGGTGGGTGACGTGGTCGTCGTCGGCGTATCGGGATGCGGAGGGGCGCAGCCCGGAGGCTGCTACATCGTGGGCCACGACGCGAACACCGGCGACGCGCTGTGGCGCTTCGACACCATCGCCGCGGAAGGAACCGAACACGATTCCTGGAACGGGGTTCCGCAAGAGAGCCGCTTCGGTGGCTCCGCCTGGAACATCGGCTCGTACGACCCTGAGCTCGACCTCGTGTACTGGGGCACCGGCCAACCCTACCCGTGGATTGCCGAGATGAACGGCCTGCTCCCGGCGAACCCCGCGGCCAGCAACGATGCCCTCTATACCGACACCACGCTGGCGCTACGCCCTGCAACGGGCGAGCTCGTGTGGTTCCACCAATGGCTGCCGACCGACACGTGGGACCTCGACTATGCCTACGAACAGGTGCTCGTCGACCTCGAGATCGACGGCGAGACGGTGCCCGCGCTGGTGGCCGTCGGCAAGCTCGGCATCGTCGAAGCGATCGATCGTCGCACGGGCGAGTGGCTGTGGGCGACCGAAACGGTTTACCAGAACGTGGTCCAGTCGATCGATCCCGACACGGGTGTCAAGACCATCAACCCGGACGCAGTGCCGGCGATAGGTCGTACGACGGTCAACTGCCCCGCAGACCCTGGCTCACGCAGCTGGGCCGCTACGGCCTACAGCCCGCGAACGAACCATCTCTACCTGCCGATGCAGGAGTTCTGCTCCGACACCACGCCGAACCCGGTGGGTGAGGGCGAAGTCTACACCGGTGGAGGCCGCGCCACGTTCGCGCGGCGCGCAGTGCCCGGCAGCGACGGCAATATGGGCTTGGTGGTAGCCGTGGGCCTCGACGACGTCGCCACCACCTGGGAACACCGCATGCGTCCGGCGAACGGCGGCTCCGCCGCCCTCACGACCGGCGGCGGCTTGGTGTTCACCGGCAATCTCGGCCGCTACTTCATGGCGTTCGACGACACCACCGGCGAGAAGTTGTGGGAGGTTCGGCTCAGCAACCTCCCGAACGGATACCCGATCTCCTACGAGGTCGACGGCGTGCAGTACATCGCCGTTCCGGTGGGTCGTGGTTCGGGTCCGAGCAACGCCTTCGCCGTGCTCACGCCGGAGATCGTGAACCCGGCGGGCGGCAGCGTGCTGTTCGTGTTCCGGCTCGGGGACTGAGCTAAGCCTGAGGTGTCGCCGTATCGACGGCGGACCGCCTAGAAGCGAGGGTCGGCGGCGCAAGCCGCCGACCCTCCGCTGTACCGCATGATGGTGAGCGAGGAGTCCGGGATGCCGATACGTAGGCTGCGGTTGTTGGGACTGGTAGTACTGGCCGGTCCGCTGTGTGCTGGCGTAGTGCTCGCTCAGCCGCCAGAGATCCCGCCACATTGGCTGCAGCGCCGTGCGCCATCGACCGACACGCAGACGGTCAGCTTCTGTGTCGACCCGAGAGACCCCGGAGCGGCCGTCGATCAAGCGATCGCGGAGGCGGTCAACGCCGCGCTGCTGTTGGAGCCCCGCGTCCACGTCGTGGACCGGCTAGTCGTGGTCGAAGACGACTTCGAGCGGCTGTACATCGACCTCGTAGACAATTGCGCCGCGTACCTCGGGTTCCCGCTCTACCCTGGTGCGTATCCTGGCTGGCTCACCTTCACGCGGCCCTATTACGAGGCACGCTTCGTGATCCTGACGGACCGGCCGGGATGGTCGTCGCTCGGCGACATCCCGCCGGCGAGTCGCGTCGGGGCAGTGCAAGGGACGCAAGGAGACATCCGCTTCCTCACGCTCAACAACGCACGTCCCGCCGCGGCTCGCTGGTTGCGCACACCGCTTGGTCACCCCGAGCGCGCCTTCGACGCGCTGATGGACGGTGTCGTCGACGCGCTGATCGTATGGGAGCCGTGGTGGTGGCACCTTACGCGGTCTCGCCCGGAGTTGGAGGACCTGCGCGTGCTGAACGCGCCCGAGGTCAGCGAACCGTGGGTCGGCGTCGGCGC
>JAWOIL010000082.1:0-10105 GCA_046484635.1 Trueperaceae bacterium
GACGTCGACCACCAGGGCGTCGGGCCAGCGCTCGGTGGCAGCTTCCAACAGCGACGGTCGTACCACCACGATCGCCACCCCGCGCGCGAGGCCGTCGATCGCGTCGAGGCCGGCGAGCAGCCCCGAGCCGCGCTGGAACTCGAGCGGACCGAGCTCGTCCACCATCAGCAGGTCGAACGGCGCCTCGGCCGAGCACCGCAGCACGTCGTTCCCCCACGTCAGCGCGGCGGGGTCGAAACGCCAGCGCTCCGTCGTCTCGCCCGCGCGGTCTCCCCGGCGCGACGCGGCCAGCTGCCTGGTCGTTCCCGACGTCAGGTCGACGAGGTCGATCGCGACCTTGTGGCCGTCCTGGAGAACGGCGGGGGAGAGCACGCCCGCCACCCGCCACCCGCGCGCCCTCGCCGCCGCCACCAGGCGCTCGCACCAGTGGCTCTTGCCCGAACCGCGGGCCCCGGTGACGATGACGCGTTTCGGTTCGTCGGCCGCGGTGCGCAGCCAAGTTTCCAACACCGCGTCCGGCATCTCGAGCGCGTCGGAGCCGAGCGCCAGCGAAGGCACCTCCTCGGGGATGCGGTCGATGCGGCGCGGCAGGATGGCCCGCGGCACCCGGCGGCCGTTCACGACCTTCGACACGACCTCGGTGGGCATGCCGTACGCCTCGCTCAGCAGCGGCTCGGTGAGCGTCTCTTCCACGCCACCCAGCGCCAACGTGCGCCCGCGGCGCAGCAGCAGTACGCGGTCGGCGAACATCAACGCGCTGTTGGGGGCGTGCGACGCGACGACGAACGACAGCCCGTGCTCGCGCGCGAGGTCGGCGGTCACCTCGAGGACCCGGAACTGGTTGCGCGGGTCGAGGTGGGCGTCGGGCTCGTCCATCAGCAACACGTCGCATCGTTGCGTGAGACCGCGCGCGACCATCACCAGCTGACGTTCGCCCCCGCTGAGTTCCGTGTAGCGCCGCTGCTGGAAGTCGGCCAGGCCGACGCGGTCGAGGGACTCGGCCGCGATCGCGATGTCCTCCTTGCTGGGCGCGGCGAAGGTCGACAGGTGGGGCGCCCTGCCCATCAGCGTCACGTCGAGCACGCTGTAAGCGAACACGGCTACGTGCAACTGCGGGATCATGCCGATGCGCCGCGCGCGCTCGGACGGGGACATGGCGTATACGTCCTGACCGTCGATGGTGACCGTGCCGCGGTCGGCACGATGTACGCCGTTCAGGCAGGACAGCAGGCTGGTCTTGCCGCTCCCGTTGTGGCCGAGCAGGAACACGATCTCGCCCGCGCCCACGTCGAGCGACACATCGTGCACGACCGGCTCGCGGGGGTCGTAGCCGAAGGTGAGACCGGCGGCGCGGAGCTTCGGGGCGCTCCCGGGCCCGGTCACGAGACCGCCCGGCGGACCGCTCGCCGACCTGCTCGCCGACCGGCGTCCCGGTCCGCTCACCAGCGTGCCCCTTGCCGACGCAGAAGCCCGACGAGGAGCGGCACGCCGATCAGGCCCGTGAGCACGCCGAGTGGCACCTCCGATGGCAGCAGCGAGCGCGACACGGTGTCGATCACCAACAAGAACGACGCGCCGAGCGCAAGCGACACCGGCACCAACGCCCGGTGGTCCGGTCCGACCATCATGCGCGCAGCGTGCGGGATCACCAGGCCCACCCAGCCGATGACACCACCTACCGACACCGCCACGGCGGTCACCAAGGTGGCCGCGACGATCAAGAGCGCCTTCATGCGCTGCGGGTGCATTCCGAGCGCCGTCGCCTCGGCGTCGCCGAGCGAGAGCACGTTCAAGCGCCAGCGCACCAGCAGGAAGTACGCCGACCCGACGACGGTCAGGCCGAGTAGCAACGGGATGTTCGCCCAGCTCACGCCCGTCAAGCCCCCTAGGAGCCAGAAGGTGATCGACGGAAGCGCGTCGAGCGGGTCGGCGAGGTACTTCAGGAGCGACGTGAGGGAAGCGAAGAACGAGCCGATCAAGATCCCCATCAAGGTGAGGACGATGACGGGCGCGGAGCGGTACAGGCGCGACCCGAGGAACGCGAGCGTCACCGCCAGCAGGCCGAACCCGAAGGCGGCCGTCTGCACCAGCAGGCCGTCGCCGCCGAGCAGAAGGACCAGTGCCGCGCCGAATCCGGCGCCGGCGGTCACGCCGAGCAGGCCGGAGTCTACCAGCGGGTTCGTGAAGATGCCCTGGAACACCGCCCCCGTGACGGCCAGCCCCGCGCCGATCGCCAGGGCGGCCAACACGCGCGGCAGGCGCACGTCGAGCACCAACCGGCGCGCCACCTCGGGCACGTCGGCGGCGACGTCGGGCCAGGCGGCCGACAGCAGGGAGCGGGCGACGTCGCCTACGCCGATCTGGTAGAAGCCGAGCGCCAGCGCGACCACGCCGAGGGCGAACGGGGACACCAAGGTGACGCCGACCAGCGCCGCGCGCCAGCGCGGTGCCGGCGGGGCTGACGACCCACCGTACCCAGCTTCCGCGAGGGCAGGCGCGCGCTCGGGAGCGTCGCCGTCACTCCTGGGCCGGGCCGGCCCGCTGTCCGAACCGCCGGCTGATCCACCGTCGTTCAGCGTCCGCACAAGGCCGTGACCTCGTCAGCAGTGATGTCGTAGTCGTAGAAGCGTTGGTAGAAGTAGGCCGTCTCGCCGGCGCAGTCCAAGCCGGTCAACTCGCCGTGGAGTACCTCGGCCAGCCACACCACGGCCAACACCGAATCGGGCACGGGCGTGTCCCATGGGGCCACCAGCTTGGGCACGCGCAGCACGCTGCCGGAGCGCACCGCGTCCAGCAACTGCCACGACGGGTCCTCGATGATCGCCTCGACCGATGCGCGTCCGTACGGCGGCACCAGTACGAGGTCGGGGTTCCACACCAGCACCTGCTCGATGTCGACGTCGTTCCATCCGCCGCCCAAGTGCGCGGTCACCGACTCGCCGCCGGCCGCTTGGATGACGGCGCTCTGGTACATCGCGCCGCTCGCGACGCGGGTGCGCTCGGTGCCGGTGAAGAGCACCCGTGGGCGTTCCGCCGAGCCCGCCGTGGCGCGCTCGACCTTGGCGAGCACGTCGTCGTAGTAGGCGATCCATGCCTCGGCGCGCGCGGCGGCGTCGGGTCCGAGGGCGCGCCCCAAGATCCGCATCGCGTCCCGCATGCGCTCGAGGGACTCGCCTTCGAAGCCGATCACGGGGATGCCGATGGCTTCCACCGGCACCACCCAGTCGGAGTCGGTGGAGGACAGCACCAGGTCGGGCGTCAAGGTGGCGACGAACTCGGCGTTGGTGGTGTCTTCCGGCGCGTCGACGCCGATCTCGCGGAAGCGTGGATCGATGCGGGTCATCGCCGCCGCGCCCTCGGGATCGCGGGCGCCGAGGTAGTTGGCGTTCACCAGTCGGTCTCCGGCGCCGACGGCGTACACCATGTACGTCGCCAGGCTGTACGGGCTGAAGATCCGCTCCACCGGCTGGGCGAGGTCGAACGAGCGGCCGTCCTGGTCCTCGATCGCGACGCTGGCGGGGAGGATGCCGGCAGCCACCAACGCGCGTTGCCCGTCGACCGAGACCGCGAAGCGCTGGAACGCCTGGGCCTCCGCCGTGTCCACCAGCAACCGCAACGCGGCATCGGAGGTGACGGCCACGGCGCCTTCGCTGCGCCAGTCGAGGCTGCCGCGCTCGAGGACGAGGTCGGCGGCGTCGTCGACGACGACGATGCCGGCGGCGTACGCGTCCGCTAGCGCGGTCAGGACCGGCGCGAGATCGGCTTCTGTCTGCACGCGTGGGGCGGCGGCCGAAGCCGTCGCTGCAACGAGTGGCACGAGGATCGCGAGCGCCAACGCGAGGGCGCGGCGGCTGACGGTGCGGCGAACCTGCATGTCGAACCTCCCGAGATGGCGCCCGCGGCATGGCTCTGGGCGCGGTTGGTCTTATCCTGCTCCATCGATACCGCCTCGTACACTGACACATGACCCACACGAGCGGCGCTGCACCGCGTGCCTGGCACGGCGTGATCCTTGCGGGGGGCAGGTCGCGGCGCTTCGGCACGGACAAGACGTTCGCCCGGGTGGGTGGCCGGCGGCTGATCGACGCGGCGGTGGCGTCGTTGCGCGATGCCGACGGGATCAGCGTCCTGCTCGGTGCGCCGGAGCGGGTGGCGGCGGTGGCGCAACGGCTGCCCGCGGGTTGCGTCCCCGTCGCCGACGACCTCCCCGGTCATGGCCCCATGGGGGGTCTGGCCACCGCATTGGCGCGCCGACCCGACGGCTGGGTCGCCGTCCTCGCGGTCGACGTGCCGCTGGTGCCGCGCGCGTGGTGGGGTTGGCTCGCGGCCCAGTATCGCGAGGGGACTCAGGCCATCGTGCCCCGTGACGGCTTGGGCAGGTGGGAGCCGTTGGCGGCCCTCTACCACGGTTCGCTGGCGTCCGGCCTGGCGACGGAGTTGGCTGCCGCGCGAGCGGGCGGAGAGCCACGTGGCTTCGCTCTGCACCCGTGGCTCGATGCGTTGACGGCGGCGGGGCGCCTGGTCGTCGCCGACCCCGAGGAGATGCCGGAAGACGCGCTGCTGAACGTCAACCGGCCGGAGGACGCGGCTGCCATCGAACGATCGATCGCGACCGCGAAGCAGGGCGGTCCCACCGACCCTACGGAGCCTCGCGACTGACTTGCGGACGATCCGTTCGCTCAGCCCGAGCGCTCCTCATGGCTGCGCCGTTCGGAGATCGCGGTCGCCGGCGTCAAACGCCACGCTGCCACCGATCCGAGTGCGGCGAACGCCGCGAATGTCGCCAGCGTTCCGCCCGTGCCGATCACGCCGGCGAGCAGCCCGACGCCTGCTCCGACGACGGTCGCGCCACCGATGGCGGTGTTCGCCACCGCCACCCAGGTGGGGCGCTCGTCGGCGGGGGGCGCGTCGACCAGGTACGTCTTCCGGCCCAGGCGGATGCCTGCGTACCCGATGCCGGACAGGAGGAAGGCGGGCGTGTACACCAGCGCCGTCTGCCAAGACGCGGGGAACCACGTCGTGGCGAAGGCGTAGACCACGGCCGCCACGCTCAGCACGCCGCCGAGCGCCATCGCCTTGTGGCTCGCCAGGTCGGAGACGCGACCCCAGGCGGGGCTGGCGACGCTCGCGGCGAGCGCGTTCGCCGCCACGAACACGCCTAGGCTCCCCAGCGAGGCATCCACGTTCTCGCGTCCGAACAGCGTTAGGAAGGGCACGCTCAGCGGCACCGCCAACAACAAGGCGCGGGCGCCCACGAACGCGCGGAACGCGGGTGCCTCCGTCAGCAGGCGCACGCCCGCGGCGGCTTCCTGCAGGGCGTTCCGTCCTCCGGCCGTGTGGCCGGGCGCCTCGTGGATGCGGGCGAACGCGAGTGTCGACGCCGCGTAGCAGGCGGCCGCGGTTGCCAACAGCAAGACGTACGGCAGGCGCTGCCCCGAATCCGCCACGGTGAAGTTGATCAAGAGTCCTGCTGCGACGCCCAGGATACCGCCGATGGTGGAGCGCCACGCCAGCACGCGCCCACGACCGCCTTGGGGGACGGTCTTCGCGATCACGTCCTTGAACGCCACGGAGCCGACCCCACTAGCGACGTTGAACACCGCCAGCGCCACCAACACGGCGACGCCCGCCGCCCAGCCGGACAGGGCCGAGGCGGCGAACGCCATGGCGGCGAGCGCCACCGTCTGCACCGAGGCCGCTGCGACCCACCACGGACTCCGGCGCGGGGCAGATCGAAGCCGCCCCGAGACGGCCAACTGCGGAAGTAGCGAAGCGGCGTCCTTGACCGGCACCAACAGCCCGGTCAGCGCGGCGGGTGCGCCGACGGTGGAAAGCACCCACGGGAGCACCGTGCCGGGGCTGGAAAGCTGCTCGCCGAGCTTGCTGGCGGCGCCGCTGATGACGTTCCAAGCAGCGTTGCCGGGAACGAGCGTACAGGCGTCGCCAGGCAGGTCGTCGCAGGCGGTCGGTTCGTCTTCGCCCAGCAGCGCCTGGCGGAAGCGATCGGTCAGCGCCGTCGGCAGCCCGAGCGCCGGGTCGACGGCGGCCGCGCCAGAGGGCCTCGTCGCGCCGGGAGTTTCGGTCCAGCCATCGCCACCACCCGCGCTTGGCGGGTCCGCCTCGGCCGTGTCGACCTCTTGCTTCGTGTCCCGCCTCGCCGGTTCCTCCGACGTCACTCAAGAACCTTCAGGGCGGTGTCGAGCGCCTCGAAGCCCAGCTCGAGATCGCTCTTCTCGATCGTCAGCGGCGGCGTCACCAGCAGCACGTTGTACCGCCCGAAGGCGTACACCCCCTCGCGCCGCAACGCCGCCACCAGCTTCGCGATCGCGCTGTTGTCGCCGCCGTACCAAGGCACCAGCGGCTCCTTGGTGTCGCGGTCCTTGACGAACTCGAGCGCGTGGAACGCCCCCACGCCGCGGGCGTCGCCGATCACCGGGTGGTTCGCCGCGAGGGTGTCCAGTCCGTCCCTGAGCCACGGCTCGAGCTCGCGCGCGCGTTGGAACAGCCCTTCGCGCCGCATGGTCGACACCGTCGCAAGGCCGGCCGCCATCGCGAGGGGATGGCCGGAGTAGGTGTGGCCGCACATGAGCGGCGTGTCGTCGAAGTGCTGCGCCAGCGTCTCGCGCACCAGCACCCCGCCCAGCGGCACGTACGCCGACGCCACGCCCTTCGCGAACGTGATCATGTCGGGCACGACGCCGAAGCGGTTGGCCGCGAAGGTCTCGCCCAGTCGACCGAAACCGGTCATGACCTCGTCGAAGATGAGCACGATGCCGTGGCGCTCGGTGATGCTGCGGACGCCGTCGAGGTACCCCGCCGGGTAGACGACGACGCCGTTGGAGCCGACCACCGGTTCGATCAGGAGCGCCGCCACGTTCGACGGCCCCTCGTACATCAACACGTGCTCGAGGTGATCGAGCGCGCGGCGCGTCTCTTCCTCCGGGTCCTCGGTGAAGAACGGGCTGCGGAACGGGTATGGCGTGAAGAAGTGGGTCACGCCGGGGATGCCGGGTTCGTTCGCCCAGCGCCGGTCCTCGCCCGTCAGACTGCCAGCGCCGGGCGCGGACCCGTGGAACGAGCGGTAGCCGGTGAGGACCTTGTGCCGGCCGGTGATCATGCGCGCCATCTTGAGCGCGTCCTCGTTCGCCTCGCCACCGCCGGTGGTGAAGAACACGCGCGCGCCCTCGTCCCATGGCGCGATCTCGGACAGCAGCTCGGCGAACTCCGAGCGCACGTCGTTCACCAGGGCGGGGGAAACGTAGCACAGCGTCTCCGCCTGCTTCTGGATCGCTTCGACCACGGCCGGGTGCCCGTGCCCGAGGTTCACCGCCACCAGCCCGGCGGACAGGTCGAGGTAGCGGTTGTTTTCGTCGTCGTACAGGAACGACCCTTGCCCGCGCGTGAACGTCGGCGTGCTCACGGCCGCCTGTTTGCTCCACGGCGCGAGGACGTGGCGGTGGGAACGAGCGGTGCGGGTAGTGGTCATCCGGGCCCTCCTCGTTGCCGCGGGTCGGGCACGAGCGCCGTCGCCGCGCGTCGGTTCGAGATGCGCAGAGCGTACAGCATCGACGTGCGGTTCGCGAGGCCGTGCCGGCTGGTCACGGGCGCGCGGGCGTCACCAGCGGCCGTTTCGCGCGTCTGCCCATGTGCGGTGGTGCGCGTTCGCACGCCGACCATCGCGGCCGATGACGTATGGTGTCCGCGATGGCCGGATTCGGACCCTTACCCGACGCCCAGCCAGGCGGCGCCGCCGACACGGGAGCCTTGGAGCGTACGCTGCAGCGCTTGGCGCGCGCGGGAGCGCGGGCGGTCAGCGCGGTCGAGAAACGCGCGTACGCCGCCGGTTGGCTGTCGACGAAGCAGTTGCCCCTGCCCGACTTCCTCGGCATCGGCTTCATGAAGACGGGCACGACGTGGCTGTACGAGAACCTGCGCAGCCACCCCGAACTGCACCTGGCCGACGCGAAGGAACTGCGCTACTTCGACACGCAACGGTACTTACAGCCGCTGGCGCGCTACGCCGAGAGCTTCCGCGGGGCCGACGGGAAGCTGAAGGGGGAGATCTCTCCCTCGTACGCCTTGGTGCCCGAAGCGCGCGTGCGCGAGATCCTGCGGATCCTCCCCGACGTGAAGTTGCTCGTGCTCTTGCGCGACCCGGTCGAGCGCGAATGGTCGAGGGTGACGCACGCGTTCCGCAAGGACGGACGGGACATCCGCGAAGCGGCCGACGAGGAGGTCATGGCGCTCCTCGAACGCGGAACGCTCGCCAGCCGTGGCGGGTACAGCGGCACCATCGAGAAGTGGCTGCGCCACTACCTGTCAGAACAGCTCTTCGTCGGCTACTACGAGGACCTGCAAGCGCGGCCTCAGGGGTTACTGACCGACGTGTTCACGTTCCTGGGCGTCAGCACCGACGTCGACTGGGAGCAGTTCCCGTACGGGAACGTCATCGTGCCGCCCAACGGCCCGCAGTTCGCCGGCCACGACCAAGGTCGGGGCGTGGCGGTGGACGACGGCTACGAGAACTCCAACGTCTACTTCCCCGAAACGTACCGGCAGGTCCTGCTCGACGCATACCGCGACGAGCTGCGCGCGCTGCGCGCCCGCTTCGGCGAGGCGATCGACCGGTGGCCGTGCGCGCGCGACGTCGCCTGAGCTAGCAGCCGAGCTAACGGCCGACCTAGCGACCGTCGCCTGAGCTAGCAGCTGAGCTAACGGGCGACCAAGCTACCGCCGCAGCGCGCGAGCGTCCGGCGACCCATCAAGGGATGGCGATGGGGCCGAATGCCGGCAGCGGCAACCCGCTGTCCGCGCTTCGCACCACGTCGGGGATCCGCGGCGCCGTCACCGAGTCGACGAACGGGCGCATGTACCGCACGTACGGGTTCGTGGACGAAGACGCCAGCGTGATGCGGATGGCGTGGTCGTTCGAGGGGTCCCGCCGCACATCGGTGATGGTGACGGTGTTGGTGCCGTACGTCACTGCGTCGATGTTGTCCGGGCTCGGCGGCCCGTCGTAGACGGTGAAGTAGCTCGCGAAACCGTTGGGGCCGATGGCGCTGGTCTGTGCGATGGCTTGGTCGGTGACGATGGTGAGGACGTTGCCGGAACGCGACGCGGCCACGATGCGCGGCCCGGTGCCGTCCACCGCCTCGCCCAGCACGTGTTCCCGAACCGCCAACGCGATCCGCTGCCCCAGCTCGCGCTGTCCTTCGGCGCTGAGGTGGATGCGGTCGCTGCGCGGCAGGTCGTGCGTTACCACCATGTGCGAGTCCAGCTGCGGTTGGATCGCCGTCGGCGGGTCGAGCGCCGCGGTCGGCGCCACCCAGGCACCCTGCTCGAGGCGGCGTTGGCGCTCGGCGACGTCGGCATGTTGGCGGTGCAGCACCACGCCTTCCGTGCCGTTCACGCTGGTGCCGTGCGACGCCAGTTGGGCGTAGATCACCACGGGCTCGCGGCCGCTGTCGTCGAGGCGGGTGCGGAAGCCGTCCCACAGGGCCGCGGTGTACGACGCGAAGTTCCCCCGAAGGGTGTTGTTCCGGCTGTCGGTCTCGCCCTGGTACCAGTAGACCGCCAACACGGGTCCGCCTTCGGCGTCGAAGTCGTTGGCGGTGGTGGGGTCGCTGCGCAAGCCGGCGGACATCAGCCCGCGGTAGGCGGCGCTGCCGAAGAGGGTGCTGCGATCGGTGTTGGGAACGCCTTGGTTCCAGGCGCCGAGCCCGGAACCACCGAGCGCGGAAGGGATCAGGTAGACCAATCTACCCGCGGCGGGGGAGGTGGCTGGCGCATACGTCAACTGCCGGCCGAGCTCGACGCCGGGTGAGGCGCCTGCGCTGGCGTCGGGGCTGATGCTGTCGAGCTGGCCGGTGGCGTCGTCGCCAGGCTCGTAAGCCCCCTTCCAGACGTAATCGTTCCCGAGCATCCGGACCTCGGGCCAGTCCTCCGGCGTGACCATGTCGAACGGGATGGCGGGGTCCCAGCCCACCGCGTTCGACTGACCCGCTATCAGGATGGTGATGTTGCCCACCGGGATGGACACGTCCAGACCGCCACTTGCCTGCACGTCAAGCGCACCGAAGGCCTGGTTGGCGCTGACGTTGGGGGA
>JAWOIL010000186.1:0-57018 GCA_046484635.1 Trueperaceae bacterium
TTTCGGACGACGGATGTGACGGGGGTGTGTTCGTTGCCGGATGGGGTGGAGATGGTGATGCCTGGGGATAATGTGGAGTTGTCGGTGGAGTTGATCAAGCCGATCGCGATGGAGGAGGGTCTTCGGTTCGCGATTCGGGAGGGTGGTCGCACGGTGGGTGCGGGTGTCGTCACCGCCGTCGTGAAGTAACCCGGAGCGATCCCGACACCGCATTCGCCTAGCGCGATCCCGCGTGCCGAGCGAACGTTCGCGTCCGCTCGGCACGCGCATGCCGCCCCCTGGACGGAACCGGGGGAACCTGCTACGCTTATCTGTCTGATTGGGAGGCCACCATGGCCAGCGACGTCCGCATCAAACTCCTTCTCGAGTGCACGGAGTGCAAACGGCGCAACTACGCCACGCACAAGAACCGGCGGAACAGCCAGGGCAAGCTCGAACTTCGCAAGTACTGCCCCTGGGAGCGCAAGCACACCGTCCACAAAGAGGTGAAGGTCTAATCCGTGTTCAAGGGCTTCGTTCGCTATCTTCGCAATTCGCGGGCCGAGCTCGGTCGCGTGACCTGGCCGACCCGCAAGGAAGTCGTCCAGGCGACCGAGGCGACCCTGCTGTTCGTCGTCATCACCGCGCTGTTCCTTCTCGTGGCCGACGTCACGCTGGGGAACCTGATCCGCTTCGTCATCTGAGGTTGCGGGCGTGAACGCGTGACGCAAGCAACCGAAGCCGAGGTCCTGGCATGAGTATCGAGTGGTACGCCGTGCACACCTACGTGGGGCACGAGGAGAAGGCCAAGGAGAACATCCTTCACCGGGCGAAGTCGCTCGGGATGGCGGAGAGTATCTACCAGGTCGTCGTGCCCATGGAGGAGACGGTCGAACACGCCGGCGGCGGCAAGAAAGAGGTCGTCAAACGCAAGCTGTTCCCCGGCTACATCTTCGTGCAGATGGACCTTGGCGACAATCCCGACGAGCCGAACGAGGCCTGGGAGGTGGTGCGCTACACCCCGGGCGTTACCGGGTTCGTCGGCACCGCAACGCACGCCGTGCCGCTCTCGCCCGACGAGGAGTTGCGCATGCTCGGGGCGCTGGGCGTGACCGGTTCGCGCGAGACCCCCAAGGTCCGCATCACGTTCAACGCGGGCGACATGGTGCAGGTCACCGCAGGCCCCTTCGCCGACTTCACCGGCGTCGTGTCCGAGGTCAACCCGGAGCGCGGCAAGGTGAAGGTCCTGGTTTCCATCTTCGGCCGCGAGACACCGGTCGAACTCGACTTCTCTCAGGTCGTACGCGCCTGATCCGAGCCCGTCCTGGGAGCGGTTCCACAGGCGGCACGAACGAGCGCCACCACCCCGCGGATCGCCATGTCCGTGGGGGAGCTTAAGGAGGAACCATGGCCAAGAAGATCGCAGGTATCGTCAAGCTCCAACTGCCTGCCGGTGGAGCGACGCCCGCACCGCCGGTCGGCCCGGCGTTGGGGCAGTACGGCGCCAACATCATGGGGTTCGTCAAGGAGTACAACGCCGCCACCGCCAGTCAGGCGGGCGCGGTGGTGCCGGTGGAGATCACCATCTACGCCGACCGCTCCTTCACCTTCATCACCAAGACGCCGCCCGCCAGCTACCTGATCAAGAAGGCCGCCGGGATCGAGAAGGGCTCCGGCGTGCCGCATCGCGAGAAGGTCGGAAGCATCACCTGGCAGCAGTGCCTCGAGCTCGGCAAGGTCAAGATGTCCGACCTGAACGCCCAAGACGAGGTCGCCGCCGCCAAGATCATCGCAGGCACGGCCCGCTCCATGGGCGTGACCGTCGAGGGGGTGCCGGAAGGTGCCTAAGCATGGCAAGCGTTACCGCGACCTCGCGACGAAGGTCGACCGCGACCGACTCTACGCGCCAGAAGAGGCGGCTACGTTGGTGAAGGAACTGGCCACCGCCAAGTTCGACGAGACCGTCGAGGCGCACTTCCGTCTCGGCATCGACCCGCGCAAGTCCGATCAGAACGTGCGCGGCACCGTTGCGTTGCCGCACGGCACCGGCAAGAGCGTGCGTGTTCTCGCCATCACCCAGGGTGACGGCGTGGCGGTGGCGGAGTCCGCCGGCGCGGACTTCGTTGGTGGGGCCGAGGTCATCGAACGGATCCTCGGCGGCTGGATGGACTTCGACGCCGTGGTGGCGACGCCGGACATGATGGCGCAGATCGGGTCCAAGCTCGGTCGCGTCCTGGGTCCGCGTGGCTTGCTGCCGAACCCGAAGGCCGGTACGGTGGGACCGAACATCGGCGAGATCGTCGGCGCGCTCAAGGCCGGCCAGATCGAGTTCCGCTCCGACAAGACCGGTGTCGTGCACGCGCCGATCGGTAAGGCGAGCTTCGCGTCTGCGCAGCTGGCCGAGAACCTCTCTGCCCTGAAGAGCGCGATCGAGGCGGCGAAGCCCGACACGGCCAAGGGCCAGTTCCTGAAGACGGTCTACCTCACCTCGACCATGGGTCCGAGCGTCAGGGTCACCCTGGCGTCCGCCGCCGTCGAGGCTTGACGCAGCATCCCGGTGCGCAGCGCGAGCGATGCACCTTTGGCGTTGGAGACAGCAGGGGCCTGCCAGGCTTAAAGATCCTGCCGAGGCGTTGACGGTGGTTCGCCGGCGAAGGACGCTCCCACTCCGTGGGAACGACCCCGAGCCGGTCGCCCATCGCGCTGCGCTTCGCGGCACGTCCTACGCGCACGTCGGATCCGCCCTCTCGGGGCGCACGCCGGCCGGGCGCGGACGATCGATCGAGTAGGAGAGGAAAGTCCATGGCGAACCCGAGGAACACGTCCGCGGTCGCTCATCTGCGCGAGCAGATGGGAGACGCCAAGACGTTCTTCCTGGTGGATTACCAGGGCCTCTCCGCAGGCGAGTTCGGCCGCCTGCGCGCCTCCGTGCGCGCGGCCGGCGGTCGGATCCTCGTCGCCAAGAACACCCTCATCAGCGTGGTGCTCAAGGAGCACGGCGTGGAGGGGTTCGACGAGACGCTTCAGGGCCCGACGGCCCTGGTCCTCATAGGCGAAGATCTGGTGGCGCCCATCAAGGCGCTCACCGAATTCGCCAAGGACCACCCCAAGGAGCTGCCCAAGTCCAAGGGCGGCCGCCTGGAGGGAAGCGTCCTCGGCGAGGACGCGCTCACGCGCATCGCCAAGCTTCCCTCGAAGCAAGAGCTGCAGAGCCAGTTTGTCGGCCTGCTGCTCGCTCCCATGCAGCAGTTGGTGGGTGTGCTCGAGGGTCCGCAGCGGAACCTGGTCACCGTGATGAACAACTACGTCGACAAGCAGAAGAGTGAAGGAGGAGCCTGATGGCGTTCGATAAGGAAGCGATGATGGAGCAGCTCAGCGGATTGTCCGTGCTGGAGCTGGTGGAATTGGTGGACGGCCTCAAGGACAAGTGGGGCGTGGAAGCGGCGGCGGCGATCCCGGCCGGCGCGATGATGGCGGCTCCGGCCGCGGGTGGCGAAGCGGCCGCGGCCGAAGAGAAGACCGAGTTCACGGTCTCGATCAAGACCGCCGGCGACAAGAAGCTGCAGGTCATCAAGGAAGTCCGCGCCATCACCAGCCTCGGCCTGAAGGAGGCCAAGGACCTGGTGGAAGCCGGCGGCGTCGTGAAGGAAGACATCAGCAAGGACGAAGCCGAGGAAGTCAAGACCAAGCTCGAGGCCGCGGGCGCCACCGTCGAGGTCAAGTAAGCGGATCGGGTTCCGGCGCCGCTCTGCGGCACCGGAACACGCTCACGCGCACCAGGATGCGAACTGGAGGTTCGTGACCGAACGAACCGTGCGACATGACTTCCCAACGCGGCTCCGCCGGTGCCGCGAGCGCGTACTTCGCGCCGCGGCTACCGGCGGAGGCGGTGTGGCTTCCGAAGTTGCAAGCTGCAACACAAGCAAGAACCAGATGCGTTGCTACACTGCGAATTTGAGTCAGCCTAAGTTCCGAGCGACTCGCGCAAGTGGACACGTGCAAGTGGACTCGTGCAAGCAGACTCATGCAAGCAGAGGTGGAGGTTGGATGGGCAGGCACCACGGACCCGGTCCGCGGCCGCGCGATCGCGCGCGGGCGGCGGACACGCTTCGGCAGTCCAACGCACGTCGCTGGGGGACGCTATTTTGACCGACGATCTCTTGAAGCCAGACTACCGCGAACGCGGCAGGCGCGCCGGCACGCCGGCGGGCGCGTCGTCGCGTTGGCCGTTCGAACCAAGGCGGCGCCCGACCGGCGCCGTGATCGACGTTGCCTGACTCGGCCACGAGCGAAGGGATGAAGATGCGCGAGATCCGGACATTCGGCAGGATCAAAGAAGTCATCGAGCTGCCGAACCTGACCAACATCCAGATTACGTCGTACGAGAGCCTACTGCAACGTGATCGACTGCCCGCCGAACGTGAGAGCGTCGGCTTGCAGGCCGCCTTCCGCGAGGTCTTCCCGATCGACGAGACCGAGCGCGGGCGTCAGACCGACCTCGTGCTCGACTTCCTGGAGTACCGCCTGCAGGAGCCGGAGTACGGCCCGGACGAATGCCGCGAGAAGGACTTGACGTACCACTCCGGCCTGTTCGCCAAGCTCCAGCTGGTGCACAAGGATACCGGCCTGATCAAGGAAGACGAGGTCTTCCTCGGTGACCTGCCACTGATGACCGAGGACGGCTCGTTCATCATCAACGGTGCCGACCGCGTGATCGTGTCGCAGATCCACCGTTCGCCGGGGGTCTACTTCACCTCCGTGCAGGGTACGACCGGGATGGGCTCCAAGCGCTACACGGCCAGCATCATCCCGATGCCGAAGCGCGGCCCGTGGATCGAGGTCGAGTTCGACAACTCCGACGTGTTGTGGATGAAGGTGAACAAGCGCAAGTTCCCGTTCACCTTGCTGTTGCGCGTGCTCGGCTACGGAGACGTCCGGATCCGCGAACTCTTCGCCGGCAACGAGACGCTCATCGACCGCACGTTGGAGGAAGAAGGCGCCGCCGGGACCACGCCGGAAGAGGCGCTGCTGCGGCTGTTCACCGTGCTTCGTCCCGGCGATCCGCCGAAGGTCGACAAGGCCACGCAGTACCTGTTCGGCTTGCTGGCCGACCCGCGCCGGTACGACCTCGGCGACGCCGGTCGGTTCAAGATGAACTCGAAGCTCGGCCTAGAGCACGACGTCAACACGCTGCTCGGCTTCGACGGCGAGCGCTTCGTCGACTACGGTCTGGTGCCGACGCTGCAGTACCTCGTGAAGCTGCAGTCGAACGAGGAAGGCTACACCGAAGACGACATCGACCACCTCGGCAACCGCCGCATCCGCACGGTCGGGGAACTCGTCGCCGACCAGATCCGCGTCGGGCTCGGCCGCATGGCGCGCGGTGTGCGCGAGCGCATGCTGCTCGGGAACCCCGACGCCGCCACGCCGCAGAAGCTCGTCAACAGCCGGCCCATCGTAGCGGCTTTGCGGGAGTTCTTCGGCCGCAGCCAGCTCAGCCAGTTCAAGGACCAGGTCAACCCCCTCTCCGAACTGCGGCACAAGCGGCGCATCAGCGCGCTCGGCCCCGGCGGCCTCACGCGCGAGCGCGCCGGCTTCGACGTGCGCGACGTGCACCGCACGCACTACGGCCGCATCTGTCCCATCGAGACGCCGGAAGGCGCGAACATCGGCCTGATCACGTCGCTCGCGAGCTTCGCCGCGGTGAACGAGCTCGGCTTCATCGAGGCGCCCTACCGTCGCGTGGTCGACGGCCGCGTCACCGACGAGGTCGTCTACGTGACCGCGCACGACGAGGACAAGTACCTCATCGCCCAGGCGAACACCCTGCTGACCGACGACGGCCACTTCGCCGTCGACACCATCGTGGCGCGCAAGCTCGGCGACCCCGTGTTCGCGGCGCCGTCCGAGATCGACTTCATGGACGTGTCGCCGAAGCAGATCATCTCGGTACCGACCTCGCTCATCCCGTTCCTCGAGCACGACGACGCCAACCGCGCGCTGATGGGGTCGAACATGCAGTCCCAGGCGGTGCCGCTCATCAAGAGCCGCGCACCGTTCGTGGGCACCGGCGTGGAGGAGCGCGTGTCGCGCGACTCCGGCACCGTGCTGATGGCCGCGGAGGCCGGCAAGGTCACGTTCGTCGACGCGACCCGCGTCCTCATCGAGAACGCCAAGGGCATCGAGCGCGAGTACGTGCTCACCCGCTTCCAGCGTTCCAACCAGAACACCAACCTGCATCAGCGGCCGGTCGTCGTCGTCGGCGAGAAGGTCAAGGCCGGCCAGGTCATCGCCGACGGACCCGCCTCCGAGGTCGGGCGCCTGGCGCTGGGGCAGAACATCCTCATCGCCATCATGCCGTTCGATGGGTACAACTTCGAAGACGCCATCGTGCTGTCGGAGAACCTGGTGCGTGGCGACGTCTTCACCAGCGTTCACATCGAGAAGTTCGAGAAGGAAGCGCGCGACACCAAGCTCGGGCCCGAGAAGATCACGCGCGACATCCCCGGCCTCTCCGAAGCGGCGCTCCGCGACCTCGACGAGGACGGCGTGGTCCGCATCGGCGCCGAGGTGCGTCAGGGCGACATCCTCGTCGGCCACACCAGCTTCAAGGGCGAGAAGGACCCCACCCCGGAAGAGCGCTTGTTGCGCTCGATCTTCGGTGAGAAGGCCAAGGAGGTCAAGGACACCTCCCTCAAGGTCCCGCCCGGCGACGGCGGCATCGTGCTGCGCACGGTGCGCTTCCGTCGCGGAGATCCCGGCGTCGAGCTCAAGCCCGGCGTGCAGGAGATGGTGCGCGTCTACGTGGCGCAGAAGCGCCGCCTGATCGAAGGCGACAAGCTCGCCAACCGGCACGGCAACAAGGGCGTAGTGGCCAAGATCCTGCCTCCCGAGGACATGCCGTACCTGGAAGACGGCACCCCCGTCGACCTGGTCTTCAACCCGCTCGGGGTTCCGTCGCGCATGAACTTGGGTCAGATCCTCGAGACGCACCTGGGCATGGCTGCCCTGAAGCACGGCGTGTCCTTCGTCACGCCGGTGTTCGACGGCGCCAACGAGAACCAGATCAAGGAGCTGCTGCAGGATGCCGCCACACTGGACCTCGACGGCAACCGCAAGGCGGGCTTCGCGCCCGACAAGCGTGAGCTGGAGGTCTATCGCCGCGCCGGCAAACTCGGCGTCATCCCGACCGACCTCGGGTCGGACGATGCCTACCGCGCGCTGGCGCGCTCCGGTAAGTCGGTGCTGTTCGACGGGCGTACCGGCGAGGCGATCGACGCCCCGATCGTGGTCGGGATCATGTACGTCATGAAGCTCTACCACATGGTGGAAGACAAGATGCACGCGCGCTCCATCGGCCCCTACTCGCTCATCACCCAGCAGCCGCTCGGTGGCAAGGCGCAGTTCGGTGGCCAGCGTCTCGGCGAGATGGAAGTGTGGGCGCTCAAGGCCCACGGCGCCGCGCACACGCTGCAAGAGATGCTCACCATCAAGTCCGACGACATCGACGGCCGCAACGCGGCCTACGAGGCCATCGTGAAAGGGAACGACGTGCTCGAGCCGACCATCCCGGAGTCGTTCAAGGTGCTCGTCAAGGAGCTCCATAGCCTCGGACTCGACGTTCGGGTGCTCGACGACGACGACAAGACGGTCAACATCTTCGACGAATCGGGGCGCCACTGGTGAGCGACTTTCCACGACCGAACGCATTCCGCGAGGGGACGCGCATGAAGGAACCGCAACGCGAGTTCTCCCAGGTGCAGATCCGCCTCGCTTCCCCCAAGACGATCCGCGACTGGAGCCACGGCGAGGTCACCAAGCCGGAGACGATCAACTACCGCACGCTCAAGCCTGAGCGCGACGGCCTGTTCGACGAGCGCATCTTCGGGCCCGAGAAGGACTGGGAGTGCTCCTGCGGCAAGTACCGCGGGCAGCGCTTCGCGGGCAAGACCTGCGAGCGCTGCGGCGTGGAGATCACGCGCGCCACCGTCCGCCGCTACCGCATGGGCCACATCGAGCTAGCGACCCCGTGCGCTCACATCTGGTACGTGAAGGACATCCCGAACAAGATCGGTGCGCTGCTCGACCTCTCTACCGCGCAGCTCGAGCAGGTGCTGTACTTCGCGAAGTACATCGTCACCGACCCGCAGGACGCGCGTCTCGACGACCGCCCGCTGCGCCGCGGCGATCTCCTGTCCGACGACGAGTACCGCCGCCTTCGTTACGGCCAACAGGAGACCTACACCGTCCCCGGCGGTGAGGACGCCGTCGTCCGTGACGGCGAGTGGGTCGAGACCGGCCAGCAGTTGGCCAAGGGCGTCAAGGCGAAGATCTCGGGCATCGCCCAGTACCGCTTCCCGCGCCGTATCGTGCTCGATTACCACGAGGCGCGCGACGCTCGCCTGATCCTCCCGAAGAAGGAGTGGATCGAGGAGGAAGCGTACAAGGGCGGTCAGCCGATCGCCGATCTGTCGACGGACGTGGTCGTGACTAGCGAGTCCGAGGGCGTGGTGGAGCTCCTCCCGATCGGCTCGGACGGCGGCATCCTGTCGATCCGCGACGTCGACACCGAGGAAGTGCTGGTCTCGTACCTGATCCCGGCCGGCATGGAACCCAAGGTGACCGGCGGGGAGTTCGTGGAAGAAGGCGACGAGCTCGCCAAGGCCGCGTCCGGCGCAACTCTGAGCTTGCCGCAGGGCGCCAGCGCCTCGCTGCGCGCCAGCAAGGCCAAGGGCACGATCGTCACCGTCACGCTCAAGGTCGAGTGGGACCGCAGCGAGGTGCACGAAACCAACCCGACCATGCACGTGCTCGTCGGCGACGGGGCTACCGTGCGACCGGGCGAGAAGGTGGTCGGCGCCATCGACGCGGCCCAGGAGATCGTGGCGGCCGCGAGCGGCACCGTGCGGTTGTCCCACCCGGCCAGCATCATCGTCTCGCGCGCCCGCGTGTACCCGTACCAGGACGAGCCGATCGTGGTGAACGGCGACCGCGTTCACCGTGGCGACGACTTGGCGGACGACGGCGGCATCAAGTCCGACATCGAAGGCCGCATCGAGATCGACCTGGTCAGGCACCAAGTGCGCGTCATCGAGAGCTACGACTTCGAGGCGAAGATGGGCGCGGAGGCGATCCGGGAGCTGCTCGAGTCGCTCGACCTGCTGCTGCTCGAAGCCGAGCTGGTGGAGGAGATGAACTCCCCGAGCCGGCACAAGCGCGCCAAGGCCCGCAAGCGCCTCGAGGTCGTGCGCGCGTTCCTGCACTCGGACAACGAGCCGGCCTGGATGATCCTCGAAGCCGTGCCGATCATGCCGCCGAGCCTCCGTCCGATGGTGCAGGTCGAAGGCGGCCGTTTCGCGACGTCCGACTTGAACGACCTCTACCGCAGGCTCATCAACCGCAACAACCGCCTCAAGAAGCTGATGCAGCAGGGCGCCCCCGAGATGATCGTGCGCAACGAGAAGCGCATGTTGCAGGAAGCGGTCGACGCGCTCATCGACAACGGTCGCCGCGGTAGTGCCGTGGTGCACCCCGGTTCCGACCGGCCGCTGCGCTCGCTCACCGACTTGCTCGGCGGCAAGCAAGGGCGCTTCCGTCAGAACCTGCTCGGCAAGCGCGTCGATTACTCGGGCCGCTCCGTGATCGTGGTAGGCCCGCAGCTCAAGCTGCATCAGTGCGGCGTGCCGAAGCGCATGGCGCTCGAGCTGTTCAAACCGTTCCTGTTCAAGAAGCTCGAGGAGCGCGGCATCGTCTCCAACATCAAGAGCGCGCGCAAGATGCTCGAGCGCTACAGGGACGCACGCGACGAGGTCTGGGACGCACTCGAAGAGGTGATCCAGGACCGCGTGGTGCTGCTCAACCGCGCCCCGACGCTCCACCGCCTCGGGATCCAGGCGTTCGAGCCCGTGCTGGTCGAAGGTCAGGCCATCCAGCTCCACCCACTCGTGTGCGAGGCGTTCAACGCCGACTTCGACGGCGACCAGATGGCCATCCACGTGCCGTTGTCGGTCTACGCCCAGACCGAAGCGCGGTTGCAGATGCTGTCGAGCCACAACCTGCTAAGTCCGGCGCACGGCAACCCGAACGTCGGCGCGAGCCGCGACATCATCCTGGGCCTGAACGTGTTGACCCAGCTTCACACCGGCCGCAAGGGGATCGGCTCCGAGTTCGACTCCGTCGATGCCGCGCTCGAGGCGTACGCCAAGGGCAAGGTCGACCTGAACTCGAGCATCACCGTTGCAAGCAAGCCGACCAGCGTCGGCCGCTTGAAGTACCGCTTCGCCAACGTCGACGAGGCGCTGCTCGCGGTCGAGCAAGGCGAGATCGACATGCAGGACGTCGTGACCGTGCGCATCGACGGCGAGTTGATCGAGACCAGCCCTGGCCGGACGCTGTTCGCGCGCATGGTGCGCGAGACGGTGGCCGAGGGCGGCGAGGTGCCCGCCGAACTGCTGCGCTACGACACGGTGTACGAACGCAGCGCGCTGCGCGACCTGGTGCTAGAGAGCTTCAAGCGCCTCGGGGTCGACCGAACCGCCGCGCTGCTCGACGGCCTGAAGCAGTACGGCTTCGAGCTTTCCAGCACGTCGGGGATCACCATCGGCATCGACGACGTCGCCATCCCGCCCAAGAAGAAGGAGCTCCTGGCCGAAGCCGAGGAGAAGCTCAAGAAGATCAACGACGCCTTCCAGCGTGGGTTCGTGACCGAACAGGAGCGCTTCCAACAAGTCGTGCGCCTCTGGAACGACACCACCGAGAAGGTCAAGGACGCGGTGTTCGAGAACTTCCAACAGAACATGCCGTTCAACCCGCTCTTCGTCATGGCCCAGTCGGGCGCCCGTGGCAACCCGCAGCAGATCCGTCAGCTGGCAGGCATGCGCGGCCTGATGGCGAAGCCGTCGGGGGAGACCATCGAGCTGCCGATCCGCGCGAACTTCCGCGAGGGCCTCGACGTGTTGGAGTACTTCATCTCGACGCACGGCGCCCGCAAGGGCGGCGCCGACACCGCGCTGCGCACGGCCGACTCGGGCTACCTCACCCGCAAGCTGGTGGACGTGGCGCACGAGGTCGTGGTGCGCGAGGACGATTGCGGCACGGCAGGGTTCCAGACCGTGCCCCTCTACACCGAGACGCGCCCGCGCCCGCGCAGCCAGCTCGACATGAGCCTCTACGGCCGTCGCCTGGCGCTCGAGCTGGAGCTCGGTGACGTCACCCTTGCAGCGGGCAAGCTGCTCTACAAGGAAGACGTCGAGACCATCGCCCAGCACATGGCGTCCCATCCGGAGTTCCGCTCCGTGGCGGTGCGCAGCCCACTCACCTGCCAGACCCGCGCGGGCGTGTGCCGCAAGTGCTACGGGCTCGACATGTCCCTCATGCGCGAGGTCAGCCTGGGAGAAGCGGTGGGCGTCATCGCTGCCGAGTCGATCGGCGAGCCGGGCACGCAGCTCACCATGCGCACGTTCCACACCGGCGGGATCGCCACCGGTGCCGACATCACCCAGGGCCTGCCGCGCGTGATCGAGTTGGTCGACGCGCGCAAACCCAAGGTGCGCGCCGTCATCGCGGAGCTCGACGGTGAGGTGTCGATCCAGGAGGACGAGGACCGCATGCGCGTCACCGTCACCTCGGACGACGGCGAGTTCAGCCGCAGTTACCGCATCGACCGCAACGTGCGCATCATCGTGCGCGACGGCGACCGGGTGGAAGCGGGCGACCCGCTTACGCGCGGCAGCATCAACCCCCACGACCTGCTCGAATCGCGCGGGCCGGACGCGGTGCAGGCGTACCTGGTCGACGAGATCCAGAAGGTGTACCGCGGCCAGGGCGTGAGCGTGCACGACAAGCACATCGAAGTGATCGTGCGCCAGATGCTGAAGTACGTCGAGGTCCTCGAGCCGGGCGACAGTGACTACCTCGAGGGTCAGACCGTGGAGCGCTTCGACGTCGAAGTGATCAACGACGAACTGCTCGCCGAAGGCAAGACGCCGGCGTCCTGGAAGCCGCTGCTGCTCGGCATCACCAAGGCCGCGCTCAGCACCAAGAGCTGGTTGTCGGCGGCGTCGTTCCAGCACACCACCCACGTGCTCACGGAGGCGGCGTTGGCGGGCAAGGTCGACGACCTGGTCGGCATGAAGGAGAACGTCATCCTCGGACGCCTGGTTCCGGCCGGTACCGGGTTGGCGGAGATCCGTCACACGCGCGTCGCCGACAAGCGCACGCTCGAGAAGCGCAAGGAGGCGGAAGCGGCCGGCGAAGCCGCCGTGCCCGCCCGGCCTGCGGCCGCGGAGCAAGCCCGCCCCGAGGTGACGGGCTGATCCGAGGCGCCGATACGTCTCGCGTCCTGGTCGGACGCGGGACGCGCACCACGTACGATGCGCAGGCGGTCCTTCGGGGCCGCCTGCTTCGTTGGGCTTCACTGGGGCGGCCGCCGGCGTGGTTCGATTCGCGTCCTACCGGCGAGGCGCGCGGTAGCGTACCAGCGTGATCGTCGCCTTCGACCCAGGGCGCAACGTCGGCGTCGCCCACGTCGGTGACGACGGCGCCTTGCTGCGGCGCGCCATCGTGACGCTCGCAGCCGTCGACCGGCTCGACGTGCCGGACGGCGCCGTGGTGCTGGTGGGGAACGGCACCGGCAGCCGAGCGCTGTGCGCCCGGCTCGAGGCACGGGGCCTCCTCGTGCAGACCGTTGCCGAGGAGGGCACCTCGCTCGAGGCGCGCGAGCTCTACTACCGCGAACATCCGGCAAGGGGCTTGACGCGCCTGTTTCCGGTGGGGATGCGGTCTCCGCCGGTCCCGATCGACGACTACGCCGCCTTCGCCATCGCCCTGCGGTGGCTGGCGAGCCGCGCTTGAGAGCCTTGCAAGTGCGGAGAGGCGACGGAGAACAGCAAGCGAAGCGCCGACGGCGCTCTCGAGAGCAGCCGTCGGCGCGCGTTCGCCGCGTCGATCACGGTTGGCCTGTCAGTTCAGGTCGTCTTCTTCCCCTGCGTCCATCATGGCGCGGGCCTCTTGCGTGGTGATCCCGAGCACCGCGCTGATCTCGCCGGCCAGCAGGCGCAGGGCGCGACGGTACGCCTGGCGGTCGAGGTCGGGCAGGCCCCGCTCGAGGTCCCAGCGGCGGAGCTCGCTGGCGAGCGTCGCGATCTGGTAGGGGTCACCGCTCGTCAGCAGGTCGGTGACCTTGCGATGACGCGCGGCCCACTGCTTCGGAAGCGTGATGCGGCCGTTCTGCAACCGCTCGAGCACGCTCTGCACTTCTTCCTGCGTGAGGGCGGGCCGGAGCCCGGCGCCCTGCGGCGCGGCGACGGGCACGTAGGCCCGCGACGTTCCGTTCGGGAACTCCACCTGGTAGTACTTCTGGTCGTTGCCGCCGACCGTGCGCACGGTCGTTCCGGCGACGATGCCGACACCGTAGGGTGGAAGAACGACCTGGTCGCCCATCTTGAACGTCTTCCCCTGATCTTTCAACGTCGCTCGCTCCTTTCGAAGCCCAAACGCGAACACGGCGCCTAGCGGCACCGACCAGCGTCCAAGCCGTTCCGTTGGTGATACGAATGGATGTCTCTCGTGGAGGCCGCCGAGCCTAGGATCGGAACATCAGCGACCATGTTCACGCCCAACATGGTAGCAGACCATGCGAGGTTTTGCACGCGGTAGAAGATTTCGAACGGAACCGATTCTTGGCCGGAACGTCCGTTCTGGACGAGAACGTGGCCCAGGAATACGCTCCCGACCGCGGGTCGGGTGGTGAACCCGAGCGAGACGGTCGACGGTCTGGACGGTGGTGCGGCTGGTGCCTCCGGTGGTGATCCGGGCCGTGGGCAGGCAGCGCTTCAACGGCGAGCGTCGGGGGCGCTCGAAGCCCCGCCGTCGGCGTCCCGTTGAGGGGGTGGTACCGCCCCTGGGGGAAGCGGCTCGGCCGGTTCCCGGACCACGGCGCCCGACGCGGGCGCGACTCGTCCGCTGGTTGAGCGCACCGTAAGGACCACGCCGGTCAGTAGGATCACCGCGCCCACGAGCGTCATCGCTCCGGGAACCTCGCCGAAAAGGGCGAGCGCCAGGATGCCCGAGCCGACGGGCTCGAGCAGTGTCGCGGTGGTCACCAGCGTCGGGTCGAGGTGTCGGGCGGCGTAGTTGAGGCCGGTGTGCCCGACGAGTTGTGGCACCAGTGCCAGGAGGGCGATCCAACCGAAGCTCTCCAGCGGGTACTCGACGTAGGCGTGGCCCAGCAGCAACGGCAGCGGTAGCAACAGCAGCGCTGCCACGCCGTAGGCACTTCCCGCGTAGGCATCGAGGCCCACGCCGCTGCGTTGCACGGCACGCCCCAGCAGCAGGTAGGCCGCGGCGGCCGCAGCGCCGAGCAACGCGAGCGCGTCGCCCAGCAGCGGCGCGGAACCGCCGGTCAGGTCGCCGAACCCGATCACCGCAGCGCCCCCGACCGCCAGCAGGACCCCGACCATCACGCCGAGGGGCGGGGCGAAGCCGAGGAACAGCCACGCGAAGAGCGCGGCCCACAGTGGGGAAGTGGCGACCAGAGTCACGCTCGCGGCGACGGACGTGAAGCCGAGCGAGGTGATCCATGCGGCGAAATGCACGGCTAGCGCCAAGCCCGCGAGCACCGTCCAGCCAAGGGCCCGTCCGCGGATCGGCGTTCGTCGAAGTCCGCGCACCGTGATCGGAAGCATCACCAGGCTGGCGATGGCCATGCGGTAGAGCGCGACCACCACGCCCGGGGCGTCGGCCAACCGGATGAAGATGGCGGCCATGCTCACGGCCACGACGGCGACACCGAGGACGGTGTAGAGCCGGGCGGCGGGGGGCGCTCCCGCTGATCGCATGGCGGCCATCGTATCGCGGCCATCGTATCGCGGCCGCAAAGGGTGCGGTACCGTGCGTACCGAGGAGGAACCACGTGCCCGACTTCCCGGACGATTTCACATGGGGCGTGTCCACTGCCTCGTACCAGATCGAAGGGGCGATTGCCGCCGGCGGCAAAGGCGAGTCCATCTGGGACCGCTTCCTGCGGGCGCCAGGGCGCGTGGTCGACGGCACCACGGGTGACGTCGCCACCGACCACTTGCGCCGCTACCGGCAGGACGTCGAGTCGATGGCGGAACTGGGAGTGTCCGCCTACCGCTTCTCGGTATCCTGGCCGCGCGTGATGCCGAGCGGCCGCGGGCGCCTGGCGCCGGCAGGGCTCGACTTCTACGACCGATTGGTCGACGCCTTGCTGGAGCACGACATCGCACCTTGGGTATGCCTGTACCACTGGGACCTGCCGCAAGCCCTGCAGGACGTCGGTGGTTGGACCCGGCGAGACGTGGCGCAGGCCTTCGCGGACTACGCCGAGATCGTGGCGGATCGGCTCGGCGACCGCGTGACGACCTTCCTGATGCTCAACGAGCCCAACGTGCATGCGCTGCTCGGTCACCTCACGGGAGAGCACGCGCCCGGGGCGACCGACATGGGGGCGTTCTTCGCGGCGTTGCACCACCAGAACCTGGCCACGGGCGAGGCGATCCGCCGCTTGCGCGGCTCATCCGCGGCGTGGCGCCTGGGCACCGTGCTCAACCTGCAGCCGATCGTCGCGGCAGAGGACGGGGAGGAGCACGAGGCCGCGGCGGCGCTGGCGGACGCGGCGTTCCACCGTGCCTCACTCGACCCGCTGCTGCTGGGGAGCTACCCCGACGCGCTGGCGCCGTTCCTCTCGCCGCTGCTACGGGACGGCGACCTGGACGTCATCCACCAGAAGGTCGACGTGCTCGGCGTGAACCACTACACGCGCCTGCGCGTGCGCGCCGACGCCGCGTCACCCGCCGGTCTGGCGCTGGTGGCGCCACCGGAGGGGTCCGAGGTCACGGCGATGGGCTGGGAGGTCGCGCCGGAAGCGTTCCGCGCGCAACTGATCGATCTCAAGGAACGCTACGGCAACCCGCCGGTGGTCGTGACCGAGAACGGTGCCGCGTACGCCGACCCACCGCCCGTCGGTGGACGGGTGGAAGACCCGAAGCGCGCCCGCTACCTACTTCGCTACCTCAGCGCCCTCGCCTCGGCACGCGAGGCGGGATGCGACGTTCGTGGGTACTTCGTTTGGACGCTGGTCGACAACTTCGAGTGGGCGTACGGGTTCTCCCGCCGCTTCGGCATCGTGCATCTCGACCTCGACACCCTCGCCCGCACGCCGAAGCGCTCCTTCGACGTCTACCGCGAGGTGATCAGCGCCAACGCCGTGCCAGCAGGAAGCCTCTGACCGCGAAGACCGCCGAGACCGCCGAGCGGCCCCTCCGTCAGCCGCGCGACAGGTCGACCGCGGCCGCCACCCAACCGCCGATCATGGCGGCGCCGCCGATGGGAGCGACGGCGCCGAGCCAACTGGGGCCGCCGATGGCGAGCAGGTAGAGCGTCAGAGCGAAGAGCAGGGCGCCCGCCGTCAACGCCGTGGCGGCGAGACGGGCGAGGCGCGAATCGGGCCGTGCCAAACCCGCCACGGCCATCAAGCCAACCCCGTGCACCAGCTGGTAGCGGACGGCGGTCTCGAACGTCGCGAGGCGGTCCACGGTGATGCGCCCCTCGAGCCCATGCGCGCCGAACGCTCCCAGGGCCACGCCGGTCGCGAGCAGCACGGCTCCGACGACGGCGAAGCGCCTCATGCCGCATCCCCCACGAGGGCGTCGTCGGCCCGGCTGACGACCGCTTCCACCGCTCCCGACGCGCCGATGACGAGGCCATCGCGCAACTCGATGCGCCCGTCGGCGATGCCGGCGACCTGCTGGTCGTGGGTGACGACGATGACGGTGTGACCATCGGACGCGACTTGCTGCAGCGCCTCGAGCACGGCCACACCGGAGCGCGAGTCGAGGTTGCCCGTCGGCTCGTCCGCGAAGATCACGTCGGGGTCGTTCGCGAGTGCGCGCGCGAGGGCCACCCGCTGCCGTTCGCCGCCGGAGAGACGGTGGGGCAGGTGGTCGGCACGTCGTTCCAGGCCGAAGCGCGCGAGCAGCTCGCGGGAACGCTCGCGCCGTTCCACCGCCCCCTTGCCTGCCAGGCCCAACGGGAACGCGACGTTCTGCTCGGCGCTGAGCACGGTGACGAGGTTGAACGACTGGAAGACGAAGCCGAAGCGGTGCAGGCGCACCTCGGAGCGCCGGCGCTCGTCGAGGCTTCCGAGCGAGACGCCGTCGAGCGTCACGTCGCCGGTCGTGGGCACGTCGAACCCCGCCAGCAGGTTGAGCAGCGTCGACTTCCCCGACCCCGAAGGACCGACGATGGCGGTCATGTGGCCAGGCGCGAACGCCACGTCGACGCCTCGCAGAGCCGGCACCTCACCGGAGCCGGTGCGGTAGACCTTGGAGAGCTTCTCTGCGCGCAACACGACGGTCATCGTACCGCGCCGGGGCAGGGCGAACGTATCTGCGTGGGGCCCGGGACGGGACGTGGGGATCGGCGACCAAGCTGCGTCGCCTGCGGTCGAGGATCACCCTGCGCGCCGCCGGACGCTCCAGCCCGGCCCGGCAGGTCAACGTCCGCCGGAGCTGCCTCCACCCCCACCACCGCCACCACCGCCTGATGACGAGCCGCCCGAGGAGGCGGACGCCGAGGCGGAGCTGAGGGCGCTACTCAACGACGAGATCGACGAAGACAGGCCGGCCAGGTTGGACACGCTGCTTGCCGATCCCATCCAGTAGGCGCGCTGCACCATCGTCCGCTCGTCGACTCCCGCCAGCGGCGCCGCGCGCTTCAGCGCGCGCAAGTACTTCTCGGCCACGCCCATGGCGGCCGCGTAGCAGTAGTACACGTCCCACAGCCCGAAGAAGTCGAGCGGCGCGTCCTTCATGCGGGTGTAGTCGGTGAGCGTGCGCTTGAAGCCCTGCCAGCCGTGGACCTCGGCGGCGACATCGGATCGCCACGCCGGGATGGCGATGAGAGCGGTGACGATCAACGCCACGCTGGCGACGATCCCGCCGACGAACCAGCCGCTCGCAGCGCCTGTGGTCAGCACCAGGCCCAGCCCGTTGCCTGCGGCCGCGAGCAGCCCGAGGCCCGCCGCCCGGTTCGCGGCCTTCCGGCTCTCGGGGTCCGTCAGGTCGCCGCCCCGTTGCGCTTCGAGCCACTTCCGCACGCTCGGTCCCCAGCGGCGCATGAACGAGCTGGCGTTGCGTTCGGAGTAGCTCTTGAGCTCGCGGAACTCGAGGAAATCGGGATCGCCGCGGCGATGCGTCTTGGCCGCCGCCTCGAGGTACCCCAGCACGCTGGCCTCGAAGGGCAGCAACTCCGCCGTCGACTTCTGGGGATGGAGCCGCATCTGGAACTGCCGTCCCTTGGGCTCGAACTCGCCGAAGCCGCGGCGCGCGAGATCCATGATAGTGGCGTGGAACGCCGCACCCATGCGGCTCTGTTGGTAGCTCTGGTCGAGGATGGTGGTGACGGCGGCGGGCGGTAGGTCGCTCGGGGGTTCGAACGGGTACTTCATCCCGTCGCTGGGCGGTTCGCGACCGTAGCGTTGGTAGTCGCCCCAGACCTTGCGGCCGAACCAGGCGACGATCGCGAACGCGGCCAGCGCCCAAGCGTGGCTTCCGCGAAGACGGTCGAACCAGGACAGCCGCTTCACCCACACCGTCCAGGTGCGTTGGTACCCCGCCCCGTCCTCCGCCACGACGTCGACGTAGGTGTCGCCGATCGGTAGCGGCCCGACCTCGCAGCGGAAGCTGGTGGTGCCGGTACAGCTCCCGCGCTCCCCGTTCGCCACCCAACGCACCTCCGCGATTCCGTCGGGATCGGAAGCCGTGCCCGCGATCGTCACGCGCTCGGAACCGGTCTCGAGCCGGTTCGGTACCCGCAGATCGGGTGACTCGGGCACGTTGACCCGCGCGACCTGCGCCTCGTCGCGCAACAAATCCTCGAACATGGGGAGCGTCCCGTTCAGCGTGAACAGCGCCGGGTCCATCAAGTAGCGGATCTCCACGCCGTTGCCGCTCGGGACGCGATCGAACTGCACGTGCAAAGTGGAGCGGTCGTCCGATAGGGACACGCGCGGGGTCTCGGGGTTGGCGTAACGGTGCACGTACGCGTCGTACGGCGCTTCCATCGGCCCCGGCGCGCGCACGGTGAGGTCGTACCCGGCGACGCCGGGGTGACCACGCTCGAGTGGGTTCCAGTACCACTGGACCACATCGGTGTAGGCGTCGACCGTTCCTTCCAGGCGGTAGACGTAGCGGACGCGTCGTTCCGACACGCGCTCGGCGTTGCGCACCACCAGTTCGGTTCCGGGCGTGCCGTCTTCGCACGCTTGCGTGAAGGCGGTGGCGGACGGGCCGGGGCTGACCGCGCCCGAGCCGTCGAGGAGCGTCAACTGCTGGCCGGCGCCGTGCTGGACGCAGATGAACGCCTCTCCGAAGTCGCCGCTGGTCCAGAGCGTGCGCGTGTCGTCGATGACGACGGCGCCGCCTGGCTCGATGGTGACCGTCTGCACCACGTTGCGCCATTGGTACGTCTGGGACGAGGCGTGCGAGGCAACCAGCGCGGCCAGGAACGTTACGAAGGCGATGAGAAAGGAGCGTCGCATGGCCCTCATGCTAGCGGAGTCGGTCGCTGGTGATGCGAGGAATGTCGCGTCGGTGGCGTTCGTCACCGGAAAGCTGCCGAAACCACGAGGGCAGGACCGACGTCCGACCGAAGGCGGCACCTCGCGACGACCGAGCGCTACTCGCGCGCCACCGCCACGGCGATCGGAATGCGAGACGCCCGCGCCGCCGGGATGAGCCCGGATACCAACCCCATCACCAAGGCCACCAGTACGGCGAAGCCCACGAGACGCGGCGTCACGGCGGCCACGGAGAGTCCCACGAAGTTCTCGGCGACCCGGTTCACGACGCTCACCCCGAGGCGGCCGATGGCCACGCCGGCAGCGGCCCCGACCAGCGACAACAGCACCGACTCGGCCTCGACCAGGCCGAAAAGGAAACGCGGCTTCGCGCCCACCGCGCGCACGACGCCGAACTCGCGGGTTCGTTCGAACACGCTCATCATCATGGTGTTCGCGACCGCGATGGCGCCGACGAGCAACGCGATGGCGCTGATGCCGAGACGCACCGCGTCGGAGATCCGCAGCGCGTCGCGCATGACCGTCAAGAGATCGGATTGGGTCTGGGCCGTCAACTCCGGGTAGGCAGCCTCGATGGCGGCCGCGACGTCCTCCGCGAGGTCCGGCCGTTCCAGGTCGAGCGCCAGGATGCTGAACTTGTCGTCGATGCCGATGGCGTTCTGAAGCGTGGTGAGGGGCATCACGATGACGTTCTCCAAGAAGCCGCCGCTCGAGCCCACCAGACCGACCACCTCGATGCGGGTCTGCGGATTGAGGCGGAGCTCGTCACCGATCTCCAAGCCGTTTCGATCGGCCGCGCTCACGCCGACGACCGCGACGTTCGCGCCTTCGTCGTCGATCGTCAACCCGCGACCTTCGACCACGCGCGCCTCCATGAACATGGCCTCGAGCGGTACGGACATGGGAAACGCTTCGAACACGAACGACTGGGTGGGGCTCAGGCCGCCGCGGAGGTACAGCAGTACGGGTGTCACCGCGCGGATGCCGAACCGTTCGCGCTCGGCTTCGAACGTCGCGAGGTACTCGCGTGGCAACTCGGGGGTGGTGGGGATGAACTCGCTCGGGGCGCCGCCGTAAGTGATCTGGATGTCGGGCCCGACGTTGGCGAGCTGCTCGGCGAACACGCGCCGCATGCCTTCGCCCAGCGACAGGAACACGACCGTCGAGCCGACCGCCACCGCGATGCCGAGTGCCGTCAAGAACGTCCGCAACGGCCGCTGCCGCAACGCGGCGAACGCCAGGGTCCAGGTCATGACCCAACTCGTCCGCGTGCTCATGGAGCGCCGAAGGCTCGGCCGACCACCGCTCCGCTGGACCCGAGCAGGAAGGGCGCGCCGCCTTCCAGGGTCACCTCGACCCCGGCTGCGTTGCCGACGTGCAGGTACACCGGAAGGTCGAAGAGGTACGTCTGTCCTGGCTCGGCGGTGGTGTACACCAGGCGCTCCCCGTCGTTCCTGGCGGTGCTGCGATAGACCTCCAACCACGTCGCCGCGCGGATCTCGATGGCGATCTGGCCGGCATCGACGTCCGCACCGGCGTCGGCGTCGGGGGACGCGGCGTCGGCCGTTCGGGCCACCTCGAGCGGCACGTCGAACGTCCCGCCCTCGCTCATGTCGACGACGCGCTCGGCGGGTTCGTAGCCGTCGAGCGTCACGCGCAGGAGGCGCCCGCTACGCGCCGTGACGGGGGCGTCGCGGATGGGCGTCACCCCGGGGAGCGCGAACCCGTCGATGGTCACGCTGCCGCCCTCCGGCGTCGACGTGATCGACACCAGCACGGTGCGTGGCTCGGACGAGGGAGATGCGTCGGAAGGCGCGGCCTGCGCGCCGGCGCCGGCCGACTCCGCAGCATCCGCCGCCGCCGCCCCTGCGTCGTTCGACGCCGCGGCGGCGGGCGTCGCGCCCAGTGACGGGGTGGACCCCGTCGTCGGGAGCGGCCGGTTCGGCCGGAACAGCAACGTCTGGAAGCCCCACACCGCGAGCGCCACCAGCACGACCACCATCAGCACGGTGGGCACCATGGGCCCGATCCGGGGTAGGCCCCCACGTCGTTGCGCCGTGGTAGCGGGCCTGCGTTTCGGGGCAGGGGGCGGTTCACCGCGACGCTCCTGTTCGAGCCGCATCTCGAGGGTCGTCAGACCGCCGGCCCGGCGCCGTTCCGCCTGGTAGGCGGCCAGCGCGCGTTCGCCGGAGATCCCGACCGCCTGTGCGTAGAGGCGCACGAAGTTGCGGGTGTAGACGTCCTCCGGCAGGTCCTCGAAGCGACTCTCTTCCAGCGCCCGCAGGTACTCCTTGCGGACGTGGGTCAGCTCGGCGATGTCGGACAGTTCCAGGCCCTTCGCCGCGCGTGCCTCGCGCAGCATCGCGCCGAAATCGGTGGGCCGGCCGGGCACGGTCGCGCCGGGAACGGCGGGCCCCCCTACGTCGCCGGACGTTCCCGTGGGGCGGCGTTCGTCGCGCTCGTCGCTCATGCGGTCCTCTCTACGGTGCGTGCAGCGGCGGTGACGCCGGTGGCGCCGTCGTTGCCGGCGTCGCCATGGTTCAGGGCGTGTTCCACGTCAGGCTCGGCGGAACGGGTGCGGGCGATGGCCACGGCGATGCGGCCTGCGAGGATGGCGTTCTCCTCCAACAAGCGAAGGTTCACGTCGACGGTGCGGCCCTGCGAATGCACGGCCAGCCGTTCCAGCAAGTACGGCGTGGTGTCGCGACCGCGCACGCCGTCGCGCTGTGCGTCGGCACGCGCCTCGGCCAAGAGACGCGCGAAGCCTCCGACGTCGATGCCGTCCGACACCGGGTTGCTCACCAGCACCCCGCCTGGCAGGCCGAGGGCGCGTTGCGCGAGCAGCACCGCGGCGGCCGCCGCGGGATCGTCGACCCGGCTGGGAAGGGCGAGGTCGACGGTCGGCACGACGAAGCCCGCCAGTCGGTCCGACCGGTAGCCGACCACCGGAACGCCCAGCGTCTCGAGGCGCTCGAGGGTGGCGGTCGCGTCGAGGATGCTCTTGGGACCGGCGCAGACGGTGAGAACCGGGTACCGTGCAAGCGCCGGCAGGTCGGCGGACTCGTCGAACGCGGTGTCGTGCACGCCGCCGATGCCGCCGGTGGCGAAGACCTCGATCCCGGCAGCGTGGGCAGCGTAGAGGGTGGTGGCCACGGTGGTGCCGGCGTCGGCGCCGGCCGCCGCCAGCGCGGCAAGGTTCCAGGTCGAGGCCTTCTCGGCTTCACCCGTCGAGAGGCGCTCCAACTGGTCGGCAGCGAGGCCGACCACGACGTGTCCGGCGATCACGCCCACGGTCGCCGGCACGGCGCCCTGGTCCCGAACGAGGTTCTCCATGCGCCGGGCCAACTCCAGGTTGCGCGGCCGGGGCAGCCCGTGCGTGAGGACCGTCGACTCCAGCGCCACCACCGGGGTGCCGCGAGAAAGCGCGTCTGCGACGTGGGGTGCCACGACGATCGGGGCGGGAAGGCTCACGCGGGCCATTGTACTCCAGGGCCGGATGAGGAGCCTTCGCGGCTTGGGGCGTAGGCCGTGCGTAGGTCGTGCGTAGGTCGTGCGTGGGTCGTGCATAGGTCGGGCGTTGGTCGGGCGCGGCTGGGCGTGGGTCGAGCACGGGACACTGGCGGGCGTCGTCGACTCGGGCCAACCGCCGTCGGCCTTACCGACCGCGCCGCCAGCTGCGCGTGCTAGGCTTCTCGTCGTGAACGTGCCAGACCTGCAGAGCGTGCTTCCGTGGGTCCAGCAGATCGGCTTCGGCGCGGTCGCGGGGTTCGTCGCAGGGTACGCCCTGAAGAAGGTCGGGAAGCTGGTCGCGCTGGCGATCGGCCTGCTGTTCATCGTGATCCAACTGTTGGCCTGGTGGGGGTTCCTCAGCGTCGACTGGGGCGTGGTGCAGAAGACGGTCGATCCGCTCCTCGAATCCGAGTCGCTGAACCAAGCCTGGCGCAGCCTGGTGACGGTGCTGACCTACAACATCCCGTTCGCAGCGGCGTTCGTGCCCGCCATGGTGCTGGGGATCCGCCGCGGCTGAACCCTGAGCGCATCACACTCAATCTCCTTGACACGCATCACGCGTGTCGATAGCATGGGAGCCAGTTGGCACTCGCGACTCGCGAGTGCCAAACATATGCACCCACTCCCCGGAGGAACCCATGGCAGAACTGAAGATGAACTTGAAGCCGCTTGGTGACAAGGTGGTCGTCGAAGTCATCGACGAGCCCCAGACGACGGCGAGCGGCATCGTGCTGCCCGACACGGCCAAGGAGAAGAGCCAGCGCGGCAAGGTATTGGCCGTCGGCGCGGGCAAGGTGCTCGACAACGGCGAGCGCGAGCCGATGGAAGTCGAGGTCGGTGACACCGTCGTGTTCGCCAAGTACGGCGGAACCGAGATCAACCTCGGCGGCCAGGAACTCATGATCCTGAGCCAGCGCGACATCCACGCCATCGTCGAGTGACCTCGTCGGGCGGCGCCGCGCCTAGCGGCACGCCCGTCATGACGCACGCACGACTACCTCACCCAGCGAAACGATCGGAGAGAACATGGCCAAGGAACTGGTATTCAAGGAAGAAGCGCGCCGTAGCCTGGAGCGTGGCGTCAACGCCGTCGCCAACGCCGTCAAGGTGACGCTCGGGCCCAAGGGCCGCAACGTCGTGCTCGAGAAGAAGTTCGGCGGGCCGACCATCACCAAGGACGGCGTCACCGTCGCGAAGGAAATCGAGCTGTCCGACAACCTCGAGAACATCGGCGCCAAGTTGCTGATCGAGATCGCCAGCAAGACGAACGAGATCACCGGTGACGGCACCACGACCGCCACCGTGCTCGGTCAGTCGATCGTGCGCGAAGGCCTGCGCAACGTCGCGGCCGGAGCCAGCCCGCTCGCGCTCAAGCGCGGCATCGAGGCGGCCGTCGACGCCGCCGTCGCCAGCATCGCGTCGATGTCGAAGCCGGTCGAGGATAGCAAGGCCGTCGCCGAAGTGGCTTCCATCTCGGCCAATGACCCCGCCGTCGGCAAGATCATCTCCGACGCGATGGACAAGGTCGGCCGCGACGGTGTCATCACCGTCGAAGAGTCGAAGAGCCTCGACACCGAGCTCGACGTCGTCGAGGGCATGCAGTTCGACAAGGGCTACATCAGCGCCTACTTCATCACCGACTCCGACGCGATGGAGGCGGTGCTCGAGGACACCTACATCCTCATCCACGAGAAGAAGATCTCCGCGCTGAAGGACCTCCTGCCGGTGCTCGAGCAGGTCGCCCAGACCGGCAAGCCGCTGCTCATCATCGCCGAGGACATCGAAGGCGAAGCGCTCGCGACGCTGGTCGTGAACCGTCTGCGCGGCACCCTCAACATCGCCGCCGTCAAGGCGCCCGGGTTCGGCGACCGCCGCAAGGAGATGCTCAAGGACATCGCCGCCGTCACCGGTGGCGAGGTCATCAGCGAGGAGCTCGGCCACAAGCTCGAGAACGTTCGCATCGCCCAGCTCGGTCGGGCGAAGCGCGTGCGCGTGAGCAAGGACGAGACCACCATCATCGAGGGTCAGGGCACGTCCGAGACGATCCAGGACCGCATCAAGGGCATCCGCTCCGAGCTCGACAACACCGACAGCGACTACGCGCGCGAGAAGTTGCAGGAGCGCCTCGCCAAGCTCGCGGGCGGTGTGGCGGTCATCCGCGTCGGCGCGGCCACCGAGACGGAGCTCAAAGAGAAGAAGCACCGCTTCGAGGACGCCCTCTCGACCGCCCGTTCTGCCGTCGAGGAAGGCATCGTCGCGGGGGGTGGCGTGACGCTGATCCATGCCGTCGAGGCCGTCAGGAAGGCCGCGGATCAACTGCACGGCGACGAGCGCACCGGCGCGATGATCCTCGTGCGCGCGCTGGAAGAGCCGACCCGACAGATCGCTGCCAACGCCGGCGCCGAGGGTAGTGTCGTCGTCAACGCCATCAAGAACAACAACGATGGCAAGTACGGCTTCGATGCCGCGACCGACCAGTACGTGCCCGACATGTTCGCAGCCGGCATCGTCGACCCGGCCAAGGTGACGCGTACGGCGCTGCAGAACGCCGCCTCGATCGGTGCGCTCATCCTCACCACCGAGGCCGTCATCGCCGACATGCCAGAGAAGGATGACAAGTCCGGTCCGCCCATGCCGGGCGGAGACATGGGTGGGATGGACTTCTGAACTCGCGCTGAGCGCGACGAAGCAACGACGTAGCAACGACGTAGCAACGACGTTGTGGGGAGCGGCCCGATGGGCCGCTCCCCCTTCTTCGTGACGCCTGCGGCGTGTACCGTGGTCGCATGCCTGCAGCCCGCGAGCCTGCCCTGCTGGAGCGACTGCTCGAAGGCGCCGCACAGGACCCGAGCGACGTGGTGCTCCCCGCGTACGACGCCGGCTGCCTGACCCACGTTCCCGCCACGGTCGGCAACCTGCTCGGTGTCGAAGAAGGTTGGCGTGCCGCGCCGTTGCCGACGGCGCGCGAGCACCTGGGCGTGCGCAAGGTCGTGACGTTCCTGTTCGACGGCATCGGGCAGCGCAGGCTCGAGGCGCAGCTTCGAGACGACGACGCAGGCTTCCTGGAACTCCTGGCGCGCTACGGCGGCACGCACGGGACCATCACCTCCGTAAGCCCGTCCACGACCAGCGTGGCGACGACCGTCCTGCAGGGCAACGGCGCTGCGCCAGCAGAGCTCGGCACGCTCGGGTTCACGCAGCGCATGCCCCGACTCGGGCTGGTGGCGAACATGCTGTTCTGGCGCCCTGCCGGCAACCACGAGGCTCGGAACGGCGACCTGGAGCAGTGGGGCCTCGTGCCCGAGGCGATGCTCTCGACACCGTCGCTGTATCAACTGCTTGCGCCCGCGGGGATCCGGACGCGCGCCTTCCTACCGCAAGACATCGCGCGCAGCCCGCTGTCGCGCATGCAGCTCCGTGGCACACAGACGAGCGGGTACATCGGTTGGGTGGACATGTTCGCTCAGGTGGCGGCGTTCCTGGAGACCGAACGCGCCCCGGCGTACGCCTACGCCTACCTGCCGGACTTCGACGGCATCAGCCATCGCGACGGACCCGACGGTCCGACCTGGGGCCCGCTGTTCGAAGCCGTCGTGGCCGGGTTTCGGCGCTTCCTCGATCGGCTCTCGCCCGCCGCCCGAGACGGCACGTTGGTGCTGGTGACGGCCGATCACGGTCATGCGCACACGCCTCCCGCTCAGAAACGGGTGGTTCAGGCGATGCCGCGCGTGATGGCCAGCATTGGCATGCGGCACGCCGGCGAGCCGCGCCACACCTACCTGTACGCCCGTCAGGGGGAGAAGACGGCGCTGTTGGAGGCCGCCCGGGCCGAGCTGGGACCGTCGTTCCTGGTGCTCGATGGCGAACAGGCGTTGGCCGCGGGCCTCTACGGCGACCCCAGCAGGCTCCACCCGGAAGCGACGCAACGGGTCGGCGACGTCGTCGCCGTGGCGCGCGGTCGGGCGTCACTGTGGGACGAGGCGGACGCCGCGAGCGTGCTCGGGATGCATGGCGCGCTCGACGCCGAGGAGATGCTGGTTCCGCTGGTCGTGCTTCGGGCGGACGCCTGAGCGGAGGCCGCCGGGTCCGCAGCAGCGCCGTCGCGCCGGCAAGATCGTTCGTACCGGCAGGCGCGCGGCCGCTGGTCCGCCCGCGCGCGGGCGCGTCCGCGCTCCGTCGCTCCCGCGCTCCGTCGCACCCGTTCCCCGCGCTAGGCGCGACGCAAGAGGGACGCGCCCGTCATCTGGCGAGGCTGCGGTAAGCCCATGAGGTCGAGCAACGTGGGGGCGACGTCGCCCAGCACCCCGTCGCTTCGCAACGTCACGCTCTCGAGTTCGGGGGCGTCCGTCACCAGCACGCACGGCACCGGGTTGGTGGTGTGCGCCGTGTGCGGACTGCCGTCGTCTTGTAGCATCCGTTCGGCGTTGCCGTGGTCGGCGATGACCAGCACGGCGCCGCCCTTGGCCAGAACGGCGTCGAGCAGCTCGCCGAGGCCGCGGTCCACCGTCTCGCAGGCGCTCACGGCGGCGGCCAGCACACCGGTGTGCCCGACCATGTCGGGGTTGGCGTAGTTCAGCAGGAGGAACGCGTCGTCGTGCTCGCGCAGGCGGGCGACCGTCTTGGCCGTCAGTTCCGGCGCGCTCATCTCCGGCTGGAGGTCGTAGGTGGCGACCTTCGGAGACGGGATCAGCACGCGTGTCTCGCCCGGGTACGGTTGCTCTTTCTGACCGTTGAAGAAGTAGGTCACGTGGGCGTACTTCTCGGTCTCGGCGGTGTGGTACTGGCTCAGGCCGGCGCCCGTCACGACCTCCGCCAGGCACTGGTCCAACGCCGGTAGGGCGAACGCGAACGGGGCGTGGAGCGTCGTGTCGATCTCCATCAAGGAAGCGAAGGCGACCCTCGGGACGCGGCAGCGCTCGAAGTCGTCCCACGCTTCGTCGCCCAGCAAGGCGTGGCTGAACTGGCGGGCGCGGTCGGCGCGGAAGTTGAAGAACACCACGGCGTCGCCATCGCGGATCGTGCCGCCCGCGTCCCCGTCCTCGGCGACGATGGTGGGCGCGATGAACTCGTCGGTCTCACCGCGCGCGTACGCCGCTTCCACCGCCTCGCGGCCGCTCGCGGCCAGGTGCTCTGCCCGGCCGCACACGACCGCCTCGTACGCCTTCTGCGTCCGGTCCCACCGCCGGTCCCGGTCCATGGCGAAGTAGCGCCCCGTCACGCTGGCGATCCTGGCGTCGAAGCCGAGCTCGCCGAGGTGCGCTTCCAAGTCGGCGACGAAACCGGCGCCCCCGTCCGGGGCCGAGTCGCGCCCGTCGGTGAAGACGTGCACGCGAAGGCGTCGGACGTTGCGGCGCCGCGCGAGCTCGAGCAGGGCGCGGAGATGGCCGAGGTCGGAGTGCACGCCGCCGTCGCTGACCAACCCCAGGAGATGCAGCGTGCCGACGTCGCCCGGCGCGTCGACGGTGCGACGGAGCACGTCGTTCTCGAAGAAGGTGCCGTCGTCGATCAATGCTTGGACGTGAGTAAGGCTCTGCCGCACCACGCGTCCGGCCCCGATGTTCAGATGACCGACCTCGCTGTTGCCCATCTGCCCTTCCGGCAGTCCGACGGCCGTGCCGGACGCGGTCAGGCGGGTCTGCGGCCGCTCGGACCAGATGCGGTCGAAGACGGGCGTGCGGGCCAGCTGCACGGCGTTGCCAGGTCCCGCCGGCGCCAGGCCGAAGCCGTCGAGGATGACGAGCATGACGGGTCGGACCATGGTGACTCCCTCGAGGGCGCGCTCGAACGGCGTGTCACGCCCCGACGTCACTCTACCGTTTGCCTCACCAGCCGCCTCCGAGCAAACGGCGCACCGCGGCCGGCAGGCGCGCGAGATCATCGTCGTCGACGTCGTCCAATTCCTTGCCGTGCTCCAACGCAACGCGACAGCGCGCGGCGCGTTCGAGGTGATCGCGCGCCGACGGGTCGGCAAGCGCGATGGGAAGCAGCTCGGTCAGCACGCCGTCGAGGTACTCGGTGGCGAGGCGCACGGCGACGGCGCGCTCTTCTTCGGCTAGCCCCGGAGTCGGAACGGACGGTCGCGTAGCGAGACGCTGGGCGGCCGCCCGCACGCGCGGCTCGTGGCTGGCACGGCGACAGGCCGGGCATAGTTCGCGGTCCCGCCGCTCCTCGGCACCGAGTCGGCCGCTCGTTCGAAGGGTGCGCTCGCGTGGCGTGTCCGGCCGGACGGCGCCGTCGTGCAGCGCACCACACGTGGGACACGCATGCCAACCCTCGGCCCGTTGGCGCGCGCGCATCGCGAGCAGGCTTCGTCCCGCGCGTAGGGCGGCCGCCGCGACGTCGTCCGGCAGGTCCATGGCGCCGATCTGCCGCGCGAGTTCCGCCAGTTCCGCGGCGTCCGGGCGCGCCGCGGCGGCAGCTGCCGCATCGGCGTTCGCGTCACCGCGGCGGGAGGCCCCGGCGCCGGGGTCGGTGGCCGCGTTCGCCGCCGCGCCGACCTGGAAGCGGATGTCCTTCACCTCGTGAGCCCGGTAGGTGTCGTGGTACACGGCCAGGAACCGGCGCCGCTGCAGACCCAGGTGCATCGCCGTCTCCGCGTCGCTGACGTCGATGTAGAGCACCCCATCACGGAGCGCACGCGCGCTGGCGAAGCGGGCGACGTCTGCGCCCACCACGCGTGGCCACAGGAGGACTGCTTCCGCCCGTTTCAGGCCTCGCTTCATCCCGGCGCGGCGGAAGACCTCGTCGAGGATCTCCGTGACGTGGCGTTCAGGCAAGGCGCACCTCGCCGTCCTCGATGGTGAAGAGCGCGTCGTGCCGCGGCGGTGCTTCGGTGCCCGTCACCAGCGCCTGGGGCGTGCCCGCGGTGAGCGCCAGCAGGTACGCCCGACGGTGGGCATCGAGCTCGGCCGTGAAGTCGTCGATCAGCAACACCGGCGGCTCTCCGTGCTTCTCGGACAGTAGGCGGTACTCGGCGGTGCGCAACGCCAGGGCGGCCGTGCGCGCCTCGCCGCGGGAACCGAACGTCCGTAGGTCGTGACCGTCCAACGTGATGACGAGGTCGTCGCGGTGCGGGCCGACCGGCGTGACGCCCCGTGCGCGCTCCTCGGACCCTGCCGCAGCGAGCGCCTCGGCCAGGTCGGCGCCACCCCTCTGTCGGGTGAGGGCCACCCGCAGGTCACCACAGCCGGCCACGTCCCGGTAGACGTCGGCCGCCAACGGCGCGAGTCGCGTCACGGCGCGGTCGCGCAAGGCGTCGATCTCGCTGCCAAGGCGGATGAACCGATCGGTCCAAGCGGGCAGGGTCGGGTCGGCCGCGCCGTGGCGAACTTGCGCAGCCCGCAGGAGCGCGTTGCGCTGCTCGACCACCCGCAGGTACTCGCGCAGGAGCAGCGCGTAGCGGGCGGACAACTTGGCGAGCAACCCGTCGAGGTAGGCGCGACGCCCGCTCGGGGCGCCGTGCACGAGGTCGGCGTCTTCGGGCGTGAGCAGCACCGCGGTCACCACCCGCGCCACGTCGAGCGCACGAGCGTGCTGGCCATCGAGGCGAACGTGCTTGCGTCCCGGCGCCAGGCCCACCTCGACTCGGCTTACGCCGTCGTCGTGCTCGATCTCGGCGGCCACGTAGCCTTCCTGCTGGCCATGGCGCACGACGTCGGAGACGCGCCCGGCGGGAAGCTCGCCGGTGCACCCCACATACGCCGCCTCGAGGAGGTTGCTCTTCCCGGCAGCGTTGCGCCCGACCACCGCGATCACACCGTCCGGGAAGTCCAGTCGGGGCGTGCGGAGGTTGCGTGCGTTCAGTTGTGCCAAGGAGCGCAGGCGCACGGGGGAAGTGTACCGTTCCCTCGTGGCCCGCCCACGACGCGTGCGATGCCACGTCGGCGTGATTCGGCCGTGTGCGCCGCGGCGCGGCGAGCGCCGCATCGCGCAACGCACGCCGCATCGCGCAACGTGCGCAGGGAGCGATGAGCGCCGCGGTTCGCGGAGGCCGCCGCCGCACAGGGGCCGGTGCTAGACTGGCGCCGACATGCCGCCTCTCGACCCGCAGCCGCTTCGGCGCGACTTCCCGATCCTCGCGCGCACCGTCAACGGCAAGCCGCTGGCGTACCTCGACAGCGCCGCATCGTCGCAGAAGCCGCTGCAGGTGCTCGACGCGATGCGGGAGTACTACACGCAGCATCACGCCAACGTTCACCGCGGAGCGCACACGTTGTCGGTCGAGGCGACCGAAGCGTACGAAGCGGCGCGCGACGCCGTCGCGCGTTTCGTCGGGGCCCCCGACCCGCGCTCGCTGGTCTTCACCCGCAACGCCACCGAGGCGATCAACTTGGTGGCCGCGAGTTGGGGCAGGACGAACCTGCGAGCCGGCGACGAGATCGTCCTGACGATCGCAGAGCATCACGCGAACTTGGTGCCGTGGCACTTCCTGAAGCGCGAGCGCGGCATCGTGATCCGGCCGGTCGGGCTGACTCCGGAGGGCCGCGTCGACATGCAGGCGTTCGAAGCGGCGTTGACGAGCCGCACGCGCCTGGTGAGCACGTTCCACATGAGCAACGTCCTCGGCGCCGTCAACCCGGTTCGCCGCATGGCCGACCTGGCGCACGCGGCGGGTGCGCTGATGCTGGTGGACGGGGCGCAGGCGGCGCCCCACCTGCCCGTCGACGTGACCGCGCTCGCTTGCGACTTCTACGCGTTCTCCGGTCACAAGATGCTCGGCCCGACGGGCATCGGCGCGCTGTGGGCGCGGCCCGAGGTGTTGGACGCCATGCCGCCCTTCCTCGGTGGCGGCGAGATGATCCGCAGAGTGGACATCGACGACAGCACGTATGCCGACATCCCCATGCGTTTCGAGGCCGGCACGCCCGCCATCGCCGAAGCCGTCGGCTTCGCGGCGGCCGCCGCCTACCTCGAGCGGGTCGGGATGGAGGCCGTGCACGCGCACGACCTGACGCTGCTCGCGTACGCCTTGGAGCGGATGCGCGGGTTGGACGGGGTGACGCTCTACGGGCCGGAGGGTGACGACCGTGGCGGCATCGTGGCGTTCAACGTCGACGGCGTGCATCCGCACGACGTGGCGACGGCGCTCGATCTCGAAGGCGTCGCCGTCCGCGCCGGCCATCACTGCGCCCAACCGCTGGCGCGCTCGCTCGGCGTGAACGCCACCGTGCGCGCGAGTTTCTACCTGTACACCACCTTCGAGGAGATCGACCGGCTCGTCGCTGCGGTCACGCACGCGCGCGACCACTTCGCTGCCTTCGTGTGACGTCGGGAGACGCGACGCACCTTCGCGCCAAGGATCGTGAGACCCATGGGCATGTTGGAGAACCTGTACAAGGACTTCATCCTCGAGCACTACAAGCGACCGCGCAACCACGGCCCGGTCGAGCCGCACACGCACGAGGAGGAGGGCTTCAACCCTGTGTGTGGGGACGAGTTGACGCTCTATCTCGACGTGCAGGACGGTGTGGTGCGTGACGTCGGCTTCGTCGGCGAGGGGTGCGCCATCAGTCAGGCGGCGGCGAGCATGATGACCGCCGCCATCAAGGGCGAGACGGTGGAGCGGGCGCTGGCCCTGGCGCAGGCGTTCCGGACCATGATCCAGGGCGGTGACGTCGATCCGGCGCTAGGGGACCTGCAGCTGCTGCAAGGGATCTCGCGCCTGCACGCGCGCGTGAAGTGCGCGACGCTGCCGTGGGTGACGTTGGAGCGTGCGCTGGCCAAGGAAGCGGGGGCGCGCCGCGACGGCGGATCGGGCGCCTCAGCTACCGACGGCGTCGTCGAGTAGCGCCGCTGCCGGGTCCAGGGGCTCGCGTTCGATGGCGGCGTCACTGGTCGCGTCGAGCGAGCGTAGGTAGGCCTGCAGCAGGCCACGGAACTGCTCTCGGAACAGGTTCCGGTCGCGCTCCAAGCGATCGAGGTCCAGGCGCGCCCGGTGGATGCTGCCCTCGATGTCGGCCACACGCCGCTCGCGCAAGCGCTCGGCTTCCTGCAGCACCAGTTGCGCCTCGCGCCGTGCGTTCTCCTTCAGCTCGTTTCCGATCCGCTCGGCCGCGATGACGGCGCGCTGCAGTTCCGCCTCGGCGGTCTGCAAATCGTCGACGCGACGCTCGCTCTCCTCGAGCTTGGCGCGCAGCGTCTGCATCTCCCGCAGCATCTCCTCGGCGTCGGCGGCGACGCGTTGCAGGAACTCGCGCACGTGCCCGCGGTGGTAACCGGCGGCGCTGCGCGGGAACTCCATGTGTTCGATGTCGAGCGGGCTCAAGCGCATGCTCACTCCTCTCCTCGCTCTGGTGGCGAGGCCTGTCCTTCGGTCGCGGCTCGGGCGTGGTCCAACTTCACGGGACTCGGTTCGTCGGGACTCGGTTCGTCGTGACTCGGTTCGTCCGGCCTCGGTTCCACCGGCCCCGGTTCGAAGAGAGCGGTGCCGACGCGCACCAGCGTAGCGCCCTCCTCGACCGCGATCTCGAAATCGTTGCTCATCCCCATCGACAGCGCACGAAGACCGAGCTCGTCGCGCAGCGCGCGCGCCGCCCGGAACACCGGTCGCGCCGCCTCGGGATCGTCGGAGTACGGTGCCATGGTCATCAGGCCCTCCAAGCGCAGGTGCGGCAGTCCGCGTACGTACCGCGCCAGCGCGGCGGCGTCGTCCGGGTCGGCGCCCTGTTTGCTGGCCTCACCGGCCACGTTGACTTCGAGCAGGACACGCATCGGCCGCCCGTCGTGGGCGGCCTGCCGATCGAGCGCGTCGGCAAGGCGTGGCGTCGTGAGGCTGTGCACCATGGCGACGCCGGAGAGGTACTTGACCTTGTTGCGCTGGAGGTTGCCGATGAAGTGCCACTCGATGTCGGCCGGCAGCAGCGCGCGCTTGTCGCGCAACTCTTGCGCGCGGTTCTCGCCCAGCACGCGGTGGCCATGCTGCAACACGTGGCGTTCGACGGCGGCGGCGGCGTGCCCCTTCGTTACCGCCACCAGCGTGACCTCGGAAGGGTCGCGGCCCGCGCGGCGGCAGGCCGTTTCGATGCGCCGCAGGACGTCTTGCAGCATGGCCGTCAGAGTTCGGGCACGAGCCCGCGTACCAGACGGCCGAACGTCTCGCCGATCCGCGCCGCCATCTCGAGCACCTCGTCCCCCGTTGCATGCAGGTCGAGATCCGGGATGGCCAGGTCGGTGATGGCTGAGAGGCCCACCACGCGAATGCCGAGGTGCCGCGCTCGGATCACCTCGAGCACCGTCGACATGCCGATCGCGTCGGCGCCAAGGGTGCGGAAAGCGCGCAGTTCGGCGCGGGTGGCGTAGCTGGGGCCGGTGATGGCCAGGTAGATGCCCTCGCGCAACACGATCTCCTCGCCCAGGGCCGTCCGCCGGGCGATGTCGCGATACGCGGGGTCGTAGCAGTCGAACATCACCGGGAACCGTGGCAACGGCTCCTGGTTGGGGCCGATGAGCGGGTTCATCCCGGTGGCGTTGATGAAATCGAGGTGTAGCAGGAGCTCACCGGCACGGAAGTTCGGGTCGAGCCCACCGCAGGCGTTGGTGACCACCATGCTGCGGGCGCCAAGGGCGTACATCACGTCGACGGCGAAGACGCAGGCCGCCGCGGAGTGACCTTCGTACGGGTGTACCCGCCCTTGCATCGCCACCACGCGCCGGCCCGCCAACGTGCCGATCACCAAGCGCCCGGCATGCCCGGGTGCGCTCGCGATCGGCATGCCGGGGATCTCTCGGTACGGGACGACGGCGTCGGCTTCGATGCCGTCCGCCAAGGGCCCGAGACCCGAACCGAGGATGAGGGCGATCTCGGGCGTCACGTCCGTCACGGCGCGAATCGCCTCGACGGCGCGCGTCACCGCGGGCGCGAAGGAAGGAGAAGAGGCAGCGTCCATGGCCGGCATCATACCGGCGCCGTCGTGAACCTCCAGCGGTCCGGCCTAGGAGATGCCGAGTCGCCGGCAGATGGTGCCGGTCAAGCCGAGGAAGAACAGGAGCGGGCCGATGGCGGCGAGCGCGCCTCCGACGATGATCGTCTCGACCCTACCGGTCTCCGCGACCTCGGGAAGGTTTGCGCCCTTGCCCACGAAGAAGCGAACGATCAGGATCGCGCCCGCGATGAACATGACCGCGCCTACGGCGGTGAGCAGCCAACACATGGTTCCCTCCTCGGAGGCGAACGCCTCTCCTTCAGCGTAGGAGATACCCGTTGGGGGTATGAAGGGACGTTCGTCCGAACGGGCGATCCGAGGGCGGTGGCGCAAGGCCCGTCGTTCCGTCGCCACCGACGTGCCTTCTTAGTCCTCTCACGGTCGCTTGGGTAGACTACTCGCATGCCGCGAACCCGCATCCTCCGCGCCCTGCTCGCGCTGCTTCTCGCCACCGTCGCCATCGCGCAGGACACAGGACAGGGCCGGCTGGTCGAAGTGCGCGTAGAAGGCACCGCCACCTACGCCGACATCGTCAAGACGATCATCACCGCCCGCGTGGGCACGGCCGTCGACACCATCGACCTCGAGGCGGAGCGCAACCGCGTGTACAGCCTGGGAACGTTCGACTCCGTCACCGTCGAGATCGAAGCAGGTCCCACCGGAGCGGTGCTGGTGGTGCGCGTGGTCGAGAACCCGCGCATCGGCGAGATCGAGTTCGAGGGAGTCGAGGCCCTCTCGGCCGATGGTCTGCTCGAGGCCCTCCGCACGACGAACTTGCTCGAGGCAGGCCGGGTGTACAACACGACCCGCGCCGAGGAGGCGAAGGCCACGGTGCGCCAGGCGTACCACGACGCGGGGTTTCCCTTCGACGTCGCGGTGGACCTGGAGGTGATGCCGGCGCCCGACCTGGCCGAGACCGCGGCTGCCGTGCCCGTGCGGCTGATCTACACCGTGGACGAGGCCGCCACCATCGACGAGATCGAGTTCGAAGGCAACACCGTGCTCAGCGACGCGGACCTGGAAGCGATCTTCACCGGCATCGAGCGGGAAGGCGCGTTCGCTCCTCAGCTCTACGGTCAGACGGTGCAGGCCGTGAGCACCCGCTACGCGGTGCTCGGGTACCGCGGAAGCGGCGTCGACAACGCCGCCACCCAGTTGGTCGACGGCACACTCACGGTGCGGATCCGCGAGCTCTCCATCGCGTCGATCGACACCACTGCGTTGGGGGTCGACCCATCGGAACTCGAACTGCAACCGGGCGACCTCTTCAACTACGACACGCTGCTCGCCGACGTGAAGCGCTTGGCGCGCGGCCGCAGTAGCGACATCCAGCTCCAGGCAGGGGTCTCGGCCAGCGGCGGCGTGCGGGTGACGTTCACCGTCGGAGCACCGGAGACGGCCGGGCCGGTGGACGAGATCCGCTTCGAAGGCAACACCGTGATCGACGACGCCACCCTGATCGAGTCGCTGCGGCTCGGCGTCGGCGACACCTTCACCTCGGCCGTGGCGCAGGAAGACTTCGGCGCGATCGTGCGAGCGTACCAAGACCGCGGCTACCGGCTCTTGACCCAGCCCGACTTCAGCTACGACGACGGCACCTACGTGCAACGCGTCACCGAGCTGAAGGTGCGCGACTACGAGCTGCGCTACGACGGCGAACCCGGCTCGACGCAGCCCAGTGTCGTGACGCGGTACCTGCAGCGGCCGGGCGAAGTGATGAACGACGACCTCCTCGTGGAGGGGCTGCTCGAGGTCGCGCAGCTGGGCGTGGTCGACGTGCTGAACTACGGTCTCGAGGGCACCGACGCGCGCGACGAGGTGCGGGTGATCGTGGTGCTGCGCAAACGCCAGACGGGCGAGCTCAGGCCATCGGCGCAGTACGCCACGGACACCGGGTTGTCGGCCAGCGTCGGCTATTCGGAGCACAACTTCTTGGGCCTGGCGCACTCCGCCAGCGCCGCCGTCGAAGTGCTCAGCACCGACATCGGCGTGATGCTGGGCGGCCGCATCAGCTACGACATCCCATGGCTGTACGTCGACGCGCTCGATCTCGAGGAGGTGCCGACGTCCATCAGCGGGTCCATCTTCAGCGTCGTCGCGAACAACCAACCGTTGAGCGCAGCGGGCCAGACCACGGTGGTGTACCCGGGCCTCACGGACATCCCGGACAACCGCGTGCGGGTGGGCGAGTACACCTCGCGCGCGACGGGCTTGGGGTTCACCGTGGGCAGGCCGATCGCGCCGGACACACACCTCACCATCGCCGCGAACGGTGCCTACACCGAGTACAAGCTCGAGCCGCCATCCCAGGATTGCGAGATCGACGGCGGCAAGGTCACCAACGGCGACACCTGCGCGCTGCCGTCGTGGGCGGCCGTGCAGTACCTTCCCACCAGCGGCCTCGCCGCCTTCGCCAGCGCACGGGTCGACTACGACGCGCGCGACGATGCGAACTTCCCATCACGTGGCGTCGCCGCGTACGGTGGTTTGGGCGTTGGCTTCGGCAACGACCTGGAGGACCCGAACACCGACGAACGCGTCACGTACGTGTACGAACAGGTCACCGGCGGCGTGCGGACGTACGTGGCGTTGGCGGATCTGATGCCGGACGAGATCAGCGACCCGAACCACGTCTTCGCCGTGCGCCTCGACGTGGGGCACCAGTTCGGTGGGTTCTATCCGTCCTCGAAGCGGTTCGTGGTCGGTCGTACCAACGACGTCGGGCCGCAGATCCGTGGCTACACCCGCGAGGACTTCAACCTGTCGCGCACGTACGTGACCAGCTCGTTGGAGTACCGCTACGACTTCCAGTTATCGACCGTCGCGACCCAGACGGTGATCGGGATCGCGTTCGTCGACGTCGGCTGGGCGTCGAGCGCGCCGGGCTACCCCGAGTACGCCACGCCGGTCTATGGCAGCGCCGGTGTAGGGGTCCAGGTCAACCTCGGCTTCGGTGGCGTCGTACTCCCTGCCGTTCGCATCGACTACGCGTTCAGCGAGAAGCATCGCGCGGGCGTGTTCGGGTTCCGGATCGGGCCGGTCTTCTAGCGTCCGGCCACGACGCGCGCGGGGGCGGCGGTTCACGCCCATCGTGCGCGGGAAGCCCGGCGGCTACGCCCCTGGTGCGCGGGAAGTCCGGCGGATTCGCCCCTTGAGCACGCTACGCGGGCGCGCCCCATGGTTCGTTGGTCAGAACCGTTCTTCGCCTGCCTCTGCGCGCAGCTTCGCGGCGTCCTGGATGGTGATCTTGCCGTACCCCGCGCGGATGGCGCCGGCGCGCGCGAGTTCACCCACGACCTTCGTGACCGTCTCGCGCACCGAGCCCACCGCCGCCGCCAGGTCGTCGTGCGTGACGCGCACCACCGGGGTGCCGTCGTGCAAGCGCATGGCCAGTTCGCTGTCGCTCAGTTCCAGGAGTTCGGCGGCGATGCGTGCCCGCAACGGTTTCCCCGCCAGCCGGTGCATCGCGCGGTTCATGCCGTCGATGACGCCCGCCAGACGCCGCGCGAGATCGCGCTGCTGCTCGCCGTCGAGGTCGTCTGCGTCGAGCTCTTCGATGTCCGAGTTCGTCACGGCCTCGGCGAAGTAGCGTCGCGGACGGTCGATCAGGCGTTCCTCGCCGAAGTAGCCGCCTGGCTTGACGTAACGCAGGGTCACTCCGGCGCCGTCGTCGTCGACCGTGTGCAGACGCACCAGGCCAGCACGGACGCGGTAGAGATGGTCGGCCTTGCCGGGGAAGAGGACGATCTCGCCGGCGCCGTAGGCGCGCGAGACGTCCGGCCGGCGGATGGTGCGTGTCATGGTGCACTCCGCTCCAGGCGCGAACCCTGCCACGAGAAAGCCAAGGGGCTGGTGAGTCTCGTCACGATTCGAGGATACCGCCGACCCGTGGCCTGGAACGGGCCGCAGGCGACGTAGTTCGTGACCACGAGGTCGCGGCGTCGCCCACGTTTCGGCCCGGCCGGTCGATGTCGGGCGACGCCCGACCGGTACGCGCGTTTCGCTAGACGTTGAACAGGAAGTGCACGACGTCGCCGTCGTGCACCACGTACTCCTTGCCTTCCACGCGAAGCTTGCCGCGGGCGCGCGCGTTCGCCAGGCTTCCGGCCTCGATCAGTTCTCGAAACGAGATCACCTCGGCGCGGATGAAGCCGCGTTGGAAGTCGGTATGGATCTCGCCCGCTGCTTCCGGCGCCTTCGCGCCGGCGTGCACCGTCCACGCCCGCACCTCCTTCTCGCTCGCCGTGAAGAACGTCAGCAAGCCGAGGGTGTGGTAGCCGGTGCGGATCAGCCGCTCGAGCCCCGCTTCGCTCAGGCCCATGTCGGCCAGGAAGGCAGCGGCGTCGTCGGGCTCGAGTTGAGCGAGCTCCTCCTCGATTCGCGCCGACACCACCACTACGTCGGCGTCCTCATCGGCAGCGACGGCGCGCACGGCATCCACGTAGGCGTTGCCGCTCGTCACGTCGGATTCCGCCACGTTGCAGACGTAGATCACCGGCTTGGCCGTGAGCAGGTGCAGGTCGTACGGCATCTCGATCCCAGACCTGCGGGCCGGAACACCGTCACCGAGCTTCGCGACCAACGCCTCCAAGCGCGCCAGCCAGGCCGCGTCGTCGGGGTTGCCCTTGGCGCTGCGCCGCAAGCGCTCGATGCGCCGCTCCACCGTGGCGATGTCCGCCAGCGTCAGTTCGGTGTCGATCGTCTCGATGTCGGCGCGAGGGTCGACGCTGCCGGAGACGTGCACGACGTTCGGGTCGTCGAAGCAGCGCACCACGTGCGCGACCGCAGCGACCTCACGGATGTGGGCGAGGAACTGGTTCCCGAGGCCCTCGCCCTTGTGCGCACCGCGCACCAGTCCGGCGATGTCGACGAACTCGACGTGGGTGGGGACGATCGGCGGGACGCGATCGCCCTTGACGTACAACCGCTGCAGTGCCGCCAAGCGGGTGTCCGGCACGGCAACGACACCGACGTTGCGGTCGATGGTGGCGAACGGGTAGTTGGCCGCCTCGACGGACGCGCGCGTGATGGCGTTGAAGAGGGTGCTCTTCCCGACGTTGGGAAGGCCGACGATTCCGATTCCGAACATGCTGGTCTCCGGCGCGGCCTGTGGGCCGCGGAACGTCGAAGGATAGCACGGGCACGGGCGTCGGGGGAGCGTCTGGAACGCGGCTGGGACGCGTCTGCGGCGTCCGGGTGGGCAGCCGCCCCGTGATACACTTCGCCGCATGGTCCGAACCAAGCGGGTGGCGGTCTTGGGTGGTGGCACCGTCGGCGGCGAGGTGGTGCAGATGCTTCAGCGCCGCCCCGACGTCGAGCTCGGCGGTGTGCTGGTGCGCGACGATCGCAGGCCGCGGCCGTTCTCCGCTTGGCAAGACCTGGTGACCACCGACGAGGCACGGGTGCTGACAGGCGCCGACGTGGTGGTGGAGGTCATGGGCGGGGTGGACAGAGCGGTCGACCTGAGCCTGCGCGCGCTGGCGTCGGGCGCGGTGCTGGTGAGCGCGAACAAGGCGGCGCTGGCCGAGCGCTGGGATGACTTCCTGCCGTACCTTAGGCACGGCAAGGTGCATCTCGAGGCGGCCGTGATGGCGGGCACGCCCGTGATCGGTCCGCTGACCAACGCCTTGCGAGGCTCCCAGCCGAGGCGCCTGGACGCCGTTCTCAACGGCACCTGCAACGTCATCCTGGCGGCCATGGAGCACGCGGTGCCGTACGAGGACGCGTTGTCGGATGCCCAACGCGCCGGCTTCGCCGAAGCCGACCCGACCCTCGACGTGGACGGGATCGACGCAGCACACAAGCTCGCGCTGCTCGCGCGCTTGGTGTTCGACCCCGAGCTGGCCTGGAGCGACGTGCGCGAGCGCGCACGCGGCATCCGGGGACTGAGCGCGAACCGCGTTGCCGAGGCCCGCGCGCAAGGAAGGCGGATCCGCTTGGTGGGCTCCATCGCGCCTTCGGAGGGCGGTTGGCAGGCGCGGGTACGGCCGGTCTCGTTGCCGGACGGTCACCCGCTCGTCACGGAAGGACCCGTGAACGCCATGACGTTCGTCGGGGAGCCGCTCGGTAGCGTGTTGGTTCGCGGCCCGGGCGCCGGTGGCGGCGCGACCGCCAGCGGCGTCGTCGGCGATGTCCTGGCGGCGTTGGAGGGCCGGCCCGGTCCCCGTCCCGTGGCCGAAGCGGCCCCGCTGGCGGGCACCCATGCGGCGGCCTCGGCTGCGGACGGACCTGACGGCGCGCCAGACGCGGCGGACGGGTCCGAAGTGTTCACCGAGGTCGAGGTATGAGGCAAAAGACGGCACCCCCACCCCTCGCGGCCGGCCCGTTCCTGGCCGGCTCGTCGGAGGCGAAGGCGGCGAAGGGCGGCGCGCCGATCGACCGCCCACCTTCCGGCGCGCCTCCTGCTGCGACCCGCTACGTGAGCACGCGGTCCCCGAACGGACCGGACGTGTCCTTCGGCGAGGCGATGCTGCGCGGATTGGCGCCCGATGGCGGTTTGTACCTTCCGCGACGGCTCCGACCTCTGCCGGCAGCTTGGGAACGAGCGAGCACGCCCGCGGCGCTGGCGTCGGTGGTGTTGCCGCCGATGCTCGTCGGCGACGAGGATGGCGGGGACGCGGAGCGAGCCGGGATCGCAGGTGCGCTCGCAGCCGCGCTCGACTTCCCGTGGCCGGTCACGCCCTTGTCGGACGAGCGCTATCTGTTGGAGTTGTTCCATGGCCCGACCGCCGCGTTCAAGGACGTCGGTGCGCGGTCCCTGGCGCGCCTGATGGATCGCGAGCTGGAGCGGCGGGGCGAACGCGCCTGGATCCTGGTGGCGACCTCCGGCGACACGGGCAGTGCGGTGGCGGAGGCGTTCGCGGGCTCGCGTCATGCGCGCGTCGCCCTGCTCTACCCGGAAGGCGGCGTCAGCGAGGTGCAGGAACGGCAACTGGTCGCGCGGCGCGACGGCGTGCGCGCGTTCCGCGTGCGCGGCACCTTCGACGACTGCCAGCGGATGGTGAAGGTCGTCTTCTCCGACCCTGCCTTGGCAGGGATGCGGTTGTCGTCCGCCAACTCCATCAACGTCGGCCGGCTCCTGCCACAAGCGCTCTACTACCTGTGGGGCGCGCGCGAGGTGGCGAGCACACGCGGGTCCTGGCAGCCGCTGCGGATCGTCGTCCCGAGCGGGAACCTCGGCAACCTTACGGCGGGCACGATGGCAGCAGCGATGGGCCTCGAGGTCGACGGCTTCGTCGCGGCGCACAACGCCAACGACTACTTCGCCCGGTACTTGGGCGGCGCGGCGCGGCCGTACGACTTCGAGGCAAGCGTCGCCACGCTCTCCAACGCCATGGACGTGGGGGCACCGTCGAACTTCGAACGCCTCATGGCGCTCTTCGGGGCGGGCTTGTCTGGTCGCATACGTGGACTTGCCGTGGACGACGCGGCGACGCTCGACCGCATCCGCCGAACCTACGACGAGGACGGGGTGATGGTGTGCCCGCACACCGCCGTCGGTCTCGAGGCGCTGGAGCGGCTGCGGGCCGAGGAAGGCCTGCGGGCCGAGGAAGGCCGCCGGGCGCCGGCGATCGTGCTGGCTACGGCGCACCCCGCCAAGTTCCCCGACGTGGTGGAGCGCGCCGTGGGGCAGGCGCCGCCGCTGCACCCGCAACTGGAGGCGTCGCGCCACGCCGAGCGCAGGGTCGAGCCGCTGGCGGCCGATCCGGCGGAGCTCCGCGACGTCCTCCTGGCGTGGGCCGCACGCGACGAAGACGACTCGACCGCGTCATAGTGCCTGCGCTGCCGCCTCACCGACGCAAGGCGTACGGACCGTTCTGGTCGTCTCCGAGGTGCACCACCCGCATCTCGCGCATGAGCTTCACGAGGTGCGCGAGTACGCTCTTCTCGGCGAGTTCCAAGACTGCCTCGGGTAGGGCGGGGTAGACCTTGGCGGTGATGGCGGCCGGGTCGAGCGGCCCGTCTTCGAGCGCATGCAAGACCTGGCGCTCGCGGTCCAGGCGGTGGTCACGGAGTTCGGCGAGCCTGCGAGCGGGGTCCGTGACGATGCCACCGTGGCCGGCGCCGAGGAGGGTGGGAGCGGCCTCGGCGATGCGCTCCAAGCTCCGTAGGTAGTCCTGCATGTCGCCGTCCGGGACGCCCACCCAGACCGAGCCCTCGGCGGCGACCATGTCGCCGGCCAACGCCACCTCGGGCGGCCCGTCGCCCGGTTCGACCAGCAACGTGAGGTGCCCTGGGCTATGACCTGGCGTGTGCAGGCAGTGCACGGTGACGTCACCCACCGTCAAGCGGCGTCCGTCGGCCAGGTGCACCACGTTCCACACGGCCGGCAGCCGCGAGGCCTCGAGCGTATGGGCGTACACGGTGGGTGGTCCGGCGGCGCCGAACGCAGCACCCGTCGCGGCGGCGGCGCGCAGCGGACCGACACCGTCGACGTGATCGGGATGCGTGTGGGTGAGCACGATGCCTTTCAGCAGGCGCGCGCCGGCTCGGTCCATCGCTTCCGCCAGGACGTCGACGGCGCCGGGGTCGGGCGAGCCTGGATCCACCACCAAAGCCACGCCGCCCTGCGCCACGAGGTACGCGTTGGTGTGATCGAACGGTGGCAACGTGTCGACGGGGAGCGCCACGCACCACACGTGCTCGCTGACGGGCTCGATGGTCGGAGCGCTCACGGCGCGGGGTGACGCAGGAGCTCGAGCGCCGCGTCGAGGGCCTCGTCGGACGCCGCCATCACGTCGGGGGTCACCCCGCGTCCTTCCCACGTCGGGCCGCGCAGTGGCGCCAGCACCCCGGTGGCGATCCATGCCTGTGAGCCGTCACGGAGACAGAACGGCAAGATCGCCTCGACGTTGCCTGCGCTCGCTTCGCCCACGACGGTGGCGCGCCCGGTGGCTTGCAGCCCGCCGGCCAACCCCTCGGCCGCGCTGTGGACGTCACCGTCGACCAGGATGGCGAGCGGGAGCGAGGTGGCCACGGCGCCGATCGCCGGGTAGGGCATCGGCAACGTCCAACTCGTCACCGCGCGCCACAACAGGCCGCGCGTGAACACGCCGGCCACCTGCATCATCGTCACCAGGCGACCACCGGGGTTGCCGCGCAGGTCGAGCACCAAGGCATGGACGCCGCCACGCTCGAGCCGCTCCACCGCCGACCGGACCGCCGCGGCGGCACCGTCGCTCGCTAGGTCGGGCAGGCGTAGGTAGCCGATCCCGTCGGGCGTGCGGCCGTACGTGACGTTGGCGATCGTGGCTTCGGTGGCAACGCCGTTCTGCCCCCACGACCAGGCAGCCGCGAGGACATCGGGTCTGGCCGCCCTCGGCAGCGGGGGTGGCGCTGCCGAGCCGAAGACCGCGATGCACGGCAGGTCGCCGTAGCGGCGACGGATCTCCGCCACCCGGTCGGGGGGAACGAACACCGAGTGATCGTCGCCCAACTCCTCGTACATGCGCTCCAGGACGGCGAAGAACGCGTCGTCGTCGGTCGCCGCCAGCGCCTCAGGGCGGTGTCGGGCACCGACCTCGTCCCAGTCCAAGCCGGTGCGCTCCAGGTTCCAGTAGCGTTCGGCCACCAACCGCCAAGCGGTGTCGAAGCGCGCCGGGTAGGTCGAGGCGATCGTCTCCGTGGCGCCTGCCGTGGATGGCAGCGGCGGACCCTGCGCCGTGGCCGGCTGCAGCGTCACGGATCCCGACGCCGCCGAGACCAGCAGCACCAGGAAGGCACGCAGCGCAATCCGTCGTGGTCGTTGCCCGAGGAGGCGCATGTCAGGCGGGGGAACTTGTCAGGGCGTTGCCGTGCCGCTCGAGCGTGCCGACGTCGAGATGCACGCTCTGCGCGCCGACGCGGGTGGTGTTGAGGGCGCCGGCGACGTTGCCGAGGCGCGCGGCGGTGAGCAGGTCGTGCCCGGTCATGACGGCGTGGGCGAACGCCGCGGTGTAGTAGTCGCCTGCCCCGGTGCTGTCGACCACGCCGTCGACATCGAACGCCTCGACCAGTTCGTTCAGTTCGGGCGTGATCACGATGGACCCCATCTCGCCGACCTTGACGACCATGTGCTCGATGCCGTGGGAGCGAAGGTCGTGGACCGCTTCCGAGATGGTGCTCTTGCCGGTCACGGCGTAGAGCTCGTGTTCGTTCATGAGCAGGAAGTCGACGCCGCGCACCAGCGGCACCAGGCGGTCACGCATCGCGTTGACGGCGCCCGTGCCCAAGTCGACGAACGTCGTGAGGCGGTGCTTGCTCGCGTGCGAAAGCGCCTGCAGCGCGTACTCCTTCTGGCGACCGCCGACGAGGCTGTAGGCGCTCATCACCAGGGCGTCGCACGCGGCCACGTCGGCCTCTGCCAACTCCGCGGCGTCTAGCTGCCTGCTCGCGCCGGCCGCGCTGATCATGGTGCGCTGGGCGTCGGGCGTGACGATCAACGTGACGCTGCTGGTTTGGAGCTCGGGGTCCACTTGGACCAACGACGTGTCGACGCCGGCCGCGCGCACGTTGCGCAACGCCAACTCCGAGAACGGGCCCTTGCCGACGCGCGTGGCGATGCGCGTGGCGTTCTCGAGGCGCGCCAAGACGGTCGCGACCGTTCCGCCGGAACCACCCGGCTCCATGACGGCGCGCTGGGCCGTGACTTCACCACCGGGTTCGGGGTACTCGCTCACGAAGTACATCTGGTCGACGGTCGCGTCGCCGACCACGAAGAAATGGGCCATGCGTACTCTGCTCCTGCCGGCGGTTCGCCGCGGCGGTTTCGTTGCTCAGGGCAGTATACTCGCACCTTCTGCGGCATGGGGTCCAGACGCGCCGAGCACGTCACGCAGCTGCCTGAAGTTCACGAGGTCGAGCGCCTCGGCGCGCACGCGGGGATCGAGTCCTAGTCGCGCAAGGGCGTCCGCCGCGACGTCCTTGCCGTAGCCGGCATAGACGAGGTTCCGCAGCAGGGTCTTGCGCCGATGCGCGAAGCCTTGGTGGATCAGCGCGAACAGCTCCGGGTCGGGCGCGGCGCCTTCGTCCACGTCGATGCGGACCACGCTCGAGGTGACCTTCGGGGGAGGAAGGAACGCCCCCGGCGGAACGTCGCGGACGATGCGCGCGCGGCCGTAGTGCGCCACCAGCAACGACAACGCGCCATAGGCCGGCGCGGACGGCCGCGCCACCATGCGCTCCGCCACCTCGCGCTGCACCAAGAACACCAGCCGGCGGAAGCGGCGCGATGCCAGTGCCCGCGCGACGACAGCCGTGGCGACGTTGTACGGCAGGTTCGCGACCAGCAACCCGCCCGTCGGCAGCGTCTCGAGGTCGTAGGTCGTGGCGTCGCCATGCACGAGTCGAACGCTGCCGGCGCCGCTCTTGGCCATGACGTCGGCCAGCGTCTCCTGCAACAGCGGGAGCAAGCGTCGATCGAGCTCGACGGTCACCACGGCCGCCCCACGCTCTGCCAGGGCGCGCGTGAGCACCCCGAGGCCCGGACCGACCTCGAACACCGCGTTGCCGGGCTCGATGTCTGCGGCGGCGACGATGGCGCGGAGGGCGGCCTCGTCCACCAGGAAGTTCTGACCGAATCCCTTGTCGGCGCTCAGACCGTGCTTGCGCAGCAGCGTGCCGACGCGACCACGCGCGGTCAGCTTCGGGTCGTGGCTGGTCATCGTGCCGCCGATCCTGGGGACCGCACCGGTCGGCGCGCCTCAGGCGTGTGGGACTTCCCGCGCGCCCGAGGCGCGGGAAGTCTCGAAGGCGCCGCGTTCGCGAGCGGCAAGCCGACAGGTCACGTGGCGTGGAAGCCGACGACCTCGTCGAGCTGCCGCTCCGCCTCTTGGAGGCTGAGTTCTTGCACCACGGCGAGTTCGCTCGCCAGCATCCCCTTGGCGGTGTCGAGCACTTCGCGCTCCGTGGCCGCCAGGCCCTTCTCGACGTCGCGTTTCGCGAGCACGCCGATGAGGCGCGCGAGGTCGTAGGCGCTGCCGGAGGAGAGGATGTCTTGCTCCGCGCGGAAGCGCGGCGGCCATTGGTTGGGAAGGCTCAGGTCGGCGGAGCGCACGGACTCGAAGAGCCGACCGATCTCGTCGACGCCGACCGTGTGGCGGAGACCGACCTCCTCGCCCTTCCGCAACGGCACCAGTACCTCCATGTCGCCTCGGATGAAGACGACCTTCAGGTACTCGTGCGTCTCGCCCAGCACGCTGCGCGTCGTGCGTTCCTGCACGACGCCCGCGCCCTGGGACGGATACACCACGTGGTCACCCACTTCGAAGGTCACAATGCCGCAACAGTACCATAGACGCAGCCCCACCCGACGCGTCCTACACGCATCGGGGACGAAGGAAGCCAGGAGCGTGCCGGCACGTCGAGGTGAGGCGTGCTGGCGCGTGTGGGCGTGGGTCGGCGGCCGGCCCGAGGCAGGCGTGACTCCTTGTCCGGGAGCCATCCTCGTTCATGCCAGCCCGAGCACGGGTGCCCACGTCCGGTAGGTCGTGAACGCCACCACGGTCGCTCCTACCCACGCGGTCACGACGGCGCTCAGCACCACCGTGAACTGCGGCTCGTGATCGCCGCGGCGTCCGACGCCGAAGCCGATCATGCTGCTCGTCACGGCGACCACGGCGAGGAACGTCAGCGTGGCGAGCGGACGTTGGCCGAAGGCAGCGCCGCGCCACGCCAGTACGGCCGTAGCGAGCGCCAACGGCAGCAACCCCAGTCCGGCGCCGAGACGGGCCGTGGCGTTGGCCACCTTCCGGGCAGCAGCACGCATGCGTTGGGCGTCGCTGGCACGGTCGACTGCCAAGCGGTCTGCTGCGAGCAGGGTGCGCCCAGCGAGCGGCAGCGCGACGAGCGCGAGCAGCCACAACAAGGGTGCCGTGGCGACGGTGACGACGACGCCGACCACGACCGCCGTGAGCGCCTGCCCTGCGACTTCTTCCCACAACGCCCACGGGCGCCACCCCATGGCGGCGGCCAAGCGGTCGCGCCACGTCGGTCGGAAGGCCACGCGGTCGTCCGAACCGTAGACCGCCACGCCGCCGCCCTGCAGCCTGCCGTGCCAAGCCAAGGCGTGGACCTCGGCCGTGCTCGAGGAAGCAAGGCCGGGGGCCGGCGCGCCCGGTGCGCCATCGCCGGTGGATGACGCCTCCCGCGCCGACGCGGCGAAGGCGGCGCCGGCGATGGTGACGGGGGACCAAGCGACGCTGACGATGGCGGGACCCCCCGCCGCAGCGGCCGCAGCCTCGGGAAGGGCCGCCCGCCGGATCGCCTCCGTCGTCACCCAATATGCGTAGGACGGCGTCACGGCCAGCGGACGCCCACCCTCGAAGGCGTGTTCGCGCGTCGTTCGGGCGCCGCCCGTGGCATCGAACGTCACCTCGGTGACGCGGACTTGGCCGTCCTCGCCTGGCCACGCCACCACCGCACCGTCGCTCGTAGCAGCGATGGCGACGCGTTGCCGCTCGTCGACGACGTCGGCGGCGCCCAGGGCCGAGACAGGGCCGGAAGCGACCGGCGCGTTCGGCGGGACGAGCGCGAAGTACGCGTCCCACTCCGCCACGAGCCCGAACTCGGTGCGGTCGGTCTTCCCTTCGAGCCATGCCAGCGATGCCGTGCCGTCCTGGTGGAGGACCACGTCGGCGCCGCGCACCGAGAGCTCCGTGCGGTGCAGCAACCGCTCGCCGCGCGTTCCGGCCTGCGGCGTGGCCTCGAGCAGGACGATCTCGGAGAAGCCGGTCATGCGTCGGCCGATCAGGACCCACGGCCGTCCGCCCAGGTCGACGACGCGCATCGGCACGGCGACCCGGTCGCGGAACAACTCGGCCGTCGCGCCGTTCCAGGCCAGGAAGTGGCGGCTCTCGCCGGTGGTCCGGTCGCGTTCGATCCACGCCACGGCCACGCTGCCGCCGACCGCGCCCGCCGTCACCTGTCGGACCGCGTCGGTCCTGGCGATCAGAGTGGGCCCAGCGGCTTCATCGGACGGTCTGTGGGTCCACACGCCTCGGTCGTCGGCGAAGGCGACGACCACGTCGCCGGCCGCGTCGATCGCCACGCCGGCTGCGGGTACCGCGTCGCCGGCCAGGACCTCGAAGGGCCGACCGAACCCGCCGTCGGCGGCATACGGCTGCGCGCTCACCGCGGGCCCCGCTGCAAGCACGAGGCCGAGCAGCAGCAGCGCGTTCCGAAGGGCGGTTCCTGGGGCGCGGGCGGCCCTACGCACGTGCTTTGCGCTCGCGGACCGCCTGCGCGCGCGGTGGTCGTCCTGGGATCTGCGTGAGCTGGACGTCGCGTCCCTGCAAGCGAGCTTCGATCTCGCGCACACGGTCGCGCAAGGCGGCAGCGCGTTCGAAGTCGAGCGCTTCCGAGGCGGACCACATCTCGGTCTCGAGCGTGGCGAGCTCCTGGCGCAGGTCGTCGAACACCAGCTCGCGCTCCCACGGGTCGAGCTTTTGCTCGATCGTCTCCGGCACGCGCTCCTCGCCTTCGCCGCGGATGATGGCGTGGACGCGCTTGCGCACCGATTCCGGGGTGATGCCGTGGGTGGCGTTGTACGTCAACTGCTTGTCGCGCCGGCGGTTGGTCTCGTCGATGGCGGCCTGCATGGCGTCGGACATCTCGTCTGCGTAGAGGTACACTTCGCCGTTGACGTTCCGGGCCGCACGTCCGATGGTCTGGATGAGCGAGCGCTCGCTGCGCAGGAAGCCGCTCTTGTCCGCGTCGAGGATGGCGACGAGGCTGACCTCGGGCAGGTCGAGCCCTTCGCGCAACAGGTTGATGCCGACCAGGACGTCGAAATGCCCCAACCTCAGGTCCCGGATGATCACCTGTCGCTCCACTGCGTCGATGTCCGAGTGCATGTACCGCACCCGAACGCCTTGCGCGGCGAGGTACTCCGTCAGGTCTTCGGCCATGCGTTTCGTGAGCGTCGTGACCAACACGCGTTCCTCGCGCTCGGCGCGCTCGCGCGCGGCGAACAGCAGGTCGTCGATCTGCCCCCGGCTCGCCTTCACGCACACCTGCGGGTCCACCAGCCCGGTGGGGCGGATCACCTGCTCGACCACCTGGTCGGACATGCCGATCTCGCGCTCGGTCGGGGTGGCCGAGACGAAGACCACCTGTCCGACACGCCCGAGGAACTCCTCTTCGGTGAGTGGCCGGTTGTCGAGCGCGGCCGGCAGGCGGAAGCCGTAGTCGACCAGCGTCTGCTTGCGGGCACGGTCGCCGTTGAACATGCCGCGGATCTGCGGCAGCATCACGTGGGATTCGTCCAGGAAGGTGATGAAATCGTCGGGGAAGTAGTCGAGCAGCGTGCTCGGCGGGGTGCCGGGGGCGCGCGCCTCGAGGTAGCGCGAGTAGTTCTCGATACCGTTGCAGTACCCCAGCGTGCGCAGCATCTCTAGGTCGTACATGGTGCGCTCGCGCAGACGCTGCTTCTCGAGCAGCTTGCCGGTCTTGTCGAAGAAGGCCAGCCGCTCCCCCAAGTCGCGTTCGATCTGCGCCACCGCCGGCTGGAGCTTCTCGAACGGCGTCACATAGTGCCTGGCGGGGAAGACGGTGGCGCTGGTCAGCTCGGCCGTCTCGTCGCCGGTGAGCGGGTCGATCATGGTGAGGCGGTCGATCTCGTCGCCCCACAGTTCGATGCGCAGCGGCTGTTCTTCGTACGCCGCCCACACTTCGACGACGTCGCCGCGGGCCCGGAACCGGCCGGCGGCGAGCTCGATGTCGTTGCGTTCGTACTGTTGCCTCACCAGGGTCTCGAGGATGGCGTCGCGTGAGGTGGCGCGACCGACCTCGAGGATGAGGTGGAGCCGCTCGTACTCGTCGGGCGAACCGAGGCCGTAGATGGCGGACACCGACGCCACCACGATGACGTCCTTGCGGGTCAGGAGGCTGCGGGTGGTGGAGTGGCGCAGCCGCTCGAGCTCCATGTTGATGTTCGCGTCCTTCTCGATGAAGAGGTCGCGGGCGGGAACGTAGGCTTCCGGCTGGTAGTAGTCGTAGTAGGAGATGAAGAACTCGACGGCGGCGTCGGGGAAGAAATCGCGGAACTCGGCCGCCAGTTGAGCCGTGAGGATCTTGTTCGGCGCCAGCACCAGCGCGGGCCGCTGCACCCGTTCGATGATCTTCGCCATCGTGAAGGTCTTGCCCGTGCCGGTCGCGCCGAGCAAGGTCTGGAAACGTAGACCGTCCGACAGCCCTTCGACGATGCCGTCGATCGCCTGCGGCTGGTCGCCCTTGGGTGAGAAGGGGGAATCGACCTTGAGCGCCATGGGGTCCTAGTGTACTGCCCTCCGTCGTGGAGGCGGGTCGTGACGGTCGCGCCGGCTCCGCCGCTCAGGCACGCGTCCGGGTGCACCGTTCCTACGTGCGTGCCGGGTGGGGCACGACGACTCGCCCGGCTCGGCCACCGACGTTCAGGTGCCGGCCGTGAGCGCGTCGGGCGCCGCGTTGGACGCCGCGTCGCGGAACTGCCTGGCGTGCAGGTCGCGGTAGAGGCCCGGCCGTTCGACGAGCTCGGTGTGATTGCCGCGTTGCACGATTCGGCCCCCGTCCAAGACGAGGATGCGGTCGGCGCCGTGGATGGTGCTGAGGCGATGGGCGATCACGAAGGTCGTGCGCCCCTCCATGAGGCGCTCGAGCGCGGCCTGCACCAGCGCCTCGGATTCACTGTCGAGCGAGCTGGTGGCCTCGTCGAGGATCAGGATGCGCGGGTTCTTGAGCAGCGCCCGGGCGATCGCGATGCGCTGCCGCTGACCGCCGGACAGCTTCACGCCTCGTTCGCCGACGGTAGTCGCGTACCCGTCGGGGAACGCACGGATGAACCCGTCGGCGTTGGCAGCGTCCGCCGCGGCTACCACCTCGTCGTCGCTCGCGTCGGGACGTCCGTAGCGCACGTTGTCTGCCACCGTCCCGGAGAACAGCAGCGTGTCTTGCGGCACGATGCCGACGTGGCGCCGCAGGTCGCGGGTGGCGAGCTCGCGCACGTCGACGCCGTCGAGCAGGACGCGCCCCGCCACGGGATCGTAGAAGCGTGGCACCAGGCTCACGAGCGTGCTCTTGCCGGCGCCACTCGGGCCGACGAGAGCGAGCGTCTCGCCTGGTTCGGCCTGCAAGTCGATCCCTTCGAGCACGAGGTCGTCGCCGCGGCCCTGATAGCGGAAAGCCACCTGCTCGAACGCCACCCGACCCCGCACCCGGTCGAGTGCGCGCGGCGACGTCGGCTCGGGCAGGTCCGAGCGCTCGTCCAACAGTTCGAAGATGCGCCGCGAGGCGCCGATCGCTTCTTGCAGTTGCGCCCACAAGCCCGTGAACGTGCCGATCGAGCCTGCCACGAACATCGTGATCAAGAGGAACGCCACCAGGTCGCCCCCCAGCAGGTCGCCGGTCAGCGCCCTGCGACCGCCGTACCAGAGCACGACCCCGAGTCCGGCGAACATGGACAGGATCACCGCCGGCACGAACAGCGCGCGCAGGCGCACGCGCTTCAGCGCGATGTCGAACGCGTCGTCCACCGCCGTCGCGTAGCGGCGCGTCTCCAGCGGTTCGGCCGTGAACGACTTCACCACCCGCACGCCGGTGATGGCCTCCTCGGCGTCGGCGTTGGCCTCGGCCACGCGGTCCTGGAAGGCGGTGCTGATGCGCCGTAGACCGCGGCCGAAGAACGCCGCAGCGACGACGACGGCCGGGATGATGGCCAGCATCACCAAGGTCAGGCGGGCGTCGAGGACGAACAGCACGATCACTCCGCCCAGCAGCGTGATCGACTGGTTGACGAACTGCGCCAGCGCCTGCGAGACGGCGGTCTGGACCGTGGCGATGTCGGAGGTGAGGCGCGAGGTGATCTCGCCGGTCTTGCGCTGTTCGAAGAAGCGCACCGAGAGCGCCATCAGGTTGCCGAAGACCGCCTTGCGCAAGTCGGCCACCACCGCTTCGCCCACGCGACCGAGTTCGTAGGTGCGCAGGAAGTTGAACACCGCCTGCAACCCCATCAGCCCGAACAGGGCCAGGGCCGTGCGGTTCAGTGCGGCGCGCGCCACCTCGGGGTCGACCCTCTCGCCGAAGGCGGTGTTGAGCAGGTCGCGGATGAGCAGCGGGAAGAGCAAGCCCAGTGCGCCGGAGATGCCGACGGCCGCCACGCCGACCAGCATGCGCGTGCGGTACTTGGCGGTGTAGGAAAGTAGGCGCCTCAGGTGGCCGACGTCGTCGCCGGTGATGCGGCGCGCGTTCCGTCGGCGCGCGCCCTGTGCGGAAGAACCGCGCTGGGGACGCCTGGTAGCGAACACGCTCCAGGGTACACTGGACCGTCCCCGGGCGCTGGTTCACGCGCGCTGCCGCTTCCGCGCGGCCGCAGTGCGAGGTGGTCGCGTCCGGTGGAGACGCTTGGACGGAGGCAGCATGTCGACCGATCGCCCCACCACCCCGCCTTCGACTCCCCTCTGGCGCCCATCGCCCGAGCGTGCGGACGCGACGCGGTTGGAGGCGTTCCGGCGTCACGCCGAGCTCGTCACCGGAACACCGCTGCCGGACTACGACGCGCTCCACGGCTGGAGCGTGCGCGAGCCCGACCGCTTCTGGCTCGAGCTGGCCGCGTTCCTCCGGATCCCGTTCTCGACCGTCGCGGCGCACGCGCGTTCGCCTGAACCGATGCCAGGCACGCGTTGGTTCGAGGGCGCCACCCTCAACTACGCTTCTGCTCTGCTGTACCCGGACGGCCTGGACGACCCGAACCGCCCCGCCATCGTGGCGGTGACCGAGGACGGCGCCGAGGCGCAATGGTCTTACGCCGATCTGCGTCGGCTGGTTGCCCGAATCCAGGTGGCGCTGGAACGCGCCGGCGTACGCGAGGGTGACGCCGTCGCCGCGTTCGCCGCGAACGTGCCGGAGACCGTCGCGCTGTTGCTCGCGTGCGCCGGCCTCGGCGCACTCTTCACGTCGTGCTCGCCCGACTTCGGGCACGAGGCGGCGGCGGCGCGCTTCGGACAGGTCCGTCCCAAGCTCTTGTTCGCCAGCGCCTCGTACCGCTACGCCGGTCGAACGCACGACACTCGCGCGGCGGTCGCCGACCTGGCGAACGACCTGCCGAGCGTCGAGCAGGTGGTCGTGCTGCCGTACCCGGGCGTCCCGGCCGACGCCGCCGACGAGACCATCGGTCCGCGCTGGGAGGGCTGGATCGCGCCCGTGGAATCGGCACCGAGCGAACCGACGTGCCGCGCCTTGCCGTTCGATCACCCGCTGTACGTGCTGTTCTCCTCCGGCACCACCGGTCTGCCCAAGGCGATGGTCCACCGCGCAGGCGGTGCGCTCCTGACGCACGCCAAGGAGCACGCGCTGCACTCGGACATCCGGCCCGGAGACGTGGTGTTCTACTACACCACCTGCGGCTGGATGATGTGGAACTGGTTGGTGTCGGCGCTGGCGCAGGCCGCTACGGTCGTGTTGTACGACGGCGCGCCTGCCGCCCCCGACCTGATGGCGACCTTCCGGTTGGCCGAGCGCCTCGGCACGACGTTCTTCGGCACGAGTGCCCGGTTCTTGCACGAACTCCAGGCGCACGGCATCCGTCCCGGCGACGAGGCCGACCTCGGCGCGTTGCGCACCATCGCCTCGACCGGCTCGCCGCTCTCGCCAAGCGCGTTCCGCTACGTGTACGACGCTATCAAGGCAAACGTTCACCTGGCCAGCATCTCGGGCGGAACCGACATCGTCAGCTGCTTCATGCTGGGCGTGCCGACGCTGCCGGTGTACGCCGGCCAGATCCAGCGGCCCGGGCTGGGGGTCGACCTGGTGGTGTTCGACGACGATGGCAAGGAGGTGCACGGCACGCCGGGCGAGTTGGTCTGCCGGCAACCGCTTCCGTCGATGCCGCTGGCCTTCTTGAACGACCCGGACGGCGCGCGCTACCGTGCCGCCTACTTCGACGTCTACCCCGGCGTGTGGCGCCACGGCGACCTGGTGGAGCGCACGCTTGAGGGCGGCATCCTCGTCTACGGTCGTTCGGATGCGACGCTGAACCCCAATGGCGTGCGCATCGGCACGGCCGAGATCTACCGCCCCTTGGAGCACGTTCGCGCCGTGGCCGAGGCGGCGGCCGTTGGTAAGAAGGTGAACGGGGACGAGGAGATCTGGCTCCTGGTGGTACTGCGCCAGGGCGCCGTGCTCGACGATGGGCTCGAAGCCGAGATCCGCGGGGCGATCCGTGAAGGAGCGTCGCCGCGGCACGTTCCACGTCGCGTGATCCAGGTTCCGCAACTTCCGCGCACGCGCAGCGGCAAGGCCATGGAGATGGCCGTCGCTCGCATCGTGAACGGCCGCGAGGTGACCAACCGCGCGGTCATGGCGAACCCGGAATCGGTCGACGAGATCCGGGCGTTGGTCGAGCGCGCAGACGCCTGAACCCCCCGGGGGGCAGAAAGAGACGGGAACGGAAGCGGCGCGCGCCTAGATGGCGCGCGCCCCTCGTCTTGCGGAGGTGGGCGTCGTCAGCCCTTGACGGCCCCCGCCGTGAGCCCCGCCACGATGCGCTGTTGGAACAGCAACACCAGCACCACCAGCGGGATGGTCACCAGCACGGCAGCGGCCATGATCTCGCCGAACGGCTCCTGCCGCGCGATCTCGCCGGTGAAGAGCGCGATGGCCACCGGCACGGTGCGCGCCTTCTCGTCGATGACGGTGAAGGTCAGCGCGAACAAGTACTCGTTCCACGCCTGGATGAACGCCAACAGCCCGGTGGTCACCAACGCCGGAGCGGTGAGTGGCAACAGCACGAGGCGGAACGACTGGAACAGCGTCGCGCCGTCGACCTGCGCCGCTTGCAGCAGCGAGTCCGGTAGGCCCCGGAAGAACGACGTCAGGACCCAGACCGTGAACGGCAGGGTGAAGAGCATGTACGACAGGATCATGCTCGGGATGGCCGGCAGGCCGAGCACCCGGATGACGGCGTAGAGCCCGGCCAACACGGCGATCTGCGGGAACATCGTCATCGCCAGGATGACGTAGAGCGACGGCGTTTTGCCGCGGAAGCGCATCTTGCCGAGCGCGTAGCCGGCGAACGAACCGACGACGAGGCTGAGGAGCGTGACCGCCGACGCGACGATGGTGGAGTTCATCAGCGCGCGCAGGAAGCGGTCGTTGCCGAGCACGGCGCGGAAGTTCGTGAGCCCCGGGTTCGACGGCCACAGCGTGGCGGGGGTCTGGATCAGTTCGGCCTGCGTCTTCAGCGCCGACACCAACGCCCAGTAGAACGGGAACATCAGGTAGACGAAGATGATGACCACGAGGATCCAGAAGAGGATGCGCGAGAAGATGTTGCGGTTACGGCCGCTCATTCGCTCTTCACCCCCAGGAACCGGATGTAGAGGATGGCGAAGACGAACACGAACACGAAGATCACCACCGAGGCCGCCGACGACAACCCCACGTCTCGCTGGCCGATGAGCACGTACTGCGCGAAGCTCGCCATCGAGTAGCGCTGGTTGCCGAGCACCACCTGGAAGATGTCGAAGACCCGCAACGAGTCGAGGGTGCGGAAGATGAGGGCGACGGCGAGCGTCGGACCGAGCAACGGCAGCGTGATGGTGAAGAACTGCCGGATCTTGGTGGCGCCGTCGACCTCGGCGGCCTCGTACAACTCCGACGGGATGGTGGCCAGGCCGGCCAACAGCAGGAGCGCCATGAACGGCGTCGTCTTCCAAACGTCCATCATGATCATGCTCGGGAGCTGCAGCGCGGAGTTGCCGAAGAAGTCGGTGCGGCCGTCGCTGATGCCGAGGTAGCTTCCCACGGTGTTGAACAGGCCGGCGCGCGTGGGCTGCAGCATCCACTCCCAGATGCGCGCCGACACGGCCGTGATCACCGCCCAAGGCACCAACATCGCGGCGCGCATCGCGCCGCGGCCCGCGAAGTTGCTCGACAAGGTGAGCGCGATGATCATGCCGAGGATCGTCTCCAGCACCACCGCGAACACGGTGAACACGATAGTGTCCCACACCGATCGCACGAAGTCCGAGGTGACCGCCCCGAGCACGTAGCGCTTGC
>JAWOIL010000106.1:0-4869 GCA_046484635.1 Trueperaceae bacterium
ATCACGTTGGTCAACCCGGTACCGAGGGTGTCGACCAGCACGATGGCCAGCAGGATGCCAGGGAAGGTCAGCATCGTGTCGATGATGCGCTGCATGATCAGGTCCGTGGTTGCGGCGAAGTAGCCCGACAGCGCCCCGATGGGCACCCCGATGAGGATGCCGATGGCCACGGTGATGAGACCGATGGACAGCGAGATCCAGGCGCCGTGGATGATGCGGCTGAGCATGTCGCGCCCCTGCTCGTCGGTTCCGAGAAGGTGGAAGCGGATCGGACCGTCCACGCCGAACAGCCGCAGGTCGCTCGATACAAGGCCGAAGAACCAGGTCCAGCGCTCACCACGGACGAGGAGGCGCACCGGGTACGCGGTGTCCCCGACGCTGAGCTCGCCGGCGCTGGAGCGGCTGACGTCGCGCACCCAGAGGCCGAACTGGCCCTCGGGCCCGCGAAGGCTGACGCCCTCCATCGGCGGAACGTAACGCGAGCGGAGCGTCTGGCGCAGCGGCGAATAGGGTGCTAGGAAGGGCGCGAACGCCACCACCATCAAGAAGAATCCGATGATGACGAACCCGACGATGGCGATCGGCGAGCGCCTCAGCCGGCGGATCCAGCGCGGCGCCTGGCGGCGCGCGTCCTCACCTTGGGCGGCGCCCTTCTCGCCCGCGACCGGAGCGGGTACCTGGTCGTCAGTCATAGCGAATCCTCGGGTCGATGAAGCCGTAGATGAGGTCGACGGCGATGTTGATCAGGATGAAGGTGACGGCGATGAGCAGCACCGACCCCTGCACGACGGGGTAATCGCGTGCGCGGATGGAGTCGACCAGGAGGCGGCCGATGCCCGGCCAGGCGAACACGGTCTCGGTCAGGACCGCGCCACTGAGAAGCTGACCGAACTGAAGGCCGCCCACCGTCACCACGGGGATCAGGGCGTTGCGGAGGGCGTGCTTGGCCACGACACGAGCACCTTGCAGGCCCTTGGCACGGGCGGTACGCACGTAGTCGAGCCCCAGCACCTCCAGCATCGACGAACGCGTCATGCGCGCGATGATGGCCATCGATCCGAGGCCCAACGACACGGCGGGCAGCACGAGGTGGGCCAAGGTCCCCCTGCCGGCCACGGGGAACCATCCGAGTTGCACCGAGAAGTAGAGCATGGCGAGCAGGCCGAACCAGAAGACCGGCATGGACACACCGATGAGCGAGCCAACGGTCACCAGCAGGTCGGTCCACGTGTTCTGGCGAAGCGCCGCGATCACACCGGCGGGGATGCCGATCAGCAAGGCGATGACCATGGCACCCAGCGCGAGTTCGAGCGTGTTGGGGAAGAACTGCTTGAGGTCGTCGATCACCAGCCGCTGCGTGCGCGTGGAACGGCCTAGGTCTCCCTGTACCAGACTGCCGACGTAGAGCCCGAACTGCACGTGGTACGGCCTGTCGAGACCGAAGCGCGTACGCATGGCTGCGATGGTCTCTGGGGGCGCGAACTCGCCGGCGAGGAACACGGCGGGGTCACCGGGCGCGAGCCGCACCATCAGGAAGACGATGATGAGAACGCCCAGGACGGAGGGGAAGGCGATCAGCAGCCGGCGAACGGTGTACTGGATCAAGTCGTGCTCCGGAGCGGCGGCGACGGCCTCGACCGAGAGGTAGTTCGGTGCTCAGCCGAGTGGTCGAAACTGCTAGAAAGATAGTCGAACCAGACGTCTGTCTACCCGCGTCGGGGCGGTGCCCGCCCCCCGCTCGTCGCCCGGCCCGTTGACGGAGCCGGACGACGGTGGCGAGGGGCAGAGGCGCCGCGATCGATCAGCGCTTCGTCGCGCCGTGCGCCAGGTAACGCTCGGTCGGGTGGATCACCAGACCCTCGACGTCGTTCCGCACGCCAACGAGCTGCGCTTCACTGTGCAAGAACAGCCAGGCGGCGTCCTGGTACAGCAGCTCGAGCACGTCGGTATACGCCTGCTGCCGCAGCGACGTGTCACTGGACGTGCGCGCCTCGTCGAGGAGCGCGTCGACGACGGCGTTGCTGTAGAAGCCGCGGTTGAAGCCCGCAGGCGCGTGCTGCGAGGTGTGGAAGAGCGCGTACAGGCCGTAGTCGGCGTCACCGGTCACGGTGCCCCAACCCAGCATCGCCATCTGGACCTCGTTCTCCTCGACCGGCCGGCCAGTGAACGGGATGTAGGAGGTCCATTCCATCGTCTCGATGGTGGCGTTGATGCCGACCTCGGCGAGCTGGCTCTGGATCGCCTCGGAGGTCTGGATGTCGCCGGGGTAGCGAGCGGTCGGGCTGTGCAGCACCATGTCGAAGCCGTTGGGGTAGCCGGCCTCGGCCAAGAGCTCGCGAGCGCGTTCCGGGTCGTGCGCGTAGCGGCCGACGGGCGCATAGCCGAAGATGCCAGGGGCGATCGCTGCATCGCTCGGTCGCGCCGTGCCGCCGTGCACGAAGTCGGCGATCTCATCCATGTTGATGGCGTGGTTCATCGCTTGGCGGACACGGACGTCGGTGAACGGCTCCTTGGTGTGGTTGAAGTAGATGAAGATCGTGCGCACACCCGACACGTTGGAGACTGTCACGTTCGGGTTCGCGTCGACGCGGGCGACGTCCTGCGCCGGCACGCGGGCGACGTCGACCTCACCGCTCTCGAGCATGGCCACGCGGGTCGTGTCTTCCGGAACCGTGCGGAAGATGAGCTGCTCGATCCCGGGCGCCTCGCCCCAGTATCCGTCGAAGCGCTCCAGCACCACCCGGTTGCCGCGGTCCCAGTTCACGACGCGGAAGGGGCCCGTGCCGACCGGCTCCTCGTAGTGGCGCTCGCCGAGCTCTGCCACCACGTCCGGGTGCACGATGGCCACACCGCTGTGGGTCAAGTGCGACAGGAAGGGCGCGAACGGGCTCGAGAGGTTGAATCGGACGGTGTACTCGTCCACCACGTCGATCGACTCGGTGATCCCGAGGATCCAAGCGAACGGCGCTGCCGTGGCCGGGTCGAAGAGCCGCTCCATGCTGCCCTTGACGACCTCCGCGTTGAACGGCAGACCGTTGTGGAAGACCACGTCATCGCGGAGCACGAGCGTCCAGGACATGCCGTCATCCGACATGGTCGCGCTGGTGGCGAGGTGAGGCACGATCTGGCCGCTCACCGAGTCCCAGCGGTACAGCGTGTCGAAGATGTGGCTGGTGACCATGGCCGACGGCGAGTCGGTGGGGATGTGGGCATCGATCGAGGCAGGCTCGACCGGCAGGGCGATGGTCAGGGTCTGTGCCGCCGACCAGGCGAAGACCCCGGCTGCGAGCACGACGACAGACAGGGCACGGAGGGCAGTTCGAAGCATGCATTCTCCTCTCGAACGGGTCGAGCGAGCTGCGGTCCCCCCCTATGGGCGGCCGGCCCGATGCCGGCTCAGGGGGTAGACGATCGCGGACTCGCCGCTCAGCCTAATGAAGGCGCGCCCCAGCCGTCAACTATCGCGACGCGACAGGCATCGCGGGGCAACGAAGCGGGCGCCTCGCAACCCCCTGGGCCACGCGGGCTGACATCCAGCGCAACCTGTGCGCAACGGCTCTCGGCCCATGATCGTTGCCCACCGATGCGCGTGAGCTATCGGAGCCAAGCAAGGAGGACACGACATGCGCAAGCCCAACAAGGTCGCCACGGAGATCGATGCGTCTCATCCGAACTACGAGCGGCTCATCGAGGACGTGCTTCGCCGCGCGGATTTGGTCGGAGACCAGGGGCCTGCACCGTACCTCGCTCACGTGATCCTCGACTACCCGCTCACCTGGGCCATCCGACGCCTGGAGGGCCTCGATAGCGTCATGCGGGCCCGCACCCTCGTGGCGACCCAAGCCACGCACCCCGCGTACCTCGACTGCATCGGCTCGTACCACGTGTCCGGCGTCGTCTGCTCCACCGACGAGCCAGCCCTGCTGTCGGGCGTGTACGCGGCCGCGACGGCCCAACGCACGTACCAGTGGCGGTCGGGACTCACCTACATGGAGCTCCGCGTCACGAGGGCGCTGCTGCGCGGGCTCGACACGCGTGGCATCGCTTCCAGCCTGTCGATCTCGACCAAGACGGTCAACGCCCACGTGAGCAACATCCTCTGCAAATCGGCCGTTGAGAACCGCGCGCAGTACGTGGCGCAGCTGATCGGTGGCTACGCGGAGGGGGCGGACGACCGATCGGTACCGCCGGCACACCACGAGGATGGCCCGGTCGAGGCCTAGCTACGCAATCCGCACCATGCCGCGGCTCGCGGATACTCGTGCCGCGGCATGGCTAAGGGGACGAACCTCGATCGACGCGATGGCGTTCATGCGAACAGGAGATGCCGCTTCTGGACGGCTCCCACAGCGTCACTCGAAGCCATAGACCTCGATCTTCAGCACGCCGTAGTTGTCGCTGGCGACCGAATCGGCGATCTGGAAGCGAACGGCCTCGCCGACCCCCGTCACGTCGTACGTGTACAGGTGTCCGGGGTCGAAACCGTCGGCCCCCTCCGGGACGAGGATGACGAACGTCGCTCCGCCATCGAGGCTCACTCGGAAGCCGCCCGAGACGAACGGCGTGTCCGTCTCCACACCGCACGCGGGATCCCACGACAACACCGCGAACTGGTAGCGCGCGTCGAACAAGACGGGGCCATTGACACGGCCCGGTGACGGGAACATCGGCGACGACTCGTCATCCCCCTTGCACAGCTCGACCGTGGTGGTCGAAAGATCCCAAACCGAGTAGGTCCCTTCGACCGTGATCCGGTAGGGCTCACCCGCCTCGAGCATCGGCCCCATTTGTGTGGGGCTCGGGAAAGCGCTGTACGAGTCGAGCTCGACCACCGCGATGAGAACGGGCTCGGGATCGGGCGTCTCCCCC
>JAWOIL010000144.1:0-3261 GCA_046484635.1 Trueperaceae bacterium
CGGCGAGGACGTGGTGCGGATGGAAGCGAGCGGAAACCTGGAGGCGGCCGCCGAAGCGGTTCGCGTGCTGGACGGCGTCAAGGGGGTCAACATCCAGAGCGAGGGCATCCAGGTGGTCACTACGGGCGCCTCGCGTCTGCTGCCGCGGCTCGTGCAGGCGGTCGACGCGCAAGGCGCGACCCTTACGCACGTCGAGGTGCGCGAGCCCGACCTGGAGTCGGTGTTCCTGCACCTGACGGGGAAAGCGTTGCGGGACTGACGTGCGCGCCGCCCTGCTGGTCGCCGCCAACGACCTGCGCCAGCGCTTCCGCGACCGCAGCCTGTTCATCTTCGGCATCATCGTGCCGTTCGGGCTCGCGTTCGTCTTCAGCCTCCTGCTCGGGCCATTCACCAACGAAGGCCCCGTCGACGTGCGGCTCGGGTTCGTCGACGAGGATGTTTCGCTCGTCTCCGCCGGGATGCGCACGGCGCTATCGGCGGCCTCCGATGCCGGTGCCCTGTCGTGGGAGAGCGTCGACACGGTGGCCCACGCGCGCGAACGAGTGGAGGCGGGCGAGATCGGGGCGGTCATCGTGGTGCCGGAGGGGTTCGGAGGCCCGGTGGCGGCTGGGGGAAGGTCGGCGGCCAGCGCTTCCGAAGCCGGCGCGGGCGCTGGCGCGGCGGGCCAGGACGGCGGGGCCGGCGGCGCAACCGTTCCCGCTGCACCGCAGATCACCGTGATCGGCAGCCCCGACAGCGCCTTCTCGACGCTGGTGGCCGAGAGCGTCGCCTCTTCGTACGCGAGCCGCTTGCGCTCCGCCGTGTGGACGAACGCGGCGTTGGCCGAAGCCGGCCAGGCTGCCATCCCGGCCGTGGTCTTCGCGCAGGTGGCCAGCACGCCCGACGCGCTCTCGCTGCGGGCGACGCCCACGTCGAGTCGGCAACTGGACTTCACCACCTACTACGCCGTCGGCATGGCGGCGTTGTTCGTCTTCTTCACGGTGCAACTTGGCGTCACGGGGTTGCTCGACGAGGAGCGCGACGGCACGCTGACGCGCCTACTGGCCGCCCCTACGGGCCGCTGGTCGATCCTGGCTGGGAAGGTCCTCTCGAGCATGACGATCGGAGTTGCGAGCATGGTGATCATGGCGCTGGCCAGCACCTGGTTGATGGGCGCGAACTGGGGCGACCCGCTCGGGGTCCTCGTACTCATCGTCGCGCTGGTCGCTGCCGCTGCAGGCATCCTGATGCTGGTGGCCGGGCTCGCACGCTCGGTGGAAGCGGCGGGGAACCTTCAGGCGATCGTCGCCATCCTGTTGGGAAGTTTGGGTGGCGCCTTCTTCCAGATCCCGCAACAGGAAGGCGTGCTGCAGTGGCTGCAGCGCGCATCGCCGCATTACTGGTTCCTCCAGGGCATGGGCGATCTAGCCGGTGGCGGCGGCCTTGGCGTGTTGGGAAACGAGCTCCTGGCCATCGCGGCCTTCGCGGTGGTGGCGGGCACCGTCGGCTGGTTCGCCATGGGTAGGCGGCTGAACCGATGAAAGGCGGGTTCGTGGCGAAGATCCTGGCGATCGCCCGTGCGAACCTCACGCGGTTCCTCCGCGACCGGTCCAACTACTTCTTCGCGTTCTTGCTGCCCATCGGCCTGATCCTCGTCCTCGGACTGACGTTCGGCGGGAGCGGAGGAGCGTCGATCGGCGTGGTGGCGGGCGCCGATGCGCTATCGCAACGCTTCGTCGGCAGCCTCGAGGCCCGTCCGGGTGTGGCGGTGCAGCGGGTCGATGACGCCGACGTGCTGCGAGAGCGTGTCGAGCGCGGGGGGTTGTCGGCGGGCGTGGTGGTTCCCGACGACCTGGCCGAGCGCTTGGAGGCCGGCGAGGGCGCCGAGTTGACGTTCTTCGCCAACGCCAGCGGTTCCGGGGCGCAGCTCGAGTTCGTCGTGCGGACCGCGATGAGCGAGGTGTCCGAGCGGGTGCGGGCAGCTTCGTACCTGGGGGGGCGATCCTCGATCTCCTTGGGCGAGGCGCTCGCGCGCGTCGACGACGCCGCCGCCGCCGGCCCAACCGTCGGCGTGATGCGCGAATGGGTGGGCGAGAGCGTGTTCGGAGACACCATCCAGACGTTCGACGTCGGTGCCGGTTCGCAGTTGGTGGTGTTCGTGTTCCTGACCGGGCTCACCAGTGCGGCGGCGCTCTTCCAGAGCCGAAAGTTCGGCGTCAGCCGGCGCATGCTCGCGACGCCGACGTCGTCGCTGACGGTCGTGCTGGGCGAAGCCCTGGGGGGCTTCACGGTGTCGCTGTTCCAGGGTCTGTACATCATCGTGGTGACCTGGCTGGCGTTCGGCGTCGACTGGGGAGACCCGGTGGCCGCCGGGGCGCTGTTGGTGGCGTTCAGCGCCGTCGCCGGCGGCGCAGCGATGCTGCTGGGTTCGGTGTTCAACTCCGACCAGCAAGTGGGCGGCGTGTCCATCATGCTCGGCCTCGGCCTCGCCCTGCTGGGCGGCGCGATGGTGCCGCTCGAGCTCTTCGGTACAACCATGCGCCGGATCGCGCTCTTCGTGCCGCACTCCTGGGCGGTGGACGGGTACGCCGTGCTGATGCGCCACGATGGCGGGCTGGTCGACGTGCTGCCGCAACTCGGGATGTTGGTTCTGTTCGCAGTGGTTCTTTTCGCGTTGGCGGCGTGGCGGTTCCGGGCGGGGTTGGCGGAGGAGTGAGGGGTGGCGTGGGCTGGGCGGGCGGTCGCCGCGGGGCTGGTTGCGTTTCGCCTGGTTGCGTTTCGTCGTCGCGAGGCTCGGGACGGGCGGACCGGTCGGGCGCCAGCGGCGTTGACGGACCCCTGGCTAGACGCTAGACTTCGTAACGCTAGCGTGAGCGTTAGCGGCATGGGCGGCTAGCTCAGCGGGAGAGCACTCGCTTCACACGCGAGGGGTCGCAGGTTCAAATCCTGTGCCGCCCACCAAGAGAAAACGCGTCAGAGACGTGAACACCCCCGGTACGTTGCCGGGGGTTCTCATCGTCGCTATTCGTGGCGGCTGGGGGTCTTGCCTGCCTCTTGATGGATGACCGTGCTGGCGCTCTCGAGCCGCGTTCGAGGTTCTACGTTTCGTCGTCGCGTGTTTCAACACCGTAGGTGCAGGCGATGGTGGCCCGCCCTCTCGGGCTTCGCACCATCGCCTTTCCGCGCTGGAAGCGGGTCCTACTCGTGGGTCAATTCCTGTTCAGAAGGAAGGCGCCTACCAGGACGCAGGCGATGATGTGCCAAGGGTTCGCGAACCCGGGG
>JAWOIL010000169.1:0-4434 GCA_046484635.1 Trueperaceae bacterium
CGTTCCCGAGCCTCGCGCCGCACTTAGCGGACCGGCTGCGGGCGGCGGACCCCGAGCAGCAGGTGCACCGCACCACCATCGACGCCGACCTGCAAGCCGCCCTCGAGGCGCTCGCCGCGGACGCCCTGCGCGACCTGCCGTCGCAGGTGACGCTGGCGCTGATGGTCGCCGATCCCGACAGCGGCGCCATCATCGCCAGCGTAGGCTCGGCCGATTACACCAGCGACGCGCGGCGAGGCTTCGTCGACATGACGCAGGCGTTGCGCTCGCCCGGCTCGACGCTCAAGCCGCTGGTGTACGGCCTGGCGTTCTCGGACGGCATCGCCCATCCGGAGACGCTCCTGAACGACCGACCCGAGGATTACGGCGGCTACGCGCCGCAGAACTTCGATGGGGTGTTCCGCGGGCCGGTCAGCGCGCGCGAGGCGCTGCAGGCCTCGTTGAACCTGCCGGTGGTGGCGCTCACCGACGCGCTCGGCCCGGCGCGGGTGCTGGCGGCGTTGCGGCAGGCGGGGGTGGCGGCGGAGGTGCCCGGCGCCACGCCGGGATTGGCGATCAGCCTCGGCGGCATCGGCGTCAGCCTCGAGGGGTTGGTGCAGCTGTATTCCGCGATCGCTCGGGGTGGAGAAGCGGTGGCGCTGTACGCGGTCGAGGGTGTCGAGGGCGCGGCGCCATCCGCGGTCGAGGGCGCTGAGACGGGGACGCCGGGGACGCCCTCCGCGGTCGACGGCACCTCGGGCGTGGCGCCGGCACAAGGTGCGCGACTGCTCACACCCCAAGCAGCCTGGCAGGTAGCGGACATCCTGGCCCACGCACCGCGCGCCGCGCGACTCCCCGACTGGCCATTGGCCGTCAAGACGGGCACCTCGAGCGGGTACCGCGACGCCCTGGCGCTCGGCTTCGACGGCGCGCACGTGGCCGGGGTGTGGGTGGGGCGCGCCGACGGCACGCCGGTGCCTGGATTCATGGGGGCGGAGGTGGCGACGCCCGTGCTGTTCGAGGTCTTCGCACGCCTCGGGGCCCGACCCGCGCCGCTGCCGCCGGCTCCGCCCGGCACGCTGGTGGTGGCATCGAACGCCGAGTTACCTGCGCCGCTGAGGCAGTTCGGTGCGCGGCTGGTCGAGGTGGACGACGCGCCGCAAGTGATCTTCCCCCCCGACGGGGCGGCGCTGGCCCCGCTGCCTGGCGGGATCGTGGCGCGGGTCGAGCGCGGCCGAGCGCCCTTCAGCTGGTTCGCCGACGGCGCGCCGGTGGCGGTCGGAAGCCTCGAACGTGAGACGCGGCTGGAGTTGGAGGGGCCGGGGTTCGTGACGCTCTCGGTGGTGGACGCGGATGGCCGCGCGTCGCGGGTGCGAGTGGAGTTGCGGTAGGCAGGCGGCGGGTACGGGGTGCGGGGTGGCGGGTTGCACGGTGTTCGGGGTGCGGGGTGTTCGGTTTCTTTGGGGGCGTTCTCGGTGCGGAGTCGGCATGTGCTTCCGCGGAGGCTACTCGTTGGCAAGTAGGTTGAATAGGGCCTGTCAACACTACGTGTGTTATGGTGTGGTATGCAACTCGGCCGAGAACAGTTCGTGTTGATCGAGCACCTGTCGCCGGTGCAGCGCGGCAACGTCCGAATCGATAGTTCGGGGGTTACGCCGGTCCGCCGAAGCTCTGTTCTGCGGCTCGTACCTCAATTGGAGCCCCATCATGGCAACTCATGGGATCAAGGACAAAGCCGTTCGCTACTTCAATGAGGTTGTTGGTAAAGGTGATCTTGAACCCATAGATGAACTAGTTCATTCAGAAGCCAAAGACTTGAGTGGAATATGGTCTGACGGGAAAGAGGGATTTCGCGAACATATCTCATGGTTTCATTCGGCGTTCGATGTCAGTAGTTTGGACATTGAACGAGTGATTACCGATGGAGAGCATGCTGTTGTCTACTGGAGAGTAAAGGGCCGTCATGTTGGCCCGGCATTTGGTGTCGAGCCTAGTGGTAAGGAGATCGAGAATACGGCAATCAGTACTCTACGATTCCAAGACGGAAGAATCATCGAGTACGAAGTGTCGTTTGATTTGATGAATTTCTTTGTGCAGGTTGGTGATCTAGGATCCTTGGCTCGGCATTTCGCCAACCTACACGTCAAGAGAAATCGTGGATGATTGCTTCAGGTCGAGAGAGTACCCAAGCCACGCGTTACCAGGCCTCCTTGCCCACGGGAGCCTCGGCGTCGATCTCGTCGTGGAGGTTCTCCGGAGTGATCCGCTCGAGCAACGCCTCCAGACTCGGCGGCGGAATCGGCACGGGCTCGATGCTCAAGCCGGACTCCGAAAGCCGCATCCTTACTGCAGTACCGTCGCTCAGCCCGGCCTCGTCCGCGAAGCTTCTCGGGATCCGCACGGCAAGGCTGTTCCCCCACTTCCGGACCTTGGTCCTCACGCCCACCTCCGACGCTGAGACTGCGTTAGTGATGCAACGGCCCGTACACGCGCGGCCGGCCCGGCAATGACAATACTCGCGGGGCGACGCCAAGGCGACGGCTTCAGAGTCCCGCCTCCAGCCGCCCGCGGATGCCCCGCTGCGCGGCCAGCGCCTTCTCCTCGCACGCTCCCATCAGATCGGTCGCCTGCCGCCGCGCCCGCGCCACGAAGCCCGCGTCATCGCCCGCGTCACTGCTCGCCTCGCCCCCCACCTCGAGTTCGCCCAACGCCGCGAGGTTGATCAGCACGTTGTAGTACGCGCCCTCGGCCCCGGCGCTGGCGCAGAGCACCGCCACGCCGGCGTCGGAGAGGCTGTTCTCGTTGCCGATCTCCCCGACTTCGGCGGCCAGGTCGATCACCCGAACCGCGTGCTCGAGCACCGATAGGGGCACGCGCGTCGCCTCGCGGGTGGTCTCGGCGATCGCGAGGTCTCGGGCCCGGCGCTGCTCATCGGTTCCTTTCGGAAGCCCGAAGGCCGCCATCACCCGGTCGAAGGCTGCCGTGTCCTGGTCCATCGCGTCCAGCAGCACGTCTTTTAGCTCCTGCGCCTCCTCGGCGATGGCCAACAACCGGTCTTGGGTGCCTTCGTACCCCTTCTTGCCGATCGTAAGGTTGGCCACCATCGCCACCAGCGCGGCCGCGTGTGCGGCCGACAACGCAGCCACCGAGCCGCCACCCGGGGCGGGGGAATCGGTGGAGAGCTCGTCGACGAACTCTCGCTGGGTCATCGATAAGAGCGGCCCATCCACCAGCCCGGCCCGGTACTCGAGGATTCTTTCGGCCGGGTCGAACGGGCCGAGTTCCCGCAGGCCCAGGCTCTGGATGGCGGTCTCCACGATCATGCGGCGCGGGACGCCGGCGGACTGCCCCGCCTGCCTCATGTAGTACTTCCCGGCCGCCAGCAAATCGCCCTCGGGGATCAAGCCCACCAGCTCGCTGCCGGTGACGCGCGCGCCGCGGTCCCGGGCGCTCGCACGACACGCTTCGAACGCCTGGTGCGGCTTGGTGATGGCAGTGTCGACGAGGTTGATCGACACCTGAGCGCGGTCGAACTCGGGTAGGACCCAGCCGACCGCCTTGCACGCCTCCAAGCGGTACGGCCCGGGCACGAGCACGGTCTTGCCACCTTCGTCCTTCGCGACCTTGCCGGCCTCGTCTCGCTGAGCCCGACCGGCTTCGCGGATGTCCAGGGCGATCTGGCTTGCGACCCGCTTCTCGCGCGTGTTGAGGTTGACGTTGTACGCCACCAGGAACCCGCGCGCGCCTACGTTGATGGCGCCGGAGCGGGCCGTCTGATCGTTCCATTCGTTCGGTCCGAAGTCGGGCCGCCACTCGTCCGTGCCCAGCTTCTGCGCCAGCGCCTCGTACTCGCCCTGGCGCACGGTCGCCAAGTTCCGCCGGTCCTCGCGGGTGGCGGCCGCCTCGTAGAGGTAGACCGGGAACCCCAACTCTTCGCCGATCCGTTGGCCGACGCCGCGGGCGATCGCCACGCAGTCGTCCATGCTCACGCCGCGCACCGGCACGAACGGGACCACGTCGGTGCTGCCGTGGCGCGGGTGTGCGCCATGATGCCGGCGCATGTCGATCAGCTCGCCGGAGCGCCGGACGACCCGGAAGGCGGCCTCGGCCACGCCGTCGGGCGGGCCGATGAAGGTGATCACCGTGCGGTTCGTGTCGCCGCCGGGGGCGACGTCCAACAGGCGAACCCCGTCGACCTCCTCGATCACCGCCGTCACGGCGTCGATGACGCCTCGGTCACGGCCCTCGCTGATGTTCGGTACGCACTCGACGAGTTCGTTCATAGTCGATACCTCGGTTCGGCTTCGGGTCGCTTCGATCGGGGCGGCATCCAGGGCCAAGATAAGCGACGTGGGACGCGTCTAGTCAGGGGCGGGGGATGCGCGTCGCCCTCGCCAGCGTCGCAGCCGGGCCTGACGTAGTTCCACGTGCTGATGCCAACGCTATGTGGTCCCC
>JAWOIL010000194.1:0-4319 GCA_046484635.1 Trueperaceae bacterium
GGGGAACGCCGTGACGGCGGAGATGTCGGCGAGCGCGTTGCCCGTGACCTCGAGGATGGTGAGGCCTGGGAGGTTGGTCAACGTCGCCAACGTCGTCAGGGAGCCGCCCCGCACGCGCACGGTCTCGAGCCGCGGCAAGCCGGCCAGTGGCGCCAAGGTCCTCAGGTCGGCGTCCGTGAGCGTGATCTCGCGCAGGTTGACGGCGTACTCCAGGCCGTCCAGGCGGGTCACGCCTTCGGCGGACAAGCGCGTCGCGGCCGCAAGCTGGGCACAGGTCGCAGCGGGCGCTCCGTCCGGCGCCGTGCCGCCCGGCCGCACCACGGCAGCGGCGAGGTTCGCGTCGGGGATCGACACGACCTGTTCCGGTCCGCTGCAGGCGGGGCTGAGCGTTACGGCGCCGCCACGCGCGGAGCCCGGGGCGGTGGCGGTGGGGGCGCAGGCGGCTAGGAGGAGGAAGGCGCACGCCGCCGATGCGGCCGGTCGTGGACGCGGAAGCCGCGGTGCGGTGCGACGGTGGCGAGGGTGTTCGCGATGGCGTGTCGGTTCGCTTGCCTGACGCTGCATGGTCACCTCCGGGGGCCCTCTGTTCGAGGCTCCGGATCGTGGAGCATCGTCGTCGAGCCCGTCGTCTCGGCCGCGCGCGGGCCGAGCCATGGCCGGTCACGTGCCCGATGGATTCCCCTGGCGTTCGCGCGCATCGTAGCAAGGCCGTGATGGGGCGAGGGGATCGATGAGGAGGCGGCCACGCGCCAGGAGGATAGGAAAGGACCCTCACGCGAACGAAGGATCCGCCCGATGGACGCGGGGGGATCCTTCGCCGTCAACCTACTGCGGCAATGGGTAGAGACAGTGATATCAGACGTTGGTACCACAAGATCGTAGGTCGGGTCGGGTCAACGTCGTTCCCACCGCCGGTCGTTCACGTCGAGGATCCATACGTCGTCGTGGTAGGCGTCTCCGTCGTCGTACACGCCGCCGAACGTCATGACGCCCACACCGGGGACGGCGACCATGGCGTGGCGCGACAACGCGTCGGGTGTCGGGCCCTCGACCTCCAGCAGGGACCAGTTCAACGAATTGTCGATCGTCCAGACGGTACCGGCCGGCTCGTTCAGGCCGCCGAATCTCACGAGCGCGCCGGAGTCGGGGTCGTACACCTTGCGAGCGTACGGGACGTCGGGGCCAGGAGGAACGCGGTCCCCGCCTTGCCATGTGGGCGTGCGTGGGTCGTACGTCCAGACGGCGTCCGGCGCGTTCTCCGGGCCACCGCTCATGATCAGCAGCTCGGTCCGTGGGTCGTAGGCGAAGGCGTTATAGTTCCGCCCGGACATGCTGTGTTCGGGCGACACCTGGGTCCAGCTTCGGGTGGCCAGGTCGAAGTGCCAGGTTCGGGTCAGGTAGTGGAAGCCGTTCAAGGTGAAGCCGCCGAACATCACGAAGGTATCGGCGGCCTCGTGGTACGCGAACATCTCACCGATGGCGGATTCCGGGGCTTCGCCCTCCGCGAATTCGAGCAGTGACCAGGTCTCGCTGGCAGCGTCGAACAGCCAGGTCTCGTCGAACGTGGCGAAGGTCTCGCCCGTGAAGTACCCACCTCCGAACATCACCACCGTGCCGGTAGGCGTATGCACTTCGATCGACGCGGCCGAGCGCGGCGAAGGCTGCGGCTCGGTCGTCACCTGTTCCCAGGTGCCGTCGGCCGGGTCGTACCACCAGGTCTCGCCCAGCGCCGTGAACGGCGGGCCGGTGACGGCCTGGCCGCCGAAGACGAGCACCTTCCCGACCTGCGGAACGTACACCATGTCGACGTAACCGCGAGGACTGGGTTGAGCAAGTGCCGCCGGGAACACGAACGCAACGACCAGCATGGTGAGCAGCGCGCGTGCGCGAGCCACGCGTGCTGGCTGGGCAGACGACGAGCCGTTGGCGAGCGACGGACGGCGAACGGACGTGCAAGGTTGCGTCATGCGAGCTTGCGTCATGGTCGACCTCCGACCGCGAGCGTAGAGGCGCGGGCGTGATCTCAGCGTGAGTCGCGTTCGTAGCGCGCAGGCCGGAGGACCGGGACAAGGACCGGGAACGTGAAGTATCGCTTTGGCAGTTGGTGGATGTTCAACCCTCGCTCGGTACCACGTACACACGCTCCACGTCGAGCCGCACCCGCACCTCGTCGCCGGGTCGCCGGAGCGACGCGCCGCGCGGCGCCGGGTCGTCGACGGTGAGGAGGGAGCCGTCGGCCAGCGTGATCTCGTACGAGGCGGCCGCACCCAGGTAGGCGACGGTCGCCACCGTGCCGCGAAAGGCCACCCCGCCGGTGGCGTCTGCGTCCTCGACGTGCATGTGCTCGGGCCGCAACACCAGCAGTTCGCGCGCGCCGACCTTCACCGGATGCGCTGGTTTCACCAATCGCAACACCGCTCCGAGCGCCTTCACCTCGATGGCGTCATCGTGCACCGCCACGACCTCGCTCTCCACGAACGAGCTGCGACCGATGAAGTCGGCCACGAAGCGCGTGGCTGGGCGCTCGTAGACGTCGTGCGGCGGTCCCTGCTGCTCGACCCGCCCCGCACTCATCACGACCACGTGATCGGAGAGGCTCATGGCCTCCTCCTGGTCGTGGGTGACGTAGACGGTGGTGATGCCGAGGTCTTGCTGGAGCTTGCGGATCTCGCCGCGCATGTGCACCCGCAGCTTGGCGTCGAGGTTACTGAGGGGCTCGTCGAGGAGCAGCACCTCGGGGCGCGTGACCAAGGCGCGCGCGAACGCGACGCGCTGCTGCTGACCTCCCGACAGTTGTCCGGACGAGCGCTGCGCCAGGCCCTCGAGCCCAACCAGCGCCAGCGCCTCTTGCACCCGCGGCGCGATGTCGGCGCGCGGCTCGCGCGTGGCGCGCAGGCCGAACGCGACGTTCTCGAACACCGTCATGTGCGGGAACAGCGCGTACGACTGGAACACGGTGCGGGTCGAGCGCGCATTCGGCGGCACGCCGTTCACCACCTTGGGGCCGATGCGGATGGTGCCCTCGTCGGGGTCGTAGAAGCCGCCGATCATGCGCAGCGTCGTGGTTTTGCCGCAACCGGAGGGTCCGAGCAGCGTCGTGAGCATGCCTGCTTCGGCCGTGACGGTGACGTCGTCGACCGCGGCCACCTTCCCGAAGCGCTTGGTGACGCGCTCCAGTACGACGCTTTGGGGCTCGATGCGGATCGTGGGGTTCATCGGTCTCCTGGCGGCGTCCCGGCCGAGGCGTAGGTTGCGTCGAGGTGGATCGTGGTCATCGCCGGAAGAAGTCGAGTCCGCGCCCCGACAGGCGCCAAACCACGAGCAGCACCGCGAAGGTGCTCACGATCATGATGACGGACAACGCGGCAGCGACGCCCAAACGGCCGGCGTCGATGGCGTTGAACAGGTCGATCGACAACAGCCGCCAGCGCGGGCTGACGAGGAAGATGACCGCGGTGATGTCGGTCATCATGTTGATGAAGCCGAAGACGAACGCGCCAAGCACGGTGGCGCGCAGCAGCGGGAACGTGACGCGCCGGAAACTGTACACCGGTCTCGCGCCGAGGTCGGCGGCGGCCTCCTCGATGACGGGATCGATCTGCTTCAACGCGCCGGAGGCGCTCCGGATGGCGAACGGCATGCGGCGGATGAAGTGGTTCAGGAAGATGATCACGGCGGTGCCGGTCAGCACGATCCAGGCGAACCGACCGCCGAACGCGACCGCGAACCCGAGGCCCATCACCACGCCGGGCAGGGCGTAGGGCAGCATCGACAGGAAATCGAGCGCGCGCACGCCGGCGAACGGCCGGCGGGTGAACAGGTAGGCGGCGAGCGTGCCGAACACGGCCGCCGCCGCCGCGCCGATGCCGGACAGAAGCAGGCTGTTGGTGATCGAGCGGCTGGAGGCGTTGAGGGCGGTGCGCATGTGGCGCCAAGTGAGCTCGTAGTTCACGCCCCAAGTGCGCGTGACGGCGCCGGCGATGACCACCACCACGATCGACAGGATGAACAACGACACCAACAGCACCAAGGCGAAGAGCGTCCACTTCACCGCCGGCGGCACCTTGCGCGCCGCGAACGCCGTGGGGGTGCCGGTGACGGTGACGTAGGAGCGCTTCTTGAGGGTTTAGATGAATCAAGGCTAGCTAATGCAGCAGGGCTCCTTGAGGGAGTCATTGTTGGACGAGCTGCAGAGCCTTCACAACAATTTAAAAGACAGTTTCAAGAGCGTTATAAGGAGCCCCCAGGTTTATCTGCTGAAAATGGCTATGACGCGCTTAAAATAATTGCTGAAACAATTGATGACGCCAACACCTTTG
>JAWOIL010000072.1:0-44408 GCA_046484635.1 Trueperaceae bacterium
GGTCTAAAAGGGACTGCACATGTTATCCAAAGCTGAAAAAAGCGCCTATCGCGCCGATGTCTTCCGCCATCTCGATGGCATTGCCGTAGCGCCTACTGCCTTTGTGCTGTATGAAAAAGGCGTGTTGGATTACCTGTTGCAAAAAGGCGAAGCCTCCTTGCCAGAACTGGCAGAGCAGTTTAAAGCCAACGCAGGCTACCTCAACGTAGCCCTGCGGGCACTGAGCTCCCAGGGCTGGCTCCGGCAGCACATCGACAATGGCGTTGTCGACGCTCCACGCCAGCAATCCGGCGGCCTCGCTCTCGTTGACCAGGAGGACGTCGACGAAGTCCCACACCGCCCCGGGGAGCGCCGCGATCGGAGCGGCGTTCAGCACCACCTGCGCACCGGCCGCGCGGGCGACGCGCGCCGCTTCGACCACGGTGGCGAGCGGGATCTCGAGCTGCAGCAGCACGACGTCGGCGCCCTCGATCGAGGCGGGATCGACGTCCGCCGGCGTCAGCGCGTGATTCGCGCCGGGCGCGACCACGATGGCGTTCTCGCCCTGTTCGTCGACCTGGATGAAGGCGACGCCGGTGGGCGCCGGGTCCTGCCGCAGGGCGCTGGTGTCGATGCCGTCGGCCTCCAACGCGGCGCGCAGTCGGGCGCCGAACTCGTCGTCGCCGACGCGGCCGACGAACCGCACCTCGGCACCGAGACGGGCCGCGGCAACGGCCTGGTTGGCCCCCTTGCCACCGGGATGCCGTTGGTAGGCAGACCCAAGGACCGTCTCGCCCGGAGCGGGGTGACGGGGCACCCGCACCACCAAGTCGACGTTGGCGCTGCCGACGACGGTGACGCGGGGCCGGGTCACGTCGTCTCGGACCCCGCGTCTTCCGAAGGTGCCGACGGTGCCCGGTCGGGGTTCTCCCACACGATCAGCGAGGCCCAGGCGTCCGTGTAGGCGTCTTCGATGTACCCCCGGATCATGCCGCGCACCTCGAAGCCGTTCGCGAGTTGGAAGCTCAACGTCGGGTCCTGCAGTTCGCCTGCCACGACCTTCTCGACGTACTCCGGCACGCTCATGCGGTCGCGGTAGCGAGGGTAGCCCGGCAGTGCGCCGCCCGCCACGATGCCGCGCCTTCCCAACCTGCGCACCAGCTCCTGCCGCGCCCGGTACAGGCGGCGGCCGATGCCGAATCCGCGGTAGTCGGGATGCACGCTGATGTCGGCGCCGTAGTACCACTCGCCATCGGGGTCGTGGTTCGCGTAGGTGCCACCGGAGATGACCTCACCGAAGGCGTGGTCGGGATGCGCGAAGTCGAAGTCGACGAGGAACCCCGAACCGAGCCCCACCACGCGTTCGTCCGGTAACGGCGTGCCGTCGGGCGCGTCGGCGGCCAACGCCACGAACTCGCCTTCGGGGAAGACCTGCTGGTGCAAGCGAAAGTGCTCGGCGGTCATCAACTCGGAGGGGGCCAGGTTCGGGAAGCAGACTCGCTGCAGCTCCTCCAACGCTTCGGAATGCTCGGGACGCGCCCGATCGATGCGGGCCCGCACGTGGGGTCGTTCGGCCGCGGCCCGCCGCTCCCCCTCGTCACCGGTCCGGATGACGTCATGCGACATCGCCACGCCGGCGCCGTCCGGCTCGCCCCGCCGACTCACGCGTCCGCTCGTCCGACCACGAAGCGCTCGTACGCGCCTTCGCTCGGCATGCCCTTCACGGCCCAGAGTTCACGCGTGCCGGGGCGCATGATCACGCCGCCGCAGGTACCCACGAATCGCGGCGCCACGCCGCGATGGCAGATGTGGGTGGTGTCGGCCGTGACCTGCTGGAGGTCCTCGACGGTGAGGTCGTTGCGGTCGAGCAGGCGCCGCGCGTCCAGCAACCGCGCCTCGGAGTCGACCTGCGACTCGGGCTCGCGCGGACGCTGCACCGCGACGGTGTCGGGCACCAGGCAGTGGTTCGTATGCGCCACGGCGACGTCCTCGACCACCGTCTCGTGGCTGCGTGTCGCCATCGCCTCGACGTTCACGCCGCGGCCCGAGGCGTCCATGACGATGTAGTTGTGCCCTCCGGCCAGGCGCGCGGAGCGTAGCGCCGCCAGCGCTCCGTCGAGGTCGTCGGCTTGGAGCATCCTGCGCACCACGAACGGCCACGTCACCCCGACGCGCCCATCGGCGCCCATCAGGTTGTTGATGCCGACGCTCACGCCGGCTTCGTTCATCCCGATCATCCCGACCGCGCCCGCCGTCGTGTAGACGTGGAACGCAGGCCCGTCCTTCGGGCGCCCCCGCATCAACACCAAGTGGTCGGTCGAGCCTTCGTGCATGTCCCACGTCTGCCCCAGCGCCGCCCGCCCGTCCTTCATGCGGCTCGCCGGCACCAGGAACGCCGTGCAGTCGTCGGCCCCGGTCGTCTCCAGCGGCACGCCGGGCGCGCTGGCGACCGTCCCGATGCCTCCGTTCGCCACCACGTCGACGAAGTCGGTGAACCCGCCGACGACCACCAACTCTGCCAGGCCGAGGTCGGTCGCGGCCGCCATCCCTTCGAGCTCTTCGACGAGGTCGGGCGCGTACGCGCGATGCTCGATCAGGCACGCTTCCGCCAGTGCCAGCACCTCCTCCCGGGTCGCCTCGCGCCCGGTCCAGGCGGCGCCGCCTGCCAGGGCGACGCGCTCTTCTGCGTAGTGCCGGATGGCGGCTTCGAACGCCTTGCCGTGGACGAACCCCATGTCGTACGGGGTGCCCGTCAGATCTAGGATCGGTACCTGCATCGACGTCGCCCTTCCGCGCCGCGAAGGCGCATCACGCCAGGATCGAACCGTACTCCGTGCGCCACGTGAGTTGCACGGGCGTGCCTTGCGCGATCATGCCGTCGAACCCGTGGTGCTGGTTCTGGATGCGAGCCACCAGCTCCATCTGGTCCGCGATGCGCACACGATAGCGGGCATCCGTGCCCAGGTAGTGGACGTCGACGATGACGCCGTCGAGGCTCGTCTCGTCCGCCGCGGTAGCTGGGCTGGAGGCGGAGGGCACGACGTCGAGCTTCTCGGGCCGCACCGCTAGGGTGGCCTCGCCGCCGACGGCCACGTCGGGGTCGCGGAGTGCCCCGACGAGCGCTTGTCCGTTCGCCAGCCGCAAACGCCCCATGGCGCCTTCCTTGCCTTCCAGCACCCCATCGACGAAGTTGGTCTCGCCGATGAAGTCGGCCACGAAGCGGGTCGTGGGGCGCTCGTAGATGTCGTCGGGACGCCCGACCTGAAGCACCTTGCCGTCGGACATGACCGCGATGCGGTCGGCCATCGTCAACGCTTCTTCCTGGTCGTGCGTGACGTAGACGAACGTGATGCCGACCTGCTGCTGGAGTTGCTTGAGCTCGAACTGCATCGCCTTGCGAAGCTTGAGGTCGAGCGCTCCGAGCGGCTCGTCGAGCAGGAGCACCGCCGGCCGGTTCACCAACGCGCGCGCGAGAGCGACGCGTTGACGCTGCCCGCCGGAGAGCTGCTGCGGCTTGCGCTTGCCGACGTGCGGCAGCCGCACCATCTCCAGCGCCTCCTCCGCTCGCCGCCGCGCTTCGTCGCCGGGCACCTTCGCCATGCGCAAGCCGAAGGCGACGTTCTGCAGCACGGACATGTGCGGGAAGAGCGCGTAGTCCTGGAAGACGGTGTTGACCGGCCGGTGGAACGAGGGGATGCCCCGCACCTGCTTGCCACGGAGGAGGACGTCGCCGGAACTAGGATCTTCGAAGCCGGCGATGACGCGCAGGGTCGTGGTCTTGCCACAACCGGACGGACCGAGCAAGGCGAAGAACTCGCCTTCCTCGATGACGAGGTCGATGTCGTCGACGGCGCGCACTACGTGCTGCGAGCGCGCGTCGACGAACTGCTTGACCAGGTGGCGGATCTCGACGGCAGGGGTAGGAGGCATGTCTCGGTCGGATTCTATCCGGCGGCGGCCTCGTCTCCGCCGGCGCCCACGACGCGCCGGTGGAGACGAAGTCGAACCGGCGCCAGGCTCACGCCCGGCGCGCGGCGCTCAGCGCCCTACACGAATCCGGATCTCGTCCCAGGCGTCGTTCAGAAGTCCCTCGCGCTCGCCCGACTGGGTGGCGAAGAAGAGGCGCTCCCGTGTCTCGCTGCCGGGGTAGATGCCGGGGTCGTCGCGAAGCTCCGGGTCGATCAGGCCAAGGTCGAGCGCGGCCTGGTTCGGGGTGCCGTAGGCGGTGTAGTTCGAGATGTCGGCGCCCACCCGTGGGTCGAGGATGTAGTCGATGAACACCTCGGCCAGCGCCTTGTTGGGGGCGCCCTTGGGGATGGCGAGGCTGTCGACCCAGAAGTTGGTGCCCTCGGCGGGGATGACGTACGCGTAGGTGTCGCACTCGCATTCGTCCATCACCTGGAAGATGTCTCCGGAGTACTCGACGACCATGTCGGCCTCGCCGCGAAGCAGCAGCTCCTGGCCGTCGTCCTCGGCGATGTAGACGACGTTGCCGCCGGCGGTGATCAGGTAGGTCTTGGCTTCGTCGATCTCGTCCGGGTCCTCGCTGTTGGGGTCGAAACCGTTCATCAGCAGGCCCACGCCGAGCATGGCCGGGACGTCGTCGAGCCAGGCGACGGGGCCGTCGTACGCGAACAGGTCCGCCCAGCCCTCGATCTCGCCGACCTTCTCGACGTTGTAGCCGATGCCCACCGTGCCCCACTGGTACGGCACGGTGTAGTCGTTGTTCGGGTCGAACGGCAGCCCGGTGAAGGTGGGGTCGAGGTTGGCGAGGTTCGGGATATTCGCCTTGTCGATCGCCTCGAGCAGTCCCTCGTCGATCATGAGCGCCACGATCACGTCCGAAGGCACCACGACGTCGAAGCCCGGGTTGCCTTGGCGCAGTCGCACGAGCATGTCGTCGTCGCTCGGGTAGGTGTCGTACGTGACGTTCACGTCGCACGCCGCTTCGAAGTTGGCGATGGTGTCTTCGGCGATGTACGTGCTCCAGTTGTAGACGTTCAGCGATTGGCCCGCGTACTCGGGTGGGCAGGTCCAATCGGACTGCGCCGCGGCGACGCTCGCCAACAGGAGCGCGGCGGCAATGACGACGGTCTTGCGCATGGTTACCCCTCTCGAATGGGTCGTTCGACCTGGTTCATGGCTCCGGCTGCACCGCGGCCCGTGGGCGACGAGCAGCGCCGGCGTTTCGATGAACGGTCGACGCCTCGTTCGGTGATGGTCGCCAGGATACACCTGCTCCGGCACGCGCTGGATGGCCGAACGACGCATGCGTGGGACAACGCGCGGCCGAAGTGGCGGAACCGAGGTCGGGGCGACGACGCCGGCACGCGTGGGGGCACCGGGCCGGGACGGGTGGGGACGCCGGGCCGGGACGCGCCGGGGCACGAGCCCGGCCACGCATCCGATGGTCCCGAACGCGCGTACCTACGGTTGGAGGTGGAACCATGAACCGTTCACCCGCAGTCGCTCCTCGCTTCGCCCGTCCAGCGTTGCTTGCCGCCATCGCCTTCGCCGCCGTGGCGAGCATGCTGGGCACCGCACGCGCACAAGCCGTCGACCCGACGGTCCAGGTGCGTTTCGACGCCGAGTTGGGGCACTTCCTCACCGGCCCGGAGGGGATGACGCTCTACGTCTTCGGACGGGACGAGGACGGCGTCAGCAACTGCTACGACGCCTGCGCCACCGCGTGGCCGCCGCTGCTCGCCGAGCAGGTGGCCATCAACCCGCTGTCGATCCCGGGGTCGTTCTCGCTGATCGAGCGTACCGACGGCGGGATGCAGGTTGCCTACGACGGGCGTCCGCTGTACTACTGGGCGAGCGACGCGCGTCCCGGCGATACCACCGGCCAGGGCGTGAACGACGTCTGGTGGGTGGCGAACCTCGACCCCGTCGTTCGCTTCGCCGAGACCGACGCGGGAACGGTGCTGGTCGGCCCGACTGGCATGACGCTGTACACCTTCGACCCCGACGGTGAGAACGTGTCCAACTGCACCGGCGGCTGTGCGTTCAACTGGCCTCCGCTGGTGGGCGGCTACGACCCCGACAACGGCTACGTTCCCGTGGCCGGCGAGGGAGTCGAGGGCGCGTTGGCGGTCTTCGCGCGTCCCGATGGCGGAATGCAGGTCACGCTCGACGGTCGCCCGCTGTACTACTGGATCCGCGACGCGGTGCCGGGCGACGCCAGTGGCGACGGCGTGAACGACGTGTGGCACGTCGTTCCCCAGTAGCGCCTCAGCGGCCGCTGGCGCTGATGATGCGATCCAGCAACGGATCCGACACTACGCGCCGCATCACGTTGATGATGTGGGCGTCGGTCCCGACGAAGTAGCGCGTCCGCGGACGGCGGGCCGTCAGGGCGCGGTGCACGGCGCGAGCGACGGCCTCGGGCTTCGTCCCGACTTGGGCGGCTTCCCGGGCGCCATCGGTGATCGACTGCATCAAGTCGTCGTAGTACGCGACGGCCTCGGGCGGTAGTTGTGCCATCCGCTCGTGGCCGTCCGCCACCGATTTCTCCCAGATCGGCGTCGCGATCCGGCCGGGCTCGACCACGGAAACACGCACGTTCCATGGAGCGAGCTCGCGCCGGAACGCGTCGGCGATGGCCTCGAGCGCGAACTTCGATGCCGCGTACGCACCCAGGAGCCGCGACGACACCAGACCGGACACCGAGCCGACGAACACCAGGCGCCCGCCGCTCTCGCGCAGCAGGGGTAGGAACGCCTGGGTGACGGCCACCTGACCGAGGACGTTCACCTCGAACTGGCTGCGTAGGTCCGCGATCGGAAGGAACTCCATCGGACCTGCGACGGCGATGCCGGCGTTGTTCACCAGGCCCGCCAGACGGCCACCTCCGTCGCGGGAGCGCACCGTCTCGACCGCAGCGGAGACGTGCTCGGCGTCGGTCACGTCGAGCATCAGCGCCACGACCTCGCCGCGGGCCCCGGAGGCCGTGGCGGCCTCGGCTTCGGCCATCAGCCGCGCACCGTCGTCGTCACGCCGTACCCCGGCGTACACGCGGTACCCGTACCCTGCCAAGGTCAGGGCGATCGCCTTGCCGATGCCCGTCGAAGCCCCGGTCACCACGACCGCGGGCAGGGCGGCTGGCTCCTCCGTCCGCTGCACCCAAGCATCCTACCGTGTCCGTGACGAGTCGCCGATGGCGCTGTCATTCCCCTGCACGACGAAACGCCGGCGGTGGAACCGCCGACGCTCGCTCGGTACATTCGTGCTTCCGGGCCTCCGTTGCCGGGGCCTTCCCGGCGACGGTACGTTCACCCTGACGCTTGGCCTCAAGACGGAGGCCCGGAAGCGCTACAGCGGTCGTGGGGCGGGGTCCCTCGGGTTCGCCGTCGAGTGGACCCGCTTGCTTCGTTGCCCCTACCGCTCGCGTTCAGGCTACTTCGCCGCCGCCACGGACGGCCAGGGACGGACGTCCCTTGCGCCCTCACACCTCCGGCGACTCCCCCAACAGCGCCCGCACGTCGGGCGGCACGGGCGCGGGCACCTGCTGCTCGTAGTCGAACCAGACGAGCACGGCCTCGATGTCGGCGGCGACCTGATCGTTGGCGTACAGCACCTGACGCATGTGGATGCTGCTGCGTCCGACCTGAGTCGGTTCCGTGGTGATGCGGCATGCGTCGCTGAGCAGGACCTGGCGGCGGTAGTCGATCGCCAAGCGGGCGAGGATGAAGGTGCGCGATTCGATGCCGATGTCGCGGAAGAACTGCACCCTGCCGAGCTCCGCGTAGGTCGCGAACACGGCGTTGTTGACGTGCCCAAGCATGTCGGTGTCGACGAACCGCATCTGGAGGTCGACGGTGCGGATCGGTCTCATGCGGTACCTCGTGAAGCTCGCCGCGCGTGACCCGACGCCCACCCGCCGCGGGCTGCCGAGGTGCGCGGACGACGTTGGCAGCGCGGGCAGTGCACCGTGCCGCGCTGGCCCACCACGGACCGGCGCAGCGACGTGCCGCAGCGGGGGCATGGTTCCCCGGCGTGCCCGTAGGCGTCGAGTTGGTCGAGGTACGCGCCGACCTCGCCGTTGACCGTGCGGTAGTCGTTCAAAGTCGTGCCTTGCGCCTCGATGCTCGCCGCCAACACCGCCCGGATCGCCGACCTGAGTTCCTTGGCCCGACGGGAGGACAAGGCCGCGGCCGGCGTCTCTGGGTGGACGCGCGCCCGCCACAACGCTTCGTCGGCGTAGATGTTGCCAACGCCGGCCACCGGCCTCTGGCTGAGCAGGTACGTCTTGATCGCCATGTGCGACCGGCGCAGCGCTGCGAGGAACGCACCGTCCGTGAAGCCGTCCTCGAGCGGCTCGGGTCCCAGTGCCGCGAGCGTGGGAAGGCCGTCGTAGTTGCCGGCCTGCACGACCAGGAACCGCCCGAAGCGGCGCGGGTCGACGAAGTGCAGGCAGGCGGGCGGATCGCCGGACAGTTCGAGGCGAACCCGCTCGTGCGCGCCTTGCCGCCCGCGCGGCACTTCCGCCGTCACCACGCCGGTCATGCCGAGGTGCACGATCGCTTCGTCCCCGCCCGACAACGGCAGGATCAGGAACTTCCCACGCCGATGCACCGCTTCGATGCGCTGGCCCTGGGCGCGTTGGGCGTCGCGATACTTCGGCCCCACCGGCGCCAGGAGGGTCACCCGTTCGATGGTGCGCCCGGTCAGCCACGGGGCCAGCTCACGCCGGACCGTCTCGACTTCAGGCAGTTCGGGGATACGGAACCGTCCCTTCGTACAGCGCGCGGCCCACGATCGCGCCCTGCAGGCCAAGACGCTCGTAGGTGTCGAGGTCCGCCTGAGTGGCCACGCCGCCGCCGGCCACCAAGTCGCCGGGGAACGCGTTCCGCACGCGCGCGACCGGGTCCGGGTCGACGCCGAGCAGGGTGCCGTCCCTCCCCACGTCCGTGAAGATCAAGTGCCGCACGCCACGCTCCGCGAGACTCGTGGCGAACGTGGCGGCGTCGATGTCGGTGAGCTCGGACCAGCCGGCCACCGCCACGCGGTCGCCGCGAGCGTCCACGGTCACGCTCACACGGTCCGGTCCGTAGGTCCCGAGCAACTCGTCCACCACCGACGGTTCCCGGATCGCCACGGTGCCGAGCACCACCCGCTCCACCCGTTCGAGCAGGGCAGCGGCCGCGGCCACGCTACGCACCCCCCCGCCGACCTCGACCTTGGCGCCGACGGCGCCGGCCAAGTCCGCGATCACGGCACGGTTGTCGCCACGGCCGAGCGCCGCGTCCAGGTCCACGACGTGGAGCCAAGGCGCGCCCAAACCGTCCCAGTGCCGCGCGGCGGCGACCGGGTCGTCGTAGTAGACGGTCTCACGAGTGGGATCGCCCTCGAACAGGCGGACGGCTCGGCCCTGTTGGATGTCGACGGCGGGGATGACGAGGAACATCAGGGGCAGAGTATAGCCCGCTACGAGTCGCCCGGAGAGACAGGACGGTCTTGCATGCCGGGGCGCTGGGCCTCCACGAAGGCATCGTCGCCGCGGCTCCGGATCACGCGTAGGCGCGCCGATCCGTGCTCGAGCAGCTCCGGCACGGTGACGAAACGGACGCGCCCGACGTTCTCGGCCAGGACGCGTTCGAGCGCCTCCAGTAGCGCCCCGCGGTCGTCGGCCGCGGAGTCGGCAGTGGTGTAGAGCGCTTCGTGCAGCAACACGATCGCCCCGGGGCGGATCGCCCTTCGAAGTCGTTCGGCGAGGGTGTCGGCCGAGGCCGGCCGCCAGTCCTCCACGTGCGCGCTCCACGACACGCAGCGCAAAGCGAGGGCGCGCACGTCGCGGGCACAAGCGAGGTCGTAGTGGCCGTACGGCGGCCGCATCCAGGGCGCTCCATCTTCGCCCAGCGCGTCCTGGCAGGCCCGCAACTCGGCGCGCCGTTCGCTTCGCGACAGCCGCACCAACGAAGGATGGTCGTAGGTGTGGTTGGCCACGACGTGGCCGGCCTCGCGCAACGCGGCGACCAGACCAGGGTTGGCCCGAACGGCGGCCCCGACCACGAAATGCGTCGCCTTGGCGTCGAACCTGGCGAAGAGGTCGATCAACCGGGGGGTCACGTCGGGATGCGGCCCGTCGTCGAACGTGAGCGCGACGACCGGCTCGTTCGTGTCGACACCGACGATGGCGCCGTAGCGCGGCGCCAGCAGGACGTGCTCGAATCGCGCGCGCACGCGTCGCAGGAACCTCGTGACGCCACGCGCTCGACCGCGGCTCCCGTCCGAACCGCGGCCCCGCTGCTCCGGCACGGGCGAAGGCGGCGTCAAAGACCCCACACCCCATGCTCGATGGATCCGCGGATGCGACCGAGACGGAAGCCGAGTGCTCGCACGTACGCGGCGCGTCGCTCCGGGTCGAACAGGTGCGGCAACCGAAGGACCAGCGTCACCAGCGAGGCCACGCCGTCTCGCACCCGCAGGCGCGGCATGCCATGGGCGCGGTAGCGCTTGTACAGCATGACGTTGTACCGGCCGTACCCGAACGCTTGCCGGAACGACCCGTGCAGGCCGGGCCGGAAGCGGATGTGGACGACGGCGTCGGGCGCGAACGCCAGGGCGTGCCCGGCCAACTGCAGCCGCCAAGTCAAGTCGGTGTCCTCGAGCAGTCGGAACGACGGGTCGAAGCCGCCGATCGCTTGGAAGGCGTCGCGGTGGACCCCGAGCCCGCATCCGCCCGCGTGATCGAGGTACGGCGGGTGGACGTACGACCGGACCCCGCGGCTCTGAGCGTCGCTGCGACCGGCCGCCACCTCGGGTGTGTTCAGGCGCTCGACGTCCCAGCGTGACGCCACCACCACGTGTTCGTCGAGGGCCGCCGCCATGGCCGCGACCCATCCTTCCGCCGCCACGTCGTCGGCGTCTAGGAACCCGATCTTGTCACCGCGCGCGGCGGCCACGCCGACGTTGCGCGCATGACCGGCGCCCGGCGCGTCGGAAGCGTCCACCACCCGCAAGTCGATGTCATCACGAAAGGGAGCGACCAGCGGCTCGAGCGCGGCGACACCGCCTTCGGAGCCGTTGTCCGCGATCACGACCTCCCACGGTTCGGGGCAACGTTGACCGGCGAGCGCCTCGAGTTGCGCCACCAGGAGATCGCCGTCGTCGTAACAAGGAATGACGATGCTGAACAAGTCGCTCTCCGACCTCCCGCGAGACCACCTTCGGGCTCCGGGACGCGCGGAGGTTCCGGCCGCGCCCCCCCTGCCCCGTCCACGTCCGTCCGCCTCTGCATCCGGCGCGGCCGACACCATGCATCGCCGCCAGTACCAGATCCGGCGTCCGGACGAGGGTGGACCTCCATGGTACGTGGCGAGTCCGGTGTCGAAGGTGACCCCTGCGCTCTTGCGTGGACACTGCGGCGCCGTTCCACGTGCATCGCTGACTACGGCCGCGCTGCCCGCGTCCGTCGCGCCTTGACACGTTGCCGGTCGGGCCTATACTTTACAGGGATGCAGTCTCGCAGGGACGCCACGCTCAACCTGTCATCTCTCCTCCAGCACGGGCCCGGCTCGGAACTGGACGTGGAGGGTGAGGGGCTGCTGGATCCCATCGAGGAACTTCTCGAGGCCGATGGCCTCGTCCTGCGCGGCCCGCTTCACTGGACCGTCCGGGTGCTGAACGCCGGCGGCGACGACGACTTCGTGGTCGAAGGCGCGGTGGACGGTGTCGCGGTACTCGACTGCCGCCGCTGCCTGACCCCCGTCGAAGTGCCGTTGAAGACCGACTTCGTGTACCCGATGGTGTACCGGCCATCGGAACTGCCGTTGATGCTGGACGAACTGGGCGACGAAGATGATGACGACCGGCTCGTGTTCGGCGCGCCCGAGGTCGACTTCGCGGCGCTCCTGACGCAGCTCTTCGCCATCGAGGTGCCGATCACGGCGCTCTGCAAGGCCGATTGCCTGGGCCTGAACGAGGACGGCGTCAACCTGAACGAACACCCAGAGTTGGCGCCTGCCGCCGAGAAGCGCGAACCGCAGCGCGAAGGATCGCCCTTCGACGCCTTGAAGGACATCGACCTCACCCCGTAGGACCGCATTCGTGAGCCATCGGCTCGCCCGAAGGAGTTTGACGACATGGCGAAGCATCCCGTTCCCAAGAAGCGCACGTCACGTTCCAGCCGCGACGCGCGCCGCAGCCATCACGCGTTGAGCGAGCCCACGCTGGTGGCGTGCCCGCAGTGCAAGACCATGAAGCCGCCCCATGTGGTGTGCCCCGAGTGCGGTTCGTACAACGGCCGCCAGGTGATCGCCGAGGCCTGAGGGCCGCCGGCGCGAAGCGTGCGTGCAGCCAAGAGCGTCCGTGGTCTTGCGCGCCCGTGGAACGTACCTGCAACCCGTGCGAGACGTGAGGACGACCCCCCGGTCGTCCTCATGCGTTTCTGCCTTCGCGTCCCCTGCGCGTCGGTAGCGTCGTGGATGGGACCGCCGTGAGCGAACAACGGATCCGCGCGGGCGTCACCGCGCTGGGAGCGTACGCGCCCCCGAACATCGTCACCAACCAAGACCTCGAGCGGATGATGGACACGTCCGACGAGTGGATCACCAGCCGCACCGGCATCAAGCGCCGTCACGTTGCCGGCGAGGACGAGTTCACCTCCGACCTCGCCTTCCGCGCCGTCGAGGACCTCATCGCCCGGCATGGCGACGACGCGTTGGCCGGCGTCGACATGGTCATCGTGGCGACCAACACGCCGGACGCTCTCTTCCCGTCCACGGCCGCGATGGTGCAGGACCGCTTCAGGCTGAAAGCAGCCGCGTTCGACCTACTCGCCGCGTGTCCCGGTTGGCTCTACTCGTTGGGGATCGCGAAGGCGTTGGTGGAGTCGGGGCAGAACAAGCGCGTGCTGGCGATCGGCAGCGAAGCGCTCACCAAGATCGTCGATTGGAACGACCGCGCCACCGCCGTGCTGTTCGGAGACGGTGCGGGCGCCGTCGTGGTGGAGGCGGTTCCGGAGGAGTTCGGCATCCGCTCCATGGTGTTGGGCGCGGACGGTTCGGGTGCCGGGCAATTGCACAAGCGCTCGGTCGGGCGCTGCCTGCCCAACGGCGAGCCGCTCTCCGAGACGCTCTACATGAACGGTCGTGAAGTGTTCAAGTTCGCCGTGCGCGTCATGAACACGTCGACCATCGAAGCGGTCGAGAAGGCCGGCTTGCACCCCGACGACATCCGACTGTTCGTTCCGCACCAAGCGAACCTGCGCATCATCGAAGCCGCGCGCGAACGCCTCGGCCTCGACCGCGACCGCGTGGTGGTCACCGTCGACGAGTACGGCAACAACTCCACGGCCAGCATCCCGTTGGCGCTTAGGCACGCCGTCGACCAGGGCCGCGTGCACGCCGGCGATCACCTGCTGCTGGTGTCGTTCGGGGCCGGCCTCACGTGGGCGGCTTCCGTTCTGACGTGGGGTCCTGCGTGAGCATCGCTGCGCTCTTCCCCGGGCAGGGGTCCCAGAACGTGGGGATGGGGCGTGAGTTCTACCTTGCTTCTGCGGCGGCGAAGCGTGTGCTGGACGACGCCGAGCGCGCTCTTCCCGGCCTGCTCACGTTGATGTGGGAAGGGCCGGAAGAAGCACTCCGGCTCACCGAGAATCAGCAGCCCGCGTTGGTGGCGGCCGGCGCCGCCGCGTACGCCGCGTACCTCGAAGCGGGCGGACCGGAACCGTCGTTCGCGGCCGGCCATAGCTTGGGCGAGTACACCGCGCACGTCGCGGCCGGTTCGCTCGAGATCGGGGACGCCGTGGCGCTGGTGCGCAAGCGCGGGCAGTACATGCAAGCCGCCGTCCCTGCTGGCGAGGGCGCGATGGCCGCCGTACTGAAGCTCGGAGCCGACGAGATCGCGTCCACGTTGAAGCGCCTCGACGACGGCGAGGGCGTGGTCGAGGTAGCCAACCTCAACGCACCGGGCCAGACCGTGATCTCGGGTTCGGCGCAGGCGGTGGCGAGCGCCTCGGCTGCGCTGAAGGCGCTCGGCGGCAGGGTGATCCCGCTGAAGGTGAGCGCGCCCTTCCATTGCAGCCTCATGGCGCCCGCGGCCCAGCGGCTACGGCGCGACCTCGCCACGGTCCGCTTCGCGCGTCCTAGCTTCGGCATCGTCTGCAACGTGACGGCCGAGCTTCTGCCGGACGAGGGCGCCGCGCTGTCGACCCTGACCGAGCAGGTCACGGCGCCGGTCCGCTGGGTCGAGTGCGTCGAGCGCCTGGCCGCCCTCGGAGCGACACGGTTCCTCGAGTTCGGTTCTGGCCAGGTGCTCACGGGCCTGCTCGGGCGCATCCTCTCCGAAGCGGACGCGCACGCGATCACCGACACGGCGTCACTGGCAGCTGCCCTGCAGACGCCGGTGAGCGAGAGGGAAGGAACGACGTGAGCGACAGGCGCACGAACGGTGCGAGCGCGACCGGTGCAGGCGCGAACGAGTCAGGCGCGAACGAGTCAGGCGCGAACGAGTCAGGCGCGAACGGAGCGGGTGCGGGCGCGACCAGCGCGAGGGTGAACGCCGCCGGCCGGGTGGTCCTCGTCACCGGTTCGAGCCGCGGGTTGGGCAAGGCGATGGCCGAGGAGTTCGGCCGCCTCGGCTACCGCGTCGCCGTCCATTACGTACGGTCCGAAGCGCCCGCCCAGGAGGTCGTTGCCGCCATCCGGAAAGCTGGTGGTGAGGCAGAGGCGTTCGGGGCGGACGTCGCCGACGCCGCCGCTTGTCCGGCGCTCGTCAAGGCGGTCGTCGACCGCTTCGGTGCGCTCGACGTGTTGGTCAACAACGCCGGCATCACGCGCGACACGCTCGCGCTGCGGATGAAAGACGACGACTGGCGCGCAGTTCTCGATACGAACCTGTCCGCCGCGTTCTACCTCTCGCGGGCGGCACTACGGGGCATGTTGCGTTCGAACTTCGGCCGCATCGTGAACATCTCCTCGGTGGTGGGCATCCGCGGCAACGTCGGCCAAGCCAACTACGTCACGGCCAAGGCGGGCTTGATCGGGTTGACCAAAGCCCTCGCTCGCGAGTACGCCGCCAAGGGCATCACCGTGAATACCGTCGCGCCCGGCTTCATCGCCTCGGACATGACGGAGGCGCTGGCGGACGAACTGCGCGAAGCGTACCTGCGCGAGATCCCTGCGGGCCGCTTCGGCACACCCGAGGACGTCGCGCGCGTGGTCGCGTTCTTGGCGAGCGACGCGGCCGCCTACGTCAACGGCCAGACGTTGGCGGTTGACGGTGGGATGGTCATGCCGTAATGTTTGCGGGGTCCGAGAGAACGATCGACGCGACGTCGAGAGCGGACCACCCGACCGGCCCGGAAGCCGCGCCTGGCGCGGCCTACTCCGTCAGAAGCGGTGAGGGGACCATGCTAGAATCTCGCAAACCCAGCACAGCGTGGGCAAGCCTACGTCAGCGTGCTGCGTAGGGAGGAAGTACCGTGGACGAGCACGAGATCCTGGACAAGATCAAGGACGTCGTGGCCGACAAGCTCGACGCCGACCCCGGCGACGTCAGCGAGGAGTCCCGCTTCATCGAGGACCTCGGCGCAGATTCGCTCGACGTCGTCGAGTTGATCATGGGCCTGGAGGACGAGTTCGGCGTCGAGATCTCCGACGAGGAAGCCGAAGGCATCCGCACCGTCGGCGACGCCATGCGCTTCATCAGCGAGAAGCAGTGACGGATGTCCGTCGCGGCGGCCTGGCCGCGACGGGCGCCCGTTCCCAACCGCAATCGGTGCGTCATCTCACTGCGACGGGCCTTCCGTCGCTAGGCGAAGGGCATCCGAACCTGCCGTGACGGCAAGGCCGCGTTCGAGGTCCAACCTCGCCGTGGCGCGTTGCGGACGTCACCCGCGCCCGCGCTCGGGCGGGGCGACACCATGCGACGTCGTCCAAGCACCAGCCCTCGCGGGGCCGCGCGGGACGAGCGGTTCGGCGCGTGCTACGCCAGGACGCCGCCGCGGCGAGTAACGTGAGGGCCATGATGAAACGTGTCGTGATCACCGGTATGGGGCCGGTCACGCCGATCGGTATCGGCGCCAAGGCGTTCCTGGAGGGCCAGCACGCCGCCAAGAACGGCATCCGCCCCATCACCCTCTTCGACGCGAGCGAGCTTTCCGTCCGCATCGCCGGTGAGGTCGACGTCGACGTCTCCGCCTACATCGAACGCAAGGAGGAGAGACGGCTCGACCGCTTCGTGCACTTCGCGTTGATCGGAGCCGCACTCGCCTTGGAAGACGCAGGGCTGAGCGAAGCGGACGTCGCAGGTGAGCACGCCGGAACGTGCATCGGCTCCGGCATCGGCGGCCTCGACACCTGGGAGAAGCAGTCGGGCATCCGCTTCGAGCGCAACCCGATGCGCTTGAGCCCGTTCTTCATTCCCATGCTCATCGCCAACATGGCGAGCGGCCACGTGGCGATGCGCTACGGCCTCATCGGGCCGAGCAGCAGCGTCGTCACCGCTTGCGCCACTGGCTCCGGCAACATCGGCGACGCGTTCCGCATGATCCAGCGTGGTGAAGCCGAGGTCATGTTCGCGGGCGGCACGGAAGCGCCGATCACGCCGATGGGCATAGGTGGCTTCGCCGTGATGAAGGCGCTGTCGACGCGCAACGACGAGCCGGAAACCGCAAGCCGGCCGTTCACCGCTTCTCGCGACGGCTTCGTGGCCGGCGAGGGTGCCGGCATCCTGGTGCTGGAGGAGTACGAACGCGCCAAGGCGCGCAGCGCTCGCATCTACGCCGAGATCGTCGGTTACGGCACCAGTGCCGACGCGCATCACGTCACGGCGCCCGCACCCGGCGGCGTCGGGGCGATCCGCTGCGTGCGAAGCGCGCTGAAGTCGGCGGGCATGGCGCCGTCGGAGGTCGGGTACGTCAACGCACACGGCACCAGCACGCCTGCCAACGACCTCAACGAGACGCTGGCCTTGAAGGCCGTGTGGGACGGACATGGGCCGGTTCCACCGGTGTCGTCGACGAAGTCGATGACCGGCCACACGCTGGGGGCGGCCGGCGGCATCGAGGCGATCGCGGCGGTCCAGGCCCTCCATCACGGCGTGCTCCCCCCGACGCGCAACTACCACGACCCGGATCCCGAGCTCGACCTCGACTACGTTCCGAACGAGGCCCGCGAGGCGAAGGTCGACGTGGCCATCTCCACCAATTTCGCGTTCGGAGGTCAGAACGCATGCCTGGTGTTCCGGCGCGTGTGAGGCCTGCCGGGGGCGCGCGTCTTCTCTTCGCCGCGCTGCTGGCGCTGGTCGCATCGACCGTGAACGCCGCCGAGCCCGCCACCTTCGTGTTGCCGTCGTGGGAGGGGCCGTTCGCCCCGGCCTATCTGCCCGACGACGGCGCCTACCCCACGCGCACCGCCGAGTTGTTCGCGCCGGTGGAGTACGTCGTGCTGGTGCCGGAAGCAAGCGACACGTCCGGCGACACCGCCAGCGGCACCGCCAGCGACACGACCGGCGACCCGTTCGACGTCGTCGCGCGCATCACCTTCCGCTACCTCGGTTCGGACGGCGCGGCCACCAGAGACGAGACCGCGGGCGCCGCCACGGACACGGACGAAGACGCGGACGGGGACGCGGACGGGGACGGAGCCGCGGACACGGAGGGGGACGCGGACGGCGACCCGTCCGGAGACGCGGACACGGACACGGACGGAGCCCCGGACCCACGTTCCGCCGCGGAAGCAGCCGAGACCATCGTCACCGAAGCGTTCTACGACGGCGCGCACGAAGGCGCAGCCGTCTACCGCTTCCGCTTCACGGGCACCCGCCTCGGCGTTTGGGCGTTCGCCAGCGCCAGCGACCACCCTGCTCTCGATGGACTGACGGGAACGATCGAGGTGGTGCCCAACGAGGACGACGGGGTGCAGGGGTTCCTCGCCGCCGCCAACGGACGATTCGCTTGGCCGGTCGGCAACGACGGACGCGTCGAGGGCGTCGCGTACCACGTCTTCATGCACGGCGGCAACGAAGGCGAGGACTTGGGAAGGATCCCTCGACGAGAAGCGTCGATGCGCGCAGCTATCGACGCCCTGCTGGACGAGGTCGAGGAGAACGGGTCCCGCGCGCTGTTCGTCGGCGTCTGGAACCAGTGGTTCCAGCTCGGCGCGAGCCGCTGGGACCAGCACGATTCCGTCCACCCCGACCCGGCCACGTTCCGTCTGCTCGAGACCATGATATCGCGCGCCCACGAGCGGGGCATGGCGCTGCACATCTGGCAATGGGGCGACGAGGAGCGGCGTTGGACGCCGCTCGGCGTCGGCCGCGACGTGGGTCAGGACGGCGTCAACGGTGTCGCAGACCAGCGCCTCCAGCGCTACATCGCCGCGCGCCTCGGACCGCTGCCGAACTGGACCATGGCGTACGGGTTCGACCTGCACGAGTGGGTGACGCCCGACGAGGTGCGCCGCTGGGCTTCGACCATGCGCGGCCTTCTCGGCTGGCCGCATCTCTTGATGGCGCGCGAGCAGGGGCTCGGGAACCGCGACTTCGACTTCGCGGGCGAGCCCCTCGACGTCGTGTCGAGCGACGCGCGGCCGCTGCTCGACGGGCTCGACGTGTACCAGGTCACGCTCGACGAGCTCGCCGCGGCTGCCGGCCGGCCGGTCCTGTTCGAACGCCGCTTCCTGTACCTGCGCGACGACGTCTGGACGATGGACGCCACCCGGCGCACGCTCTGGCGCATGACCATGGCCGGTGGGGCCGGGTCCGTGTGGGGCGTCCATTGGGACGCCCAGGAGCCGTACCCGGAGCCGCACCAACTGCGCATCTTCCGCCGGTTCTGGCAAGGCCGACTCGACCTCGAGCTCGAACCGTCCCGCGCGGACGACGGGACCTTCTGGTTCGTCGCTCCGGACGGGGCGCGGGGGGTGGCGTACGGGGAGGACACCGACGTGCTCACACTGCCGCCGGTCGGCGAAGGAGCGGTCGTCGTCGCCGTCGATACGCGTGGCGAGGCGTACGAGGAGGTGGTGGTTCCGCTGGATGCCGGCGCCGAGGCGTCGCCAGCGGGCGAACCGTGGCGCTGGCAGGCGCCGCACGCCTCCGACTGGGCCGTCGCCATCGGCATGACGAACGCCCGTTGACCAATTGCATCGGCCGTCCCGGGATACCCCCGCGGGAGGCTCTCGCGAAGGCCGTTCCCTGGACTCGTTCGGCCTCGCCCGCATTCGGCCTCGCCCGCGTTCAGCCTCGCCCGCGTTCAGCCTCGCCCGCGTCCGAACCTTCGCGCCAGCGCGCTCAGCTCCGGCCACCGCAACCACGCGCCCATCGCAACGTAGACGCCGACCAGCACGCCCCCGCCGATCACGAGGCGCGCCACCTGGCCGTACCAAGTAGGTTCCAACGGCAGCCAACGGAGCGCGAGGTACGCCGCCACGGCGCCGGCGCCGGCGGCCAGCCACACACGACCGACGGCCCGCCACCACGCACCCAGGCCGAAGCGCTCGGCGCGCTCCACCAACGCCGACACCACCAGCAGTTGCGCCCAGGCTGCGATGGCCGTCGCCCACGACACCCCGGCGATCCCCAACGGGCGCGCCAGGAGCACGTACAGCGTTCCCTGTAACGTCAAGAACGCCACGACGAGCACCACCGGCGTGCGCACCTTTCGGCGCACGTAGAAGGTCCGCACCAACAGGTTGAACGCTCCGATCGGGAACACCGCCAGGCCCAGCGGCGCCGTCGCGGCGATGGTGAACGCGCGTAGGTTCGCGTCCATCGGCGCACCGAACAGCGAGCGCCAGTTGTACACCGCGTCGACTGCGGGCGCCGCCATCAGCGTCAGCGCCAGGCCCGCCGGTACCGTCAGGAACGTGATGAATCGTAGACCTTCGCGCAGCGTCGGAGCGAACGCCTCGGGATCGTTCACCGCGTGGTCGGACAGCCGCGAGTAGTAGGCCAGCGCCGGCGAGATGCTGAACAACCCGAGCGCCAGGCTGAGGAACAGGTCGGCCAGGTAGAACGCTCCCTGGGCGCCCGCGTCGATGGCGGTGACGACATTGGATGCCACCACGTTCAGCACTTGCCTGCCGCCGGCGGTGAACGCGAACGGCACCATCAGCAGCACCACCGATGCGAGCGCAGGATGCCACAAGCCTGCTGGCCGCGGCAGGAGGCCCGCGCGGGCGAGCGCCGGAAGTTGCACCACCAACTGCGCCACGCCACCCAGCACGTGCGCCAACGCCAACGCCACGGCTTGGCCGGGGAAGGCCGCCATCGCCGTGACGGTCACGACGTTCAACGCGACCGGCGCCCATGCCGGTGCGAGGAACCGTTCCTCGGCGTTCAGGATGCCCATCGACAGCGCCGAGAACGAGACGGCGGGCAGGAACGGGAACACGATGCGCACCAGGCGCGTGGTGAGCTCGACGTCGACGTTGCCGACGTCGGCGATGAGCAACCGCGCCAGCGCCGGCGCCGCCAGGTACGCGCCCAGCATCAGCACGCCGTTCACGATCGCCAGGACCGCCAGCAGCGCACCCGAGAGGCGCCGCGCCTCTTCTCGCGGCAACCCCTTGTAGACCGGCACGAATGAGTTGGTAAGGGCGCCTTCTGCCAGCAACTCCCGGAACAGGTTGGGGACCTTGAACGCCGTTACGAACGCGTCGATCACCGCCGTGGGGAAGAACTGCGCCAGCAACGAGTTCCGCACCAGCCCGGTCACGCGGCTCGCCAACGTGCCGCCCATGAGCGTGAGGGCGCCGCGGCGCGAGGAAGGAGCTGGGCGGCTCACGGACGTCATTGTGGCACGGGACCTCGGCCACGGCTCCGGCCGGCGGCGTCTGCCTCGTCGCGCGCGCCGCGCCGGCGCTATCATGAAAGCCGCGCCGCCCACGGCCGATGGTCGCCCGCCCCGCGCGACGGGCGGCGGAAGGAGCAGCATGAGCCGGAACGACGACCACCTCGACGTCATCGCCGTCTTCGATCACCCGTCGGCCGCCAACGACGCCGCCACCTCGCTCGTCGACGCCGGCCTCGACCGGTCCAGCGTGCGCGTCATCGCAGGAGCGTCCGAAGAGGTGCTACGGCGCCTGCGTCAGTCCTCTCACGACGTGATCGAGCGTGGCTTCATGCCAGCGGAGAACGGTGCGGCGCTCGGCTTCGTAGCAGGCTTTCTAGGCGGAGGCTTCCTGGGGCTCGTCATGGGAAGCGGCGCGGTCAACGTGATGGGCAAAGAGGCCGCCATGCAGGCCGGTCCGTTCTGGGCCGCGGCCATCGGCGGCATCGTGCTCGGCGCGGCGGGCGCCCTGGCGGGGTACTTCCTGAACGCGCCGCTGCCGCGGCTCGAGCCACCCCACGTCACCGAAGGACGACGCGGACCGCTGACCATCGTCCAGGCCGTCGTAGCGCCGGACGGTTCCGCCGACGCCCTCGAGGCACTCGACCGCCACCAACCGACGGCCGTGCACGTATGGGAGCGCGACGACGGCAGCTGGACACCGCGCGCCGCCGGCGCCTGACGACGTCCGGACGCGCCACCGCGCTCGCCATGGACGACCACGGACCGCGCAGCGCCTACTCGCTTCCGAGCGCCTCCTCGCGGGGGTAGAACGTCGCTTCGGGCATGACTTCCTCGGCCGGTTGCGGCCCGGTGTCGCTCCACCCTTCGCTCTCCAGCGTCATCAGCGGGCGGACCGCCATGTCGCGGTCCGCCACGATCTGGCACGACAACCGCGCAGCGCCGACCAGGTCCTTCTCGCGGAGCTTGCGCGCCTCCGCCAGCGTCATGGTGTCGGGCTCGCCCTCCGTGAAGACCACACGGCAAGTGGTGCAGCGGGCGTTGCCCCCGCAGCGGTGGCCGACGTCCACCCCGGCCTCTTCGATGGCGAGCACGAGGCGCTTGCCCTCGGGAACGGTGGTCACGATGTCGTCGATGGTGAGTCTGGGCACGGTCCGGCCAGCGTACCCCGCGACGTTTCGGCACCAATGACGCGCAAGGGACATTCGCCACAGCAGGCAAGGGCCCCCTTGGTAGCATGATCGGCGCTACCACAGCGCACAGGCTGGAGGACATCAGGATGCCTCTACAACCCCTCGAACGATTGCGCAGCCTGTCGGGCAGCACGGTCGCCCCGCTTCCCTTTGCCACGCGGATCCGCGCCTGGCGCCACGGTTTCTCCGGCTGGTCGTGGCTGTCGTATGACCTCGATCACAACGATTGGCGCGCCTACCTGCCCGACGAAGCGAACGCGCGCGCGCAGAAGATCGACGGTCCGGTGGCCCGTTCGGTGCTCAGGAACAAGCTGCTGTTCGAGACCGTCGTGGGTCAGCACGTGCGCGTGCCCCGCATCCATGCCGCCATCGAACGGGGCCGGATAACGCCGCTCGCGGAGGAGTTCGACGTCGCGGACCCCGCCAAGCTGGTCCATTGGTGCCGGGAGTACGGCGGGGTGGTGATCAAACCGGTCGATGCCGCGGAGGGCCGCCAGGTCGTCAGTCTGGAGGTCGTCGATGGCGAAATCCGCCTCGACAAACGCGTGGTCACGGACGAGGCGGCGGCCCGCCAGGTGGCATCCTCGGACGGATGCATCGTGACCGAGATGATCCGCCAAGGAAGCTTCGGGCACGCCATCTTCTCCGACGCCGTCAACACCTTGCGCGTCGTCACCATGACCGACGTGGACACCGGCGAGCCATTCGTGGCCGTCGCCATCCACCGCTTCGGGACCGCCAAGTCGGCACCGACCGACAACGTGTCGCGCGGGGGATTGCGTTCGGGGGTCGACCTGGAAACGGGTGAACTCACCTTCGCCTCCGCTTCCTGGACACACCAGCGCGGCGTCGGCTTCGTTGATCACCACACCCACCCCGACAGCGGGACGCACATCACGGGAACCCGCGTGCCGCGATGGGACGAGGTGAAGGCGACGTTGGTGAGGCTCGTGCAGCGGTTCCCGATGATGCTCTACGTGGGTTGGGACGTCGTGGTAACGGACGACGACATCGTCGTCATCGAAGGCAACCACTCTCCCAACCTCGCGACGCAGATGTACCGTCCGTACCTCGGAGACCCACGCATCGCCCGGTTCTTCCGGCATCACGGGGTCGTCTGACCCGCGGCTCCGCCTGCACCTCCGACCCACGGCTCCGCCTGCACTTCCTACCTACGCCTCCGTCGAACGCGCTCGCCGCGCACGAGCCCGCCCGCCACACGCTTCACATGTGGGGCAAACGAAGCGTACATGTTGCGTAGGTACCGTGCGCCAAGCGGACGGTGGTCGTAGGCGGCTACGCCGTGAAGGTACGAGCGGGAGTCGCAAGAGGCGAACGTCCTGCCGGACACGAGGTGCGAATTCGCATGGTGCGCCGGCCGTTCGACATCTAGCCTGAAACGACAACCCGTGTGGGGAGGCACCGTTCTCCCCAGAGACGAAGAAACTCATCCTTCATTTGGGCGCCTTGGGTGAGTGGAGTCAGTGGCGCAACCGGCTGGCGAGAGTGGTGACCTTCGTGTTGCCCTCTCCTGATCCTCGGCACGTGGCGAAGCGCGCCACGCAACACGGAAGGGCAACATCAAATGAAGGCACAGTTCGTCTACCGCCCCCAACCTCGCCTCGACCGGGCGGCCACGCTTCTCGCGTGGCTCGTCGCCGTGACGATGCTGGCGGGTTGCGGCACCCTGCCCGACCCGGAGCCGACCACTGCGGACATCACCGGGTTCCACGCCAACGCCGTCATCCTGTCCGAGGCGTCCACCATGGTGCTCGTCGAAGACCCCGACAGCGCCAGCGGCGAAGTCCTCACCCAGCCTGCGGTACCGACCACCCTGGCCGCCGCGGAACCGGACGCGCACGTCGACTTCACCGTCGACGCGCCGGGAGGGTACACGCTGTGGGCGCGCCTCCGCGGTGAGGGGTCCAACGCCGACGCCATGTACGTCGGGTTCGACGACCGGCTCGAGCGCGTCTTCACGAGCGAGTACGGCGTGTACCGCTGGGTCGAGGTGATCACCGAGGATCTCGACGCCGGTGCCCACCGGCTAGCGATCCGGCACGCCGAGCCCGGTGTCAAGCTCGACGTGGTCGCCGTGACGCGCAGACCCGGCATGACCGTGGAGGAGCTCGAACGCTGGCTGCGCGGTGACGCGCCTTCGGACCCGGGTGACGGAGACGTCCCGGGGGAACCGGGTGAGGACGGCCCGCCGGCAAATCCGGGCGACGACGTGCCCGCCGACCGCACTGCCCAGTTGTTCGAACCCATCACCTTCGACGTGACGGTGCCCAAGGTCTCCGGCAACCCGTTCGACGCCGTCGCACGCATCACCTTCACGCGCGCAGGCAGTGACGACACCGTCACCACCGAAGCGTTCTTCGACGGCGTCGCGGAGGACGGGAAGCTGCTGTATCGCTTCCGCTTCACGGGAACCAAGCTCGGTACGTGGCGCTACACGAGCCGAAGCAGCGTGCCCGGTCTCGATGGCCTGAGCGGCGCGGTGGAGGTCGTTGCGAACGACGATCCCGACGCCATCGGCTTCTTCCGCACGGTGAACGGCAAGCTTGCCGTGACCACTGCCGGGGACTCCGCGCCGAAGGGCGTGGCGTACCACGTCTTCATGCGCGCCGGGAGCGACTCGGAGAACATCGCGCGCTTGCCGCTGCAGCCGTCGGCGTTGCGATCCAGCGTGGACGCGCTGCTCGACGAGGCGGCAGCCAACGGCTTCGACTCGTTGTTCGTGGGTGTGCTCGGGCAAGGCTTCGCCTTCGGCGTGCAGGACAACCGCTTGCACGACTCGACCGATCCCGACCCGGCCACGTTCCGCGTCGTGGAGACGTTCCTCGAGCGCGCTCAAGCGCGCAAAATGTTCGTTCACATCTGGTTGTGGGGCGACGACGAGCGTGGCTGGACGCCGCGCTTCGTCGGCGCCGGCACGGACGAGGCCGGGATCAACGGCGTGGCCGACCGGCGTCTGCAGCGCTACCTGGCTGCCAGGCTCGCCGCCTACCCGAACTGGACGATGGCGTACGGGTTCGACCTGCACGAGTGGGCCACGCCGTCCCAAGTGCGGTCGTGGGCGACGTACCTGCACGAGCACTTGGGTTGGTTCCATCCCTTGACCGCGCGCGAGGAGCGCCGTGGCGACACGCTCGTGTTCGACCTCGGCAACGATCAGCTCGACATCGCATCCAGCGACGCGCGGCCGGGCATGGATGGCTTGGACGTGTACGACTTGACCCGGTCGGAGCTCAGCGCGGCGAACGGCAGGCCGCTGATCTTCGAACGTCGATACCTCTACGGCAGGGACGGCGTGTGGACGATGGACGCCACGCGGCGGGCGATGTGGCGGATGACCATGGCGGGTGGCGCCGGCTCGGTCTGGGGGATCGACTGGGACTCCAGCGCCACCGCCTACCCGGCCCCGCACCAGCTCGTCGCGTTCCGCGAGTTCTGGCGAGATCGTCTCGCGCTCGACGGCACGTCGTCCCGCGCCGGTGACGGCAGCATGTCGGTCCGCGGCGACGGCGGCCAGACGGTCGTCACCTACCGCGAGTCGACCGCCGTGGTGCGCATGCCCCCGGTTCCGGCCGGAAGTCGCGTGCTCGCCCTCGACACCCGCAGCGGCAAGACGATCGATGTCACGCCCTCTTCCCCACGAACGTCGGCGTGGAGCTGGAGCGCGCCCAGGACGTCGGATTGGGCGGTGGTGGTCGAGCCTGACCGGTGAGACCCAGGGCCCTGGCGGCCACGGACTTCCACGAGGACGGCGGGCCGGACCTCGATCCGGCCCGCGTTCTCTCGGTGCGGACGACCCGGCCGGGGTGCCCTCGTGCCCGATCGTTCATGTTTATCATCTCACGCTCAATCGGTGCCCACGAAGCGTGGGTATGGTCGCTCCAGCGGTGGGGGTTCGTCATCCCACCGACCACACGGGAGGTCATCGATCGGTGCGAGCACATGGGCAGGATGCAATTTCGCATAGGCCCGAAGCGCGACGACCGGTACGATACCGACAAACCCGTAAGGGGAGGCGTCGTTCTCCCCAGCGACGAAGAAACTCATCCTTCATTTGGGCGCCTTGGATGAGTGGAGTCAGTGGCGCAACCGGCTGGCGAGAGCGGCGACTTGTTTGCCCTCTCACTCGATCTCACGTGGCGCGAGCGTTCGCGTCGACCTCTCGAGAGGGGCATCCAAGTCCATGTACCACCTCCTGGAGCGCGGTTCGCGCTCGAACACCCGGACGTCCCTGCATCGCTTCCTTCCCTTCCTTCTTCTTCTCTTCTTCCTGGGCGCATGCAGCACACCTCTAGGCGGCACGGAACCCACCACCGACCGTCCCATCGTCACGTACACGGCTAGCGACGCGGTCATCGAGACCGCCGCCGTCACCGTCGTATCCGATGAAGAAAGCATCAGCGGTTCCGTACTGAAGATCGAATCGGTCGTCTCATCGGCCATGGTCGCCGACGAAGACGCGTTCGTTCCCCTCGTCTTCGCCAGTGCGGGCGAACGCACCCTGTGGGCCCGCATGCGGGCCGAGTCGTACTCCGGCGACGCCGTCTACCTCGGCATCGATGGTGAGCTCCGGCGCGTGTTCCCCGACCGGCTCGGCGCGTACGTCTGGGTCCGCGTCGACACCGCGGACTTCGCCGCCGGCATGCACCGTATCGTCGTGCGACACGCGGAACCCGGCCTCAAGCTCGACGTTCTCGCCGTCACCACCGATCCCGACTTCGACGCGAACGACCTCGAGGCGTTCGTGGGAGCGCCCAGCCCCAGCCCCAGCCCCTCGCCGAGCCCCTCGCCCAGCCCCTCGCCGAGCCCCGAACCCACACCGGACCCGGCTCCGAGCGACACGTCCCTCCGCGGCAACCCCGACTTCCGCATCTCGGACCTGCCCAGCGACGCGCAGCTCTGGTACAAGCGTCTGTGGGCCGCCATCGAGAACCCGGGAAGCAGTCAAGACCCGGCGCGATGGGCCGCCAGCGACAACCTTTACACCTACGCCCGGCAGCTCCATACGCACGTGCAGACCCTGCTGATCACCTTCCGCGTGACCGGAGACCTGCGCATCCTGGATGAGGTCGATCGCCTGCTGGAGATCATGCGGGCCGAGTTGGCCGACCCCTGGCGCGGCACGGTCGATGGCACCGACGGCACCCGTGACGGCTACCTGAATTGGGTGTGGCGCAACGACGAGAACAGCTACACCGGCAAGGACACCAACAAGCTCGACGAGATGAAGACGCACGCCCTGGTCGCCAGTGCTGCGTACGCCTTGCATGTCAACCGCGACCTCGCCAGTCCCTCCGGCCGCTCGTACGGCGCCCATGCCGACTTCTGGACGGATTACCTTCAGAACGACTTCGAGGCGAAGTGGCGCGAACGGGAGAACCGTCCGACCGGCTTCCCGATCATGATCCGTCCGCATACGCACACCTATCACTCGTGGCTGAAGTGGCACTACTACATGGGTGGGCTGACCGGCGAATCCGGCTACCTGGCGGAAGCCCAGCGCATGGCCGATGTCATCTGGAACGAAGAGATCCACACCACCAACACGACGGAGGGCCCGGCCTACGTTTGGACGCGAAGCATCCTCAGCGAAGGCGGCTCCGCGGACTACCTGCACCCCACGACGTACGCCCGCTACGTCTACGGTGACATCGTCGAGTTCCACCTCGAGGGCTTCCATCGCTGGGCGAACCCCGAGGTCGTCGGCGGCTTCGCGCGCACGTTCACCGAGTACGTGATCGACGAGGAGCACGCCACCAGCAGCACGGACTGGTTCGCATCCGACATCGGTGGCGGCGTGAGCCGCGCCGGCATCCGCAGCGACCCGAGTTGGAGCCGCATGGAGATCTACAAGTTCGAGGTCAGCCCTTACGCGCTCGTCGGCGCTTGGGACGACACGGGCCGCTTGCGCGACGTGACCTACCGCGTGCTCCAGCGTCTCGGAGGCGTCGACTCGCCGCGCACGATCTACCTGGCGACGGGCATCTTCTTGGAAGAAGCGTTCGACGGGGCCTCGACCACCGCGTTGCGGTGAAGCCCGACACCACCGCAGTCCGCTGAAGCCCCACGTCACCGCGAACCCCTTCTGGGCAAGCGTCGCCCGCCGCGAGCATCCGCCTCGCGGCGGGCGACGCTCCGACAGGCCGCTCGCCAAGCACCGCGCCGCGTCCCGGAACGCCGGTCCTGACAGTACCGGCATGTGACCGACTGCCTGCAAACGGCCCGTGCCAAAGCCTAGACTGTGGTTCCGTCGGGACCTCGAGCGGACCGCCGCCACCGACCAGGAGCTCAGACGTGTCGTCGCCAACACCCCGCCCAACCGACCCGTTCTTCTCCGTCGTGATCCCCACCCGAGATCGCGACGACCTCTTGCGCGAGGCTTTGGAGAGCGTTCGGCGGCAGACGGAACGGGACTTCGAGGTCATCGTCGTGGACGACGCCGGCACCGCGTCGACCCGGGCGCTGGTGGCTTCCTTCGATGGCCTCGGCGTCACGTACATCGTCAACGACCATGCGCACGGCGGTGCCGGCACACGCAACGCCGGAGCCGAGCGCGCATCCGGTTCATGGATCGCGTTCTTGGACGACGACGACACCTGGTTGCCGACGCGCCTCCAACGGGTCCGGGCGCTCATCGAGCGCTCGGACGACGCGCTCGGCCTGGTGTACACGGCACACGCCAAGTACGACTTCGATGCCCGCCGCGTCATCTCCACCACCCGACCAACGGTCCGTGGGCGGGTGCTTCAGGACGTGCTGTATCGCAACTTCGTCGGCGGCCTATCGGTCGTGGTCGTGCGGCGCGCTGCCTTCCTCCAGGTCGGTGGGTTCGACGAACGGTTCCCGTCCCTGCAGGACATGGAGTTGTACGTCCGCGTGGCGCAAGGCTGGGCCTTCGACTACGTCGACGAGGTGCTGGCGCACATCCGCCAAGGACGCGCCGGTCGCATCTCGACCAACGCCGCCAAGAAACTCGAAGGCGGGCGGCTCTTCGCCGAAAAGTACGAGAACCTCATCCACGCAGACCGCCGGCTTCGTCACCGCACGGCGGCGCGGACCTTCGCCTTCGCCTTGGCCGCCGCCGACGGCAAGGAGATCGCCCGAAACGCGTGGTGGGCGACGGCGGGTCTCGTCTTCGACCCAGGCAACACGGGTTTCGTCGTCCGGACGCTCGCTCGGCACCTGCGCAGTCGCATCGGCGCGAGGCTGGAGCCGCGGACGAGCGCACGGTGACGCCGTGATCGCGTTCCTCGGTGACGTCTTCCTCACCCGGCCCGTGAAGGTCGAGGCCGAGCTGCCCGGGAGCGTGGTTTGCAACCTCGAGGCCCCGCTCACCATGCGCACCAACGGGTACCCTGGCAAGATCAACCTGCGCACCGATCCTCGCCACTTCGACGAGACCTTCCCCCAGGCGCCCATCGCCGTCTGTCTGGCGAACAACCACGTCATGGACTACGGCGAGGACGGCCTGGCCGACACCATCGAGCACCTCGAGCGGCGCGGCATCCGTTGGTTCGGGGTCGGCACCGAGGCCGACGCCTTCCACAACCCGCTCCGTCTCGCCTACGACGGCTTCGACATCGCCATGCTGGGCTACGTGTGCCCGTCCGCCACGCCGGTCTTCGCGCGCGACGGCCGACCCGGCGTCGCTCCGTTGTCGCTCGAGCGCGTGGCGGCCGACGTCGAGGCCGCGAAGCGCGCTGGTGCCCGTCGCGTCGTCGTCCATCTGCACTGGGGCGCGGAGCAAGTGCACCTGCCCGCGCCCGGCGACGTCACGAGAGCGCGCGCCATCGCCGATGCCGGCGCAGACCTCGTGATCGGCCATCACGCGCACTGCGTGCAGCCGTTCGAGATCCATCACGGCAAGCCGATCTTCTACGGCCTCGGCAACGCCATCTTCCCCGCTCATCGCTCACCGTCGTACTTCGACACGAACGGCATGTCCCAGGGCTTGAAGGTGACGCGCTCGTTCCCCTGGAACCGCAAGTCGTTGGCGGTGACGTGGAACCCGACCTCCAACCGCGTGACGGTGCGCGCCCTTGCGTTCGACGGCGCCAGCCTGCGCTCCGCCGCCGGCCTGCCGCGCGCCGCACGGTTGGAGGTCGGCACCGACGCGGCATACGCCGCGCAGTACCGGCGCTCGTACCGCTGGGGCAAGCTGCGCCACACGCTGGCGGGATACCTGGCGGCGCCGAAGCTGCCGCGCTGGAGCCACGTGGTGACGCTGCGCCGCATGCTCGTCGACCGGGCACACCGATGAGCCGCGTCAAAGGCGCGTTGTGGATGGCCCGACTCGCAGCCGGCGGGTCCGCGGTCTCGTACCTCCGCGAGCTCGAGCGCTTCCAGACGTACGGCGCCGAGGAGGTGCAGCGGCGGCAGCGCGCGCTCTTGGAGGCGGCGTTGCTCCACGCTTACGAGCACGTGCCGTACTACCGTCGCGTGTTGTCTCACTGCGGCGTGGTCGAAGGTGGCAAGGTGCTCCTCGAGCGCTTCTCCGACATCCCCGTTCTCGAGAAGGCGACGTTACGCGAGCATTTCGACGAACTGCGCGCCGACGACGCCGATCCCTCCGGCCTGCGGCTGAACACGACCGGGGGATCGACCGGCGAACCGGTCCGGTTCCTGCAGGACCGCGCCAGCCACGACTGGAAGGTCGCCACCAAGGTGCTCTTCAACGCGTGGGCCGGCATCCGGCCCGGAGCGAGGACCCTGCTGCTGTGGGGCTCGGAGAAGGACCTCGCGCAGGTGTCGCGATCGGCCGCGAGTCGCGTCGGTGCCTGGCTTCGCAACGAGATCGCACTCAACGCCTTCCACATGACACAAGCCGACATGCGGGCGTACACCGAGACGCACAACGCCTTCCGCCCCGAGCTCGTGCTGGCGTACGCCCAGAGTATCTACCAGTGGGCGCGGTTCATCGATGCAGCCGGGCTCCAGGTGGCTGCTCCCAAGGCCATCATGACCTCGGCCACCAACCTCGAGCCCGACATGCGCGCGACCATCGAGCGCGTCTTCGGCGCGCGCGTGTTCGACCGCTACGGTTCGCGCGAGGTCGGTGACGTCGCCTGCGAGAACGGGGACGGCATGGGCATGCTCGTTGCGCCCCGAACGCAGTTCGTCGAGATCGTCGACCAGGCCGGCAAGCCGGTCCCGCCTGGCCAGCTCGGCGACGTGGTGGTGACGCTGCTCACGAACCGCGCCATGCCCTTGATCCGCTACCGCATCGGTGACGCCGCCAGGATGGCGCCCGGCCCGGTAGGCGACATCGCCTGGCCGCGGCTGACGGAGATCGCCGGTCGCGTGACCGACATCTTCTACACGCGTGACGGCGAGCAGATCTACGGGGGATACTTCACTCGGATGTTCTACCGAATGCCTAACGTGGCGCAGTTCCAGATCGTGCAGGAGGCGTATGACCATATGGTGCTCCGCATCGTGCCGGCGCCCCATGCGACCGAGACGGACCTCGACGCCGAGCTCGCCGATGCAACCGCGAAGATCCGCCGGACGATGGGGACATCGTGCCGCGTCGACGTGCAGCGGGTCGACGCCATCGCCCCAGGACCGAGTGGGAAGCGTCGCTACACCATCTCCCACGTCGGCCCGCCTGCCACTAGCGCAGCGACGGGTGCTGGCGGCTCCGCGACGAGCACGGACGGTGCCGAAGCGGCGGTGACGACGTGATCGGACAAGCGCAACTCGCCCCTGCCATCACGGAGCGCCGGCCCGCGAAGCGTGACGCGCTCGTCGAGGCAACCGTCGTCTTGTTCGTGTTCGCCACCTTCGTGGTGTCGAGTCTGCCCGGGCTGTCGCGGTCCGTCCACCTGGCGGTCGGACTGATGGTGCTGGCGCTGCTGGCGCGCAGCAGCCGTACCCCACTGGTGTTGCGGTGGGACTCGATGATCCCGATCGCTTGGGCCTTCACGGCGTACGCCTTCGCCAGCGTGCTCTGGTCGGTGGACCACGGCAGCGCCCTCGTCAGCGCCATCGGCCTGGTGGTGGACGTCTTGGGCGCCACCATCGTCTGGGTCGCGCTCCAGAACGGCGCTCGACTGCGGGTCCTGGCGACGTCGGCTGCGATCGGCGCATCGGTGCAGGGGACGGTCGCGCTGGTCCAGACGTACGTCCTTGGCGAGGCGCGCTCGGTCGGTCTGGTGGGCAACGCCAACGCGCTCGCCATCCAACTCTCGATGACGGCGTTCTTGTTGCTGCTCGTCCTCGGACGCCAGCGCTGGGCGCAGATCGTGGCGTTGGCGCTGTTCGTGGTGGCCACCATCACCAGCGGCAGCCGCAAGATGCTGTTCGTGTGGCTCACGTACGTGCTGCTGCTGCTCGAGCAGCTTCGGTTCCGGCTCAAGCGCTCGAGCCTGACCACGGCCGCGTTGTTGATGTTCCTGCCGTTCCTGGCGTGGGGAGTCGTCGAGTACGGCGGTGTCGTGATCGAGCCGCTCGGCGAACTGACCTTCTACCAACGCCTGGAGGGCACGTTCGAAGGCCGCGAGACCGGGAAGCGCAGCGGCATGATCGTCGAGGCGCTACGGCTTTGGTGGGAGCGCCCGGTCGCGGGCTACGGCATCGACCAGTTCCGCTTCGCCAACCGTCTCTACGGCACCTACTCGCACAACAACTACACGGAGATGCTCGCCAACTTCGGCGTGATCGGGCTGCTCGCCTTCTACCTGCTCTACGCGGTGCTCGCGGTGCGCGCCCTCCGGGCGCTGATCGACGGTAGGCGCGTGGCGTGGGTCGTTCTCGCCATCATCTTCGTGACGCTCCTGATGGACGTGGCCCGTGTGTCGTACGGCGGGCGGTTGACGTGGATGCTGCTGCTCGTGATGGGGTACGTGCTGACCACGCGCGGCGAAGAGAACGACGCCGCGGCGGCAGGCGCCGAACCACCCGAGCGCGACCGAGACCATGCCGAACCCTGACGGCCACCCCATGGCCGGAATCGGTACCGACGAAGCAGGCGAATCCGAGGCCCAGCACGTCGCGTTGTTCGTGGCAGATCTCCACGGCGGCGGCGCGGAGCGGATGATGGTCGTGCTCGCCAACGGACTAGCCAGCCGGGGCGTTCGCGTCGACCTCGTGTTGGCCGACGCCAGTGGCCCGTACCTGCGCGAGGTGGCGCCCGCCGTACGCACCATCCCGCTGGGCGGCGGCGGCGTCGCCCGGAACCTCCCTGCCTTGATCGGCTACCTGCGTCGTGAACGACCGCAGGTGCTGGTCAGCACCCTCCCGCACGCCAGCGTGGTGGCTCTCGTCGCCCGGTCGTTGTCCGGCCGCCGCCTGCCGGTCGTCATCCGTGAAGCGAACACGCCGCAAGCGCGCCCCCTGACCTGGAACTCGCCGAAGAGCCGCCTGGCGGCGTGGCTCATGCAGCGCTGCTACCGTCGGGCCGATGGCGTGATCGCCGTCTCGGCCGGCGTGGCGGATGCCGTGGAGCAGGTGATGGGCGTGCCGCGCGAGAAGATCGCGACGCTGTACAACCCCGTGGTCACGCCCGAGATGCAAGACCTGGCGTCCGAAGACCCCGGCCACCCGTGGCTCGAAGACGACGTTCCCGTGGTGCTCGCGGTCGGCAGCCTCACTCCGCGCAAGGACTACCCCACCTTGGTGCGCGCGTTCGCCCAACTTCGCGCTCGCATGCCGGCGCGCTTGCTCGTGTTGGGCGAAGGACCGGAGCGCCCGCGGATCGAGGCTCTGGCAGACGAGCTCGGGGTTGCCGCCGACGTGGAGCTGGCAGGCTTCCACGACAACCCGTACGCCTTCATGGCGCGGGCGGACGTGTTCGCGGCGTCCTCCCTACTCGAGGGCCTACCGGGAGCGTTGGTGCAGGCGCTGGCTTGCGGTTGCCCCGCGGTGTCCACCGACTGCCCCAGCGGACCCGACGAGGTGCTGGAGGGCGGGGCACTCGGGGAACTCGTGCCCGTCGGCGACGCGAACGCCATGGCCGACGCCCTCGAACGGACGCTCCGGAACCCGCCCGACCGCGCGCGGCTGCGTGCGAGCACGCGGAAGTACGACGCCGACCTCGTGATCGAGGCGTACCACGCCTACCTCAGTCGTTCGCTGCGCGCGCGAGCTCCAGGAGCTTCCCGACCGGGATGAACACGTCCCGCAAGCGGCTCCCCGCTTCGGCGTAGGCTGCCGTCGCGACCGCGCTCGCTTCCCCCGTGTCGTCCCATGCGCCCACCAGGGCGTAGGGGCTTATGACGTACTTGTCGTCGGTGAACCGCGACCAACTCGTGGGCGACGGCGCGATGCCAGCGCGGGCCACGCCCCCGCCGATGTCCCGCGCGAACGACGCCGCGCCTTCGTCGATCACGAACTCGGTCAGCGTGCGCGCGACGTTCTCGATTACGTCCGCGCCCCACCCGTCCACCTGTTCGAGGTAGAGATCGACGACGTCGGACGCGACGTAGCGACCGTACGTGGTGGGCATCAAATACTCGAGGCTGCCCCCCAAGGACAGGACGCTACGCGGCCAAACCAACGCCGGCCCACGCGGGGTGGACGCGGTTCGCATGTTGCCGAGCACGATCCCCGTCAGCCGCTCCGCCTCGCGCGCGTATGCATCCTCACCCGTGAGCAGCGACATGTAGTGGTGATAGCGCACGAACGTCACCGTCTCGTGCATGTGCGGCCGGCTGAGGAACGGGAACGACGGCCACGGGGTGTCGCTGCGCTCGCGCCACTTCGCTTCGAAGTGATCGCGCAGGTAGGTGGTCCAGAACTCGGCGCGCTCGGCGTAGTCGACGCCGTGCGGGCTAAGCAGGTCCGCGTTGGCCCTGAACGCCCAGGCGAACTGAGCGACCACCGCGTGGGTGCGCATCTCGTCGATCTGGTGCTCGTCGCGGCCGCGGTACTGGGCGGACGACTGCCTCCACACCCAATTCAGGTACCCGTCGATGCCACCCGCGTCGGCGAACGCCGGTCCTCGCCAGGAGTCGTCGAGCTTGGCGCGCATATGCTGCGCCAAGCGGTCGATCTCGTCGAGCAGGTCGAGGTCGCCGGTGAGACGGAACGCCGCCATCAACGCCACCAGGTGCGTGTGGAGTGACCGGGCGTAGGTATAGAGGTCGTCGCTTCCGGCACGAGACGTGACCTGGCGGTTGCGCGTCTCGTGGTGGATGACCTGCCACAACTCTTCGTACCAGCACCGCTGTGCTTGCGGCAGCGCTCCCGGCGAGAACGCCGGGTCGCCGCGCATCGGGCGCGGCGGCGTCGGGGCACGCAGCGCCGTGCTCGCGGCCTCGACAGCGGGGGCCGAAGCGGCGCCCACCAGGCGGCAGCCGCCGGCGTCGATCTCGGTGCCCGCGGAGGCATCTCTCGGGTACGGCGTCGCTCTGAGCGGTTCGGTCAGCACCGGCCGCTCGGCACGCCGCACGCCGGGCGGCGCACACGCCGCCAACGGGAGCGTGGCCAACGCGATCGTGGCTGCCCAACGCAGCGCAGTGCTCCGGGCCATCACGGGTGCATCATAGCGGCGCGTTCCGTGACCGATCCATCATGGCGCACGTCGCCACTCCCCTAGAGTGGTGGACGGGAGCCTCGCGAATCATCGCGCGGCGTCTCGAAAGGTTGGTATCTCGCCGTGTCACCCGCTTCTGCCGCCCACCACCCGTCCACCGACGACATGCAAGCGCCCACCACGCCGACCGCCTCCGACCAGCCCGCCGAACGCATCGCCGTCATCGGCCAGGGGTACGTCGGCCTTCCCGTGACGCTGGCCTTCGGTCGCCAGTACCCGCACGTGGTCGGGTTCGACAGCGATCGACGCAAGATCGAGCGCTTACGGCGCCACCAAGACCCCACCGGCGAGGCCGAACCGGCCGAACTGGCAGCCACGAGCGTCCGGTTCAGCGCCGACCCGGCCGACTTGGCAGGCACCACCTTCTACGTCGTGGCCGTACCCACGCCCATCGACGTCGATCGGCGGCCCGACCTCAGGGCGGTGCGGTCCGCAACCGAGACGGTAGCGCGCGCACTCGAACCCGGCGCCGTGGTGGTGTACGAGTCGACCGTCTACCCCGGCGTCACCGAAGAGATCTGCGGCCCCATCCTGGAGGAGATCTCCGGTCTGCGGTGCGGCGTCGACTTCACGCTCGGCTACTCGCCGGAACGCATCAACCCCGGCGACAAGGAACACACCCTGCCACGGATCGTGAAGGTCGTATCGGGCCAGGACGAAGCCACCCTCGAGCGCGTTGCATCCGCGTACGGCGCCATCATCGAGGCCGGCGTCCACCGCGCACCCAGCATCCGCGTCGCCGAGGCGGCCAAGGTCATCGAGAACACCCAGCGCGACCTCAACATCGCGCTGATGAACGAACTCGCCATCATCTTCGACCGGCTCGGCATCGACACGATGGACGTGCTCGAGGCCGCCGGCACGAAGTGGAACTTCCTCCCCTTCCGCCCCGGCCTCGTCGGCGGGCACTGCATCGGCGTCGACCCGTACTACCTCACCACCAAGGCCGAGGAGGTCGGCTACCACCCGCACGTCATCCTCGCGGGACGGCGCATCAACGACGGCATGGGCGCGTTCGTGGCGCAGAAGCTCATCAAGCTGTTGTCGGGCGGCGAGCGACCCATCCGTCAAACGCGCGTCGCCGTGCTCGGCATCACCTTCAAGGAGAACGTGCCGGACCTGCGCAACAGCCGGGTGCCGGATATCCTGCAGGAACTGCGCGAGTACGGCATCGAGGCGCTGGTGCACGACGCGCGCGCCGACGCCGAGGAGGCGCTCGCGGAGTATGGCGTGCGCCTGTGCGATTGGTCCGAACTACACGACCTCGACGCCCTCGTCCTCGCCGTGCCGCACGCCGCGTACCTCGAGCGTCTCGACGCCGGGCTGACTTCGATGCTCGTCCCCGGCGGCATCGTCATCGACGTGAAGTCGGCGTTGCGCGAATCGGACCTGCCCGAAGGCGCACGCTACTGGAGCCTCTGACCTAGACGACCTCGGCCCCGTACGCGGGCGACGCGCACCGACGGAGCCGCCGACGTCGGCGCCAGAGAATGGAGCACCTGACATGACGCGACCCTTGGTGACCGCATGACGCGGATCATGGTGACCGCATGACGCGGATCATGGTGACCGGCACGGCCGGGTTCATCGGCTACCACCTGGCCGAGCGCCTCCTCGCCCGCGGCGACGAGGTGGTGGGGGTCGACAACGTGAACCCGTACTACGACGTCGGCCTCAAACGCGCCCGACTCGCGCGTCTGGAGCGCCACGCGGGGCACCGCTTCCACGAGATCGACCTCGCCGACACCCCTGCGCTCACCGAGGTGTTCGCGCGCGAACGGCCCCAGGTCGTCGTCAACTTAGCGGCGCAGGCCGGCGTGCGGTACTCGCTCGAGAACCCGCGCGCCTACGTCGACAGCAACCTGGTGGGCTTCGTGAACGTCTTGGAAGGCTGCCGCCACCACGGCGTAGAGCACCTGGTGTACGCCTCGTCCAGCTCCGTCTACGGCGCCAACACCACGACGCCCTTCTCCGTGCACCACAACGTCGATCACCCCCTGTCGCTCTACGCCGCCAGCAAGAAGGCGAACGAGCTCATGGCCCACACGTACGCGCACCTGTACCGCATCCCCACCACCGGCCTGCGCTTCTTCACGGTGTACGGCCCATGGGGCCGGCCCGACATGGCGATGTTCCTGTTCACCAAGGCGATCCTCGCGGGCGAGCCGATCGACGTCTTCAACCACGGCGACATGCGGCGCGACTTCACCTACATCGACGACATCGTCGAGGGCGTGGTACGCGTCGCCGACAGGCCCGCCACGCCCGATCCGAATTGGAGCGGCGCTGACCCCGACCCCGGGACCAGCAACGCCCCCTACCGGCTCTACAACATCGGCAACAACCAACCGGTCGAGCTGATGCGCCTCATCGAGATCCTCGAGGGCGAGCTCGGGACCGAAGCCAAGAAGAACTTCCTGCCGATGCAGCCCGGCGACGTTCCCGCCACGTACGCCGACGTGGACGACCTGGTGCGCGACGTCGGCTTCCGGCCGGCGACCCCCTTGGAGGAGGGCGTGAAGCGGTTCGTTGCGTGGTACCGGGAGTTCTACCCGTGAGGCGCGAGGGCGCCCTGCGTGTGTTCTTCGTAGGTGACTTCTCCGCCTCCAAGGGCGGCAACTACAGCGTCGCGGAGGAGCTCGCGAGGCGCTTGGCGCTCGAAGGCTTCGACGTGCGCACCACCTCGGCCCGCGTCGGGCGCGCCCGTCGCGTGCTGGACATGATCTCTACCGCGTACCGGCAACGCAGCGAGGTCGACGTCGCCGTCATCGACGTCTTCTCGGGCATGGCGTTCCGCTGGGCCGAGTGGGTCACGAAGGTGCTGCGCGGAGCCGGGGTGCCGCTCGTCCACGTACTCCGCGGCGGCAACCTGCCGAAGTTCGCCCGCGCGCATCCCGAGCGCGTCGAGCGCGTCCTCGGCGGCTCCACGCGCGTGGTGGCGCTGTCGGCGTACCTGGCAGAGGCTCTCGCGCCGTACGCCCGCAGCTGTCAGGTCGTGCCGAACCCCATCGAGGTGCGTGACTATCCGTTCCGGCCACGGGAAGGGGCGGCTCCCGGGCTGGTGTGGCTGCGAAGCTTCCACGCCATCTACAACCCGACCCTGGCGCCGAAGGTGCTGGCGGAACTGCGCGACGTGGAGGGCCTGCACCTGACGATGACCGGGGCCGACAAGGGCGACGGCACGCGGGAGCGGACGCTGGCGGAGGCCCGTGCCCTGGGGGTGGCGGACCGCCTGACGGTTGCGCCGCCCGTGTCCAAGGCCGGTGTACCCGCGCGACTCAACGAAGGTGACGTGTTCCTCAACACCACCGACGTCGACAACGTTCCCATCAGCGTGCTCGAAGCGATGGCATGCGGACTGTGCGTCATCAGCACCGCCGTCGGCGGCATCCCGTACCTCCTGGAGGACGGCGTGGACGCCCTGCTCGTACCACCGAACGATGCCCCGGCCATGGCCGCTGCGGTGCGCCGCGTGCTCGCAGATCCCGAGTTGGCCGCGCATCTATCCCGCAACGGGCGCGAGAAGGCAGCATCCTTCGACTGGTCGCACGTCGTGCCGACCTGGCGCGTCTTGCTGCAGGAGGTCGCCGAGGTGCAGTCGTGAAGGCGCGTTTGATGCCGCTGTACCGGCGCTTGTCGCCGCGGCTGCGTTCGCTGGTCGGAACGGTCTATGGCTACTACCTCGCGCGCTGGCGCTACGGCCCCGAGACCGACCGGCTGGTGGCAGAGGCGCTCGAGCGCGAGCGTTGGAGTGCGTCGCGGTGGTCGGGTTGGCAAGAAGAACGACTGGCGAAGATTCTCCACCACGCGCGACATCACGTTCCGTACTACCGAGACCTGTGGGACGCGAGGCAGCGCGCCGGCGACCAGCGTACCTGGGAGGACCTCTCCAACTGGCCCGTCTTGACCAAGGAGGTCGTGCGCGAGCAGCCACGCGCCTTCGTGGCGGACGACGCGCGCTCCACGCCGCTGTTCCGCCTCGAGACGAGCGGCACGTCGGGCACCCCCGTGACGACCTGGCGCAGCCGCAAGACCATGCGCGCCTGGTACGCCCTGTTCGAGGCACGCTCACGCAGGTGGTACGGCGTGACGCGCCACGATCGCTGGGCCATCCTCGGTGGTCAGGAGGTGGTTCCGGCCACGCGCACAGAGCCGCCGTTCTGGCTCTGGAACGCCGCTTCGCGGCAGCTCTACCTCTCGACCATGCACGTGTCCGCCGCCAACGCGCAGGCGTACCTCGACGCACTACGCCGGTACCGCGTCGTGCACCTCTACGGCTACTCGTCGTCGCTGGCCGCGCTAGCGCGGGCGACCCTGGACGGGGGCCTCGACGCGCCCAGGATGGTCGCGGTGGTCACCAACGCGGAGCCGTTGACGCCGCACCAGCGCGAGCTGATCAGTCGCACCTTCGGTTGCCCCACGTACGCTTCGTACGGCATGTCCGAGGCGGTCGCCTACGCCAGCGAGTGTTCCGAGGGCGAACTCCACCTGTGGCCGGAGGCCGGGGTCGTGGAGGTGCTCGACGACGACCGAGACGTCCCGGTCGCCGCTGGCGAGCCGGGACGGTTGATCTGCACCGGCCTGCTCAACACCGAGATGCCGCTCATCCGGTACGAGGTCGGCGACCGCGGAGCCCTGGCGGACCACGGCGCAGCGTGCGCGTGCGGCCGGACCATGCCGCGCATCGCATCGATCGAAGGACGGAACAACGACAGCATCGTGACCGCGGACGGGCGACGCGTGTTCTGGCTCAACCCGGTGTTCTACGGCTTGCCACTGCACGAGGCGCAGGTGGTGCAGCGCACCACGACCAAAGTGGTCGTCAACGTGGTGCCGGCGGAAGGGTTCGACGCTTCGACCCGTGCCACCATCGTCCAGCGAATGCGGCACCGCGTCGGCGACGTCGAGGTGGACGTGCAAGAACTCGCCTCCATCCCGCGTGGACCCAACGGCAAGTTTCGCTTCGTGGTGTCGGAAGTGCCGGAGGTTTCGGGGCGGGCCGGTGTCCACGAGCCGACGGCTGGGGCTACCTCGTCGTGAGCGCTCAGAACCCGAATGCCAGGGCAGTTCCGGACGCGGACACAGGTGCCCCGCCGACGCGCGGGGCCACCGTGAGCGTGATCCTGCCCGTTCGCAACGAAGCGGCGTTCATCGAGCGCGCGGTGACGTCGGTGCTCGAAGCCGGCCGGGGCCTCGACGGGTTCGAGGTCCTGGTCGTGGATGGTCTCAGCGACGACGGCACCCGCGAGGTCGTGGAGGAGCTGGCAGAACGCAACCCTAGCGTGCGCCTGCTCGACAACCCCGAACGGACCGTGCCGCACGCCATGAACATCGGGATCCGCGCCGCGAGGGGTGACGTCGTGATCCGCGTCGACGGTCACGCCGAGGTTCCCCCCGACTTCGTCCGCGCCAACCTCGCCGAACTCGGCGCGCACCCGGAGTGCGCCTGCGTCGGCGGCGTCATCGAGAACGTGAACCTCACCCCGCTGTCGGAGGCGATCTCGGCCGCCATGAGTTCGCCGTTCGGCGTCGGAAACGCCACCTTCCGTACCGGCGGCGACGCAGGCTACGTCGACACCTTGGCCTTCGGGGCGTACCGCAAGCAGGACCTCGAACGCATCGGGCTGTTCGACGAGGAGTTGGTGCGCAACCAGGACGACGAGCTCAACTTCCGGCTGGTCCGGTCTGGTAGGAAAATCTGGTTGTCGCATCGGATCCACTCGAAGTACTTCGTCCGCTCCAGCATGCGCAAGCTCTTTCGCCAGTACTTCCAGTACGGCTACTGGAAGGTGTACGTGAACCGTAAGCACGGCACCGTGACCAGCCTCCGGCAGCTCGTGCCGCCACTGTTCGTGACCAGCCTGGTCGTGCTGCTTCCGCTCGCTCTCGTGTGGCGCCCCGCCCGCATGCTGCTCGGGATCGAAGTGGCGCTCTACCTGGTGGCCGCGCTCGTCTTCGCGCTGCGTGCCTCGGGCGAACTTTTGCGTGCACTGCGCACTATGGCGAGCTTCGCCACACTGCACCTCGGGTACGGGCTAGGCTATCTTGCCGGGATATGGGACTTCTTCGTCCTGCGCCGGCGTCCGTCGGCCGGCGCGGCCGAACTGAGTCGCTAGAGGAGATCGAGATGCCGCGGGACACGTTCCTTCCCTATTCCCCACCCTCCATCGGTGACGAAGAGATCGAGGAAGTCACGCGGACGCTGCGATCCGACTGGATCACCACCGGACCGCGTACGAAGGCGTTCGAACGCGAGTTCGGAGCCTACGTCGGGGCGCCCGGCGGCGAATCGCTGATGCTGAACTCGTGCACCGCGGGTCTGCACGTGGCGTTGGTCGCGCTGGGGGTCGGGCCGGGCGACGAGGTCGTCGTGCCGACGCTGACGTTCGCGGCCACCGCCAACGTGGTCGAGCACGTGGGGGCCAAGCCGGTGCTGGTGGACGTCGAACCGGACACGCTCTGCATGGATCCGGAAGCGCTAAGGCGCGCCATCACGCCGCGCACCAAGGTGGCCATGCCGGTGCACTACGCCGGCCACCCTGCCGACCTCGACCCCATCTTCGCCCTGGCCGACGAGCATGGCTTCGACGTAGTCGAGGACGCCGCGCACGCAGCGCCCACCACGTACCGCGGCGTGATGGTGGGAAGCCGCGAGAACTTCGCGTCCTTCTCCTTCTACGCCACCAAGAACCTCACGACGGCCGAAGGCGGCGCCCTCACGGGCCGGCCAGACTTGCTCGCGCGCGCGCGCGTGATCGGGCTGCACGGCATGTCGGCGGACGGCTGGAACCGGTTCGACAAGAGCGGATCGTGGGAGTACGACATCGTGATGCCGGGCTTCAAGTACAACATGACCGACCTCCAGGCCGCGATCGGCACGCACCAGCTACGCAAGCTTGCCGGCTTCCACGCGCGCCGCCGCGAGGTCGTGGCCGCGTACCAGGCGGCCTTCGGTGCGCACGACGGCTTCGAACTGCCGGTCGAGCGACCCGACGTAACCAGCGCATGGCACCTCTACGTCCTGCGGCTGCGGCCTGAACTTCTCGGCATCGAACGTAACGCCTTCATCGAAGCGCTCAAAGCGCGCAACATCGGCACCAGCGTCCACTACCGGCCGCTTCACATGATGAGCTACTACGCCGACAAGTACGGCTTCCGGCCGGAAGACTTCCCGGTTGCCAAGGACGCGTTCGAACGTATGGTCTCGCTGCCGCTGCACCCCAGGCTCACCGAGCGTGACGTCGAGGACGTCATCGAGTCCGTATACGACGTCGCCGGCGTGAGCCGGACCGGTCCTCCCAGGTCGGTCGAACCGGCCCGCTGAGCGGGACTCCGACATTGCGAGCGCAGACGCCGACGACCGGAACGCCCCTCGGTGATGACCTGGAACTTCGTGGCGTCACCGGCGGCGCGCCGGAGCCGGATCGCGCGTTGCGCGTCGCGGTGGTGTGCATGTTGTTCCCGTCACCGTCCGAGACGTTCATCTCGGCGCGCTTGCGAACCCTCACCGATCTGGGCGCTAGCGTGCGCGTGCACGGCCTCCGAACGCCCCATCCCAGCGCCCGCGCGTTGGTGGAGCAGCGCCGCCTCGCCGACATCCCCACGCGGCACAACAGCGTCGGGCGCACACTTCGCGGTGCGCTTCACGCCCTGCGAAAGCCGCACTTGTTGGGAACGGTGCTTCTCCACGCCGTGCTGCCAAGTTGGCGCAAACCGCCACAGCTCGTGCGTGCGCTGCTGTACACGCCCCGAGCCTTCGACATCTTGGCTGACTTGGAGAGGGATCCGCCCGACGTGGTGCATCTCGCCTGGGGCCACTACCCCTCCATAGTCGGCATGTTGGTGCAACACGCGCTGGCGGACGTGGTGACCTCCATCAGCTTGATCGCATACGACCTCGCGATGGAGTTCGCCGGCACCGTTACCGCGAGCCGCTGCGCCGACCTGGTCAGGACCCAGGCACGCGTGAACGTCCCGCACATCGCGCGGTTCACGGGTGTAGCTCAGGACCGCATCGCCATCGTGTACGACGGGGTCGACGTTCGCACGATCGAAGACGTTGCCGGAGGCATCGAGCGGGTGCCCGGGCGCATCCTGACGGCTGGTAGGTTGATCGCGGAGAAGGGCATGGAGGACGCGCTGCGCGCATTCGCGCGAGTTGCGAAGGAGGTCGATCACGCCACCTTCCGGGTACTCGGCGATGGCCCGTTACGACCGACCCTCGAACGACTGGCCGCATCGCTCGACGTCGCCGACCGCGTGACCTTCCTCGGTCACGTGCCGCACGAGCGCGTCGTCCAAGAGATGGCAGCGGCGGAGTCGTTCTTGTTCCTGTCGCGCAGCGAACGCCTTCCCAACGTCGTCAAGGAGGCGATGGCATGTGGCAGCGTCTGCATCACGACGCGGACGGAAGGCATCGAGGAGCTGGTGGAGGACGGCGTCACCGGCTTCCTGGTGAACCACGACGCGGTCGAGGACGCTGCCCGGATCGCCATCGCGGTCGCGAACGGCAGACTCGACACGGACGCGGTGCGCGCCGCGGCACGCACGCACGTAGAGCGCTCCTTCGACCACTACGACAACGTCGAGCGGCTGTTCGGGATGTGGCTCACATGCGTGCGCGATCGTCGGAAGGCCGTCGCCGGCGGGCGCCTGGCCACTGCGCCCAGCGCGTGCTCGGAGCGCACCGGGTCGCCGGCTGCGGGCCCGTGAGGCGCGCGATCCCGCCGATCCCACCGAGCTCACCGATCCCACGGTGCCCGCCGAATCCCCGTCGGACGACGGCGGCCGCGCCGTCCAAGCTCGCGTCCGGCAAGGCCGACCTCACATCGTCGGAAACGACGAGCGCCTATCATGCGAAGTGCTGATGCCTGAACGCGACCAAGCTCACCAACGCACGCCCGAACCCGACGCCAGCACCCGGCGTACATCGCGCGAGGCGTCA
>JAWOIL010000215.1:0-3433 GCA_046484635.1 Trueperaceae bacterium
GGCACCACGCCGGTCGCGCCCCTCACCCGCGAGCGGGTGCTGGAGGCGGTCGCCGCCCTCGATTACACGCCGAACGCCTTCGCCCGCGGCCTCGCCACCAACCGTTCGGGTGGCATCGGCGTCACGGTGAACGAGGTGTCGAGTCCCTACTTCGGCGCCTTCGTGTTCGGCGTCGAGCAGGTCGCGCGCGAGAACGGCCTCCACCTCATGGTGTCGAGCGGCTTCGCGGACGCGGAGAACGAGCGCGCCTCGATCGAGTTCCTGCTCGGGCGGCGTTGCGACGGGCTGGTCGTGCAGGCCGAAGGGCTCGCCGACGAGGACCTCATCGACCTCGTGCGCAACGGCTCGGCGCCCGTCGTCATCTTCGGCCGGTCCATCGCCGAGATCGAGGACGTCTGCGTCGTCATGCACAACGAGCGCGGCGGCGCCCTGGCGACCGAGCACCTGCTCGGCCACGGCCACCGGCGCATCGGGCACGTGTCCGGACCGCTCTCGTTCCCGGACGCTCGCGACCGCCTGCACGGCTACCGCCGCGCCCTGGAGGCCGCCGGCGTCGCCTACGACGAGCGCTACGTCGTCGAGTCGACGTTCCAGGAGGAGGGCGGCGCCAAGGCCACGGCGCGACTCCTCGAGCGGGTCCCGGACCTCACCGCGATCTTCTTCGCCAACGACCAGATGGCGGCCGGCGGCATGCGCACGTTGCGCGAGAGCGGCCGGGACGTTCCCGGCGACATCTCCGTCGTCGGCTTCGACGACGTCTTCCTCGCCCGCTACCTGACGCCGACCCTCACGACGGTTCGGCAACCGCTCATCGACATGGGGCGCTCTGCCGCCCACCTGCTGCTCGCCCGGCTCGGACACGTTGGGAGGGAGGTGGTGCACCGCTTCGACCCGGAACTGGTCGAGCGCCAGTCAGTTGCGCGAGCTGCACGCGCGGCGCGCATCGCGCGCTGACCTGGCCAGCCGACCGCGTCCCACCTGCAAGGTGGTCCCACCCACGGGGTGGGCGTCGATCGCGGCAACGATCGAACGCAGGCGCACGTTCCGTGTCTTCATGCTCGAGCGTCCCAACGTCATGCAGGCGGCCGGGACGCCCGAAGGCCACGACGTTCCGCCCAAGGGCGGAAACACGGGCATCCACCTCCCGCGAGATTCTAGCGTTTACGTCTCCAACGGGTGCGATGCCGAGAAGGGAACCGCATGCGCAAGCTCGCTGCCGTCCTCGCCCTCCTCGCCGTGCTCGGCATGGCGACCGCCCAGACGCAGGTCCGCTGGTTCGTCGGCCTCGGCGCCGGCACCGACGAGCCCCTGTTCGTCGCCCAGCGCGCGATCGTCGACGAGTTCAACGCCTCGCAGTCCGACGTTCGGCTGGTCATCGAGATCGTCGACAACGACCAGGCCTACGACGTGCTGGCCACCCAGATCGCCGCTGGCAACGCCCCCGACATCGTGGGGCCGATGGGCATCCGCGGCGGGGCCGCGTTCCCCGGCGTGTGGCTCGACCTCGAACCGATCGTCGAGTCGACGGGCTACGACCTGAGCGACTTCGACCCGGAGATGGTGGAGTTCTACCGCACCGACGACGGCCTGATCGGCCTCCCCTTCGCGGTCTTCCCCTCCTACCTCACCTACAACAAGGCCCTGTTCGACGAGGCCGGCCTGGCCTACCCGCCCGCCGCCTACGGCGAGCCCTACGTCGATGAGAACGGCGTCGAGCACGTTTGGGACGTCGACAAGATGACCGAACTGGCCCTGAAGCTCACGGTCGACGGCATGGGCGCGGACGCGACCGAGCCGGAGTTCGACATCAACGACGTCGTGCAGTGGGGCTTCGGGATCATGTGGCGCGACATCCGCGGGCGCCTCAGCCTCTTCGGCGCCGGCAACTTCATCGACGACGACGGCAACGCCACGATCCCCGACCACTGGCGCACGGGCCTGGCCTGGTACCAGGACGCCATGTGGCAGCAGGGCTTCTACCCGAACGGCCCGTACGGCAACAGTGCGCTGCTCGGCGATGGCAACTGGTTCGACTCCGGCAACCTGGCGATGGCCCAGACGCAGCTCTGGTACGCCGGCTGCTGCATGTTCTCGGTCGCGGGCAAGAACGACTTCGACTTCGCCGCCATGCCCTCGTACGACGGCCAGGTGACCGCCACCGTCAACGCCGACACCTTCAGCATCACCCGCGCCAGCCGCAACCCCGAGGCGGCCTTCGCCGCGCTCTCGTTCCTGCTCAGCCCCGAGGTGGCCGGCCGCCTGAACGCCCTCTACGGGGGCATGCCCGCGCGTCTGAGCCTGCAGGACGCGTACTTCGACTCCTTCGAGGAGCGCAACTTCCCGGGCCGCAACCTCAACTGGGACGTGGTCGCCGCGGGCCTGAGCTACCCCGACGTCCCCAACCACGAGGCCGGGCTGCCCGCCTTCCGTGAGGCCGAGGACCGCTACAACGCCTTCACGCAGCGGCTGGACAACGAGCCGGACTTCGACCTCGCCACCGAGATCGACCGGCTGGTGGCCGAACTCCAGCTGATCTTCGACGCCGCCAGGGCGCGGAACTGACCACCAGCGGGGGGTTCGGTCGCTCACTGCGGTGACCGAACCCCCTCCCGCCGCTGCGCGCGGCGCGGGGCCGAGCCGTTGGCCCCCTCCGTGCGCGGATCCCTGGTTGCGCTCGGAGGAGGCCCATGGCGTTCCTGGATGAGATTCAACGCGCTCGCCGCGAGAAGACTCCGCGCGAGAAGCTCGGCCGCATGGCGCGCTGGGAGGCGCGCTGGGGGTACGCCTTCATCGCCCTGTGGATGGTGGGCTTCTCCCTCTGGTACCTGATCCCGATGGCCGCATCGCTGGTGTTCTCGCTGTTCGACTTCGAGCTCACCAACCTGAGCGAGGCGCGCTTCGTCGGGCTCGGCAACTGGCGCCGACTGCTGTTCGAGGACCCGCTCGTGTGGCAGTCGCTCCGCGTCACCTTCACCTTCGCCCTGATCTCGCTGCCGGTCGGCATGGTCTCGGCGTTCTTCCTGGCCGTGCTCCTCAACTCCAAGCACCTGATCGCGGCGAACCTGTTCCGGACGCTGTTCTACGCCCCCGCCATGGTGCCCGCCGTCGCCGGCGTGCTCATCTGGAGCGGCGTGCTCGACCCCACCACCGGCTGGATCAACCGCCTCATCGCCTTCGTGTTCCAGGTCGACGCGGTGGGCCCCAACGGCATCCGCTGGCTCGCCGACCCGGTGCTCGTCTATGTCGCGTACACGCTCATCGGCCTGTGGGGCATCGGCAACGCCATCCTCTACAACCTCGCCAGCCTCCAGGGCGTGCCCACCGAGCTCTACGAGGCGGCCGACATCGACGGCGCCAGCTGGTGGCGCAAGCTCACGGCCATCACCGTGCCCATGGTGTCCCCGGTCATCTTCTACAACCTCGTGCTCGGGGT
>JAWOIL010000097.1:0-3937 GCA_046484635.1 Trueperaceae bacterium
CGGACCACGCTGGGGTCGTCGTTGGGGGTGGAGTGCGGCATGGCGCCACCGTAGGCGAACGAGTGGCACCACGACCAGCGCCACTTCCGTGCCGTCGATTGGTACCATTCGCCAGTGGACACGCGGGCACCCCGTTGGCGCACGGTCTACCGTGATCTTCGCGACGCGGTCGTCTCGGGCGCGCTTGCACCGGGCACGAGGCTGCCGTCGACCCGCGCGCACGCCGAGGCGCTCGGTGTCTCACGCAACACGGTCTTGGCGGCGTACGAACAGCTCACGGCCGAGGGCTACGTGGAGGCGCGCGTCGGTGCCGGAACGTTCGTGGTGGGTCAACCGTCCCCGCCCGTCAGCGCCTCGGAAGCAGCGGAAGCCGCCTCGGCAAGTGCGCCGGTCAGCGCCTTCGCCCGCCGCGCCGTCGCCAGCCGTCCCGGCACGCCGTACCGCGATGCCGGCCTCCCCTACGACTTCCGCTACGGCCGCGTCCCGCCCGAGATCGGCCTGGCAGGCAGGTGGCGCAGGCTCCTGGCGGGCACGTCTGCTCCACTCGACTACGGCGACGCCGCGGGGTATCTGCCGCTGCGGCGGTCGCTGGCCGGGTACCTACGGCGCAGGCGAGGCGTTCGGGTGGACCCGGACGACGTCATCGTCACGACGGGATCGCAGCAAGCGCTCGACTTGCTCGCGCGCGTCCTGCTAGACCCCGGCGATGGCGTGCTGCTCGAGGACCCCGCCTATCAAGGGGCACGCCAGGTGTTCACGGCAAACGGCGCGCAGTTGCACCCCATGCCCGTCGATGCGGAGGGCGCGCGCCTACCGGAAGCGATCCCGGAGCGGGTGCGGCTCGCCTACGTCACGCCGTCGCACCAGTTCCCCACCGGCGTGGTGCTGTCGTTCGCGCGACGTCAAGCGCTGCTTGCCAGCGCGGAGCGGCATGGGTACTGGATCGTCGAGGACGACTACGACGCGGAGTTCCGCTACGACGTGCGGCCCGTGCCCGCGCTGCAGGGCATCGACGCCGCCGGCCGCGTGGCCTACGTCGGGACCTTCTCGAAGGTGCTCTTCCCTGCCCTGCGCCTGGGCTACGCGGTCGCTCCACCTGCGCTACGCGAGGCGCTGCTCGCTGCCAAGTGGTTGGCCGACCGTCACACCGCCACCATCGAGCAGGCCGCCATGGCAGAGCTGATCGACAGCGGACGGTTCGAGCGGCACTTGGCGGCGGCGCGACGACTCCACGCGCAGCGCCGCGCGGCGCTCGTGACGAGCCTTGCGGGGCACTTCGGCCGTTCTGCACACGTGATGGGCACGTCGACCGGCGTCCATGCGCTGGTTCGTCACCCGGACCTTCCCAGCGACCGCACTGCTGCCCTCGTCCGATCAGCGGGCGAGCGCGGCGTGGGTCTGTACCCGTCCACGCCGTACTACCTGGGTAGCTCGCCTGCGATGGCCGAGCTGGTCGTCGGGTACGGCGCACTCGAGCCGGACGCCATCCGGGCAGGCGTCGCTCGCTGGGCAGCTGCGTACGGCCAGCTCGCACCTGGCGGCTTCCACGAGCCCGAATACGGCAGCGTGCAACGGTCGTAGACTATCGGTATCCGTTGCCGCATGATGCGACACGAGCCAGCTTCCCAACTTCATGACGGTGAGGAACACCAGGGACCTGTGCGCCCCGGGCGGAATCCCAAGCTCGACGCGACCTCCCTAGGCAAACGCCGCACGTCTGCGGTACGATTCCCCCCGCCGCGCGAGTCTGCTAGACTTTCGGGTGCCAGCGCGGTGGATGTAGCTCAGCTGGTTAGAGCACCGGATTGTGGTTCCGGGGGTCGTGGGTTCAAGCCCCATCATCCACCCCAGCCAACGGGGCAGCGCCCCGACGCCCGGGCGGGGCCGTTGCGCGGTCCCGCCCGTGGTGTTCCCGCCGGCGGGGCGGGCGCCACCACGCGAGGATGGCGGAATTGGTAGACGCGCTAGACTTAGGATCTAGTGGCCTAGCCGTGCGGGTTCAAGTCCCGCTCCTCGCACCACTGCGGCAAGCCCTGCGCTTGCCGCTCCCTTTTGCGCGGCGAAGGAACGAACGCGGCCGCCACCCTGCCCCGCCGCCCGAGACGGGCAACGCCCCGTTCGGTTGCGCCCCCGTCGGTTGCGCCCCTGGTGGGCGTGGCAGCGAAGGAGAAACATGGACGCCCAACTCGTCGAGAAGAACGCGGTGCACGCCACCCTGAAGGTGACCGTCCCGTCCGAGAAGGTCGATGCGGCCTTCGATCGCGTGCTGGCTACCCTGTCACGGCAGGTGCGCGTGCCCGGGTTCCGGCCCGGCCGCGCGCCGCGCGGCGTGCTGATCCGTCGCATCGGTGAGGAAGCGTTGGCGGAAGAGGTGCGCGACGCCTTGGTGGACGAGGCCTACCCGCAGGCCGTGCGGCAACTCGAGCTATCGCCGGTGCACGCGCACTTCCACGCCGAGGCGCCGGTACAGGGCCAGGACTTCGCGTTCGAGGTCCACGCCGAGCTCTACCCCGAGGTGACGCTACCCGACCCATCGGGCATCACCATCGAGGCACAGCGGCGCGAGGTGGACGACGCCATGGTGGCCGAAGCCATCGGGCAGCTCAAGCGCGAGAACGCCACCCTAGTGCCGGTCGACCGCGCCATCGAGCCCACGGACTGGGTGCTGCTCGAGTCGCTGCCGAAGCCCGCAGATGACGACGAGACGACCGAAGCAACGAGCACGGAGGGTACGGCGGTCGAAGCGGAGAGCAGCGAGGCATCCGCCGCCGGAACAGCGGAGGACGATGAACCGTCCGGTTCGACGTTCCCCGTCGACCTCGACACGGCCGGTGACGAGCTTCGTGACCAGCTCCTCGGCGCGGGCATCGGCGCCTTGGTCGAGCTGAAGCTCACCGACGACGTCACCCGCGACGCGGAAGGCAACCCCACCATCCGCACCATGCGCGTCAAGGTGCGCGACGTGAAGGCCAAGGAGCTGCCCGAGGAAGGCGACGACTTCGCCCAGCAACTCGGCGTCGACGACTGGGCCGAAGTGGAGAAGCGCGTGCGCGAGAGCCTGGCGAGCCAGCTCGAACGTGAAGGCTACGACCAGCAGCGCGACGAGCTGATCACCAAGCTGATGGACGGATCCACGCTCGAGCTGCCGCCCAGCCTCGTGAACCGGCGCAAGCGCAACTTGCTCGAGGACCTCGTCGAAGACCTGAAGCGTCAAGGCGTCACCCTCGAACGCTACCTCCAACGCTTGGAGGAACGCGGAACCAAGGAGGAGTTCGAGCAGGAGCTCGACGAGGCCGCCCAGCGCGGCGTGCGTCGCGACCTCGTCCTCGAGCGCCTTCTCGAAGAGCGCGGCACCAGCGTCGACGACGCCGAGCTCGACGTGGCCGTGAAGCACTTGGCCTCGCAGCGCCGCCAGGACGTGGGTCGCTTCGTGCAGGAGATGGGCGAGGATTGGCTGGCGAACTACCGCTTCTTACTCGCACGTGACAAGGCTGTGCGCGATCTGCTGACCGAACTTACCGGCGAAGCGGCGCCGGGCATGCGGCCGGACGAGGCGCAAGGAGCTGCCGAGGCCGCGACGGCCTCGATGGAAGACGACCTCGGGGACGACGCAGAAGACCACCAGCACGGTCATCACGAGCACGGTCATCACGAGCACGGTCATCACGTGCACGACCACGCCCACTCCCACGAAGAAGGCGACGAAGAACCCCAGCACGACCACTGAACCGGCCGAAGGCTTGGCCGATGCATGCACCGGGTGCGTGTTCACGCGCGTCCGGTGCTACGCTTACAGGCATCATGCCGCTCATCCCGTACGTCATCGAGCAGACCGGCCGCGGCGAACGCACCTACGACGTCTACAGCCGCCTGCTCAAAGAACGCATCATCTTCCTCGGCAGTCCCATCGACTCCGAAGTGGCGAACGTCGTCACGG
>JAWOIL010000111.1:0-16601 GCA_046484635.1 Trueperaceae bacterium
CCGACGTGATCGCGCAACACCTGGCGACCGACCCTCTGCTCGCGAAGGCGGTTCGGACGAATCCCGGGCTGCGCCTGCCCGGCGCGTTCGACCCGTTCGAGCTCGCCGTGCGCGCCGTGCTCGGCCAGCAGGTGAGCGTGAAGGCGGCCACGACACTGGCGGGGCGGTTCGTACGGGCGTTCGGCGAACCGGTGGGGTCGCCCGAGCACCGTTCGGGCGAGCGGCCACCCGCACTCACGCACCTGTTCCCGACCGCGGCCACGATCGCGAACCGCGATCCCGGCGAGATCGCCGCGCTCGGCATCGTCGGCGCCCGTGCGCGCACCATCGTCACGCTGGCGCACGCGATCGAGACAGGATCGGTCTCCTTGCGTCCCGGAGCGGACCCGCAGCGAACGACACGCGCTCTGATGGCGCTCCCCGGGATCGGCCCATGGACGGCGCAGTACATCGCGTTGCGCGCCCTCCACCTGCCCGACGCATTCCCGAAGGAAGACCTGGTGCTGCGCCGCGCGCTGGGCGGCGTACGCGCTGCCGAAGCGGAGCGCCGATCGCAAGCGTGGCGTCCATGGCGCAGCTACGCGACTTTGCACCTATGGCGGCTCGCGGCCGTCGACCGCACGCATCTGTCATAGCCGTCTAGAAGTCGAGGCTCGAGCTCACCAAGGACGACGCGAGGCTCTCCGCCCTACTCGACTGGGTCGATGCCCGTTTCGCCGAAGGACGAGCCACCGGCATCGACTGGGAGGAGTTCGCGCCGGTGGCCGAACGGGTCATGCTCGGTGCCGCGCCGCGGCCGAGCACGGAGGTGGTTCAGTCGATGCGAAGCACGAAGTCGCGCAGCTCGTAACCTTTCACGAGGTCGTTGAACGTGACGGTCGGCGGGCGCTCGATGCGGAGCCCGTCGATCTTCATCAGTTCGTGCAAGAACACGTCGGCTTCCTCGAGCGCGAGGTAGCTTCCCGGGCAGCGATGGTGACCGTCGCCGAACGACAGCGCGAACGGCTGGACGCCCTTGGCCGTGATCTCCCGCTCCGGCGCGAGGCAGGCCGGGTGCTCCCCGACCGCTTCCGGATCGAAGTTCGCGGCGCGCAGGTCGATGTCGATCACGGTGCCTGTGGGTAACGTGACCGGACCGTCGTCGGTGCTCAGTTCGAGCGCGCCCGTCAAGCGGCGCTGCAGGTGCCCGACCACCGGTTCGACCCGTACCACCTCGGCCAGCAGGAGTTGGCGCTCTTCCTCGTCGCCGGCCAGGTAGCGCAGGCGCAGGTCGTCGTCGTCGAGCAGGTGCCAGGCGGCGATGGAGATGAACTCGCGGGTGGTCACCATGCCGGCCGCACCGTAGGTGATGGCCTCGATCAGGATGTCGCGGTCCTTGACGTCTTGCGAGAGCAGATGGGAGATGACGTCGTCCTTCGGGTTCGTGCGGCGCGCCTCGATGGCGGGCTTCACGTCGACCCGGAAGAAGTGCATGATGGCGCTCTGCAACCGCAGGAAGGCGATCAGCTTGTCCGGCCGCCACGAGAAGGTCGCCGTCCCCTTGGAGAGGAACGCGTCGAGCCTGGCGTGCATGCCGGGTTCCTGGCTGTTCGTCAGCCCGACCACCTGTGCCGCCACGCTCACCGCCAGGCGCATGGCCATCTCCGACAAGTCGGCGCGGCCCTTGACGCGTAACTCCTCGATCAACTCGGCGGTGAGTGACTCCATCACCGGCCGGTAGTGCTCCTTGGCCGCCTTCGGCGTGAAGAACCGAGCGATGGCGGTGCGTTGCGCGCGGTGCTCCTCGCCGTCCTGGAACAGCACGGGCGACCGGAGCTTGACCGGGCTCTTGGCGATGTCGCGCACTCGGAAGCCGTCCTGCACCGCGACGTCGCCCGCGCGTAGCACGGCGCGCGCCAGCGCGGCGCTGCGCACCACGACGGTGTCGCTCGAGATGCGCTCGAAGTCGGGGGCGCCCAAGAGAATCGGCTCGTTCGGGGGTTGGCTGCGGCGGGCGGCGGCCGGCCCGTGGACCGGGCAGCCTGCTGCGGACGCATCGACTCCTACCTGGACTGCGGGTACCGACTCCACAGCGCGCCGCGCGCCTTCACGCCGCGCGTACTCGCGCGCGCTCGACGGATCGGGTGCGCCCGAGACGGTTCGTTCGAGAGCGGTGGGCATGACGTCCTCCTGCGGCTCCGCCGTGCGGACCCGCGACCTTTATGATACACCGTGTTTCATAACGTAGGGTGAGCCGGTCGTGTGAGGCATCCCGAGCGCTATCCTGGACATTGCATATGGCGAACGATTCGACGCCCTTCCCCGCGACGAGCACGGCGCCCACCGTAGTGCCTGGCACTCGTACCGACGCGCGCGTCCTCCGGAGCCGCCGTCGCCTCGGCGAGGCACTCGTGAAACTGACGCTGGAGCGCGGCTACGACGCCGTCACCATCCGAGACCTCACCGACGCGGCCGGCATCGGCTACGCCACCTTCTTCCGCCACTACGCCGACAAGGACGCGCTGTTGCGCGACCTGCTCGACGTCGTGCTGGCCGAGTTGATGGAGCGGCTCGAAGCGCTCTCGCCGTTCTCGGATGCCACCAAGATGGGCACGATGGTGTTCGAGCACGCACGCGACAACGCCGACCTGTACGGCGTGCTTCTTCGCAGCCAGCATTCGATCGACCTGCTGCCGCGTGCGCTCGAGGTCGGCATGGCCGGCGTGTTGCGCACCTACCGCGCCAAGCCCGGCGGCATCGTACCGATGGACGCGGCCGTGAACCACCTCATCCGTTCGTTCGTGGCGTTGATCGACTGGTGGCTCGCCAACGGGATGCGTCCGCGGCCGTCCGTGATGGGCCAGGTGTTCGACACGCTCATCCTCGGGCCGACGCGAGAGACGGCATTCGAGACGCTGCCGTGACGGCAGCGGCGCGGCGGCGGGGAAGGTCGCCAGCGGGGCCGGCTGCCCACCTCCTGCCTTTGCCGCGTCCCGAACCTTCACCGGCGCTTCATGAGCGCGCGGCTTCATGGAGCGCTTAGGGTCCTGACATCCGCGCGACACTCCGGCCCGATATGCCAGGAGATAGCTAGCGCCGACGACCGCGATCGTCCGCGACGCGTACCGCAACGATGGGCCCGCATGGCGTGCCCGCGCGGAACGCAGGTGGACCGCCCTTCGCCCTCGGCGCGATCGGAGCGTGCGTCATGACAGCGAACGACCCATCCCACGTGAACGCGAGTACGACCCCGCGTGCTGGTGCGGCGCGTGCCCGATCTCGCCCAGTGCCGAACCCTGGTCCCAGCCCTGCGCCCAGCCACGGGCGGCGCCGGCGCCTCCTCGCACCGGCCGCGTTGGCGCTCCTCGTGGCGGTCATCTTGGGCGCCTGCGGCGGAACACCGCCTACCCCGCCGCCCACCGACACGAGCCTGACGGTCACGCCATCGACCATGGATGGCGTCACCACCGCGACGTTGCAGGTGCGCGCGCCCGCGGCTTGGGAACTCGACGCCGAAGCAACCAGCGCGGCCCTAGCCGACGCCTTCTCGTTCGCCCCACCCTCTGGGTTCGGCGACGACACCGCTACGCTCGCCGTCGATCCGCTCGGGCTCGCGCCCGGCACGTACGAGGCGACCGTGGTGTTGCGGGCCGAACGCGCCACCGGCGGAACGGTCGAGGTGCGCAGGACCGTCACCTTCTCGTTCCCCGATGTCGAAGGCGTGGTCGTGACGATCGGGGCGACGGGAACCTCGTCACGCAGTTCGAACGGGACGTCAACCTCCGCCGTCGACGTAGCCCTGGCGGACGCGGGGAGCGACACGGGCTTCGCCGCATTCCCGGCGATCCCGCTCGCGACAGAAGCTTCCGCAGCGCGACCCGCAGCACGTGACGGGCGCACGGACGACCGCAGCGGTGTCGGCACTGCTGAAGACGCTGTAGACGCCGGAGAGGCCGGACGGGCCGGCGAAGACGGCGCCACCTACCTGCACGTCGGGCTCGAAGCGGCCGACCCGGTGCTGCGGGCATCCGGCTCTCCTGGTCGGCCCTCCACCCGCGCTCTCGATACGCTTGCGCTCGAACTCGCCGCCGTCGACGGCACGGCTATCACGTCCCGCTTCGACGCGGCAGGCCTGGCCATCGTGCGCGTGCCCGCCGGCGCGGATCGCGATCTCGCCGACAAGCTCCGCGCCGCGCCCGGGGTGCGCTACGTAGAGGTTCCCCAACCGCTGTATCCCTTCAGCAACGACGAGTACCGCCACCTCCAGTGGAACTTGGACCGCGTCGGCGCCGAGGTGGCATGGCAAGTGGCGGATGGCAGTGGCGTTACCATCGCCATCCTCGACATCGGCTTCTACCCCGCCCACTCCGACCTGGCGTCCAACGTCGCCGGCACCTACGACGCCATCGACGGACGGTCCGACATCACCGTCCCGTTCGAGGATTGCGGCACGCACGGCACGCACGTGGCCGGCGTGGCGGCCGCGGTGACGGACAACGGCATCGGTGTGGCCGGTACCGCGCGCGGCGCGGACCTGCTGCTCGTCGACTTGGGTGACGAATCGCAGGTCGGCTGCCCGATGGACACCACCCGCCTCATCGACGGCCTGCAATACGTGACCAACGGCGGATCGCCGCGCGCCGAGGTCGCCAACCTGAGTCTGGGCACCAGCAACGACCTCGGCCAGGACGTGCGCGACGCCCTCATCGCCACCAAGAACGCCGGCATCACCATCATCGGCTCGGCCGGCAACACCCAGTGCACGAACGGCGCCGACACCTTCGTGCCCGTCTCGTACCCGGCGGCGTATCCCGAGGTGCTCGCCATCGGTGCGACGGGCACCGCCGACGAGCGGGCATGCTACAGCCACATCGGCGCAGAGCTCTGGCTGGTCGCCCCTGGGGGCAACTCGGCACGGCGCGACGACACCGCGGACATGATCTTGAGCACCGTTTACGACTTCGCCTATGACGCCCCCGACTACAGCTACATGGAAGGCACCAGCATGGCCTCGCCGGCCGTCGCGGCCGTGGCGGCGATGTTGAAGGACGCCGTTCCTGGCGCCACGCCTGACGAGATCGCGCAGGCCATGGCCGACAGCGCCGTGGACCTCGGTGACGGCGGGTTCGACAACCTGTTCGGATACGGACTGGTGAACGCTCCGGCAGCGTTGGCGGAGCTCACGGGCGGGCCGGAACCGGAGCCCGAACCCGACCCGGATCCGGAGCCAGACCCCGCCACGCTGTACCTGCGCGTTCCTGGGTACCCTGACTCGCAACTCGACGACGACGGCATCTTCATCCTCGTCGACGCCCCGCTCGGCCCGCTCACGATCACGGCGGGTAGCGACGAGAACGGCAACGGCGTGCTCGGCGACGCGGGCGAGTACTACGGCCAGGCCACGGTGATGGTGGCCTTCGACCAGCCGAACCAGGTGACGGTGGAGGTCGAGCGGCAGTGAGTTCATGCCGGCCGCGCTCGGCCGGCACCTCGGCTCCGCGGCCAGCGGATCCAACGTTCTCCTCGCTCATGGGCGCGCGCACCGGATCGGGCGCGCGCCCATGGCGTGTCTTGCTGCCGCTTCACCGGCCCACACCTTGGTGTCGAGGCCCGCAAGTGTCCACGGTACAGACGAACCGCGCCAGACACGGTACATTCGCCCATGGCCAAGAAGAAGTCCAGCAAGGGTGAGGCGCGCGCAGCGAAGCGCCGTCGGCAGCAACGCGTCGGCGTGGCCATCGCAGCCGGCATCGTCACCGTCGTCGTCGCTGCCATCGCGATCAACGCGGTGCGCGCGAGCAGCATGCCGGGCGAGAAGTCCCGCAGCCTAGGCAACGTGCATCTGTTGGCCATCACCTCGAACCGAACCACTTACAACACCGACCCGCCCACCTCCGGTCCGCACATGCCGAACATCGCGGGTTGGGGTGCGTACGACGAGGTTGTCGAGGACGAGTACCTGATCCACAACATGGAAGACGGCGGCGTCATCCTTTGGTACCCGTTGGGGACGCCCGAGGAGAACGAGGCCCACATCACCGCCCTGCAAGACGTTGCGCGCGGCTTCGACCGCACCGTCATCGCGCCGCGGGAGAACTTGGATGGCGCCTACGTTCTGACCGCCTGGACGCGCCTTCAGCGCTTCGACGCGATCGACGAAGAGGGGATGCGGGCGTTCTTGAAGGCCTACGAGGGGATCGACCACCACCGCTGAGCTTCGCCGAAGGTGGTGCTGTGGTAGCACTTCAGGCGGCCTCGTCCTCGAACACCCGTTCGATCGGCACCTCGAACAACCGCGCGATCTTGAACGCCAGCGGCAGGCTGGGGTCGTACTTCCCGGTCTCGACGGAGTTCACCGTCTGGCGGCTGACCCCGAGTCGTTCTGCCAAGTCCGCCTGCGACCACGCGCGCTCGGCGCGAAGCACACGGAGACGGTTCTTCACTGGTATCGCCTTCGCGTGAACGGGAGCGTCGCCGCGTAGGCGACGGCGATCAGCGGGAACACGACGAACATGCTCATCTTCGGCAGCCCCACGTACGCCTCCATGAAGCCGCAGGTGAAGGTCACGACCGAGGTGATGCCCAGCGCGAGGAGCCCACTTCGGCGATGACGCGACGTTGGAGTTCGTCGAACGATCGCACGGCGCGCAGCCATCCGAGCATCGCCCACACGCCGAACGCCACCGGTACGAGCGCAAGCGACGCGGCGAACAGAGGATCGAGTTCCCGCGATTCGAACAGCCATCCGACGAAGAAGCCGGTGACCTAAGCAACCCAGGGGAAGTCGTAAGATCGTTCCCAACACGAGCGACCGAACGGAGGCGCGACCATGGCCCCCCTCGAACGCGCCCGCGCGGCGTACGCGCGCGCGGATTGGCTCGATGCCTTCCAGGCGTACGCCGATGCCGAGCAAGACTCACCGCTCGGCGCCGACGACCTCTTGCGCTTCGCCACGGCGGCGCACCTCACCGGCGACGACACCACGTTCCTGACGGCCCTCGACCGGGCCCACGAGGCGTTCCGAGCAGCGAACGACTACCCCGCCGCCACCAGGTGCGCATTCTGGCTTGGCTTTCGGCTCGTCGAGAAAGGGGAAACGGCGCGCGGCTCCGGTTGGCTCGCACGCGCCCGGCGGCTGCTCGAGGATGTCGACGACGATTGCGTCGAGCACGGGTACCTGCTGCTGCCCCAGGTCCTCATGCGGCTGAACGTTGGCGCGTTCGACGAGGCATTCGAGTTGGCAGCCCGCGCCACGAAGGTCGCCGATGCGTTCCACGATGCCGACTTGCACGCCTTCGCGCTCCACGCCCAGGGGGTGGCACTGCTGCGGCAAGCGCGGGTAGCGGAGGGCCTGGCGCTACTCGACGAGGCCATGGTGACGGTGGCGCACGACAGGTCGTTTCCACTGGTGACCGGCATCGTGTACTGCTCCGTGATATCCGCCTGCCGCAGCGTGTACGCCCTAGAGCGTGCCGCCGAGTGGACGCGCGCCCTCAGCGCCTGGTGCAACCGGCAGCCCGGCCTGGTGCCGTACGCCGGCCCGTGCATGGTGCACCGCGCCGAGATCCTGCAGCTTCGCGGTTCGTGGGAAGAGGCTTCCGAGGAAGCGCGCCGCGCCCAGGCCAAGTGCGAATCAGCCGACGACAGCGCCGGCACGGGCGCCGCGCTGTACGCCCAGGCAGAGTTGCTGCGTCTTCGAGGGCAAGTGTCCGCGGCCGAACGGGCCTACGCCGACGCGGCGCAACGAGGACGAGACCCCCAACCCGGCCTCGCTCTGCTGCGCGCGCAGCAGGGGAACCACGAGATGGCGATCGCCTCCATCCGCCGAGCCCTGCAGGAGCGCCAAGAAGTGGTCCAGCGTGCGCGGCTGCTTCCCGCCATGGTCGAGGTCTTCCTCGGCGCCGGCGACGTCGAGGCCGCTCGGGACAGCGTGTCGGAGCTCGAGCGCATCGCCACGACCTTCCAGGGAAGCGCCCTCGCCACCATCGCCGCCCACTGGCGCGGCGCCGTCGACTTGGCCGAAGGGAGCCCGGCGATGGCGCTGGCGCACCTGCGCGCGGCGTGGCGCGGTTGGCAGGCGCTGGAAGCCGACTACGAAGCGGCGCGCACGCGCGAGTTGGTGGGGCTGGCTTGCGCCTCGCTGGGCGACGCCGACACGGCCGCCCTCGAGCTCGACGCGGCGCGCGCCGCCTATCGCCGCCTTGGCGCCGCGCCCGACCTGGCGCGTCTCGACGGTGGGCGGAACCAGCGGCACGGTTTGACCCCCCGCGAGCTCGAGGTACTGCGCATGGTGGCGGCCGGCGGCACGAACAAGGCCATCGCCGCTGAGCTCGAGCTCAGCGAACGCACCGTCGAACGGCACCTCAGCAACGTGTACGACAAACTCGCCGTGTCATCGCGCGCGGCCGCCACGGCGTTCGCGTACGAGCATGGCCTGGCCTGACGCCGCTCGCTCGGAGGGGCCCGCCTGACGCCGCGCGCCAGACGAGACGCACCCGCGATCGCTCGCCTGGCGGCGCCCACATGGCGCAGGCGGCAATCCCCCATCTAACCATCTCGCGAACTACGTGCTTTCACCGATGCGGCGCAGCAAGCCTCCGACCTAGGTTGTGCACACGAACTTGGCCCCTCCCTCGTAGCGGGATGGGCTCGCACGTCGTCCGGAGCCGTCCGGGCGGCCCCGGCAGGAGGCGCCGCATGCCCCGACCCGAAACCCACGTCCACAACGGTCTCCCCACTAGCGTCGAGGCAGCTGGCGAGCGTGTTGCCCGCACCGCGCTCGTGCTGGGCTCGAGTCTCGCGGGACTGGCCGCGGCAGCGGCCCTTGCCCCGCACGTCGGTACTGTCATCGTCCTTGAGCGCGACCGTCTGCCGGGCGTGGACGAAGCGCGCAAAGGAGTTCCACAAGGGCGTCACGTGCACCTGCTGAAGCCGGCCGGCCTTCACGCCCTCGAACGGCTCCTGCCTGGCATCGAAGACGACCTGAAGCGGGCGGGCGCCCAGGTGTTGCGAGGCGGACACGAGTTCGGGATCTACGTGGGCGGAGGCCGGCTGGACCTCTCGCACTTGAACCCCTCCTTCGCGCTGATTGGCGCCACCCGCCCGCTCATCGAGGGGGTGATCCGCGAACGCGTGCGCGCGCTGCCGAACGTCGACGTGCGCACGGGACTCGACGTGATCGGCCTGACCACCGACGACACCGGCGCCGTCAGCGGGGTGCGCTTCGGCCGCCAAGGCGATGCGCCGTCCGGGGCGCCCGCCGCCACGGACGTGCTTCGTGCCGACCTGGTGGTCGACGCGACGGGTCGTGGCTCACGCGCGCCGCGCTGGCTGGCGGACCTCGGATTCCGGCCGCCGAGCGAGGACACCGTCCAAGTGGACTTGCGTTACGCCACCCGTTTGTTCCGGCGGCCGCCTGCCGCGGGCCACGGCCCGAGGAACACGCTTGTCGCGCCCCTGCCAGGACAACGCCGCGGCGCCGTGGCGTTGGCGGTCGAGGGTGAACGATGGATCGTCACGCTCGTCGGGATGCTGGGGGAACGGCCTCCCACCGAGATCGGCGCGTTCCGTGCCTACGCGCGCTCGCTGTGGAACCCCGCCGTACACGATCTCATCGCGGGCGCCGAACCGGTCGGCGAGGCGGTCACGGGCGGGTACCCCGGCAACGTCCGCCGCCGGTACGACGAACTGCGTGCGTTTCCACGGCGCTTCGTGGTGACGGGCGACGCGCTCGGGAACACCAGCCCGGTCAACGGGCTGGGGATGAGCATGGCCGTCATCGAGGCGGAGAAGTTGGGCGAGACACTCGCTCGGGTCGGGCCCGAGCGCATCGGGCCCACCTTCTTCCGCTCGGTGCGGCGCCTCCTCGAGGAGTCCTACACGCAAGCGGTCGACAACGACCTTCGCCACCCGGCCGTCGAGGGGCCCCGAACCATGCGCTGGCGCGTGATCGGCGCCTATTCCAAGCGTCTCGTACCGCTGGCGCACCGCGACCCGGTGGTCGGACGCGCCTTATCGGATGTGATGGGCTTCTTGGCTCCCGGCGCGAGCCTGATGCGACCGAACGTGGTGTGGCGCGTGTTGCTTCGCGGCGGCCGGCGTCCGGCCGTGGCGCAAGCGAGCCGTGTCAGGCAGGACGATGCGCTCGTGCCATGACCAGCCACTCTGCAGGAGTCACGCCGACCCCTCGTCCGACCGGCCTCAGCGCAAGATCGCCAAGAACACGCCCGCCGCCACGGCACTACCGATCACGCCGGCGACGTTCGGACCCATCGCGGCCATGAGCGGGTTGACGCGTCCCTGCGTGTGTTTCGCCACGAAGCCCTGCACCACGCGCGCCGACATCGGCACGGCGGACACCCCGGCGGCGCCGATGGTGGGGTTGATGCGCTTCCCTTCCGGCAACACCAGGTTGATGGCCTTGGCCAACAAGATGCCGCCGGCGGTGCTGAACATGAACGCCACCGCACCCAACACCAGGATGAACATCGTCTCGGCGCGCAAGAAGGTGCGGCCTTCCATGGTCGCGCCGACCACCAGGCCCAGCAGGATGGTGACGATGTCGATGAGCGGCCCGGACGCCGCCTTCGCCAGCCGATCGGTGACGCCGGACTCGCGCAGCAGGTTGCCGAACATGAGCATGCCGATCAGCGGCGCGGCCGCCGGCACCGCCAGCGACACCAGCACCGTGATCACGATGGGGAACAGGATCACCACCGGCCGCGGCACGGCGCGCTCGCGGGGCACGGGAATCTCGCGCTCGGCGCGGGTGGTGAGCAGGCGTAGGATCGGCGGTTGGATCACCGGCACGAGCGCCATGTAGCTGTACGCGGCCACCGCCACGGCGCCCAGCAGTTCGGGCGCCAGGATGGCGGTGAGGAAGATCGATGTCGGCCCGTCGGCCCCGCCGATGATGCCGATGGACGCAGCCTCGCGCACCTCGAACCCGAACAGGTAGTGCGCGCCGAGTGCCGCGACGAAGATCCCGACCTGGGCAGCCGCGCCGAGCACGAGGGTGAAGGGGCGCGCCAGCAGCGGCCGGAAGTCGGTGAGCGCGCCGACACCAAGGAAGATCAGTGGCGGGAGCAGCTCGGTCTTGATGCCGGCGTCGTAGATGAGTTGCAGCAGCGAGCTATGGCCGCCGGGGCCTGCCACGAACGTGCTCGAGGCCGCCATGTTCGCGCCGGGAAGGTTCGCGAGCGCCGCGCCGAAGCCGATCGGGATCAGGAGCAGCGGCTCGTAGTTGCGGACGATCGCCAGGTAGATCAGCACGCCCGCCACCGCGAACATCACCAGGTTCTGCCAACCGAGCGCGGCGAAGCCGCTGCCGCCGACGAGCGCCTCCCACCCGTCCACGTCAGCTCCCGATCGTGATGATGGGCGTGTCGCCCCCGACCTCGTCGCCTGGCCTCACGTCGACGCGGATGACGGTACCGGCCACCGGCGAGCGCACGTCGTGCTCGGCCTTCATCGCCTCTACCGAAGCGACGACCTGACCGACTTCCACCACGTCGCCTTCGCGCACGGCGACGGACACCACCTCGACCTGACCGCCGAACGGGGACGTGACGGCGGTCTCACGGGTGGCGACGGCGGCCGAAGCAGCGCCTGTGGCGGGAGAAACACCCGTGGCGGGAGTTCCACCGGTGGCGGGGGTTGCACCGGACGTAGGGATGGCGGTCGCGGCCGCGCCGGATGACTGGGCGGCAGCCGTCCCGTGCTCCCCGTTCCCCGAAGTCGGCGGCGAGAGCGTGACGATGAAGGTTCGCGTGACGCCGTTCTCGACCACGGTGCAGGTGGTAGTGACGGGCCCGGACCACGTGGGCGACGGCTCTGCCGACGCCGATGGTGTGGACCGTCGGGTCTCCGCCGCAGTGGGCGCAGGCGCGGCGATGGCCGACGCCGCGGACGCCGCTGGCTCGGGTTCGGCCGCCACGGGCTTCAACGGCAGCTTCACCCGCGGTTTGCCGCTCAGGAGTCGGATCCCCTCGTTCAGGTTCATGTTCTTGCCGGGAACCGTGGCGGCCGCGACCAGGAACAGGTTCTCCTCGCTGATGGGAAGACCGCGCTCTCGTAACGCCGCCTCGGCCAAGGCAAGGGTGTCGGGTGCGCCTTCGAGCGGGTCGCCATCGAACGGCTCCAGCCCGAGTTGCTGCGCCGCCGCCGCGACGACCTCGGGGTCGGGCGGCTCGGGTGGACGACCGAAGTATCCCAGCACCGAGCGTCCGTAGCCGGGGTCGATCTTCTTCCACCGGCCGTGCAGTACGTTCGCGAAGGCCTGCAGCCAGTACTGCTGGCTGCCCGGCGTGACGCTGGTCCAGGCGCCGCCGGCCTTCACCACCACCGGGAACTCGGCCAACACATCGCCGTACCGGTCCAGGATGCCGGCCTCCGCCATCATGTGGACGTTCGGCCCGATGGCGCCGCCCGGCATGGGGAAGTTCACTACCCGAGCGTCGGCAGCCAGGGTGATGGGGTTGAACTCGTACGCCTGCAGCCCCTCGACCAGCGCGGCCTCGAGTTCGGCGATGCGCGCGACGTCAAGGTCCAGCGCGTACCCGGTGCCCTTCAGGGCGTGCCACATCGAGCGCACGTCCGGCTGCGACGTGCCCGAAGCCAGTGGCCGTATCGACAGGTCGATGCCGTCCGCCCCGCCCTCGATGGTCGCCATGTAGCAAGCAACCGCCATCGAGGCCGTGTCGTGGGTGTGGAACCAGAGCGGCATGTCGTCCGGCAGGAGGAGCCGCACGCCCTTGGTGGTCTCGTATACGGTCGTCGGGTCGGTGGTGCCGGAGGCGTCTTTGAGGCAAACCGAGTCGATACGGACGTCACCATCCAGCAACCGCCGCACCACGTCGACGTAGTAGCTGGGCGTGTGCACCTCGTCCGAGGCGTACGGCAGTCCCATCATGGCGACCGTGACCTGGTGGTGCATGCCGGCGTCGACGATGGGTTGCCCGGTACGGAGCAAGTTGTCGACGTCGTTCATGAAGTCGAAGTTGCGGTCGATGGTGGTGCCGTGGCGTTGCATCAGGCGTGCCTGGAGCGCCAACGTGCGTAGGTTCTGGTTGGTGAGGGTCACGCCCGACACGCTGCGGGTCAGGATCTGGAGGTCGACGTCCGGCCCGACCGCCTCGCGCATGCGGTCCATCGAGGTGAACGGGTCCTCGCCAACGTAGAAGTACGGCGCCTGGAAGCGCGCGCCTCCGCCGAACTCGAAGTGCCGCACGCCCGCGTCGACGGCGACCTGCATGGCGGGGATCACGTCCTCGGTGCGGACCTTGCCTCCGAACACGCTCTGCAGCCCGTCGCGGAAGGCGGTGAGCATGACGCGGATCTTCTTGCCGTTGCGGGCGTGGATCATCGCTGGCCTTTCATCGAATCTCCTTGATGCGTGTGACGCGGGCGCCAGGAGCTAGTTCGCGCACGGCAACATGGATGGCGGCCGTCACGAACGGGTCCGGCGAAGGCTCGGACGATGTGTCCGGGGGCGAAGCCGACGGCCCGTCGCGGCCCGCGAGAACCGCCGCCGGCTGCGCAGGAGCCGACCGGAACGCCAGCGACAGCAGCGCCACCGCCCCCGCGAGCGCGGTCAGCACCACGATCACGGCAGCGAACGCCTGAAGCGCCAGGTTCCAGAGCGCGGGTTCGTTCATCGGTTCCTCCCGAGTCGTCCGGTCGTCGCGTCGGCGCGCCGCTTCACGGCACAGGTTCCCCCGATGGTACGTTCCCGAGCCCGGTCGGCGCACGGGACCGACGTCCTCGGCGTCGTGTCAGGGGTCGCGACATGCGTCGAGATGTGCTTCGAGCCCTGCGTCGTGCCAGGCCGCGTGCCGAACGTCGTGCCAGGCCGCGTGCCGAACGTCGTGCCAGGCTCCGCGTCTGGCTAGGCGTCGGGCTACGTGTCAGGCGACGTCCTCCGCCGGCTCGTCGGGACCGTCGATCGTCATTCGGCCCATGCGCACCGGTTCGGCGTTGCCCTCCAGCACCAGCGAGAGGTCGGGCAGAAGGTCCTGCACGCGGCCGCGAGCGATCGGCGCGCCCACACCGAACGCATGCTCTTCGACCGGCCAGATGGTCACGTGCTTGCCGAGGAACGCGGCGCGTGCTCGGTATGCCTCGAACAACTCGTCCCCGTGACCGCCGACCAGATCGGCGCGCCCTCGCTCGAGCGCCCGCAAGAGCGCCGGCAACAGCATCGCCCAAGCGTCCTCCGCAGCGAAACGCGCGTCGGTGTTCCCCAGACAGCCGGCGGGCGCTGCGCGCTTCTCCGCCGGAAGGGGCGGCGTGACCGCGACGTTCACCCCGATCCCGATCACGGCGTGCCGAACCCGGCCGGCCTGAAGCTGCGTGGTGGTAAGCACGCCGGCGACCTTGTGGCCTTCGACGAGCAGGTCGTTGACCCACTTCGTGGCGGGTAGAACGCGCCCGTCGCTGACTTCCTCGATCGCCATCGCGGTCGCCACGGCTGGAAGCACCGCTAGGCCCGTTTGTGCCGTGGCGGCATCCAAGTCGAGCGCGAAGTGCACGCTCACGTGCAGGTTGCCGCGCAACGCCGCCCACGCCCGGCCGCGCTGGCCACGGAAGCGCGCCCCGGCAAGGGCGACGCACGCTAGGCCATCCGGCAGGTCACCGCCGGCCGCCAGGATCTCGTGCATGCGGTCGAACTGCGACGACTCGGCGTGCTCGATGACGATCAGCGGACCGACCACGCCGAACGTGCCGCTCGGCACCGTAGCGTGTGCGACCTTCGCGCCGCCCCCGAACACGCGCCACACGTCCCGCTCGATCGCCGGCAGCAGGTCGGTCGTGGTCCAAGCGGGTTCCGTGCCGGGCGCGAGTAGCGGGCCCGTGGCAGCAGCATCGTCGGTGAGCAGGCGCATCGGGCATCAGCGTACGGCACGGCCGGCGCACGTGGCCCCTCTGTCCGGCTCCAGGGATGCAGTATCCTCACCCCACACGCGGCCAGGTGGGGGATCGTCCACTGCCGAGCCGATGACCTCATTCCTCACCGAGGGAGGACCATCGTGGACTCGACCGAGCCTTTCGAGACGCTCGACCCTACCGACCTGGGTCACCTGCGGCGCTTGGCGCACCGTATGGTCGACGACGCCTTCGACGACGTCGTTTCCCTACGCGAACGCCCCGTGTGGCGACCGATGCCCGACGAGGTGAGGTCCGCGTTCGAAGCCCCGGTCCCGCGCGACGGCGTGGGTGCGGACGCGGCGTATGCCCAGTACCGCGCGACCATCGCCCCTTACATGATGGGCAACGACCACCCGCGGTTCTGGGGCTGGTACATGGGCAACGGCACGATGGTGGGCGCGCTCGGCGCGTTCCTCGCGGCCGTCGCGAACCCCAACCTCGGTGGTGGCAACCACAGCGCCGTCGAGGTCGAGAAGCAAGTGGTGCGCTGGTGCGCCGAGTTGCTGGGATACCCCACCGACGCCGGCGGTTTGATGGTCAGCGGCGCTTCGATGGCGAACCTGGTGGGCTGGACGGTCGCACGTCACGTGCATGCCGGCGTCGACGTGCGCGCCGACGGCGTGGCGGCGGCGCAACCGCTCGTGGCCTACTCCTCGGTCGAGGTGCACTCGTGTCACGCGCGTGCGGCCGAACTGCTGGGGTTGGGCTCACGAGCGCTCCGCCTGGTGCCCACCGACGCGGAGTACCGCATCGACCTCCCGGCGCTGCGCCACGCCATCGCCGAGGACCGCGCTGCCGGAAAGAAGCCGTTCTTGGTGATCGGGAACGCCGGCACCATCAACACCGGCTCGGTCGACGACTTGGTCGCGCTCGCCGACCTGTGCGCCGAAGAGGGCATGTGGTTCCACGTCGACGGCGCCATCGGGGCGCTGGTGGGACTGTCCCCGGCGCTGGCTCCGCTGATGCGCGGGATCGAGCGCGCCGATTCGATCGCGCTCGACCTGCACAAGTGGATGCACGTGCCGTTCGAGGCGGGAATGGCGCTCGTGCGAGACGCGGAAGCGCACCGTGCCACGTTCGCCACGACGCCGGCCTATCTCGCACAGGCGCCCCGCGGCCTGGCCGGCGGCGCTACCTGGCTCTCGAACTTCGGGGTGCAGTTGTCGCGCGACTTCAAGGCGCTGAAGGTGTGGCTGTCCTGGACCGAGCGCGGTGTCGAGGCGTACGGCCGCATCATGCAGCGCAATGTCGCCCAGGCCCACTACCTTGCGGAGCGCATCGAGCGCGAACCGCTGCTGGAACTACTAGCGCCGGTGGTGCTCGACATCGTCTGCTTCCGGGTGCGCCCGCCAGGGTGGAGCGAGGAGCGGATCGACGCGCTCAACCAGGAGTTGCTCATGCGCATGCACGAGAGCGGCGTGGCGATTCCGTCGTACAGCACGTTGCAGGGCCGTTACTGCCTGCGCGTGGCCATCGGGAACCACCGAGCGCGGCACGAAGACTTCGACCTGTTCGTGGACACGCTGCTGACGATGACCAGGGAATTGGCGGAGGCGCACGCGGCGTGATGTGAGCGCGGCGCGGTTCGCTAGGCCGTGCTCGAGGCAGGTGCTCGCAGTAGGTAGCGCAGCAAGTGCCCGAGGCTGGTCGACCCGACCCGTGCTCGCGGACGCCGCGCTCAGCCCAGCGCCGGCAGG
>JAWOIL010000149.1:0-4184 GCA_046484635.1 Trueperaceae bacterium
AGCGGCGACGTCGGGTTGAAGCCGCGCCCGCTCAGCGTGACGATCTCGCCCGGCTTCGCGCTGGTCGTTTGCTGGACGCTCAGGCTGCCGCTGCCGCCGAAGCCGTAGACCTCGCTGCGCGGCACGGGCCGCGTGACCACGCTTCCGCTGTCGGTCGCTTCCGCGTTGGCCGCGAACATCAGCTCGCCGACACCGTCTCCGTCACCATCGGGAGCGAGCGCGAACATCACCACCGCTTGGCCCGGCTGCACGGCGGAGCCCCAGCCGGCCAGGTCGACGGCGACGGGCAAGCCCACGCCGGCACCGTTCGTGTCGACCTCGAGCGCGCCCAGGAACGTCACCCCGAGGGCGGGGTAGTCCACCCCGAAGTCGGCGAGGATCGAGGCCTGGGTGGCGTCGTCGACCGACACCGTGGTGCTGCCCGAGAGACCACCGGGCGGAAGGGTCGCGATCGAGCCGTCCGCCGAACGCAAGCTGCCGCCCTCCGTGCCCACCGTCGCGCTGGCTTGCAGGTCGTTGTCGACGATCACGGATACCGTGACTTCGACGCTCTTGCCGGCGACCACCCCGCTGGCGCGCAAGGTGGCCGGGCCGTCCGGCAGCGTGCTCGTGTCGAGATAGGCGGTGCCGTCCGAGCGCCCGACGACGGTGGTGCCGGCCAGCTCGAAGCCGAGGCTGCCGACCTGCCCGCCGATGCCCGCCGCGGCCAGCGCGGTGGTGCCGGCGAGGTGCTGGCCCTCGAGTGGGTACGTGATGCTCAGGGCCGCGCCGGAGCCGCCCGGTGGCGGTGTGGGCGCGCCGCATGCCGTGAGCACGGCAACCAAGACGAGTGCCATGAGCAGCACGACAGGCGAAGGGAACGACGCGTCGGGCGGCGACTTCAGGTCCATCTCGGCCTCCAGATCGACGACGGGCCTGCAGCCACCTGCGGCGAGCGTGGGGGCTCGCAGGCGCGATCGGGTCGGGCGTGCGTCGTCTCGGGACATCATGCGGGAAGGTGCGTTACGTGAGCGTGACGCCCGTCAGCCCCCCCGCGAATGCGGATCCCACACGTCTCGCAGCCCGTCCCCCAGCAGGCTCCAGCCCAGCACCGTCCACACGATGGCCAGGCCCGGCACCAGGGCGGGGTAGGCGCTGAGGGCAAGGAAGCTCTGCGCCTCGCGCAGCATGTTGCCCCAGCTGGGCACGTCGGGCGGGCTGCCGAGGCCCAAGAAGCTCAGCGCCGCTTCGGCCAGCACCGCCACGGCCAGGCTGAGGCTGGCTTGCACCACCAGCGGACCGATGGCGCCCGGCATGATGTGCCGCAGCAGCAACCGACCCTCGCCGACGCCGAGCGCGCGGCCGGCCTCGACGTAGTCGCGCTCCTTCAGGCTCAGCACGCTGGCGCGCGCGATGCGCGCGAAGATCGGCACGGTGGCGATGCCGATGGCGGTCATGGCGGTGAGCGTGCCGGGCTCGTACACCGCGGCCAGCAAGAGGGCCATCAAGATGGCGGGGAAGGCGTACGCCACGTCGACCAGGCGCATGATCACCTCGTCGAAGAAGCCACCAAGGAACCCGCCGAGGGCGCCCAACAGGCTGCCTGCGCCGAGCGCCAGGCCCACGGCGATGAAGCCCACGTAGAGCGAACTGCGCGCGCCCACCAGCACGCGAGACAGCAGGTCGCGCCCGAAGTGGTCGGTGCCGAAGGGGTGCGCGGCGCTCGGGCCTTTCAGCTGCACCGTGAAGTCGAGCGCCAGGGGGTCATGCGGCAGCCACACGAAGCTCAGCAGCGCCGCCGCCACCACGCTGCCGATCAGGAACGCGCCCGCCCACAGGTTGAAGCGCGCCCTGCCGCGGCGGCTGCGAACGCGGCCCGTGCGTGCGGCCACCGGCGTTGCGCCGTTCGGTCCGGGGGTCGTGGCGCCGGAGCGGAGCATCAGGCGTACCGGATCCGCGGGTCGAGCACGCCGTACGACACGTCCACCAAGAACCCCAGCAGCACGATGGTGGCGGCGTACACCAGGATGAGGCCCTGCAGCAGGGGGAAGTCGCGCGTGCCGATGGCGGTGAGCGCCAGGCGCCCCATGCCGGGCAGCGCGAACACCTGCTCGATGACGATCGAGCCGATGAACAGGTTGGTGAGCGACAGGCCGAAGATGGTCACGATGGTGACCATGGCGTTGCGCAGCGCGTGTTTCCACACCACGCCGCGCTGGCCCACGCCCTTCGCGCGCGCGGTGCGCACGTAGTCTTGGCTCAGCACGTCGAGCATGGCGGCGCGCGTCATGCGCGTCATCACCGCCGCCTGCCCCAGGCCGAGCGCCAGCACCGGCAGCAGCATGCTCTTCGCCCAGCGCAACGGGTCTTCCGCGAACGGCGTGAAGCCGCCGGCCGGCAGCACGCGCCACTGCACCGCGAACCACAGGATGAACATGAGCCCCAGCCAGAAGCTCGGGATGGCCGCGCCCAACTGGCTGAGCGACGTGAGCAGCGGGTCCCACACCGTCCCACGCCGCAACGCGGCCAGGATGCCGATTGGGATGGCGATGATCGTCGCCAGCAGGGCGGCGGCGAGCGACAACGGCACGCTCACGCGCAGGCGGTCTTGGATCATCGGGCCGACGGGGCGCTGGTAGTTGATCGACTCCCCGAAGTCACCTTGCACCACGCCGCCGAACCACTGCACGTAGCGCGTCACCGGCGGCTGGTCCAGGCCGAGCTTGGCGCGCAGCGCCGTGGCCGCGGCCGGGTTGGCGTTCAGGCCGAGGATGATCTCGGCCGGGTCCCCCGGCACCGCCAGCAGGGCGGAGAACACGACGATGCTGGCCAGCACGATGCTGACCAGGGCTGTCAGGAAGCGACGGACGAGGAATCCGAGCATGGGATCGGGGGAGCGGGCGTGGTAGATAGGCGCCGGCGGGGGCGGGCGTTCGCCCCCACCGGCGGTTGGCACGTGGCGGGGGCCGGCGCTCGACGCAGTTGCGCAGCGCGCCGGCCCGCGGGGTCGCTCACGGCGCCCGGTAGACCCCCGTCATGTCGATGGCGGGCGTGGGCTGGTCGGTCCAGAAGCCATAGACGTCCTGCTTGGCGGCCATCAGGAACGGCGGGCTGAACACCCAGACGTTCACCGCGTCGTTCGCGATGATGCGGGCGATCTCCTGGTACGCGGCGGTCTCGGCTTCGGCGGTGGGGGCGGCCTCGGCCTCGGCCAGCAGCTCGCGCACGCGCGGGTTGTCGTAGTGGTAGTAGTAATCGGGGTTGCCGTAGACGTTGATGTCGCGCGGCTCGGAGTGGCCGATGATGGTCATGTCGTAATCGCCGCCGAGGAAGATCCGCTGGATCCAGGTGCCCCACTCGACCACGCTGAGTTCGGCCTGGATGCCCACCGCGCGCAGTTGCTGCGCGATGACCTCGCCGCTGCGACGCTCGATGTTGTACGGCTCGGGCAGCTCGAACTTCACGGTGAACCCGTCGGGGTAGCCGGCTTCCGCCAGTAGTTCGCGGGCGCGCTCCGGGTCGTACGGGTAGGTGTCGGTCAGGTCGATGTAATACGACTCGGCCGGCGTCATGTGCGTGCCGATGATGGTGCCGAGGCCGAACATCGCACCCTGCACGATCGACTGCTTGTCGATGGCGAGGTTGATCGCCTGCCGCACGCGCACGTCGTCGAGCGGCGGGCGGGTGTTGTTCAGCGCCATGGTGATCTCGGCGGTGGCGGTGCCCTGCGTGACCTTCAGGTCGGGCATGGTGGTCGTTTGCACGTACTGCTCGGGGATCAGGCCCATCATGTCGACGTCGCCCGCCTGCAGCGCCGCGAAGCGCGTGTTCGCGTCGGAGATGATGCGGAACACCACGCGGTCGAGGTACGGCACGCCGTCTATGTAGTAGTCCTCGAAGCGCTCGAGCACCACCTCGGTACCAGGCGTGTAGCTGGCGAAGCGGAACGGCCCGGTGCCGATCGGCTCGGAGCGCTGCGTCTCGGCCTTGGCGGCGGGGTAGATGACCGAGTCGGGGCGCGCCAAGTTGTACAGCAGGCTACGGCTGGGTTGGGCGAGCGCGAACACCACCGTGTTGGCGTCGGGCGCGGTGATGCTCTCGATGGCGGCGTAGTACTCGGGGTGCGTGTGGCCCGACTCGGGGTCGCGCGCGCGCTCGAACTTCGCCACCACGTCGTCGACGGTCAGGGCGGTGCCGTCGTGGAA
>JAWOIL010000208.1:0-6794 GCA_046484635.1 Trueperaceae bacterium
GTCTCGGCTCGATGGGTCTCGGCTCGATGGGTCTCGGCTCGATGGGTCTCGGCTCGATGGGTCTCGGCTCGATGGGTCTCGGCTCGATGGGTCTCGGCTCGATGGGCTCGTGGGCCGAGCGCGCCCACGCGATGGCCCGAGTCTACCGCCGCGGGAACACCGCCCAGGGGCCGAGATACCCGTACACCAGCGTGCCCAGACGCACCACGATGAGCACGGTGAGGCCCCACCACACCCCCGCCAGGCCCCACCCGAGCGGCAGCGTCGCCAGCAGCACCGCGGCGGCGATCAACGCCGAGATGAACATGGCGCGCGCCAGGAAGCGGAACCGCTCCGCACCGATGAACACGCCGTCGAACACGAAGACCACGGCGTTCAGCGGCTGCATCGCCACCACGAACGGGTAGACGGCAGCAACTAGCCTGAGCACCTCGGCGTCGTCCGTGAACAGTGCTCCCAGCCACGGCCGGATCGCCAGCAGCAACGCCGCCTGCACCACGCCGAGCGCCAATCCCCACGCCAGCAAGCGGTCGGCGACGCGCCGCGCGACCGCGCCGCCTTCCCTACCCAACGCCGTCGCCACCAACGCCTGACCCGCCACCGCCAGAGCGTCGATGGTGAGGGCGAAGAACATCCAGAGCTGCGAGGCGATCTGGTGCGCGGCCACCTCGCGCACGCCGACGCGCGCCGCCACCGCGGTGGCGAGCGTGAGCGCGCCCACCACGCTGCCCGTGCGCAGCAGCATGTCTCCGCCGACGCGCAGGAACGGCAACATCTCCGCCGGGCGGGGCAGCCTGCGCGGGAGCGTCACGGCGCGCTGGCCGCGGAGGAGCCCAGCCACGAATGCCAGCGCTCCCACCCACTGAGCCGTCACCGTCGCCCACGCGGCCCCGGCCAGTCCCCAGCCGAAGCCGAAGATGAACAGCGGGTCGAGCACCAGGTTGACGACGTTGAGCAGCAGCGTGAAGACGAGAGGCGTGCGCGTGTCCAGGAAGCCGCGGTAGGCGCCGTTCCCGGCGGTGATGAGCAGCAACGCGGGTCCGGCGAGGGCGCGGATACGCAGGTACGTCAGCGCCTGGGGCAGGATGGCATCGGCCGTGCCCATCGCGCGCAGCAACGGTACCGCCAGCGTCTGCACCGCGGCCAACGCCACCGCCCCGGCCACCACCGCCAGCACCAACGCCTGCACCACCACCGCGCCGGCGCCGTCCCGGTCGCCGCGTCCGAGCGCGCGCCCGACCATCGGGGTGGTGCCGTACGCGAGGAAGTTGAACACCATGAACACCATCGCGAACAGCGACGTGTTCACGCCCAGCGCGGCCAGCGGCTCGGTGCCGAGCCGGCCGACGAACGCCGTGTCGACCAGAGACACCAGCGGATCGGCCGCCAGCGTCGCCAGCGCCGGCAGCGCCAGCGCGAGGATGGTTCGGTTCAGGCCGGACCGGTCCGGGTTCGTGCTCAAAGGAGCTTGGCGCTCACCTCGGAGCCGCCGGTCAGCGTGCGGTGCACCGGGCAGCGGTGCGCGATCTCGAGCAGCCGCTCGCGTTGCTCGTCGTCGAGCGGCCCCTCCAGGGTGATCTCGACCTCGAAGCGGTCGACGCGTTTCGGAGGATCGCTTCCTTCGACCTTCACCTTGGCGTGCGTCACGCGCGAGGTGACGCCCTCGAGCGGCCACTCCTTGCGGTCGGCGTAGAGCCTCAGCGTCATCGAGGTGCAGCCCGCCAACGCGGCGGAGAGCAGGTCGTACGGGTTCGGGCCGGTGCCCGTGCCGCCCACCTTGACCGGTTCGTCCATCACCAGGCCGAAGCCGCTGGTGGTGGCTTCGCTGCGGAGCCCGGGGCCGGTGTGCACGTAGGCCACGCCTGCCTCGCGCGGCAACGCTCCTTGCGCCTCGGGCGGGAGGTAGACGGCGGCCCACGCCCCCACCAGCTCGCCGGCGAACTCGGCGTCCGCGGGCCGGCTGAGCTCGTGGTCGGCGTTGTGCAGCGAAACGAAGCTCTTCGGGTGCCGCGCTGCCTCGAACAGTCTGCGCGCGTTGTCGATGCCGATGGTGTTGTCGAGCGGCGAGTGCAGCACCAGCAGCGGCCGCCTGAGCCCGGCCACCGTGGCGCGCATGGTGTTCTCCTCGAACGCGTCGAGGAAGGTGCCGCGCAGGCGACAGAGCTGGCCGGCCAGCCACAGGTGGGCTTCGCCCTGCGACTCGATGGTGGCCTCGTCGTCTTCCAGCAGGTGCATCATGTGCGCCGGGTCGGACGGCGCCGACATCGACGCCACCGCGCGCACGTCCTTCAATTCGGCGGCGGCCTGCAGCGCGACGGCGCCGGCGAGCGAGTGGCCCACCAGCAAGTGCAGCGATCCATGCGACGCGCGCAGGTGTTCGGCGGCGTCGATGACGTCCTGGGCGTCCAGCAGCGTGACGGCCTCTTCCTCACCGGCCCCGCCTTCGGCACTCTCGTCCTCTTCGCGGGCCGCGGCGGGCGCGGCGTCGATGCGCAGCACGCCCAGGCCGTACTCCATCAACCCCTTGGCGAAGGCGGCGGCCGAGGCCTCGCCTTGCGGCCCGAAGCAATGGACGAAGATGGCGTACGCGCGCGCCTGCCGGGCGTCGGGCTCGTCGAGCACCGCGCGGACCTCCTGGCCCCTGCGCGTTTCGAAGGCGACCTCTCTGGACGGCATGGTTCCTCCCGCCGCGCCCCCGGGGCAGCGGCCCGCCGCGGCTAACCGAGCAACGCTTCGATGCGCCGCAGCGCCTCGTGCACGTTCTCGAGGCTGGTGGCGTAACTCATGCGCACTTGACCCGGAGCGTCGAAGTCGGTGCCGGGCACCACCGCGACGCGCGCCTCCTCGAGTAAGCGGATGGCCGCCTTCTCCTCGTCGAGGTCGATGGAGCGCGTGTCGGTCATGACGTAGAAGGCGCCGCTCGGCTTGGGCGTCGGCAGGCCGAGGCGGTTCAGGCCCTCGACCAGCACGTCGCGCCGCTCGCGGTACGCCTTGCGCGTCATCTCCTGGAACGCGGCGGTCTTCTCGACCTCGTTCAGCGCCGCCACCACGGCGTGCTGGGCGACGGAGTTGGCGCCGCTGGTGGACTGTGTCTGCAGCCGGTTCATGGCCTGGATCAGCGGTCGGGGTCCGGCGCCGAAGCCGATGCGCCAACCGGTGAGCGCGTAGCCTTTGCTGGCGCCGTGAATCACCAGCGTGCGGTCGGGCGCGAACGAGGCGGCCGTGGTGAAGGTGCCGTCGTACACCAAGTGTTCGTAGAGGTCGTCGGTGAAGATCCACAGGTCGCGCGCGGCCGCCACCTGCGCCAGCTCGCGCACTACCTCGGGCGGGAACACCGCGCCGGTCGGGTTCGACGGCGAATTGATCAACAACACCTTGGTGCGCGGCGTGATGGCGGCGCGCACGTCCTCGGGATCGGGGACGAACCCGTTCTCGGCGGGCGCGTGCACCACCACGGGAACGCCACCTGCCAGCTGGATCTGCGCCGGGTAGCTGACCCAGTACGGCGCCACCAACACGACCTCGTCACCGGGCTCGAGCACCGACATGAAGGCGTTGTAGAGCACCTGCTTGCCACCGGTGCTGATCATCACCTGGTCGTGCGAGAAGGTGAGCCCGTTCTCGCGCGCGAACTTGGCGCACACCGCCTCCCGCAGCTCGACGGTGCCTTCCGAAGCGGTGTACTTCGTCATGCCCAGCCGGATCGCCTCGTGCGCGGCCTCCAGCACGTGCTCTGGCGGGAGGAAGTCGGGCTCGCCCGCCGTCATGTGGATGATGTCGATCCCTTGACGCGCGAGCTCGCGCGCGCGGCCGGCGAACGCCACGGTGGAGGACGCCTTGAGCGATTGGATGCGTTGCGACAGAGCGGGCATGCGTCACCTCGTCGGCGGAGCTTGCGCTCCGCCACGTGTCAGTCGAGCACTTCGCCTTCCTGGAAGAAGATGCCGATCTCGCGTTCGGCCGTGGCCGGGGCATCCGAACCGTGCGACACGTTCTCGTCGATGGTGCTGGCGAGATCGCCCCGGATGGTGCCGGGCACGGCGTCCTTCGGGTTGGTGGCGCCCATCATCTTGCGCCACTCGGCGATGACGTTCTCGCCTTCGACCACCATGGCCACGACGGGACCGCTGGTGATGAAGTCGACGAGGCCGGCGAAGAACGGCTTGCCTTCGTGCTCGCCGTAATGGCGTTCGGCCGTCTCGCGCGGGATCTGCATCAGCTTCATGCCGACGATGCGGAAGCCTTTCGCTTCGAGCCGGGAGACGACGGTGCCGACGAGCCCACGGCGAACGCCGTCGGGCTTGACCATGGCGAAAGTACGTTCGATAGCCATAACGGCCGAGTCTACCATGGGTTCTGGGCGTTTCCGGCCCCGCGAAACCACGTGCTGGGACCACTTGAGCGCGTCCCGACCGGCTCGCAGAGGTGACGTCCGGAGTCGAGATCGCCGACCCCGCCCCGCGGAACGGCGCGCCCGAGGTCGGCCGCGTCCGAGGTCAGCCGCGCCCCATGCGACCGCTGCCATCGACCCCGAGCTGCGTCAGGTGGTTCAGGTCATGACCCGCCAGCATGCGCACTATCACGTCGACGCTCTCGAAGCCGCGCTCCGGGTGGAAGCCTTCCGCCAGCCAGTCCTCGAGTGTCAGGTTCGCGAACAGCGCCAGGTTCCAGGCGCGCAGCGCGCGGAACGCCTCGACCGCCAACGCCGGGTCGAGGCGCGCGTAGGGTCGCGACCAAGCGTCCTGGTCGAACGCTTGCACCGCCAGACCGGGCGTGGACACCGTCTGCCGGATGCGGAACCCCATCCCCACTTCGACGTCGGCGAGGTGCGCCAGGATCTGACGCCCGGTCCACTTGCCCGGAGCCCACGGGCGGTCCCAGTCGTCGGGTGAGGAGGTCTCCAGCAGCGCGGAAAGATGAGCGGGGGTCGCTTGCAGGACCTCGATGGGATCGAGGTCGCCCAGTAGCGTGAGGTAGTGCTCGAGGGTGCTCGCCATGCCCGCTCACTGTACCGAACGCGGGCGCGAGCCGTTCCGTTCCGTTCTCCTACCGTGGGCGAGGGCGGGCCGGTACTCGTCGTCGAGCGCCGGACCGGCGTCAGTTCCCTTCGCCGAGCGCGCCGATCGTTCCCGCCAGGTAGGCGCGTTCGAACGCCATCACGACGGCCGGATCGAACTGCGTGCCGGAGTTGCGGCGGATCTCTTCCAGCGCGGCGTCGGGCGAGACGTGCTTGCGATGGGCGCGGTCGTGGGTCAGCGCGTCGAACGCGTCGGCGACGGCCAGGATCCGTGACTCGAGCGGGATGCCTTCCCCTGCAAGGCCGCTCGGGTACCCGCGACCGTCCCAGCGTTCGTGATGCGTGAGCGCGATCGTCTCGGCCAGGCGGATGATGGGCGAGCGGCTGCCGGAAAGCAGCTCCGCGCCCGCCTTGCAGTGCCCCTTGACGACCGCGAACTCCTCCTCGGTGAGCGCGCCGGGCTTCATCAAGATGCCGTCAGGAACGGTGATCTTGCCGACGTCGTGGAGCCTGGCGGCGCGCAGCAACATCTCGACGCGCTCGGGCGCCATGCCCATCTCGCGCGCCACCACGCCCGACACGTGCGCCACACGCCAGGTGTGCTCGCCGGAGTCGTCGTCGCGATACTCGGCGGCGCGCGCCAAGCGCACCAGCATCTCCAATTGGCTGTGCTCGAGGTCTTGCGTGCGCCGACGCACGGCGGCCTCGAGGCGTTCGTTCTGGCGCTCGAGCTCACGCTGGTAGAAGCGCATCTCGAGCAAGTTGCGGATGCGCAGGCGCGCCTCGGTGGGGCTCACCGGCTTGTTCAGGAAGTCCTTGGCGCCGCCGGCCAACGCCGCGTCACGCAGGTCCGGCCGCATGTCGCCGGTCACCATGAGGATCGGGAAGGCATCGGGCAGCACCGGCGCCAAGTCGGCCAGGACGGAGAGCCCGTCCCGGGCGGGCATGTGCTGGTCGAGCACCACCAGGTCGGGCCGAACTTCCACGAAGCGCTCTACTGCGCGCAGCGGCTCGTCGCAGGTGATCACGTTGCGATACCCGGCGCGGGTCAACAGGCCCTTCATCAGCACCAGCGCCGCCTCCTCGTCGTCGACGAGCAGGATGCGCATGCCGGTAAGGTCCGGTGCGCGGGTCTCGGGATCGTCCGTCGGTTGTGCCACGGCTCGTACCATCACGTCCTCGGTCGTGGCGTCGCTGGTGCAGACGTCGTCGCCTGCGGGACCTCGCCACGTGGCACCAGCGTAGGGGGCCGGGTATCACGGCCCTCTTACAGGCGGACGTGCGGACATGGGGTGTGGACGTGGAATTCGGACGCGGGATGCGAACGCGGGTTTCCGTCGCGGGTTCGGAGCGCGCTCGGCACACGCGCTCCGAACTCCGAAGGCGACTAGAGGCTCGCCAACACGCGCTGCCCTTCGCGCAGCAGGTCGTGCCACCAACCGGGGAATAAGCCGAGCAGCACCGTCCCGGCCAGCGCCAGCGCGATGGCCAACGCGGTGGCCCCGGAGCGGTGCTCGGCGGGCGCGTACTCGCTCTCGCGGAAGTACATGAAGCCGATGACGCGGAAGTAGTAGACCAACGCTACGACGCTGGTGAGGATGCCGAGGACCGCGAGCCACAGGTAGCCGGCGTCGATGACCGACTGGAACACCAGCACCTTTCCTACGAAGCCGGCCAGCGGCGGGATGCCCCCAAGGCTGAGCAGGAAGAACGTCAGCGTCAACGCCAGCCACGGCCGCTGCCGGCCGAGCCCGGCGAAGCGCTCGAGGTCGTCGCC
>JAWOIL010000039.1:2500-38735 GCA_046484635.1 Trueperaceae bacterium
AGGCCGTAACGTCCCGCTTCCGCCGACTTCCTAGCGAGGTCTTCATCGACAGTCAACTCCAACGACCTCGTTCCGACCGCCATGGCGAGGCTCCCGCCGCCGAAGGTGGTGGAGTGGCGCTTGGACGCCAAGCCGTGGAGCAGTGCCCGGTAGATGGGCTTCCGGGCGATGGTCGCTCCGACGGGAACGATGCCGCCGCCCAGCGGCTTCGCCAGCGTCACGATGTCGGGGTCGAGCCCGGCGGCCACGCTCGCGAACCAGTGGCCCGTGCGGCCGAGTCCCGTCTGGATCTCGTCCGCGATCACGAGCACGCCGTGCTCGCGCGCAAGGTTCCCCAGCTCTGCCAGGTAGCCTTCCGGCGGCGTCACGACGCCACCTTCACCCTGGACCGGCTCCACCACGATGGCGCAGATGCGCTTGCCGTGCTTCTCCAGTGCGTCACGAAGTGCGGCGACGTCGCCGTACGGCAGCGTGAGCACTTCCGGAGCCAGTGGCCGGAAGGCCTCCTGGTACTCCTCGTTCGGGGTTAGCGCCAGGGCACCGTGGGTCTTGCCGTGGTACGCCCTGCCGAAGTTCACGAACACGCTCGCTTCCGGCCTGGCAGCGCGCGCCATCTTCAACGCCGTCTCGATGGCCTCGGCGCCGCTGTTCGTGAAGAACACGCGGTCACCGGCATGGGAAGGCGCGACGGACGCCAAGAGCGCGACCAGGTTCGTCTCCAGCGCCGCGCGCCATGCCGCAGCGGACTGCTGCGTCAGGCCGAGGTTCCGGTCACGCTCGAGATACTCGACTACGAAGGACATCAGGGGCTCGTACCGCTCTCCGAACGGGACGGCCGCGTAGCCGCCGGCGTGGATCAGGTGGCGGTCCTCGCCATCGCGCAGCTCCCATGGGCTCTCGACGCGGAACGGTCCAACGATGCCGAACGCGTCGAGCAGGTCGATGAGGTCACCGTTCCCGTAGCGTTTCTCCAACGCCAGGGCGTCGAACGTCGGGGCTTCGTTCAGCACGTCGGACGTGCGAACGGGCAGGCGGAGCGGCGCGGTCGTCGGCGCCAGCTCCGGCGGCGCGTCCGAAGACGTGGACGCCGTCCGTGGCTGGGGTTCCGCAGGCTCCGAAGGGGCTGCGGTCTCGGACGCCGGCCGGCCGGACGGGGCCGGACGGTGCCTCCTCACGGGAGTGCCCTCGAGGTGCGGTTCCCGGCACTGTCCTCGACCACGACCTCGCCGTTCTCCACGCCATCGACCAGGACGGAGAAGGCGAACTCGCGTCCGGGTGTGAACGCGATCGGCACCCCGTTGATACGGATGCTGCTCAATCGGATGTTGTCGCTGGCAACGCCTTCGACCCGTACGCGCCCGCCGCCGGCGCCTTCGACGCGCGTCAGTTCCACGGCGGGGGGCGTGGCGTCGAGCGTCAACAGGTACGTCTCGGTGGTCGTTCGGCCGTTCACGTCCGTCACTTCGAGCACGAGCGTCAACTCGCCATCCGTGAGGTTCGGCTTGGTGAAGGCGAACTGCACCAGTTGCTTGCCGCGCTCCGATGCGTAGAGCGCGTCCTGCAACAGGTCCGCGCCGTCGACGCGGATGCTGGCGACGCCGGCGTCGTCCATGGCGTAGCCGCGGATGCGGAGGTCGACCGCGCTGCGCGTCGTGCCGCTCTTCGGCTCGGTGATGGCGATGATCGGCGAACTCGAGTCGGTTCGGCCGAGGCACGCGGTCAGCGTGGGCAACAGGATCGCGACGGCGACGAGGAGGAGGGCCGGGCGGTGCCCGGCGTGGCTCGCGGGAGACGGCTGGACGGTTCGCACGCCGTCATGGTATCAGGCACGCCGGTGAGAGCTAGGTTCTGGCGACGTCGGCGGAGGCGGAAGAGGCGCGTCCGAGGCGGTGCCCGCGCCCGGATGACGGCCCGGATGAACGGCGAGTGAAGCGGTTCCGTGCAAGGCGCAGGAAGATGGGGCGGGCGCCGTAGTAATCTGAGGCGCTTCGCATCGCCGGATCGGTTCCGCAACCGCGTGCTGTACGCGCTTGTGGTCTAGTCTGGTAGACTGCGGACGTCGTAATCACCGGGGCAATCGGGCCCCACCCGGGAAAGGGGGAATGTCTAGGAACGACGGCACGCCATCCCTTCACCTGGTACACCACGTGCGTCTTTGCGCATAGCACGTCAGAAACCGACTTGGGAGTGATCGAATGAAGAGAACCCTAACGATCTTCTTGGCAGGCGCCCTGCTTGCGATCGGCACTGCCTTCGCGCAGGCTCCGGCCGACACCTACGTCCACCAGAGCTTCGGCGAGCCCGTCTCGTTCGACCCGGCACGTGCCTACGACACCGGTTCCGGTGGCATCCTCGAGAACGTCTACGAGACGCTGTTCTCCTACGACGGCGAGGCCATCGACGAGTTCGTAGGTGCGTTGGCCGCCGACTACAGCGTGTCGAGCGACAACCTCACCTGGACGTTCCAGCTTCGTGATGGTGTGCAGTTCCACAGCGGCAACACGATGACCTGTAAGGACGTCGAGTGGTCGTTCCAGTACGGCGCGCTGACCGCCCACCCCGAGGGCGCCACGGCGTACCTGATGGGTCACTACTGGCTCGGCACCCAGACGGACGGTAGTGACGCAGCGGCGTTCATGGCCGAAGTCACCTGGGACATGATCGACGCCATCGTCACCTGCCCGGACGGCCCGGATGGCCTCGTGGCCGAGGTGCACCTGGTCAACCCGACCCCGGCGCTCATCCCGATCCTGACCTACACCTCGTTCAGCGTCGTCGACAGCGAGTGGGCCATCGCCAACGGCCAGTGGGACGGCACCGAAGCCACCTGGCAGGATTGGGTCGGCCGTGAACTGACCGCCGAGTTCCTCCACGACCACGTCAGCGGCACCGGCGCCTACCAGCTGGTCGAGTGGACCGACGACTCCGTCGTGTCCACCGCGTTCGCGGACTACTGGGGTGGCGAACCGCCCATCAAGAACGTCGTCTACCAGTACGTCGACGAGCAGTCGACCCGCATCCTGGCGATGCAGCAGGGCGACGCCGTCCGCATCATCCTGAACGAGACGTCCGCCCTCGTGCAGCTCGAAGGCGCCCCCGGCGTCACCATCCACCGCAATCCCGACTGGGCCCCGGCCACGGTGACCTCGGTGTTCTTCAACTTCGCCATCGAGACCTCCAACAACGAAGACGTCGGCAGCGGTCAACTGGACGGCAACGGCATCCCGAGCGACTTCTTCGCGGACGTCAACGTGCGCCGCGCCTTCGCCCACCTGTTCGACCAGCAAGCGTTCGTCGACCAGATCTACTCGGGCGAAGGCAAGGTCCTGACCATGGGACTTCCGCCGAGCTTCTTGGGCTACAACGAAGACGTCGCGGTTCGCTCCCTCGACCTCGAAGCGGCGGAAGGCTACTTCCGCGCTGCCTTCGATGGTCAGGTGTGGGAGAACGGCTTCCAGTTCACGGCCCTCTACAACGCCGGCAACACCATCCGCCAGACGGCGCTCGAGATCATGAAGGACAACCTCGAGTTCCTCAACCCGAAGTTCCGCATGAACGTGCGTAGCCTGCCGTGGGCCGACTTCCTCGCCCGCACCGCCGAAAAGCGCGCGCCGATGTTCGCGCTCGGTTGGGGCGCCGACTACGCCGACCCGAGCAACTTCATCAACACGTTCTACGACAACGACGGCTACTACGCGCCGCGCACGAGCATCCAGGTCGACGAGGTCCAGGCCCTGATCGACCAGGCCGACGTGATCGCCGACCCGGTCGAGCGCGGCTTCCTCTACCGCGAAGTCGGCACGCTGCACTACGACCAAGCGCCGATCATCGCCGTCCCGGCGCAGAACCCGTTCATGATCACGCGCTCGAACCTCGAGGGCGTGTACTACAACCCGATGCTGTCCGACGAGTTCCTCTGGAAGGACATCGCCAAGAACTGACGTCGTGACGACGAGAATCCGGCCGGGCCCGAGCGCCCGGCCGGCTCACCTCGTGAACGTGTCGCAGCGTACGACCGCCACGGGGATCATCTGACCAAGAGGAACCTATCTTGCTCATCTTCGTCACCAGGCGCCTGCTGATGCTGCCGCTGGTCTTCGTCGGCGTGACATTGGCCATCGTGCTGTTGATGCAACTTCTGACCCCGTATCAGCGCGCCGCCGCCTACGTTCGCTCCGAGCAGCAGATCCGCCAGATCGACTCGATCATCGAGCAGTACGGGCTCGAAGACCCGTGGTACATGCAGTACGGGCGCTGGATCGGCGAAGTGGTCCGTGGGAACATGGGCTACTCGCGCACGACCAGCGAGCCCGTGCTCACCACCCTCGTCAAGCGCTTCCCCGTCACCCTGGAGCTGGCCTTCTTCGCCATCGTGCCGGTCATCGGTGTCGGCATCGCCATGGGCACGGCGGCGGCGTTGAACCGCGACAAGTTCATCGATCAGGTCGCCCGCGTCATGTCGATCGTCGGTTGGTCGTTGCCGACGTTCGTGCTCGGGATCTGGCTGCTGGTGATCTTCTACGGCTGGTTGGGGATCTTGCAGCCTGGCAGGGTATCGACGCAGTACCTGGTCGAACTGGCAGGCAGCGGGGCCGGCTTCCGGCACTACACCCGCATGTTGACGTTCGACGCGCTTCTCAACGGTCGCTTCGACGTGGCATGGGACGCGTTCAAGCACCTGATCCTTCCCGTGATCACGTTGTCGGTGGTGTCGAGCGCCCAGATCATGCGCGTGATGCGTTCGTCGCTGCTGGACGCTCTGGGGCGCGACTACGTTCGGACGGCGCGAGCGAAGGGCCTTCCCGAGCGCGTCGTGACGCGCAAGCACGCGCGGCGGAACGCACTCATCCCCGTCATCACGCTGTCCGGCTTCGTGCTGATCGGCTTGGTGAACGGCGTCGTCATCACCGAGACGATCTTCAACTACCCGGGTTTGGGGCAATGGGCGGCGGCCGCGGCCGTCAACCTGGATTACGCCTCGGTGCTCGGCTTCGCCGTGTTCACGGCCATCATGGTCGTCTTCGCCAACCTGCTCGTCGACGTGCTCTACGGCATCGTGGACCCGAGGATCCGGTACGACTGACATGTCCGATCTCCCGCATCTCGCCCATACTCACGCCGCCGGCAAGCGCCTGACCTTCCGCCAGCGCGTCACGGCGTTCTTCGGGTCCAAGGCCTGGGGTCGCTTCAAGCGCAACCCGTTGGCGCTCGCCGGCCTGACGATCGTCGTGATCTTCGTCCTGCTCGCCAGCTTCGCGCCGATCATGACGGACGTCGGGCGCGGCTGTCTGCGGGACCTCGGTCTCTCGGCGTCGACCCAGTACGACTATCGCAACCCCCTCAAACAAGCGTTCTGGCACGTGATCTTCGCGCCGCCCGACGCGTGCTTCACCATCCCTCGGGAAGGTTTCGGCATCGTTCCACAGACCGCGTCCGCGAGCGGCACGCTGCTCGGCACCACCAGCGGTGGCTACGACATCTACTACGGCCTCCTCTGGGGTACCCGCACGGCGTTCAAGGTCGGCCTCATCGTCGTGAGCATCAGCCTCGTCGCCGGCTTGATCGTCGGTAGCCTCGCCGGTTACCTCGGTGGTTGGTTCGACAACGTAATGATGCGCTTCACCGACGTCGTGATCTCGCTCCCCAGTCTCGTGGTGGCGCTGGTCGTGGTGATGGTGCTCGGCAAGTCCATCGAGAACATCATGCTTGCCATCGCGGTGACGGCATGGCCCAACTACGCCCGCCTCATGCGAGGCGAGGTGCTTCACGTGAAGGAAGAGGACTACGTGACCGCCGCCCAGGCCTTGGGTCGGCGTTGGCCCGGCGTGGTGTTCCGCCACGTGCTGCCGAACGCCATCGGGCCGATGATCATCATCGCCAGCCTTGACATCGGCTCGATCGTGCTCACGGCCGCCGCCCTCTCGTTCCTCGGGCTCGGCGCCGACGTCGGCTTCGCCGACTGGGGCCAGATGATCTCGTTCGCGCGCGACTGGATCCTCGGTCCACCCGGTCAACCGTTGGCCTACTGGTACGTGTCGTTCTGGCCGGGCCTGATCATCCTGGTCTTCGTCCTCGGTTGGAACCTGCTGGGCGACGCCTTCCGCGACGTGCTCGATCCGCGAAGCGAGTAAGGAGACCGGGCCGCGTAGCGACCGAAGTCGCGCGTTCGCTTGAAGCGGCACCTGCTCGCGACGCGCCCACGAGAGCCGCGAACGCGCTTCTCGCCAAGCCTCACTCCTGCGACGCCACGGCAGCGGCCACCGCCTCCGCCGTGGCGTCGTCGCGTCGGTTGAGGTCGGTCAGGAACGCGACGATCTTCCAGTAATCCGTGTCGCTGAGGCGCCCCGGTTCGTAGCGCGGCATGGTGGCGCGGACGTAGGCGAAGAGCGCCTGCGGCGGCGCGGTTACGGACATCCCTTCGCCGCGGAGCTGTGGCGGCCGGCCGATCGAGAACATGTCGTGGTCGTTCTCCATCTGCGAGAGCGGCATCACGACCCGGTTGTTCGGCTTGTGGCAGCGCGTGCAGTGACGGTGATCCGGCGGGAAGGCGAGCCGAGCCTCCGCGATCCCCCCGCCGCTCTTGCCGTGGCAGACGGCGCAGTTGGCGGCGAAGAGCTCCTCGCCGGCGTGAAGGACCGCGGCTGTCGTCGATTCGAGGGACTCCGTCGCGTGGGCGCTGCCCGTCGTGGCTGGGTCCGTCGTGGCCGTGTCGTGCGAAGCGGCACGCCCGATCGTAGCCCCCGCCACGAGCATCGGCATCACGAGCAGTGCCACCAGCATGAGCCGGCGCATGGTGATCGATTCAGGCGCGACGGTCGTCGGCGTCGTCGTCGGTGTCGTCGTCGAGGTCGGTTTGATCGTCGTCGTCGGTTTCGGTGTCGCCGGGGGTTTCGCCCTCTGCGTCGCTGTCGTCGTCTTCCGCGCGGGTTCGTGCGGGCTCCGCTTCGGGTTCGACCGTGCCGTCACCTTCGTTCCGGTCACGGTCGTCGTCCGCGGACGGGTGTGCGCGCGCGGCCTCGGACGCGGCCTCGGAGGCCGTCGCAGACGCAGCCACCGCCTCGGCGGACGCATCCTCGGCCTTGGCTTCGACGACGTCGATGGTGCGCTCGGGCGAGGAGGCCACGCTGGTGCCAGCGCTGCCGACGACGCCGGCACCGGCCGCTGCGTTGGCGCTTGCTGCTGCGTTGGCGCCGGCTGCAGCGTTGGCGCCGGCGCCCGAGCCGGCATTCGTTCCGGCGACGGGGCGAGGCGACGCGCTTCGGTCCTGCAGCATCTTGACGAGGAAGTAGACCAGGCCCGCGACGATGGCGACGGGCACCACGAAGCGCAGAAGTAGCCAGAGCAACCCGGCGATGGCCTTCAACACGATGCCGCTGAGGGACAGGATCCACCCACCCAGCCACAACAGACCCGTGCCGATGAGTAGAGCGATCAGTCCGAAGACGACGAGCTCCACGACTTCCTGCAGGGATCGCTTCATGGCCGCAGTATAGCAGGGGGCATCGACCCCTCCCGAACGTCGCCCGAACGGACGAGGCAGGTAGACTGCCGCGATGGCGAAAGGCGATGGGCGACGTGGGAAGCGCACGAGACCGGCCGGTGGCGCGCACCGCAGCACGGAAGGGCCCGCGCTTGCGTCCGGGGAAGACCGTACCGTCGGCGAGAGCATCGTCGAGACGGTCGCGGAGCGCATGGTGCATGGCGGCGTGGCGCTGGCGCGGCTGGGCGACGGGCGCATCGCGATGCTGCGCGGGGCGATCCCGGGAGAGCGGGTGCGGGCGGCGGTGACGCCGCGGCGCGGCGTGCTCGAAGGCGACGTCCTCGAGGCGTTGGAGCCGAGCCCGGACCGCGTGCCTGCGCCGGCGCATCCTGGCCTGGACTACGGCCACGTCGCGTATCCGCGGCAGTTGCAGCTCAAGCGCGAGGTGGTGGCCGACGCGTTACGGCGCGCCCTCGATCCGGCGCATGGCCAGGACGACGCGGACGTTCCCCCGGTGCGCCCCGCCCCGAACGCGTGGGGGTACCGCAGCACGGTGCAGCCCGCCTGCGTTCCGGCGGGTCTCGGTTACCGGCGGCCCCGAACGGGCGAGGTGGTGGTGCTAGGGGAAGACCCAGTGGCGTCCACTTCCGTGAACCGGGCATGGGCCATCGCGCTCGAGCATGGCGCGCACCGCGCCGCCGGCATCCACGAGTTGGCGATCCGCGCGAACGACGAAGGTGATTCCCTGCTCGCACTGGTGTCACGCGCCCCAGCTCGCAAGTTGCTGCCGCTGGCGCACGCGCTGGTGGCGGCCGGCGTACGGGGCGTGGCGCTGTCGCCCTACGACCCTCGCGGTCGGTTCCGCAGCGGCGTCGAACGGCTGGCCGGCGCGCGCACGATCCTGCAACGCTACGGCGACCTCGAACTCAGCGTCGGCGCGACCTCGTTCGCCCAACCCAACCCCGTCGCGGCGGGCGAGCTCTACCGCGCGCTGGTCTCCTGGGCCGGCAGCGGCGAAGCGGCATGGGAGCTGTACGCGGGAGGCGGCGTCATCGCCATGCACCTGGCCAGGCAGTACGCGCAGGTGACCGCGCTCGAGCTCGACCGCTCGGCCATCGCGCGCGGCGAGCGCGACGCCGAGCGGCTCGGCATCGCCAACGTTCGCCTCGTGCGCGGGGACGCTCGCAGCGTGCGCATCCCGGAGGCCGTCGACCTGGTGGTGGTCGATCCGCCACGCGCCGGCCTAGCGGCCGAGCTTCGCGCAGCCATCGTCCGCTCGCACGTTCCACGGCTGCTGTACGTCTCGTGCGACGTGGCGACGTGGGCGCGCGACGTCGCCGACTTCGCCCAGCAGGGGCTGCGTCTTGAGCGTTTCGAACCGTTCGACTTCTACCCCCAGACGCACCACGTCGAAGTCCTCTCGCTGCTGAGCCGTTGACCTGGCTCCCTTCGCATGGCCACCACGACGCGCGGCGACCGGCGCCGATCGCCGCTACCGCGGGGCACGGGCCGCCGCTACCGCCGCACGCCGGTCGCCGCTACCGCCATGCGACGGTCGCCGCGGCCGCCACGCGAGCGGTATCCTTGCCGGCGTGTTGGCCCGCAGGATCATCCCTTGCCTCGACGTGCATGCCGGCCGCGTGACGCGTGGTCAGCAGTTCGGCCGCGCGGAACACGGTGAACTCACCGACGTCGGTGACCCCGTCGTGTTGGCCCTGCGTTACGACGAGCAGGGCGCGGACGAACTCGTGCTCTACGACATCACCGCCACCGCCGAGGGCCGCGGCGCGATCCTGGACGTGGCGACGCGCGTGGCGGAACGCTGCTTCATGCCGCTCACCATCGGCGGCGGCGTGCGCAGGCTGGCCGACGTGCGTGCCCTGACGTTGGCGGGTGCCGACAAGGTGTCGATCAACTCCGGTGCCGTGGCCCGGCCGGAGTTGCTGCGTGAGGCCTCCGATCACTTCGGGGCCCAAGCCGTGGTGTTGTCGATCGACGCCCGCCGGCGCCAGGATGGGGGCGGCTGGGAGGTCTACGTCGCCGGCGGACGGAAGGCTACCGGACTCGACGCCGTGGCGTGGGCCGAGCGCGGGCAGGCGCTCGGCGCCGGCGAGATCGTGCTCAACAGCATCGACGCCGACGGCATGAACACCGGGTACGACCTGGAAGCGACGCGCGCGGTGGCGCGTGCCGTCGACGTGCCGGTGGTGGCCTCGGGTGGCGCTGGAACCGGCGAGCACATGCGGGACGTGCTCTTGCTGGGGGAGGCCGACGCGGCGCTGGCCGCCGGCATCTTCCACCGCGGCGAGTGGACCGTGAACGAGGTCAAGCGCGTCTGCGCCGCCGCCGGTCTGACCGTGCGGACGACGTGAGCCGAGGACGGAGACGGACGACCATGGCGAAGGACGCGAAGGCGCCGATCACGCGGCCCACCACGATGAGGCTCGAGACGCTGGCGGTGCATGCCGGTGTCACGCCGGACCCGACTACCGGGGCGGTCACGCCCCCGATCCACCTCGCCACCACCTTCGAGCGAGCCGCGGACGGGAGCTTTCCCGGCGGGTACGTCTACACCCGCGGCGGGAACCCCACCCGCACGGCGCTGGAGCAGGCGCTGGCCGCCCTGCAAGGCGGGTCCGACGCGGCGGCGTTCGCGTCCGGCTCGGCAGCCGCGTCCGCCGTGTTCCGTGCGTTGCGGCCGGGTGATCACGCCATCGTGCCGCGCGACCTGTACCACGGCATCCGGCACCTGTTGCACGACGTTCTTGGACCTTGGGGGTTGGCGTTCACGACGGTCGACCCGACCGACCCCGCGAACGTGGCGGCCGCGGCTCGAGAAGACACGCGCCTGATCTGGGTCGAGACGCCGTCGAACCCCACCCTGGGGATCACCGACATCGCGGCGGTGGCGGACATCGCCCGATCGGCGGGCTCGACGCTCGTGGTGGACGCGACCTGGACTCCGCCGGGCGTGCAAGACCCGTTCGCCTTGGGTGCCGACTTGGTGGTGCACTCGACCACCAAGTACCTCGGCGGACATTCCGACGTGCTCGGCGGCGCCGTCATCACCCGCTCGGGGCACCCCATGTTCGAGCGCGTGCGCGCCCTCCAGACGACCGAAGGCGCCGTGCCGGACCCGTTCGCGTGCTGGCTGGTGATGCGGGGCTTGCGTACGTTGCCGTACCGCATGCGCGGCCACACGGAGAACGCTGCCAAGGTGGCCGCGTTCCTAGACGGTCACACGGCCGTGGCGCAGGTGCTGTACCCGGGGTTGCCGCAACACCCGGGCCACGCGGTCGCTGCGAAGCAGATGACGAGCTACGGCGGCATGGTGTCGTTTCGGGTGAACGGAGGCGAGGCCGCAGCGATGTCGGTGGCCGCGCGGGTGCGGCTGTTCACGCGCGCCACCAGTCTGGGTGGCGTCGAGAGCCTGATCGAGCACCGCGCGTCGATCGAGGGGGAAGGCACCACGACCCCCGACGACTTGTTGCGTGTGTCGGTCGGATTGGAGCATCCAGACGACCTGATCGACGACCTGCGCCAGGCGCTGGAGGGAAGAGCGGCATGAACGACTCGACTCATGACACGCCTGTGGGCGCCGGAGACGCGACCGACGATGCGAACGCATCGGCGGTCGCTCGGCTCTTGGATGGCATCGCTTACGACGAGCGCGGTCTGGTGACGGTCGTGACGCAAGACGCGAACGACGGGACGGTGCTGATGGTGGCGTACGCGAACCGCGAAGCGCTCGAACGCACGTTGGCCACGCGAAAAGGGCACTACTTCAGCCGCTCGCGGGGCGAGCCGTGGCGCAAGGGCGCCACCAGCGGCCACGTCCAACACGTGATCGAGGTCCGCTACGACTGTGACGCGGACGCTGTGCTGTACCGCGTCGAGCAGACCGGTCCGGCGTGCCACACCGGCGCGCGTAGTTGCTTCTACCGCAGCGTGCCGGGGTTCGACGAGGAACGGGCCACCGGCGACATCGACGCCGTGATGACGCTGCTGGAACGGGTCGTGAACGAACGCCTGCGCACGATGCCGGAAGGGTCGTACGTCCGGCGCCTGCACGAACGCGGCCTCGGGTACGTGGCCCAGAAGGTCATCGAGGAAGCGGGGGAGAGCGTGGTCGCCGCACTGCAGTCGCAGGACGACGAGTTGATCGGCGAGTCGGCGGACCTGCTCTTCCACCTCACGGTCCTGCTCCGCGAACGCGGCGTGTCGTGGCGCGACGTCGCCGAGCGTCTACTGGAGCGTCATGCCGGTGGGGAGCGTTGAGGGGCGAGGCGGCGTGACACACCGCCCTCACGCGCGCCGGCGGTACGTTGGACTCCTGTGAACGGGTCTCCGTCGTTCCGTCATCCCGGTCATCGGACCGCACTCGTCGGCGCCCTCGCGGTCATCGCGACGATCGCGCTGCTGGTGGCCGCCTGCGCTCCCGGTGCATCGCGCTCGGCGCGGCTCGCGGAGGCCGGTTCCGAGCGAACCACCACCGTCGAGGCCGGCGAAGGCTGGGAGGGCTACCTACCCGCCACGCCAGGCTCGACTTCGAGCCTGCGGCCACGTCCGGACGACGCGGCGGACATGGTGATCATCGCCTTCTCTGGGCACTGCGGGCTGGTCTGCCGCACCGAGGACACCTGGTCGTACCTCGACACCGCCAGCGAGGAGACCGGTGGGGTGGCGGTGCTCGACGCGCTCGTGCTTGCCTACGAGCGCCTGGGGCTGGCCGTCGAGACGTTCAGCGCCTCGTCGTTCGTGACGTCGCACTACTCCAAGACGAGTGACGTGGTGGAGCCCGGCTACCTGCAGGCGCAGGCGTACCTCGACGACGTGAAACGAGAGTGGATCGACGGTGTGGACGACCCGACCAGGGTGGTGCTGCTCGGGCACTCGCACGGCACGGTGTGGGCCACGCTGCTGGCGATGAACAACATCGACGTGACCTTCGACGCGTTCGTCTCGCTCGACGCGATCTGCTGGCAGTGGTGGGGTCGGCACAAGGACTTCATCACCGAGACGTTCGTGAACGGACCGTGGACGATCCCGTTCCCCCTCGACCAGGGTGACCCGTGCAACGCCTTCGAGATCCCGGGCATGCCCGGCCGGATGGACATCAACGACGTCGTGCCTGCCAACGTGGTGTTCGGCATCGAAGTGCGCACCAGGTTCCGGCTGTTGTCGCTCGACCCGAACGTGTTGGCCGACGACGAACCGAACGTCCGCATCAACGGCACCACCGACAACGTCTGGGGGATCCGCGCCACCGAGGCCCACAGCGACCTCGGCAGGTACTACAACCAGTCGATCGCCTGGGTGACCTCGATGATCTCTGCCCTCGGGGTCCCGGACCTCGGCGCGTACCCCATGGCGACGTTCGTGTTGCCGCCCGCCCCGGGCGACTTCGGGTACCGCAGCGGACTGGTGGAGCCGCTCGAGCCGGGCGGGGAGTAACGCGGCCGATGCGGCAGCGTCCCGCACATCGCCGTACAACGGCGACGCCCGTGCCTTCGGTATGCCCATGATGGGTGCATGGCGAATCCGAAGAAGAACGCGAGGTCGGGCGCGAGCGCGTCCGGCGCCAACGGCGGCGGTGCCGCGGCCACGAACGAAGGCGGGAACGCGGGCAAGCCTGCACGCAACGACCCGGGGCTGTACCTCGAGCGGGCATTGGTGCTCGACACCGTGCGCATCACCGAGCAGGCGGCCATCGCGGCCAGCCGGGTAGCAGGCAAGGGCGACTCCGACCTCGTCGACCAGGCCGGCGTCGACGCCATGCGCCGGGTCTTGAACGAGCTCGACATCGACGGAGAGATCGTCATCGGCGAAGGCGAACGCGACGAGGCGCCCATGCTCTACATCGGCGAACGCGTCGGTCGCGGCGGCGACGATGCCTGGGACGTCGACATCGCCGTCGATCCAGTGGAAGGCACCGGCATCACCGCGCGCATGGTGAACAACGCCGTGGCGGTCATCGCCATCGCCGAACGTGGCGGCCTCTTCCAGGCGCCCGACACCTACATGGAGAAACTCATCGTCGGCCCGCCCGCCAAGGGCAAGGTCGACCTCACGTGGCCGGTGGCGGCGAACCTGCGCGGCGTTGCGCTTTCGCTCGACCGAGCCGTCGACGACCTGACCGTGGTCATCCTCGACCGGCCGCGGCACGAGCAGTTGATCCGCGAGGTGCGCGACGCCGGCGCGCGCGTGAAGCTGATCGGTGACGGCGACGTCATCGCTGCGCTGTCCGCCGCCGTCCGCGGCACGAACGTGCACGCCGTCATGGGCATCGGCGGGGCGCCCGAAGGCGTGTTGGCCGCAGCGGCCCTCAAGTGCCTCGGGGGCGAGATCCACGGCCGCTTCAAGCCCCGCAACGACGAAGAGCGCAGGCGCCTCGAGGAGATGGGCGCTTCGGTCGATCGGGTCTACCGTACCGACGACCTCGCGCCGGGCGAGACCATCGTGTTCAGCGCCAGCGGCATCACCGACGGCGACCTGCTTCGGGGCGTGAAGTTCTTCAAGAACGGCGCGCGCACGCACAGCATCACGATGGGCTTCCAGTCGCGCGTCATCCGCTTCACCGACTCGGTGCACCTGCTGGGACACGGCGCCCGCGTCACCATCCAGGTCTGACGGCGCCACGACCTCCGGCTACGACGCGCCCAGGTCACCTCGTCCGGATGCGACGCGCCCACGCCACCCGGGTCCGGCGCCCAGCCGCGATCCGGACGCGAGGACTACTCCTCGTCGGGCGGGCGCGGCTCGGTGTGCTCCATGGTGCGCTTGCCGATCGGCGTGAGCGCCCAGTCGAGGAACGCGCGCAGGGCGCGGCCTCGGTGGCTGACCCGGCGCTTCTCGGCCAACGACGCCTCGGCGAAGGTCTTCCCGAGGTCGGTACTCAGGAACACCGGGTCGTACCCGAAGCCGCCGTCCCCGCGTGGACCGTCGAGGATCGACCCGCGGCATTCGCCCTTGAAGGTCACCACCTCGCCGCCGGGCGTGGCAAGCACCACGACCGCCACGAAGCTCGCGCCGCGGCCCGGCTTCGGCACGGTGCGCATGCGTTCGAGCAGGTGAGCGATGCGCTCGCCGTCGGTGAGGCCTTCCCCGCCGTACCGAGCGCTGTAGACGCCGGGCGCACCAGCGAGGGAGTCCACCTCCAGGCCGGAATCGTCCGCCAGCGTCGGCATACCCGTGCGCAGCGCGACATAGCCGGCCTTGAGCAGCGCGTTCTCCTCGTAGCTCGCGCCGGACTCCTCGGGGAACGAGTCGATGCCGACGTCGCTAGCGGCGTGGACCTCTACGGCCACGCCGGAGAGGGCGTCGCGGAACTCGCGCACCTTGCCGGGGTTGGTGCTGGCGACGACGAGTTGGATGCGGCGTTTGTTCATCGGACGTACCTCATCTGAGTTGTGGCCTGACCACTTCGAGAACCCTGCCCGCCGCCGTGATCCCGTTGGCGACGAGCGTGACGTATCGTTCGGCGTCCAGCGGACGGCCCTCGCCGCCCCCCTGGACCTCGACGACGTCGCCGGCGCCGGTGGCGACGACGTTGAGGTCGACCTCGGCCTTGGCGTCTTCCGCGTAGTCGAGGTCGACGGCCACGTCGCCCTCGACGATGCCGACGCTGACGGCAGCGAGCTCGTGGCGCAGCGGCCACTCGTCGAGCTGACCTTGGAAGACCAGCCGGTCGGCGGCGTGATGCAGCGCCGCGTAACCGGCGACGATCGCGGCGCAACGCGTGCCACCGTCGGCCAGCAACACGTCGACGTCGACGATGAGCGTCTTCTGTCGGAACAGGTCGAGGTTGACGGTGCTGCGAAGCGCGCGACCCACCAGGCGCTGGATCTCCTGCGTGCGCCCACCTGCGTAGAGCCGTTCGCGCGCCTTGCGCTCGTGCGTGCTGCGCGGCAGCAGCGCGTACTCGGCGGTCAACCAGCCGCCCTTGTGGCCGGCGTTGCGCAGGTGCGGCGGGAGCTTCGGCTCGATGGTGACGGTCGCCAGCACGGTGGTGCCGCCCCACGCCACCAGCGCGGACCCTTCCGCGTGCGGATTGTAGCCGGGCGAGACGATGATGGGGCGAAGCTCCATGGCGCCGCGGCCCTTGCGGATCATGGGGCTCATGCGCCGGCTCCCGACACCGGGGTGCCGGCTGCGGCCCGGTCGAAGCGGGTCGCCTTGCCGGACAGGACGACGTGCTCCGCCGTGCCGGCCGGACCTGCGAGCACGCGTGCGGTGTGCAGGAACGCTTCGCGATCCCCCGTCACGAGGTAGTGCACGGTGGGCGTATCGGCCGCCGCGGTTGGTTCGGTCATGGCGAGTCCTGCGCGCACGAGGTCGCCCCGCACCGTGGCCGCGACGGCTTCGGCCGAGTCGATCAAGCGCACGTCGGGTCCGAGCACCTCGGCCAGAACCGGTTTCAGTGCCGGGTAGTGGGTGCAGCCGAGGATGACGGCGTCGAGCGCCGGTCGATCCGCCAAGTAGTGCTCGGCCACCAGCCGAGCGATGGTGGAGTCGGAGATGCCTTCCTCGACGATCGGCACGAAGAGCGGGCAGGCGCGCGCCCAGGTGACGGCGCCCGCCGCCTCGAGGTGGTCCTGGTAGACGCGGGCCGCGATCGTCGCGACCGTCCCCAGCACGCCGACGTGGGGGCTCGGAGACCCGGTGGAACCGTCCATGGCGGCGGCCACACCGGGCTCGATCACGCCCCAGACGGGAACGGGCAGGCGTTCCGCCAGCCCGGGCAGGCTGGCCGCCGAGGCGGTGTTGCAGGCCACGACGATGCCCTTCACGCCACGGTCCAGAAGGAAGCCGGCGATCTCGTCGGCGAAGCCGCGGACCATATCGATCGGTTTCGAACCGTACGGAACACGCGCGGTGTCGCCCAGGTAGAGGAACGACTCGAGCGGCAGCATGCGCCGAAGCGCGCGGAGCACGGTCAACCCGCCCACGCCGGAGTCGAAGACGCCGAGCGGCAGGGAAGCGAGATGCGGCACGGGCGAAGCTTACCACCCGGCCCTCGGCTCGCGGCATGAGGTTCCCGTCGTTCGGAGAGCGCGCATCGCCCTGAGCCGGTGCCTGTAGGACGGCTTCGGTGGTTCCGGTCGGGCCCCGCGGGGCGCCAGGGTCATCCATCGCTAGATACCCAGGTGGGGTATGTGCTACCATCCTGGCGGATACGGGCGAGGCGAGGTTGCATCGTCCGATCGGAAGGAGCCTCGAATGGCGTTTCTCGATGACGAACTTCGCGCGCAGGTGAAGCAGGCGTTGGAGCCACTCGCGCACGACGTGGAGCTGATCGTGTACACCGGCGGGTCACTGGTCGTTCCCGGCCGTGACGACGCGGGCGAGCAGAAGGCCACCCTTGAACTGCTGCGGGAGGTGGCGAGCGTGTCAGACAAGGTCGAGGTGCTCGAACGCAACCTCGTTACCGACGAAGAGGCCAAGGGCCTTGGCATCACCCTTGCGCCCACCACGGTCTTCCGCCGCAAGGGCACCGACCGCAGCAACATCCGCTTCGTAGGTATCCCATCCGGCTACGAGTTCAGCACGCTGCTCGAGACGCTGCTGTTCCTCGGAACCGACGAGATGGAGATGACGCCCACCCTGGAAGGCGTGAAGGACCTCGACGCCGACCTGCGCCTGCGCACCTTCGTGACCCCCACCTGCCCGTACTGCCCGCGCGCGGTGCTGACAGCGTTCCGCTTCGCGATGGTGAACCCGCGCATCGTCGCGGAGGGCATCGAAGCGAACGAGTTCCCGACCCTGTCCAGCGGCTATCGCATCAGCGGCGTGCCGGACACGATCGTCGAAGGCGGTAACGGCAAGCCGGTCAAGACCCAACGCGTGTTGGGCGCCCAACCGGAGCACGCCTTCGCCGACGCGTTGCGTCAGGCGCTCGGAGACGCGGCCGTCCAGGCCTGAGCGGCCGGCGCCGAAGCGTTCGGCGCCGAGCCCGACTCCACAGAGCCGACCGGCACGGCACCCAGCGGGTCTCGGCCATGCTCGTCGCCCCCGGGGGATCGGCCCCCGGGGGCTTCTCGTCTTCGGTACCCGGCCCCGGGCGAGAACGGCGACCGAACTCATACCTGGAGATCGCGGGTGTGGGCGTGAGCGACCGACGCGGATACCGTCAAGCCGCGGGTAGGGCCAGGTGCACGTCGCCGAATTCGTGCCACAAGTAGCCGTTCGCTACGGCCTCGGCGTAGGAGGCACGCACGGCGGGCCCGCCCGCGACGGCGTGCAGCAACGCGAGGTGGCTGGCGCCAGGGTCATGCAGGCCCGTCACGATGCCGTCGACGGAACCACGGAACTGGCCGGGGCGCACGAAGCGCCTCGTGAACCCACGCATCGGCCGTAGGTGGCCCCCACGAACGGCACTCTCCAGTGCTCGCACCACGGTCGTTCCGACCGCGACGACCCGACCACCATGAGCGCGACAGCGGTTCACCGCCTCGGCGGAGAGGGCGGGCACGACGAACGGCTCCGCGAACAGCGTGGCGCGTTCGATCGGCCCGTCGAGCTCGAGGCTGCTGACACCGGTGTGTAGCGTCACGGTGGCGATCTCCACGCCCCGTTCGGCCAGGGCCCGCAGGACGCGCCGTGTGAACGGCCTTCCCGCAGAAGGCATCTCGGCGCTGCCTGGAACGCGCGCGAATACCGTCTGGTACGACGCGAGCGGCAGGTCCTGGGCGACATGAGCGTAGCGGATCGGTCTGCCGAGCTGCGCGAGCCGAGGCTCCACGGCCGTCTCGAACGTCACGAACCAGAGACGTTCGAGACCGGGATGGGGCGCGACCATCCGAGCACGCAGGCCTCCCGTAGCGCCCAGACGCACCTCGTCGCCCGGCAAGAGCGCAAGCGGTCCCGGCTCTCCCACGCCGCTGCGTGGCTCCGCGAGCCAGAATCGAGCACCGTACCGCGTGGAGAGGTTGAGCACGAACGGCGAAGCGCCCAAGCGCGCGGGCAGGTACCCCTGGAGGCTCGCGGGCACCGTCGCGCTGTCGTTCGCGACGAGGAGATCGCCGGGTCGGAGCAGCGACGGTAGGTCGGCGAAGCGATGGTGCTCCACCGCGTCGCCTCGCGTTACGAGGAGGCGTACATCGTCGCGGCCTACGCCTCGCAGTTCCGGCGGTAGGGTCGCCTGGCACTCGGCGGGTCGCTCGAAGTGGAGTTCGGGCGGATGTGGGATCACACCGCGACGTCCCAGGTGTCGTCTTGGGCCCGGAACCGTCGCCCCCGGGTCTCCTCGGGTTGCCGTTCCAGCAGCCACGCCCAGAACGGTAGCGTCACCTCCGGCGTCGGACGGTCGAGGATGTCCTCGCCTGGGTACGCCGCCTGGTGCATGTCGGTGCGCATGTCACCGGGATCGACGCTCACGGCGTTGACGCCGTGGGCTGCGAGCTCGGCGGCCCACGTGGCGGTCACGAGATCGAGCGCGGCCTTGCTGGCGCCGTACGCACCCCAGTTCGGGTATCCGCCCACGGCGGCATCGGACGAGACGGCGACGATCGTGCCGCGGGCGGCGCGAAGTGCCGGAAGCAAGTCCTGCGTCAGAGCGATGGGAGCTACGACGTTGGTCTCCATCAGGTCTCGAACGGCTCGGGGCTCCACTTCGGAAAGGGAGGGTAGCGGTGAGGGTCCGAGCCAGGAGGCGTTGTGCACCAACAGGTCGACCCGCGGTCCCGCGGCGCGGCGTACGAGGTCGCGGTGAGCTGCGTCGGTGACGTCGCCAACGATGGACACGACCTCGGACAGACGCGCGAGATCCGCCCGCGTTTCCTCGAGCTCTGCAGCGCCGCGGGCGGTGATGACCAGCCGGTACCCTTGCGCCGTCAGGAAGCCCGCCAAGACGCGGCCCAAGCCTTTGCTTGCGCCGGTCACCACGGCGGTGCGAAGCGCGTCGGTCGGCGCGTCGGCAGCCGCCTCGGAAACGGCGTTGGAGTCGAGCCGCGGATCTCGCTCTGGGGCGCTCATGCGCACCGTCCCCGCAAGCCGACCGCCACCTGCCACGTACCGCGCACGCCTGGTTCCGCGCAAGGAAGGGGGGTCGAGCGGCGGGGGCGCAGACCGCTCCATGGGCGGCGCACGGCGGTCGTGGCGGACGCACGGGCTTCGCGCGCGTGGCGATGCGCTGCCGCAGCGCGGAGCGCGTCTTCGGAACGTTGCTGGGCTAGGCGATGCAGGGTATAGGCGTGTTCGAAAAACATCGGAGCACCTCCACGGCCAGGATGCGCCAGCCGTGCGCTGCGACGCTTGCGCGGATGGTCCGGGGTCGAACTAGGTCTTTGGTCCTGGTTCGGACCAGATCCGGCGCTGGGATTCGGCGTTCACAACCCGAGTTCCTTCGCCCGCAGGGCGGCCCGGACCCGATCGCGTACGCCGAGCTTGGCGAAGAGGTTGCCCGCGTGTGCCTTGACGGTCTTCTCCGCGATGCCGAGTTCGGCGGCGATCCGCTTGTTGCTCGCGCCGCGAGCGAGGAGCGAGAGCACGTCACGCTCGCGCGGGGTCAGTGTCGCAAGGACGTCTTCGCGCGGCGTCGCCAACGCGCGCACGGCTGCCGGATCGAGCGGCACCTCGCCGCGGAGGGCGGCCCGCACACCGTCGAGCAGCGCTCCGGGACCGGCGTGCTTGAGCAGGAAGCCGTGGGCGCCCGCGCGGATGGCGCGTCGGACGTCTTCGTCGTCGAACGTGCTGGTGAGCACGACCACCTTCGGGGCATCGGCGCCGCCCGTCAGTTCGGGGATCAGGGTGCCGCCGCCGCCGTCCGGCAGGCGCAAGTCGAGCAGCACCAGGTCGAACGACGCTTCGGCGGCGCACGCGCGCGCCTCGGCCACGCTGCCGGCCTCGGCGACGACGGCGAGGTCGTCGTGCTGGTCGAGGAAGACGCGCAGTCCGGCGCGTACGACGGGATGGTCGTCGACGATCAGGATCCGGGCGCCCATGGCACCTCCACGACGATCTCGGCGCCCCCACCGGGACGCTCTCCGATGCGCAGCTCGCCGCCCATGGCGCGAGCGCGCTCGCGCATCCCCGAAAGGCCCAGTCCGGAGCCGACCGACGCTTCGGGCGGGCCGGTGAAGCCGTCACCGTCGTCCGCGACCCGGAGCACGAGCGTGCCCCGAGCGCTTCGCATGTGGATCCATGCGGTCTGGGCACCGGCATGGCGCAGCGTGTTGTGGAGCGCCTCCTGCGCCGCCTTGTACAGCACCTCCGCGACCGTGGGGTCCTCCGCGTCTTGCGCATCGATGTCGAGGTGAACGGTGAGCGACGGGGCGGTGCGTTGGGCAAGGCGCACGAGTGCGGCGCGCAACCCCCCGCTCAGCTCGGCCGGACGAAGGACTTCCACCAGGCCGCGGAGCTCAGCGATGGCGGCGTCGAGGGAGGCGGCGGCCTGGTCCAGCGCGTCGGTGGTGACTTCGTCCACCGGCCCGGCTCCTGCCGAGCCGGGCCGCCATCGCCCGCGAGCGACTTCCAGCGCCAACTGCGCCGCGAACAGCTGCTGCGCCAGCGCATCGTGCATCTCCCGCGCCAGGCGCTCTCGCTCTTCCAACGTCGCCGCGTACCGCTCCTGGGAGGTGCGCAGGCGTTGAAGGCGTGAGCGCACGAAGGCGGCCGCAAGCTGCTTCCCGACGGTCGCGAGCAACGCCAACGTCTCGTCTTCGAACGGCGCGTCGCCCGCGTCGGCCAGGTTGAGGATGCCAACCGGACCACGATCGCCGAGAAGAGGCACCGACGCGTGCATCACCAGGTTCCCGCGGTCGCCATGCGCATCGCGGAGTCGGCTGCAACGCACGACGTTGATCCCGCGGTCGAGCTCGCCCCTTCGCAGGAGCCCCTGGCACTCGCAGTTGCCGTCGCGCAACGCCGCGCAATCGTCCGATGCCAACGCCGGCGGTAGGCCCACCGCCGCCGCAAGCCGAAAGCTTCCGTGGTGGGCGTCGCCTTCTGCGACGTTGGTGACGAACAACCAGCCGGCCCGGAGCCCGAACCGCTCGAGCAGTGTCGCGACGGCGGGTCCCGCCGCCTCGTCGAAGGTCGGCGCCGCGTTGAGCAGATCGCCGATGGCGTTCAAGGTCTCGAGGCGGATCAGGCGGTCGGTGGGGTCCACGGGCCGAGTGTAGTCTCTGGTGCGCCTGGACGGGAATGGCGCGGCGCGACGCACCTTGCGTAGGGCGCCGCTCGACGGAAGAACGGGGGCGGGGCGGAGCCGCGGCGCCCCGACGCTTCCCATCGAAGACCACGCCCCTGGCACGGGCCTAGGGGCGCGGTCGCGATAGGTTGGCGGAGAGGGAGGGATTCGAACCCTCGGTGCAGGTTACCCCACACACACGCTTTCCAGGCGTGCTCCTTCAACCACTCGGACACCTCTCCACGGAGCGGGAACGCCGTGCTGGCCGTTCCGGCAGCATCAAGGAGTCTAGCAGTACGGCAGGGGGCGGTCAACGAACGGCCGCCGTCCCCACAGGGCGCCGAGCCGCTGCGCCCGCCGCAGGTGCGGCATCGGCACCACCAGCCTGCGATAGCTACCCGACATCGCTTCGGCCCGTACGCCAGATAGACTTGGCGAAGCACCTTAGGAGTGTGAGCATGCTCAAAGACCGCGTCGTGTTGCTGAACGATCCCGAAGCCGTGGACGAGTTCCTGCGGCGCTACCCCACCAGCCTGATCTTCAAGGCCGGCACCTGCCACAAGACGATGCAGGGGTTCGGCTACGTGCAAGAGAAGCTCGATCCCCGCGACGACCTGATGTGCGGCGTCATCCGCGTCGTCGAGGCGCGTCCTGCCAGCAACGTAGTGGAGGAACGCACTGGGGTCAGGCACGAGTCGCCGCAGGTGATCATGTTCAAGGACGGCACTCCGGTGTTCGACCTCGATAACTGGGACATCACGCCCGAGGCACTCGAAGTGGGCTTCCACAGCCTCCCGCGTGGAGGGGCCGTCGCGGTGAGCGCCGGCAGTTCCCGCTCGGAGCTGAAGCCGTACTTCGACGTGCTCGAGCAGTTCTTGTCTGGCGCGATCGACGAGCAGCAGTTCGAGTTCAGCTACACCCACATGTTCCGCGGCGACGCGTCGTTGCGCTCGGGCGACGAGGTGGAGATCCTCAACTCGATCTTCGGCGACGTCGACCAGCACATGAACATGCACTTGATGATGCGCGGCAAGTCCGACACGTCGCAGCTTCGGGCGCGAGCCGAAGACGCCTACCGCAGGTTGAAAGAACTCGCCCAGGCCAGCGCCTGAGCGTGCCCGCGCGTTCCGTCACACGTCGGGGTCGTCGTGGAACTCGGGCGCGCGCTTCTCGCGCAGCGACGCGATGCCTTCGCGCGCGTCGGGTCCGGTGAAGCCCAGGAACTCGAGCGCCAGCGACGCATCGAACGTCGGGCCTGCCAGGCGCAACCAGTTGTTCAGCGCGTACTTCGTGAAGCGGATGGCGCTGGTGCTGCCGTCGCGTAGCCGCCTTGCCACCTCCAGCGCCTTGTCGTCGAGTTCGTCGTCCTCGACCACCAGGCTCACCAGGCCCATGCGCTCCGCCTCTACTCCATCGATCGGTTCGCACGTCAACAGGTGGTACTTCGCCTTCGCCATGCCGATGAGCAGGGGCCACACGATGGCTGCGTGATCGCCGGCGGCGACGCCGAGTCGCGTGTGACCGTCGATGATGCGGGCGCTCTTTGCGGCGATCGACACGTCGGCGAGCAACCCCGCCACCAAACCGGCGCCCACCGCCGGGCCGCGCATGGCGGATACGATCGGTTTGCTGCAGTCGATGACGTTGTAGACGAGGTCGCGCGCCTCCTTCCAGACGCGTGCGCGCGTGCTCCAGTCGTCGGCGATGTGCTCGACCATGTCGAGGTCGCCGCCGGCCGAGAAGCCTCGTCCGGCCCCCCGCAAGATGGCTACGTCGACGTCGTGGGCGCGATCGATGTCGCGCCAGATGTCGACCAACTCGCGGTGCATCTCCTCGTCGGCGGCGTTCAGTCGCTCCGGACGATTCATGGTCACCACGAGGATGCGTTCCTCGGGCCGGGTCAGTTGTAAGCGGCGGTAACGTTCGAAGGGCACGGATTCGCTCCTGGCGTCACGAAGGACCGTCGGCCGGGCTCAGCGGTCGCGGCGGTCGTCGGGGCGGACCGGCGGGAATCCGCGGTCCTTGGTCTCACTCTCTAGGAAGCGTTCGAAGGCGTCGTCGGTAGGCGTCCGCGGCGTCACCACGGCGCGGGCGCCGCGCACCTCGTCGTTGCTCGGGCGTGGCGGCGGGGTTGGGGGCTCGTCTTGCACCGCCTCCGACGCAACGTCGGGCGTGAACCCCTGCCGTTCGCGCTCGGCCTGCACAGCGCCCTTGGCGGAAGACCGGCGCTCGGACTCCGGCGCCGACGGCCGGGTAGCCGCCTTCCCGTTCGCGACGGCCTCCGTCGCGGCGCTCCGGATGGCCCGGTCCCGAGCGTCGCCGAGCGTCAGCGCGGCCCAGATCATCAGGCTCGCCGCGATCACCATCAAGAAGGCAAGCAACAGCAGGAGAACGAGCGGCGTCACGAGGTAAGGATATTCGCCGCGTCGTCTTGCAGCAACGTCCGCAACGTCGCGGCGTCGACGTTCCCGCCAGAGATCACCACCACCGTCGGCCCGGGGCGCAGCGTCACGCCGTCGGCCGTTCCCTCTTCGAGCAGACGCTGGAGCGCGGCCAGCGCCAGGGCGCCGGTCGGCTCCGCGACGAGCCGCGCGTGTTCGACGAACCAACGGGTGGCAGCAGCAATGCGCGCTTCCGAGACGGTCACCACGCCGGCGAGGTGACGCCGCAGCAACGCGAAGTTCACCTCGCCGATGCACTGCGTTCGCACGCCGTCGGCCATGGTGCGGGTCACCTGCTCCGCGGTCCATGCCACGCGCCGGTCGTCGCGCAACGACGCCTGCGCGTCGGCGGCGAGCTCGGGTTCCACCCCGACGACCTGGGCTTCGGGAGCGCGGGCCGCGAGCGCGAGACAGACCCCGGCGGCGAGGCCACCACCGCCGATCGGCACCAACACGTTGGCGACGTCCGGCAAGTCGGCCGCGATCTCGGTGCCGACGGTGGCCTGCCCGGCGACGATCCAGGCGTGGTCGTACGGTGGCACCAAGGTGGCGCCACGCTCGACCGCGATGGCGTTGGCCGTGTCCTCGCGCGAACGCTGGTCGTTGGCGCAGCGCACTACCTGGGCGCCGAGCGCCTGGGTGTTCGCCACCTTGAGCGCGCTGGCGCCCTCGGGGATGACGATGGTGGCGGGAACCCCGAACCGTCTCGCGGCGGCGGCTACGCCCTGCGCGTGGTTGCCGCTGGAGTGCGCCACGACGCCTCGCCGACGCGTGTCCTCATCCAAGCACGCCAGGAAGTTCATCGCGCCGCGAAGCTTGAACGACCCGTGGCGCTGGAGGTTCTCGGGCTTCGCGAAGACCGGCTGCCCGTCCTCCCCCTCGAGCGGAAGTCGGATCAGCGGCGTGCGAACGATGGCGCCTTCCAGCCGCCGCTCGGCGGCCTCGACGGCGGCGATGGTGGGAAGCGCCGCGTTCTCGGGCACGGTCGGCCCCGAGACTTCGCGTTCGTCATGGGCGTCGGTCACGGACCCTGTTTACCACGCTCGCCACGCTTCCGACCCGAGCACCGACGGTTCGGGCCGCGCCGCGATGCTGGCGGTTTCGAGCCACTGGAAGGACGTTCGGGCGCCGTTCGTGCCCATTTCGCGGGCGAACGGAGCGGCATCGGCGCATGGTCTTGACGAATCTCGTATATCGGGGTACGTTGAGGGTATCGAACGAAACGGAGCGCGCCCGGTGGGCGCGTTTTCTCATGGGTCACGTCATGGGTCACGCCCCGCCGGATCCCGCGTCCGCCGTCAGGAAGGCGTCGAGTTCGGCAGCACTCGGCAGCGCCGGGATGGCCCCGCGCCGCGTCGTCGTCAGCGCGCCACAGGCGTTCGCCCGCCTGAGTAGCGTCTCGAGCTCGTCGCGCTCGAGTGCGGTCGTCCTGCGCGACGCCCCGCCCAGCAACCCGGCAAGCAGCGCTGCCATGAAGGCATCGCCCGCGCCGGTGGTGTCCACCGCTTCGACCCGGAAACCCTGCACCTCGCCACCCACCCCGCCCCAGCGCGCGCCGCACTGGTAGCGCACGCCCGCGGCGCCCAGCGTCACCACCAGCAGGTCGAGCTCGTCGTGCATCAGGCCGCGTGCCGCCGCCGCGTCGCGGCCGCCGGTGAGGAACGCCAGCTCGTCCTCGCTCAGCTTGATGACGTTGGCCCGATCCCAGATCGAGAGGATGCCGCGCTTCGCTTCCGTGGCCGACGGCCACAGCGCGAGACGCAGGTTCGGGTCGTACGACACCCACGCTCCATTTCGCCGTGCCACGTCGAGCGCATGGACGGTGGCGGCACGCGCCGGGTCCTGGATGAGGCTGATGGAGCCTACGTGCAAGGCGTCGGCGGCCGCCAGCACGCTCTCGTCGACTTCGTCCGGGCGGTAGCGCATGTCGGCCGACGGGTTCCGGTAGAACACGAAGTCGCGCTCGCCGCTCTCGCTCAACGAGACGAACGCCAGCGCCGTCCGGGCCTCGTGGTCCAGGCGCACGGCGCCCGCGTCCACCCCATCGCGCTCCAGCACCTGCACCAGGTGGCGTCCGAAGGGGTCGTCGCCGACTTTGCCGAGGAACGCCGCTTGCACGCCGAGGCGGCTGGCGCCGACGGCCACGTTGGCGGGCGCGCCCCCCGCTGCGCGCACGAAGCGCTCGGCGTCCTCGAGCGCGACACCGCTCTTCACGGGCACGAAGTCGATCAGGGCTTCGCCCAGCGTCACCAGGCGAGGGGCGGGTCGGGAGCGTCGGCCCGAGCCGTCGAGCGGTTCGGAGCGGCTTCGGTCGGTCATGCCCCCAGGGTAGCGCCGGATCCGGTGCGTCGGTTGCGGGCCGGGCTCGGGTGCGGTGTCGTGATACAACTTAGGGTCGGTGGCGCCGAACCGCCGGGGCGAGCCGGGCCACCGCGCGACCGCGCCGCGGCGCGCCGCCCCAGCATGGCCTCGCTTGCTTCCTCAGGCGCCATCCCCGCGCCGACCGAACCGCTTCGGGGATCTCTTCATGGACCAGACCGACGCCAAGGAACGAATGCACAGCTCGAGCCTCGAGTACGTCGAGGAGATGTACCTGCGTTACCTGCAGGAGCCGGAGTCGGTACCGGAGGCGTGGCGCAGGTACTTCGCCGAGCGCCCCGCGAACGGTCTGACCGACCGGGATTCGCTCGGCCCGAGCTTCACGCCACGTAGCCTGTTCAACCCGCCCAGCGGAGCATCGGCGGCCCAACTCGACGAAGTCGGGACGGCCGCCGCCGTGCTGCAGCAGAAGCTCGACCGCTTGGTGCGCAACTACCGCGTGCGCGGGCACCGGCTGGCGGAGCTCAGTCCGCTCGGGCGCGATCCGTTCGAGGCGCCCGAACTGGACACGGCGTTCTACGGCCTGACCGAAGGCGACATGCACCGGCCCGTGCTCGGCAACGTCCTCGCCGGCGCGACCACCGTGGCGGAGGTCATCGACGGGCTCAAGTCCACCTACTGCCGCAGCATCGGCGCGCAGTTCATGCACATCGACAGTCTCGAGGTGCGTGTCTGGTTGCAGCGCCGCATGGAGTCGACGCGCAACCGGCTGGCGCTGCCACGCGCCAAACAGCTTCGCATCCTCACCAAGCTGACCGACGCCGTCATCTTCGAGGAGTTCGTCCAGAAGAAGTACGTCGGCGCCAAGAGCTTCTCCTTGGAGGGCAGCGAGACGCTCATCCCGTTGCTCGACCTCGCCATCGAGAAGGCCGGCACCCAGGGCGTCGAAGAGATCGTCTTGGGCATGGCTCATCGCGGTCGGTTGAACGTGCTGTCGAACATCCTGGGCAAGAACCCACGCACCATCTTCCGCGAGTTCGAGGACAAGGACCCGGAGATGCACCTCGGCCGCGGCGACGTCAAGTACCACCTCGGCTACTCCAACGACTGGATCACCGAAGAGGGCAAGCGCATCCACCTGTCGCTCACGTTCAACCCCTCGCACCTAGAGTACGTCGACCCGGTCGTGGTGGGACGCGCCCGCGCCAAGCAGGACCGCCTCGTCGACACGAAGCGCGAGCGGGTGTTGCCGATCGTCATCCACGGGGACGCCGCCTTCATCGGTGAGGGCATCGTGCAAGAGACGCTCAACCTGAGCGACTTGGTGGGATACCGCGTCGGCGGCACGCTCCACATCGTCGTCAACAACCAGGTCGGCTTCACCACCGGCCCCCGACAAGGGCGCAGCACCACCTACGCCACCGACGTCGCCAAGATGCTGCAGATCCCGATCTTCCACGTGAACGGCGAGGACCCCGAGGCGGTCGCGCAGGTCATCGAGTTGGCGATGGACTTCCGGCGCGAGTTCCGGCGCGACGTCGTGGTCGACATGTACGCCTACCGGCGCCATGGCCACAACGAATCCGACGAGCCCGCCTTCACGCAGCCGGTTATGTACGGCAAGATCAAGCGCCGCCCGTCGGTGCGCGAGGCGTATCGCGATCACCTGCTCGAACTCGGCGAGGTGACGAAGGACGAAGCCGAACGCATCGTCGAGGAACGCAGGTTGCACCTCGAGCAGGAGTTGTCGGTGGCGCGTAGCGGTGAGTTCCAACTCCAGTACTCGACCCTGGAAGGCGTGTGGAAGCCGTACCTCGGCGGGCGCGACGAGGACGTGCCCGACGTGGACACCGGCGTCGCCGAACAGGACGCCGGCGCGTGGCTCCAGACGCTCACCGAGGTGCCGGAAGACTTCCACCTGAACTCCAAGATCCGGCGCGCGTTGCAGACGCGTCTGGCGATGGCGAAGGGCGAAGCGCCGCTCGACTGGGCGGCCGGCGAGGCGCTGGCGTTCGCCAGCCTGGTCGCCGACGGCGCCAAGGTGCGCTTCACCGGTCAGGACACGGAGCGCGGCACCTTCAGTCACCGTCACGCTGTGTTCCACGACGCCGAGGACGGCCACGAGTTCGTGCCGCTGTCGGCCATCGCCGCCAAACCCAAGGCCTTCGAGATCCACAACAGCCCGCTCTCCGAAGCGGCCGCGCTCGGCTTCGAATACGGCTACAGCCTCGACACGCCGGACGGCTTGGTGTTGTGGGAGGCGCAGTTCGGCGACTTCGTCAATTCCGCGCAGGTCATCGTCGACCAGTTCCTGGCCAGCGCGGAGGACAAGTGGAAGCGCCTGTCGGGCTTGGTGCTCCTGCTGCCGCACGGCTTCGAGGGGCAGGGTCCGGAGCACTCCAGTGCGCGCCTCGAGCGTTTCCTGCAACTCTGCGCCGAGGACAACCTTCAAGTCGCCTACCCCACCACGCCTGCGCAGTACTTCCATCTCTTGCGCCGGCAGTACGTGCGGCCGTACCGCAAGCCGCTGATCGTGATGACGCCCAAGAGCCTGCTTCGCCACCCGCGCGCCGTCAGCGACCTGAGCGACGTGACGCAGGGCAGGTTCCGGCGGGTGATGCCCGACGAGACGGTAGAAGCTACGGGCGTGCGCCACGTGCTGCTGACCAGCGGCAAGACGTACTACGATCTCGCCCTTGCGCGCGAGGACAAGGAGCGCGACGACGTGGCCATCGTGCGCCTCGAGCAGCTGTACCCGCTGCGGATGTCGTCGATCGAAGCGGCGCTGTCCGCGTACCCCGAGAACGCGCCGGTGGTGTGGGTGCAAGAGGAGCCGGAGAACATGGGGGCGCTGCGGTTCCTGCGAGTACAGTGGGGCGATCGCCTCTTCGGACGCAGCGTCCGGTACGTCTCGCGCCCGGCGTCGGCGAGTCCGGCCACCGGCTCGGGAGCGGCCCATCGACTGGAGCAGGCCGAGCTGGTCCGCGACGCGTTCGACGAACCTGCCTGAGGGACCGCGCTCTGCGGCAAGGGAGCCGCGGCGGGAACGATGCGAGAAGCAGACGGCCGTGCGCCGTCGCGACGGGAGCGAGGAAGCATGGCTACAGACGTCAAGGTGCCCGCCGCGGGCGAGTCGATCACCGAGGTGTTCATCGGCACGTGGTTGAAGAAGGAGGGGGACACCGTCCGCAAGGACGAGGCCTTGGTCGAGGTCGAGACGGACAAGGCGACCCTCGAGGTGCCGGCCCCCGTCGACGGGGTCGTGACCGAACTGCTCAAGAAGCAAGGCGACAGCGCGGCCATCGGCGAGGTGATCGCGAGGATCGACGCGGAGGCGGCGAGCGGGAAGGAAGCCGAGGAAGCCCCAGAAGGCGAAGCTACGTCCACGGGCGAGGGCACGAAGGCGAAGTCCGACGCGGCAGTGGGCGCCGAAGCGGCGGCGATCGGGAAGAAGGCCGAAGCGGCGAAGCCCGAGGATGCGAAGACGACTGGGGCCGAAGCCGAACCGACCGGAGGCGGGGCTGCCGATTCCGGGGCTGCCGGTTCAGGGGCTGCCGGTTCAGGGACTGCCGAGTCCGGAGCCGCCGAGGCAAGGGCGGCAGCCGGCGAAGCGAAGGCCCCCGGTGGCGAGCCCTCCGGTGAGGAGCCGACCGCCGTGATGCCCGCGGCGCGACGCCTGCTCGACGAGCACGGTCTGAGCGGGGACGAGGTCGGCGCCACCGGCCCTGGCGGGCGCCTCCTGAAGGAAGACGTGCAACGGTACCTGGCCGAGCGCGAGCGCGCCGCGGCCGAACCGGAGAAGGACGCGGCCGGCGCGCAGGCGCCAGTTCCCGGTGGCTACGAGCGCCAAGAGGAAGCCGTTCCCATGAGCCTGCTGCGGCGTCGCATCGCCGAGCGGCTCGTCGAGGCTCAGCAGAACGCCGCCCTGTTGACGACCTTCAACGAGGTCGATATGAGCGCGGTGCTGGCGCTGCGAAGCGAGTACAAGGGGGCGTTCGAGAAGCGGTACGGGATCCGTCTCGGCTTCATGTCGTTCTTCGTCAAGGCCGCCGTCGATGCGTTGAAGCTCATCCCGCAGCTCAACGCCGAGATCCGTGAGACCGACATCGTCTACAAGAACTACTACGACATCGGCGTGGCGGTCTCGACCCCGAAGGGGCTCGTCGTCCCCGTGGTTCGCAACGCCGAGCGGCTCTCTTTCGCCGAGGTGGAGCAGGTCATCGCGGATTTCGGCACGCGCGCCTCGCAGAACAAACTCACCCCGGACGAGTTGCAGGGCGGGACGTTCACCATCAGCAACGGTGGGGTGTTCGGCTCGCTGCTCTCCACGCCGATCGTCAACCCCCCGCAATCGGGCGTGCTCGGCATGCACACGATCCAAGAGCGCCCGGTGGCGCTGGATGGCCAAGTGGTGATCCGTCCCATGATGTACCTCGCCCTCACCTACGATCACCGAGTCGTGGACGGCCGCGAAGCGGTGACGTTCCTGAAACGCATCAAAGACGCCGTCGAGAACCCCGCTCGCATGTTGATCGAGGTCTGACGTGGGCGCTTCCAAGCAGCACGACATCGTCATCGTCGGCGCCGGCCCCGGCGGGTACGTCGCTGCCATCCGCGGCGCCCAGCTTGGCTTCGACGTGGCAGTCATCGAGAGAGACCCCGCCCTCGGCGGCACCTGCGTGCGCGTCGGCTGCATCCCCAGCAAGGCGATGTTGGAGTCGAGCTTCCTGTACGCCGAGGCGCGCGAGCGCTTCGCCGATCACGGCGTGGTGGCCGAGAACGTTCGGCTCGACTTGGAAGCGATGCAAGCTCGGCGCGCCAAGGTCGTCAAGCAGAACACCGACGGGGTGGCGTTCCTGTTCAAGAAGAACGAGATCACGCGCTACCAAGGAACGGGCCGCCTGAGCGGCGAGCGCCAGGTTACCGTCGAAGGCCCCGAGATCGACGGCGGCGCGGTCGACCTGGTGGCCGAGCACGTGGTGCTGGCGACCGGCTCGGTGGTGGCGACCCTGCCCGGCGTCGAGCTCGACGGCGAGGTGGTGGTCAGCAGCACCGAGGCGCTGACCTGGGAGCGCGTGCCCGAGAGCCTCGTCGTGATCGGCGCAGGGTACATCGGGCTCGAGCTCGGCTCGGTGTGGGCGCGCCTCGGCGCGAAGGTGACGGTGCTCGAGTACCTGGACCGGATCCTGCCGGGCATGGACGGCGAGACCGCCAAGGAAGCGTTGAAGGTGTTCCGGCGCCAGGGCATCGACTTCCGGCTCGGTTCCCGTGTGGAGGGTGTGGACGTGAGCGGCAAGGGCGCCAAGCGGCGCGCGCTGGTCCGGGTGGCAGACGGCGACCCGGTCGAAGCGGAGCGGGTGCTCGTGGCGGTGGGTCGCACTCCCGCGACCGCCGGACTCGGCCTCGAGGAAGCCGGCGTGGCGCTCGACGAACGCGGCAGGATCGAGGTGGACGAGCGTTTCCGCACCAGCGCCAGCGGCGTCTACGCCATCGGCGACCTGGTGCCGGGCCCGATGTTGGCCCACAAAGCCGAGGAGGACGGCGTGGCGCTGATGGAGATGCTTGCGGGCATGGCCGCGAGCGTGCACTACGACCTGGTGCCCGGCGTCGTCTACACCGAGCCGGAGATCGCCAGCGTCGGCAAGACCGAAGAGGAACTGAACGAGGCGGGGGTGCCGTACCGCAAGGGCGTGTTCCCGTTCATGGCCAACGGCCGCGCGCGGGCGCTCGGCCACACCGAGGGGCGCGTGAAGATCCTGGCGCACGAGGACACCGACCGCATCGTCGGCGTGCACATCATCGGGCCGCGCGCGGGCGACCTCATCGCAGAGGCCGTGGCGGCGATGACGTTCGGCGCCAGTAGCGAAGACGTAGCGCGCACCGTCCACGCCCACCCCACGCTGGCGGAGGTCGTGAAGGAGGCCGCGCTGGCGGTCGACGGGCGGGCGCTGCACATCTGAGCGCTGCCCAGCCGAGGAGGTTCCGTCGGGCACGCGTCCTGGCCGCCCCGTGAGGCGGTGGTAGACTCGCTCGATGAGCGTAGAGCCGCAAGCGAACCCCGCCGCGCACCCTGGGTGGGCACGCAACGCTAGCGCGCCGGAGGCGTACGCCGCGCCGCACGACGTAGGCATCGCCGACCTGACCGATCTACCGCTGCGCGACCCGGCCATGGAGCCGGTCGCTGCCAAGGTCTTGGCAGGCGAACGCCTCGACATGAACGACGGCATGGTGCTGTACCGCACCCACGACGTGCCCGCGCTCATGCGCCTGGCAGACCTGGTACGACGCCGCAAGGTGGGGGCCAAGGCGTACTACGTGCACTCGCTGAGGCTGTCGCAGACGAACGTGTGCTACGTCGGGTGCACCTTCTGCGGCTTCCAACGCAAGCTCGGCGAGGACGGCGTGTGGGACTACGACCTCGAGGACGTCTGGGCCTACGTCGATCGGTACTGGCATCCCGACCTCACCGAGATCCACATCTCCTCCGGGCATCACCCCAAGCGTGAATGGCAGTACTACCTCGACCTGGTACGCGGTCTGACCGAGCGCTATCCGGGCGCCCAAGTCAAGGCATGGACGGCAGCCGAGATCCATCACTTCACCCGCATCACGCGCCCCCGCAAGACGTACCGCGAGGTGCTGCAAGAGCTGAAGGACGCGGGCCTGGTGGCGCTACCTGGCGGCGGCGCCGAGATCTTCGCAGAGCGCGTGCGCAAACGGATCGCACGCGCCAAGGTCACGTCGGAGGGCTGGCTCGAGGTGCACCGCACCGCGCACGAGCTCGGCCTCCCCACGAACGCCACCATGCTCTATGGCCACATCGAGACGCTCGATGAGCGCCTCGACCACATGGTGCGCCTCCGGACCCAGCAGGACGAGTCGGGTGGCTTCCTATCGTTCATCCCGCTGGCGTTCCAACCCGACAACAACCCATTGGCGAAGGAACTCGGCACGCGCTTCACGACCGGTCTCGACGACCTGCGCAACCTGGCCGTCGCGCGCTTGATGCTCGACAACTTCCCGCACGTCAAGGGCTACTGGATCATGATCACGCCGGAACTCACGCAGGTCGCGTTGTCTGCCGGCGTGTCGGACATCGACGGCACCATCAAGGACGAGCGGATCGCACACGCTTCCGGCGCCGTGACAGAGACGGGCATGACCGAAGACGAGTTGGTGCACCTCATCCGCACGGCCGGCCGCGTGCCGGTGCTGCGCGACGCCCTCTACCGCGAGCTGAAGGTGCTCGGGGCCTGAACGTGCCCGAGGACGCCCGAACCGCCGGAGCAGGAGGCGCGTCCGGCGAAGCGATGGCCGATCGCGCCGGGCCCGATGGCGTGGCGGAGTCGCCAGGCGGGGCGGACGTGACGGTCGTGTCCGAGCGCGGCGTCGAGCGACTCGGCATCGTGTCGTACACGAACGTCGCGCCGCTGCACTGGAGGTTGCGACCGTGGTCGACAGACGCCGGCGCGGTCGAGTTCGTGCGAGGCGTGCCCACCGAGCTGAACGCTGCGCTGTTGGCGGGTGACATCGATCTGACCTTGATCTCCTCGATCGAGTTCGTGCTGCACCGGCGCGAGCTGCGCGCCCTGCCCGACTTCTCCATCTCGACGCTGGGGCCGGTGTACAGCGTGATGCTGTTCCACTGGCGGCCGTGGCCAGAACTGCGCGGGGGCAGGATCGCCGTCACCACCGACTCCGCCACCAGCGTGGCACTGCTCGACGTGCTGCTCGAGCACGATGGCCTCGCCGCCGAGCTCGTGCCCATGCCGTCCGACCTCGACGCGATGCTCGACGCCTGCGACGCCGCGCTGCTGATCGGCGACGCCGCACTGCGCGAGGCGGTGGCGCAGCGGCCCGTCGGCCTGGACCAGCGGCGGCCGCTCGTCACCGACCTGGGCGAGGCGTGGTACCACGTCACCCGTTTGCCGTTCACGTTCGCCGTGTGGGCCTCGCGCGCAGACCGCAAGCCGTCCGACCGCTTGGTGCGCGAGTTCCGTGCCGCGCGTGAGGAAGGCCTCGGGCACCTGGCCGAGGTCGCCCGTGAGGAGGCAGCGCGCCTCGGGTTGCCGCTCGGGGTGGTGCAGCGGTACCTGGCGAACTTCCGCTACTACCTCGAACTGCCCGACCGCGACGGTCTGCTGGCGTTCGCGCGCCGCTGCGACCCGAGCTTCGAGGACCACGACCTGCGCTACTGGGACGTCTAGCGCGCGAAGCGATGCCCCGACCCGACCGCGACGACGCACCCAGGGATGCTTCGAGGCTTCCGTCGCTGGACGCACGCAGCGCGTTGGCAGCGGTGCCGCTGTTCCAAGACTTGCCGGACGACGTGCTGGCGCGGCTCGCCGGCCGAGCGCGCCGACTCTCTTGCGACGCCGAGCAGGTGGTGTTCCTCGAGGGGGACGTCGCCGAAGGGCTGTACGTTGTGGCGGCCGGTTGGCTCAAGGTCACCAAGATCTCGGCGGCCGGACGCGAGCAGGTGCTGCGAGACGTCGGCCCTGGCGACGTTCTGCAGGAAATCGGCCTACTCCTCGAGACGCCGAATCCCGCGAGCCTAGTGGCGCTGGAGCCCGCCACGTTGTGGCTACTCCCGCGCGCCGCCGTGCTGCGCGTCACGCAGGAAACGCCCAGCCTGCTGTGGCCGCTTCTGCAGAACCTGGCAAGACGTCTGTTGGCCACCGTCGATCTGGTGGAGTCGCTGTCGCTTCGCACCCTCGAGGCGCGGCTCGCTCGTTACCTGTTGGACCGCGCCGACGAGGACGTGTTCGAGCGTCGCAAGTGGGCCACGCAGGCCGAGTTGGCCGCCCGCTTGGGCACCGTGCCCGACGTGCTGCACAGGGTGTTACGTGGCCTCGTGGAAGACGGCTTGATCCGCGTAGAGCGGCAGCGTGTGCTCCTGCTCGACCGTGAGGGCCTCGAAGCGAAGGCACGCCTCGCCTGAGCATGGCAGAACCGACAAAGGTCGAAGAACCGTCGATACCCTCTCGCCTAGGGTGAGCACAGGACGCCCCGACGGGCGCTTCCTAGGAGGTTCCCCGCATGGTTCGACGCATCTTGACGTTCACCCTCGCGTTCGGCCTCACCGCCGGCTTCGGCCTGGCGCAGACGCCGCAGTTCCCCGAGCCCGCCCCGATGGCCGCACAACCGTCGCCCGATGAGCTTCGCACCGCCATCCTCGAAGTGCAGGCGAGCCTCTGCTCGAGCATCCAGTTCGCCGCTCAGACCCTGATGCAGACGGGTACCCTGGCGAGCGCGATCCCGGTCGTGGTGGAGATGACGGGATTGCAGCCGGCCGAGATCGAACTCAAGGAGCAGGCGGTGTGCAAGAGCGACGCGTCCACGCTGACGCTGGAGCAGTTGCGTGCCAACAACCGCGTGGCGGTGTGGCTGCTCGAGGTGCACATGGCGGCCCTGCAGCAGGCGACGACCCCTTGACCACCTCCGCCGAGTCCCACCTCACGCGTCCGGGTCCGCCTCTTCCAACCGGATCCACGCGGTGACGCGCTTGGACGCCTCGCGCAGTTGCGCGAAGTCCTCGGAGCTGAGGCGGGGTTCGGCAGACGCGAGCAGCCTTTTCACCTCGCGTGCCGCTGCCTGCCGTAGCCCGTCGTGCTCCGTGCTCGCCTCGAGCCGACGCAGCGTAGAGGCCAGGTGCGTGGCGACCTGAAGGTCGCCTGCCCCGTAGCCGCGGATCGCGCCGAAGACGCGTTCCGCGGTTCCGGCCAGATCGAACTCGGGCGCCACCACGCGAAGCACACCGTCCTCGTCATGCCAGCGCGACTGGGGTGGCGCTCTGCGCGCGAGGAGGTCCAGCCCTTCTGCCAGGCGGTCGACCGCGTCGATGGCGGTGAACGGGTCGTTGATCCC
>JAWOIL010000083.1:0-2583 GCA_046484635.1 Trueperaceae bacterium
CGGACCACTGCCTGCTACTGGGACCGTCCGGGTTTCGAGGTCTTCCCTCCCTTTTGCTTCTTCGAGGTCCGGGACCGGCCATTGTCCTTCGCCTCTTTCATGTCCTTCGCGGCTTGGCGGCGCCGTGCCTGGGCGGCGGCATACCAGTGCCGTCTCTTCTTCGGCGCTTTTTTCTCCGGCACGTCTGTCGCCGATACCCGGATGAGCCGATTCTGCGCGATGCCTAACACGGTGCTAGTAAGAATGTAAAGGTTCAGCCCCGACGCAAAGCTGTAGCAAATGACGCTGAAGAAAACCGGCATGATCGTCATCATCATCTTTTGCTGGGGATTCTGTATGGGACCAGACATGGGCATGAGTTTCGTACTCACAATCATCGCCACGGCGCAGAGAATCGGAAGCACGTTCAAGTACTGCATGTGTTCGCCAATGAACGGCACGGCGGTCAAGATGGCGCGCATGGCGGCCGTCGTCGGGGCCCTGCGCGCCGAACCGCGTTCGGGCAGCGCGACCTGAACCACCCGGGACCACTCCAAACCGGCATCGTCGACCAGAACCAGGCGCACGTCCTCGATGGTCGCGGGTGGCCTTGGCGGCGTGACGTCCACGTCTGCCGCGGGCGCCGCCTTGCGCTCAGCCGAACTCACCAGCAAGGCGATGCTGGCGAGGAACACCAGGAACACCGCGAGCACGTGGGGAGTGAAGGCGGCTTCCAGGACGCGCGGTCCGAGCGGCGCCGGCACCTCCGGTTCGGCGGCATCGGCGGGGGTCGCCTGCAGCCGCGGTTCCTGGCTCATGGCAGCGCGCCCCCGGCCGGGGCGACCTGCCGCAGTACCTCCAACAGGGCGTCGGCGAGACGCTCCGGCAATCCGTCCGAAGCGAGGTCGGCGGCCGAGAACTCGATCAACAAGCCTCGCCCCGCCGCGCCGCCAAGGACCTGCAACGGCGCGCCGGCGACCTCGTCGGCGCGGTACCCGGCCTGGCCGAAGAGTTGACCGGCCAGCGCCTCGGCCATGCGCCTGCCCAGGTCGAGGTCGGTGACCAGTCCAAGAAGGAGCCGGCGCCGGAGCGTATCGGTGGCGTCGGTAGCGCCGCCGTCGTCCGAGCGCAATGCCGCGGCGGCGTTCGCGCGCACGGCGACATCGAGACCATGCACGTCACCGGCGTCGTCGAGGTAGTAGGCACGGAATGCCCCGACGGGCAGCTCCGCGACGTGCAGCGACAGGAACAGGTCGGCACCCACGCCGGCAGCAGAGCGCCGCTCCAGCGGGACGTCGTGATCGGTGTCGCGCGTACTCCGTACCTCGATCCCGCGCGCGCGCAGCAGCGCGGCCAGGCGGTCGGCGAACGCGAGCGTGAGCGCACCCTCGCTGCCGAAGCTCGGCATGGCGATGCCGGCGTCGGCGCCGCCATGACCGGGATCGAGCACGACGACGGCGTCGCGCGTCGCCACCGCCTCGCCGGAGCGTCCGAACGCCACCACCAATCGGAACCCACGACCGTCTGGCACGGCGTAGATCTCGTAGGCGTAGCCCGGCTCGATTTGGATACGGACGTCGGTGCCTCCACCCGCCGCGGAAGCGGACGCGAAGGTGAACGCCGTGCCCTCCTGGGGCGGTAGCCGCTCGCCGACGTCGGTGCGTTCCAAGTGAACCTGCAGCGTGCCCACCGGCTCGTTCCAGAAGGCCGCGTAGTGCACGGGCGCCGACACGCTCAACTCCAGTCGCTCCGTCCTCCCCGTCTCGTGGCGCATCGCGCCGAGGACCGCGCGGGGTTGCACCACCAGGACCGATGCCTGCTCGGGGAGGAAGGTGACGCTGGCGCCCAGTGCCTCCGCCACGGGTTTGACCGGCAGGTAGATCTCGCTTTCATGGACCACCGCCGCGCTGGTACCGAGCACTCGCCCGTCGAGGCGCAGCGCGGCCGGTGTCGCTGCGGCGGCACCGCTGTCGGCGACGGCGAGCTGCAGGATCCGTCCGCCGGCCTGCAGCGTCACCTGAGAGCGCAAGCCGTCGACGTGGAACGACGCGCCGAGCGCTCGCGCGAACGCCGCGCCGGGCGCGTAGCTCGACCCGCTGACGAGGGTGGTGGTGGCGCCGGCGATGGTACGGCCGTTGACGATCAACGTCGGCTGCGCCCAGGCCGACGCGGCCAGCACGAAGAGCAGCGTCGCGATCATCCTCCGCAGCATCACGGCTGGGCTCACGTGCCCTTCACGGACCGGGCCATGGCCCGGTCGATCTCGCGTTGCGCATCCTTGCGTGCCTCGTCGCGACGCTTGTCGTGGAGCTTCTTGCCTCGCGCGAGCGCGACGTCGATCTTCGCCCAACCGCCCTTGAAGTACAGCCGCAACGGCACCAGCGTCAGCCCCTTGCGTTCCAATCCGCGCGCGATCTCGTCGATCTCGCGCCGCTTGAGCAGCAGCCGGCGGCGCCGGTTCGGCTCGTGGTTGTTGTAGCTGGCGTCCTTGTAAGGGGGGATGGTCATCCCTTCCAGGAACACCTCGCCGCCTTGCACGCGTGCGAACGCTTCGGCGATCGAGCCACCACCGGCACGCAACGACTTCACCTCGCTGCCGGTCAG
>JAWOIL010000085.1:0-3158 GCA_046484635.1 Trueperaceae bacterium
TTTGGACAATCAATCTGCGCAGTTTTGACAGTCCCTCCTTTTCTTTGGCAAGACAGGCTGATAGCGCCTCGGGGCTGAGGTTACCTTGTTTTCTTTTAACGGTGATTCGGAAGCAAAACCTCCGGAGGCTTCCGGAATATTGTCTGCATAGGGGAGATACGGCTTGATATCCAGGATCGGTGTATCATCCAGAAAGTCCCCTCCGGGCGGAGGGTGAGGGTGACGGGGTCGTCGTCGTGCAGCTTCACGACCAGCTCCTTGAGCTGGAGGATGATCTGCATGACGTCCTCGACGACGCCGGGGATGGTCGAGAACTCGTGGAGCACGTCCTCGATGTAGACGCTCGTCACCGCGGTGCCGGGCACCGAGGAGAGCAACAGGCGCCGGAGCGGGTTGCCGAGCGTGACGCCGAAGCCGCGCGCCAGCGGCTCCACGACGAACTCGCCGTAGGTGGGCGTGGTCTTGGCTTTGAACTCGGGGATGATCTGCACCGTGGTCTCCGTCCCGATCAACGCGAGTAGTACTCGATGACCTGGAGTTCGTTGACCGGCACGACGATGTCTTCGCGCGAGGGCCGGCTCTTGAAGGTCCCCCTCATGGCTTCGGCATCGAACTCGAGCCAGGGGAGCGTCTTGCCGCGCTTGCGCGCTTCGAGGTTCTCGCGGATGAAGGGGTTCTTCTTCGCGTTGGCGTGGACCTCGAGGACGTCGCCGGGTTCGACCCGGTACGACGGCACGTCGAGGCGCTTGCCGTTGACCATGATGTGCCCGTGGGCGACGAACTGCCGCGCCTGGCGGCGGGTGCTCGCGATGCCCATGCGGTACACGACGTTGTCGAGGCGCGACTCGAGCAGCTGCAGGAACACCTGGCCGGTGGCGCCGGTCTTCTGCGACGCCTCGGCGAAGAGGTTCCGGAACTGCTTCTCGCTCATGTTGTAGTAGAAGCGCAGCTTCTGCTTCTCGCGCAGGCGCACCGCGTAGTCCGACGGCTTGCGGCGACGGCGCTGGCCGTGCTGCCCCGGAGGGTACGGGTGCCGTTCCATGTACTTCTGGACCTTCGGCGATTCGACCAGGTTCACGCCTTCGCGGCGGCTGATCTTGACGACCGGACCTCGGTATCGACCCATGGTTTCTCCTTCCGTCCGATCAGCGCAGCTTGCGCTTGCGTGGGCGGCAGCCGTTGTGGGGGCTGGGGGTGTCGTCGATGATCGTGCGCACGTTCACGCCGGTGGCCTGGATCGACCGGATCGCTTGCTCACGGCCGGAGCCGGTGCCGCGGATCACGATGTCGAGCTGGCTGAGGCCCATGTTCTGAGCCTTGCGGGTGGCGTCGGCGGCGGCCAGCTGGGCGGCGTACGGGGTGCCCTTCTTGGAGCCCTTGTAGCCGATGCTGCCCGACGAGGACCAGGCGACGGTGTTGCCGTCCATGTCCGTGATCGTGACGATCGTGTTGTTGTAGCTCGCGTGGATGAAGGCTTTGCCTTCCGCGAGGGAGCGCTTGACGCGCTTCTTGGTGGTCTTGGTGGGTTTGGCCATGTCTGCTCAGGGTCCCCTTACTTCTTCGGCGCCTTCTTCTTACCGGCGACGGTGCGGCGCGGGCCCTTGCGGGTGCGGGCGTTCGTCTTGGTCGACTGGCCGCGCACGGGCAGACCGCGGCGGTGGCGGAGGCCGCGGTAGCAGCCGATGTCCATGAGGCGCTTGATGTTCAGCTGGACCTCGCGGCGGAGGTCGCCCTCGACCTTGAAGCTGCGGTCGACGATCTCGCGGATCTTGGCGACGTCGGTCTCGGCGAGGTCTTTGACGCGGACGTCGGGGTCGACGCCGGCCTCGGCGAGGATCTGCTGGGAGCGCGAGAGCCCCACTCCGTAGATGTACGGGAGCGCGTGCTCGATGCGCTTCTCACGCGGGAGGTCGATGCCTGAGATGCGTGCCATGCCTTATCCCTGCCTCTGCTTGTGCTTCGGGTTGACCGAGCAGATCACGTAGACCCGCCCGTGGCGACGGATGACCTTGCACTTGTCGCACATGGGTTTGACGGACGCGCGGACCTTCATGGTCGGTCTCCTACTTCCGGTAGACGATGCGACCCTTTTCAGGATCGTAGGTGCTGATCTCGATGACCACCCGGTCGCCCGGGAGGATGCGGATGTAGTGCCGGCGCATCTTGCCGCCCACGTGGGCGAGGATCTCCGGACCCGCGTCCAACTGGACCAGGAAGGTCGTGTTGGGGCGCGCTTCGAGGACGACGCCTTCCGTACGGATGGTGTCCTGCGTCGTCTCCTCGTCGCGGCGCGGCTTCGGGGGGCCGGTGAATCGTCGTCGCGCCATGCCTACCTCCTCGGGGCCCCGGCGGTCGCCGGTGCCCGTTCCGAACCTGCGGTGAGTACCCACGGGCCGTCTTCGGTGACGGCGACCGTGTGCTCGACGTGCGCGGCCAGCGATCCGTCCGCGGTGGAAGCCGTCCAGCCGTCGTCCTGCACGACCACCCGGGTGGAGCGGGTGGTGACCATCGGTTCGATGGCCAGGACGAGGCCGGGGCGTAGGACGGGACCCGTGCCGGCGCGACCGTAGTTGGGCACCTCGGGGTCCTCGTGGAACTCCCGGCCGATGCCGTGGCCCACGAACTCTCGGACCACCCAGAACCCGTCCGCTTCGACGACGCCCTGGATGGCCGCGGAAACGTCGCCAAGACGGTTGCCTACCTGCGCCGCCGCGATGCCGGCCTCGAGCGAACGCTCGGTGGCATCGATGAGGCGGCGGGCCTCCTCAGGGACGTCGCCGACGGCGAACGTGCGCGCCAGGTCGGCGGCGAAGCCCCGGTAGAAGGTACCGATGTCGACGGACACGATGTCGCCGTCGGCGAGCGGGCGCTCGCCCGGGATGCCGTGGACGACGACCTCGTTCACCGACGTGCACAGCGTGCCGGGGAACGGCGGGACGGTGGGGCTGCCCCCGTAGCCCTTGAAGGCGGGCGTACCGCCGCGCGAGACGATAGCATCCTCGGCGATGGCGTTCAACTCGCGGGTCGTGACCCCGACGCCGACCGCACCCGCGACCGCGTCCATCGCCTCGCGGTTGACGCGGGCGGCCTCGGCCATCACCTCGAGCTCGCTGCGGCTCTTGATCTGGATCACGAGAGCGCCTCGTGGATGCGCGCGG
>JAWOIL010000122.1:0-11950 GCA_046484635.1 Trueperaceae bacterium
GTCCGTGCACGGGTAGGCAGCGGCCGCTCGGGCCGGTGAGTCGACCGGTCTGCGTGTGGTTTCAGCCGGCGGGTAAGAGCCGCTCCAGGGCGGCTGTGCCGTCGAAGTAGTTGGCGTGGGTGCGGCGCACGGTGTCGAGGGAGTCGGAGCCGATCAGGACCACCTCGATGTGCTCCTGCTGGGCGAAGTGCCGCTCGGCAGCGTCGTAGACGCGCAGCGCGTCGGCGACGTCGGCGAAGACGGCAACCTCTTGGCGGAGGGCGCCCTGCTGATGGTCGAACACGATGAGGAACTGCAACAGCTCAGTCATCGTGGACTCTCCGATCGCCTCCGTGTTGCAACGCAAGGCCGGGTCACCTCGTTCAGGTGTCGGTCGGTGGGTTCTGGAGGCTCGTTGGGATGTCGCGGTGGGAGTGCAGTACGCGCAGGACGTCGAGGTGGTCGGCCTGCTCGACGTAGAAGACGAGGTAGGGGAACCGAGCGATCGGGTGCGTTCGCAGTCCCGGCCAGTCGAGTTCGACGGCGTATCGGGGGGATCCGATCCGGGGTTGCCGCGCGATGCTCGTGAAGGCCTGTTCGGCCGCGTCGATGAACCGACGTGCGGTGGCAGTTCCGGCCTCTGCTGCGTAGTGGGCTGCCGCGTCGCGCAGGTCCTGGGTGGCGAGTCTGCGCGCGACGACACGGGAGGGGTCACCCACCGGCCGCTCGTACGGCTCGTGCAACCGGCTGTGGGCGTACGGGCCGTTCATGGTGATCTCGGCCTTCACCGCCCGGAAGCCCAGGTCCTTCGCGCGCACGGCCCACGCCACGAGCGAGTCGCGGTAGGACTCGAAGCTATCGGTGGTGGGTTGCAGCGAGGCGTACGGCGTCACCTTCGCCTGCGCCTGCGCGCCCAGCAGCGCGTGCACCGGCTTCCCCTCGAGCTTCCCGCGCAGGTCCCACAGCGCCATGTCGATGGCGCCGAGGGTGTGCACCACGGCGCCGCGGCGGCCGTTCATGGCGCTGCCGACGTAGAGCTTGCGCCACAGCCGATCGATGTCGCGCGGGTCTTCGCCCAGCAGCATCTCGCGCAACGAGCGCCCCATGGTGTGCGTGCCGGGGGCGGTGACGCACGCCTTGGCGATCCACGGGTTGAGGTCGGACTCGCCCACGCCCCACACGCCCTCGTCGGTCTCGATCACGACCAGGAAGCCGTCCTGCGCCGACGAGGTGAGCCCCTCGTCGACGTCGGGGGCGAGCAACACGTGGCAACGCACGTCGGTGATGCGCACGCCAGCGCCCCCTCAGCCGGGCGCCGGTAGGCGCACGCCGCGCGCGTGGTGCGCCACGGCGTCGAGGTCGAGTGCCACGCCCAGGCCGGGGGCGTCGGGGATGGCCAGCATGCCGTCTTCGTCGAGCGCCCACGGCGTCGCCACGATGTCGTCGATGTACGGCGAACCGGTCAGGTACTCCACGAACGCCACGTTGGGTAGCGCCGTGGCCAGTTGCAGGTCGGTAGCGAGGCCTAGCGCCGTGTTCCAGCCGTGCGGCACCACCTCGACGTCGTTGTCCAGCGCGGTCCAGGCGATGCGCCGCTGTTCGCTGAGCCCCCCGACCTTGGTGACGTCGGGTTGCACCAGGTCGAACGCGCGCGCCTGGAGCCACGGCAGGAACGTCTGGCGGCGCGTGAGCACCTCGCCGCCGGCGATGGGCACCGGCGCCCGCAGCCGGAGCTGGACGTAGTCTTCGAGCGAGTCGGGCTTGAGCGGCTCCTCGAACCAGCGCACGCCGTAGCCGGCGAGCATCTCGGCGGTGCGAAGCGCCCACTTGTAGCCGTTGGGCCAGTGCGCGTCCGAGCCGCCTGCGTCGATCATCAGGTCCACGTCGTCGCCCACGGCCTCGCGCGCGGCGCGCACGATGGCCTCGTCGAGCGCGGCACTTTCCCGGCCGAACGGCCCCCAACCGAGCTTGAAGGCGCGGAAGCCTTCGTCCAGCAGACTGCGCAACTGCTCGGCCAGCGGATCGGGTTCCCGCATCAGCAACGACGCGTACGGCTTCACACGCTGCCGGTACCTTCCGCCCAGCAGCCTGCCGACGCTCTGCCCCGTGGCTTGCCCCAGCAGGTCCCAGAGCGCTATGTCGATGGCGCTGATGGCGTGCGTGATGCTGCCGCCGCGTCCCATCCAGAAGGTGTTCTGGTGCAGCTTCTCGCTGACGCGCTCGGGTTCGAGCGCGCGCTCGCCGCGGTAGAGCGGCTCGAGCACCGCGAGCGCCGCCTTCACCAGAGCGTCGTTGGTGAAGGCGCTGCCGTAGCCCACCGGCCCCTCCTCGGTGACGACGGCCACGAGCGTGTGCACGCAGTCGTCCGGCGTCAGCTCCGCGTCCCAGCCGCCCTCGGGCGTGGCGCCGTAGAGCCCCACGGCGTGGATCTCTCGGATGGTCCAGTCGAGCATGCCGGGCACGTCGGCCATGTTGGCCGCGTCGGTCACGTCATCCATGTCGGTCATTCCGCCCCCTTCGGTCACGCCGGTCACTCCGCCCTCTTGCCGCCGACACGGCCCCCATGCCGCCGGAACACCTGCACCTTGGGCTTGAACGTGACGCCCGGGTCGAGCGGGAAGATCGGCCGCACGCAGCGAGTGTGGCCCAGGTACGGCAGGTTCGCGCTGGTCGAGCCGGGCGCGTCGACGTTCAGCGCCAGCGCCGCCCAGTCCTTGAAGAAGTGCGGCTGGCAGTGCGGCGACTTCACCACCACCGCGTCGAACGTCTTGGGGTCTTGCCCGTGGGCGAAGAAGAGCGAGCGGTCGAACAGGCTCACGCTGCGGCTGGTGACCACCACGGTGGCATGATCGCCGTGCAGCACCGCGGTGCGGCCCGACGACCAGGTCATGCCGTCGGACTCGCTCCGGAACCGCCCTTCACTCAGGAGATGCACCCGTCCCGTGAACGGCATGGGCATGAACCGCTGCGGGTCGAGCCGCCCGCCGAGCGTGACGTTCACAGTGGCGCCGACGCCGGCGGCGAACGCCGCCTCGGCCGCCTCGGGGTCGACCACCGGCGCCAGCACCCGACCCTCGTAGCCTGCCGCTGCCAGCGCGGCGATGACGGCGTTCGAGTCGCCCGACGCGCCCGAACTGGTGGCGTCGGCAGCGTCGGTGAGCATCACCGTGCCGCCCTTGCCGGAGCGGTGGTGCTCGACGGTGCGGCGCACTGCTTCGGCGAGCGGCACCAACGGCTGCTGTAGATGCTCGCGCACGTCCCAGAAGTCGGTGGCCAGCGCCGTCGCCTCGCGGGCGGCGCGCGCCTCGGCACCCGCCACGTCGTCGTCGAGGACCACCAGCGCGTGGCTCTGCAGCGCGGCCACGTCCGTGAACGGGTTGCCGATGAACATGCCGGCCGACACTCCGCTTGCTCCCGCCTCGAGCGCCTGACAACGGCGGATGAACCCGCCAAGCAGGCCCGTCTCGGTGATGAGCTGATCGCCGCGGACGAGCGCGGGGATCGACACCTTCACCGTCACCGGCCGCAGGTCCTGGCGCACGATGCGCAGCAGCACGCGCGCTGCGCGTTGGCCGGTGGTGAAGAAGTCGACGTGGGGGTAGGTGTGGTACGTCACCACCGCGTCGGCGTGCGTCAGGATGCGGTCGGTGAGGATGCCGTGCAGGTCGAGCGAGACGACGATCGGCTTCTCGTTGCCGAGGATCTTGCGACTCTCGGCCAGCAGGTAGCCCTCCGGGTCGTCTTCGCCTTCCACCGCCATGGCGCCATGCAGCGCGAAGTAAACAGCGTCGACGTCGGCATGGTCGCGCACGGCCCTTAGGAAGCCGTCCGCCAGGGCCGCGAACCCTTCCGCCGTGAGCGTTCCGGCCGAACTGTACGCCCGCGCGCCGAAACCGGGCACCACCTTGACGCTCGGGTCGGCGTCGAACACCGACAGCGCGCCGCCGACCTCGCGGTTCGCGCCCCGGTGCGAGCTCAGCAGCGCCGCGCCTTCGTCGATGGCGAAGTCGTGCGCGTGGCTCGGCACCGGGTTGAAGGTCGAGACCTCCTGCTTGCACTCGCAGATCAGGATCCTGGACACGTGCTCATACCTCCTCGGCCGCGCCCTCGGGGCGCAGCACGATCTTCACCACGCTCGGCTTCGTGTCGATCAGCTCGTCGAAGGCAGCCTGGCCATCTGCTAGGTCGCGCACCGACAACCACGGGCCAGGTTCCGGCAGAAGCCCGCTCGTCAGCAACGTAAGCGCCCGCGCGAAGTCGTCGGGGGCGTAGGCGAAGCACCCGCGCACGACCTTCTCGTCGCGCACCAGGTCGTTGCCGTCGAACGCCGCCGACGGTTCGTGCAGGCCGACGAACACCGCCGTGCCGCCGCGCTCGAGAGCCGCCACTGCTTGGCGGCGCGTCACCTCGAGGCCGACGGCGTCGATGACCGCGTCGCCTGGTTCCGGCCCTCCCTCCGGCGCGTCGAGCCCCCAAGACACTGCGACGGCCGCGCGGGCACGGTTCGGGTCGTGGATGGTGACCTCGCGGGCACCGGCTTCGCGCGCCACCAGCGCGCACAAGAGGCCGATGGGACCCGCTCCCAACACCCGCACGCGGCTCTCCTCGTCGACGCCGGCGAGGCGCGTGGCGCGCACGGCGCAGGCGAGCGGCTCGACCAACGACGCCATCACGAAGCCAACGTCGTCGGGCAGCTCCAGGCAGGAGGCCGCCGGCACCACCACGGCGTCGGCGAACGCGCCGGGACGATGCGCGCCGATGAGGGCGCGGGTAACGCAGAGGTTCGCGCGACCGCTGCGGCAGTGCTCACACGCGCCGCAACTCACCAGTGGGTTCACCACCACGCGCGCTCCGATGGCGGGGAGGACGGCGGTTCTACCCCCGGCGCCGGCTTCCGACGAGTCGCCGGTCGGGCCCACGGCGTCCACCACCCCGGTGAACTCGTGCCCCATCACCAGCGGCGGGACCCGCAGGGCGTTGTGCCCCAGGTACCCCGACAGCTCCGAGCCGCAGATCCCCACCGCCGCGACGCGGACACGCACCTCGCCTGGGCCGGGCTCGGGCACGGGAGCGCGCTCGAGACTCATCTGCCTGGGCCCGTGCCATACCAGCGCCTGCATCATCGCCGTGATGACCTCACGCTTCCGCTGCGAAGCGCTCGAGTTCGGCCTCGTCGAGTTCGATGCCGAGCCCCGGCGCCTCGGGCACGTGTGCCATGCCGTCGACGACGCGCACCGGGTTCTTCACCAAACCGGTGTTGAGGGGGTTGGGGCGGATGCAGTACTCGAGGTAGCGGGCGTTGGGTAGCGTCGCGATGAGGTGCAGCGAAGCGGCCGAGATGATGCCGGTGCTCCAGGCGTGCGGCACGCACGGCTTGCCGAGCGCGTGGGCCATGGTGGCGATGCGCTTCGCCTCGGTCAGGCCGCCGCAGCGGGTCACGTCGGGCTGCACGATGTCGACCCGGCCGCGCTCGAGCAGGTCTTCGAACTCGAAGCGGGTGGTGTTCTCCTCGCCGGCAGCGATCGGCACGTCGACGGCGTCGGCGAGTCGCGCGTAGCCGCGCAGGTCGTCGGGGTAGAGCGGCTCCTCGATCCAGTAGGGCCGGTACTTGGCGATGCGGCGCGTCATGGCGATGGCGTGATCGGCCTCGCGCCAACCGAAGCCGATGTCGAGCATGATCTCGACGTCGTCGCCGGCGCCGCGGCGCACGGCCGCCACCAGCTCTTCATCGAGATCGTCGGACTGGCCGAACGGCCCCCACCCGAACTTGATGGCGTGAAACCCGCGCGCCGCCACCTCGCGCGCGTGCGCTTCGGCCTCGTCGGGCGTGTCCGGCATGAGCGTGCTGGCGTAGGCGGGGATGCTCTTGCGGCGCGCGCCGCCCAGTAGCCGGTACACCGGCACCCGCAACGACTTGCCGAGGATGTCGTACAGCGCGATGTCGAGGCCGCTGAGCGCCATCACCGCCACGCCGCGGCGGCCGTAGAAGATCGAGCCTTGGTACATGCGGTCCCACAGCCGCTCGATGTCGCGCGGGTCTTCCCCCACCAGCACCTCGCGCAGGCCCGACGAGATGGCGTGCGACGGCGGCGCGTCGATGATCGCCTTGACGATGGTGGGCGAGGCATCGACCTCACCGATGCCGACGATGCCCTCGTCGGTGTGGACGCGCACGATGAGCGCGTCCTGGGTGCTGTCCGCCGCGCCGACGTCGATGGTCGGCATGCGAAGGACGAGGGCTTCGACGTCGGTGATGCGCATGGCGCCTCCTTCACCCCTTCCGGGGGTCGAGCGTGTCGCGCAGGCCGTCGCCCAGGAGGTTCACTCCGAGGACGGTCAGCAGGATGAACAGGCCGGGGAAGATCGAGATCCAAGGCGCGAGCCGCATGTACTCGCGCCCTTCGCTGAGGATGTTGCCCCACGAGGGGGCGGGGGGCGGGGTGCCGAGGCCGAGGAAACTGAGCGCGGCCTCGGCCAGGATCATCTCCGAGAAGTAGACGCTGGCTTGGATCACCAGCGGCGAGACGATGCTGGGGCCGATGTGGCGCCAGGCGATGCGGAAGCGCTGGGCGCCCAACGCGCGCGCGGCGTGCACGAAATCGTGGTTCTTGATCTGGATGACGGCTGCCCGCGCCAAGCGGGCGAAGCGTGGAAGATAGACGAACCAGAGCGCCAGGGTGATGCTCGTTTCGCCGGTGCCGAGCGCCGCCGAGATGCCGATGGCCAGCAGCAGCCCCGGGAACGCCAGCGCCACGTCGGTGCCGCGCATGAGCAGCGTGTCGACGAGTCCCCCGGCGATGCCGGCGACGACGCCGACGATGGTTCCGAAAGATAGCGCCAGGGCGCTGGCGATGAGCGCGACGCGCAGGCTGATGCGCGCCCCGTACAGCACGCGACTGAAGATGTCGCGGCCGTAGACGTCGGTGCCGAAGTAGTGCTCGGCCGACGGGGCCTGAAGGCGCTCGGAGATGGCGAGTCGCATCGGTTCGTGCGTCGCCAACACGGGCGCGAAGATCGCGGCGGCGAAGGCCGCCAGCAGCAGCACCGCACCGACGACGGAGAGGGGGTTCTGGGTGAAGCGCCGCACGAAGGGGCTACCTAGGCGTACCGGACCCTCGGGTCCAGCACCATGTACGAGAGGTCGGTGAGCAGGTTGATGACGGTGTAGATGACGGCCACGTACAAGACGGCGGCCTGCACGACCGGGAAGTCGCGCTGCGAGATGGCGAGCACGATGAGGCGCCCGACCCCGGGGAGGCTGAACACGCTCTCGATCACGACGGCCCCACCCAGCAGCCGGCCGAAGTTGAGGCCGACCACGGTGACCAGCGGCAGCAGCGCCGTGCCGAGGGCATGACGCAGCACCACCACGCGTTCGCGCACGCCCTTGCTGCGGGCGGTGCGCACGTAGTCGGCGCTGAGCACCTCGAGCAGCGAGGCGCGCGTGAGGCGCGTCAAGAAACCGGCCAGCGTGAGGCCGAGCGCGAGGCTGGGCAGCACGAAGAACTTCAGGCCCCCGAAGAAGTCTTGCCCGAGTGGCACGAAGCCGGTGATCGGGAACACCTGCCAGCGGATGCTGAAGGTGAGGATCAAGATCAGGCCGAGCCAGAAGTCCGGCATCGACAGGCCGATGAGGCTGGCGACGCGCAAGACGTGGTCGGCCGGCCGGTTGCGCCGTACCGCCGACAACACCCCCGCCGTCACGCCGATGACGATGCTCACGACGGTGGCGAAGAAGCAGATGAGCAGCGTGACCGGCAGGCGTTCGAACACCATGTCCGCCACCGGCCGCTGTTGGTACAGCGAGTTACCCAAGTCGCCGCGCAGCGCGTTCACGATCCACCAGAAGAACCGTTCCAGCAAGGGCCGGTCGAGGCCGAGCCGGTGGCGCAACGCTTCCAGCGCGCCCGGCGAGGCGTCCGCGCCGAGCATGACGACCGCCGGGTCACCAGGGATGATGGCCAGGAGCAAGAACGAGACGAACGAGATGGCGATGAGGACCGGGACGAGCGTGAGAAGACGGCGCAGCGCGACGGTCAGCATGGTGTCTCGGTCCTCCTTCCAGGCAGGCGAAAAGCGGCGCGCGGTGGTGCGCCGGCGTCGGGTCGTGGTGGGGTGACGGCGCCCTAAGGAGCTCCGTCACCCGTCACGGTTCACGCGCCTCGCTCGACCGCGCGCGGTGGTCCGGCGCGGTCGAGCGAGGGAAGGTCGATCAGGGGATGTCCACGTTCCAGATCGGCATGTAGCCGGCGCTCCAGGGCTGGAAGCCGGTGATGGCGCGGCTGTAACCCTTCGTCTCGGTGGTGTGGATGAGCGGGTACCAAGGCATGTCGGCGCGGCGCAGCGCCTCGATCTCCTCGTAGAGGGCCGTGCGGGCGGGGATGTCGGTCTCGGCCAACGCTTCCTCGTTGAGGCGGTCGTAGTCGGCGTTGGTATAGCCGGTCGTGGTGCTCGCGCTGTGCCAGAACGGCATGTAGTAGTTCATCGGGTCGGGGCGGAGCGACAGGCCGGTGACGAACACGTCGAAGGCGCCGGTCTGCCACTTCTGCAGCGAGCTGCCCGGCTCGAGGCTGTCGACGCGCGAGTCGATGCCGATCTCGGCCATCTGCGCTTGCATGATCACGGCCATCTCGCGCCAGATGCCCGGCGTGTACGAGATGAGGATCTCGGAGCCGTCGTAGTTCGACGCTTGCACCAGTTCCCGGGCGCGCTCGACGTCGTACGGCTCGGGCTCCTGGTGGATGCCCACGGCGTACGGGCTGAAGTACGGCAGGCCCGAGTGCGCCACGCGACCCTGGCCCCAGGTGAGGGCCTCGACCAGGTCGTCCTTGTTGGTGACCATGGCGACGGCCAGGCGCAGGTTCAGGTCGTTGGCGAAGGCGCCCTGCTTGAAGCCGAAGCGGACGTCACCGAACGTGGCGGACGGGATCATCTCGACGATGACGTCGGCGTGGTCCTGCAGGCGGGCGTAATCGGGGTAGGCGAGGCTGTCGGCGATGTGCACTTCGCCGTTCTCGAGCGCGGCGGCGCGCACCGTGGCCTCGGTGATGGGCCGGAAGACCACTTCGTCCACCAGCGCTTCGCGGCGACCCGTGAAACCACTGGCCGGGCGGTCATCGAGTGCGTAATCCTCGAACTTGGCCACGCGCAGGTACTGGTCGGGCAGCCACTCGACGAAGCGGAACGGACCGGTGCCGACGGGCGCCGTGATGGTTCCGCCCTGACGCTCGGCCTCACCGGCCGGGATGATGACGGCCGGCGCGATCGGGTTCGCCAACGCGCCCAACAAAGCCGCGGTGGGCTCGCTCAGGACGATTTCGACGGTGTAGCGATCGGCGGCGACGATGTCCGACACCTGTCCGAACTCGGACGAGCGCGGGCCCTCGGTGCGCACGCGGTCGAGCGAGTACTTGACGTCCTCGCTCGTCATCTCGTTGCCGTTGTGGAACATGACGCCCTGGCGCAGGTTGACGGTCAGCGTCATGCCGTCGTCCGACCACACCCAGTCTTCGGCCAGGACGGGCGCGGGCGCGCCGTTCTCGTCGATGCCGATGAGGAACTCGAGCACGTTGAGGAGCGGTAGACGGTCGTCGTAGTTGGTGGTGAGGTGCAGGTCGACGTTGGCGATGTCGAGACGTGTGGCGACGTTCAGGACCTTCTGGCCGAGCGCGGTGCCGAACACGGCACCGAGCGCGAGCGTGAGGACGAGAGTCGCCAGCAGGGGACGCCTGCGGCGGTCGTGCTGGGAAGCATGCTTCATCGAAATCTCTACTTTCCGAGGTCACGGTCTTGACTGCGGTCGAGCCTTGCGGTGGTTCGCCTCACCTCCCTTGGAAAGAACGCCCATGTGGAGCCGGTTCAGGCCTCCAGGTCGGCCCGTCCGGGGCCGTGGCGGTGGTAGTCGACGCGTTCGCTGACCGGGATCTGGCGGTACTCCTCGGCCAGCTCGATGAGGCTTTCGATGGTCTTCTCCCACAGCGCCTCGCCCTTGGCAGCGGTGGCGACCGTGGGATCGCCGACGACGCCGCTGACGTTCCAGCGCGTCCACCAGTCCATGAACGACACCGGCGCGCCCTTCTGCAGGTCGAGGAAGAAGTACTTCGACTTCGCCCACTCCTTGGGGATCTCCTTGACGGCCTTGTCCATCTGTACCCGCTCTGCGTCGATGTGGAGGTAGAGGGACGTTTCGATCTCGTCGGCGTGGCCGCTGCCCGGCCATGGGGTCTCGCGGAACCCGGCGAAGGTGTCCATGCACAGGTCGGTCCAGATTAGGGCAGCACAATGAGCGTCGGTCTCTAGGATGACCTTGCGCGCCACCAGGTCGAGGTTCGGCATGTTCGAGCCGTGCCCGTTCACGATCAGGATCTTCTGGAAGCCGTGGTGCGCGAAGCTCTTGCAGACGTCCTTGACGTAGGCGATGAACGTCTCCGACGCCACGTGCACGGTGCCAGGCCAATCGAGGTGGTGCAGGTTGAAGCCGTACGGGATCAGCGGCGCGATCAGGAAGAGGTCGGGGCGGCGCCTACCGGCCTCCAGGCAGATCTTCTCCACCTGGTGGTCCATGTCGAGCGGCAGGTGATACCCATGATCCTCGACGGAGCCGACCGGGAGGATCAAGACCTTGTTCAGGGCGGCGGCCTCGCCGATCTCGGGCCACGTGTGGTCGACGTAGCGGTGGAGCTCGCGGATGTCGCGCGTGACGTGCGGCGCCTTCGGCGTCGAACCCGACGTCGGCTTGCCTCGCTTCTCCTTAGCCATGCTTGCGGGCCTCCGTTCCTTGCCGCGCAGGCGCCGGTATCCCCGGCGCGGCGTCGGCGGTGAAGCGATGTTCCATCTCGCGGATGTGCTCGGTGAGGTACGCGACGGCCGCCTCCACGTCCCCACTGCGGACCACGCGCATCAGGTGTACGTGGCCCTCGACCGTCTCCTCCATCGTGGTGTCGGTCGTGCCGACGACGAACGCGCGGTAGATGACAGGGGTGATGCTGGCCCAGATGCGGGCGGGGTGGCTGTAGGGTGCCGCGTTCACCAGCACGCGGTGGAACGCCAAGTCTTCGTCGATGACGCGGGCGCGGTCGCGATCGGCGAGCGCCTCCTGCATCGCCTCGACCACGGCGTCGAGTTCCCGCAGCGCGTCACCGGCCGGCGACGCCATCACCCGGCGCAGCGCGAACGTCTCGGTGACGATGCGGATCGGCACCAAGACGTCGCGAAGCTCCTCGAGCGTGACGCTGGAGACGCGCGTCTCGCGGTACGCATGCGACTCGAGGAAGCCCTCGTTGACGAGCTCGCGGATCGCTTCCCGCACGGGCGCGCGGCTGGTGCCGAGCTGGGCGGCGACCTCGGCCTCGATGATCCGCTGACCCGGCCGTAGCTCGCCGTTCAGGATCGCGTTTCGCAATGTATCCGCGATGCGTTCGCGCATCGAGGAGTGTGGCCCGGCCGTGGACATCGTGATCACGGGCGCCTCCCAACTGGTTGTCGATTGTCGACAATATAACAAGTAGGCGCAGGTTTGTCACCCCCTCCAGACCTTCCGGCGCCGCAGGCTCGGCGCGGCGAGGAACGCCACCGCTGCCGCCGCCGCGGTGATGGCCATGCTGAGGAACGCTCCTCGCGGTCCAGCGGCGGTTTCCATCAGTCGGGCCACGGTCACCGGCCCCACCACCAGCCCGACGGTTCCCAGCGCCATCGACCACCCCATCACCGTGGCGAACGCGTCCCGTCCGAAGTAGTCGGCGCGCAGGACGAACATCTGCGGGCTGCGCAGACCCCAGCCGAGTCCTATCAGCGCGATCCAGGCCGCCGCCCAGGACGCGTCGAACGTCAGCACGAGGCCGGTCAGCCCCAGCGCCTCCAAGATCGCTCCGGTGACGGCAGCACGCCGATGACCGAGTCGGTCGGCCGCCGGCGCGCCCAGGACTTGGGCGGCGATCGATGCGACCGCGAGCACCCCCACCAACACGCTCGC
>JAWOIL010000130.1:0-9500 GCA_046484635.1 Trueperaceae bacterium
TCGATGTCGACATCCTCGGCCTCGCGGCTCGCGCTACAGCAGGACGACGGCGCCCCCTGCTCCGGCGGAGGAAGCACGCCGGCCACCGGTATCTCGTGGGGGAACCCCGTCACCACGGGGATGGGTTCCGCCCCTCCCGGTAGCTGCGCGGCGGGGAACGGCAGCGGCCCGAGCGGCCCCGGCGCGGCATCGCTGGCAACCGCGGCTCGGCTGGATCCCCTTGCGCTGGCCACTACCAGCTTGCGCGGCGGCGACTTCCGGCCGGTGCAGGGCGCGATCGTGTCGATCACGCGGCCGGGCTCGGCGCAGCGCCTCGCTCCGTTCACCTCCATCACCGACGCCACCGGCTACTTCAAGGTGCCGTTCTTGCCTGCCGGTGAGCCGTTCACGGCGCGGGCCATCGACACCGCCAGCGGCCGGGTAGCGCAGGTCGACGGCGTCTCCCTCGGCGTCGACGTCGTCACGCCCGTGCAGCTACTGTTCACCGCCACCGACTCGGGTCCCGGTAGCCCCACCGCAGCGTTCACCATCACCCCCGTGCCCGATCCGAAGTTCGACGGCTCCGTCTACTACGACTTCGACGCCAGCGCCAGCAGCGACGACGGCGAGATCGTCGAGTACATCTGGTACTTCGACGGCTTCAGCAAGTCCGTCGGCAATGACCCCACCACCCGCCGCGGCTTCGGGCGCAACGGCAGTTATGACATCCGCCTCACCGTCATCGACGACGAGGGGAAGTTCGGCACGGCGCAGCAAACGCTTCTCATCGACGACCTGCCGTACGACTACTGGGGATCGCCGCCCGCGCACGTCGGCACGTTCGCGAACGGCTCCGCCATCCCCGCGGAAACCGAGAACAGCGCCTTCGCCATCACGCCCGACGGCCGCTACGTGGCGTTCTCCGTCGGCTCGGATTACGAGAACCCCGACGCCGACCTGGCGCCTGAGGACACCAACGGCCTGCGTGACGTCTATCGCAAGGACCTCGTCACCGGCGAGCTGCTCCTGGTGAGCGAAGGCGCGGCCGGCGTCTATACCGGGTGGGAGCACGTGGCCATCAGCGCCGACGGCCGCTACGTCGCGTACACCTCGCGTCTCGACCAAGACGGGGCACTCTGGCGCATCCACGTGCGCGACATGCAGGCCGATCTCGAGACGATCGAGCTGGCTGACATCAACCTGGCCATCGGTCCCGCTTCCTTGAGCGCCGACGGCCGGACGCTGCTCTACGCGGCGGATTACTCGCTCTCCGATCCCACCGCCGAAGGCGCGTACGTGCGCGATCTGGATGGCGGTACGACGGACAAGCTCGGCACGCCCAGCGGGAACGCCTTCGTGTTGGCCATCACACCGTCGGCCAGCCACGCCCTGGTCAGAACGTACGGCGGCCTCTACGTCGTTGACCTGGACACGGATGCCGTTACTCGCGCCGACACCAACGCAGCCGACGAACCTGCCAACGCCGGCGCCCAAAGCGGGGGTCAATCCATCAGCGCCGACGGGCGCTACGTCGTGTTCGTGTCCGAGGCGAGCAACCTCGTGCCCGAACCCACCAGCCAGTACCGCGACCACGTCTTCCTGAAGGACATGGAGACGGGTGAGGTGACGTTGGTGACGAAGAACCCCAAGACCGGCGACGAAGCCGACCAGAACGCCAACGCGCCGGTGATCACCTGGGACGGTCGGTACGTCTTCTTCCCCTCGTGGGCCACCAACCTCACGCCGCTGGTGCAGGCTCCCGGCCCGGAGTTCGACGGTTGCTCGCTCGACATGTGCCCTTCTGGCATGGTGTACGCCTACGAAGTCGCCACGGAGCGCGTGGCGCTCGCCGAGGTCGGGTTCGACCACACCACCCCGTGCTGCTACTCAGGGTGGAACCGCCTGATCGCCGTGGCCGACGCGCACGTGGCGTTCAGCTCGTACAACGAGCAACTGATCGAGACGGGCGAGGAAGACGTCATGCGCGTGTTCCGCGCCGAGAACCCGCTGTGGACGCCATGACCAGGATCCCCTCCCGCCGCAGGACCTTGGCGCTGCTCGTCGTCACGAGCGTCTCCCTGCTGGCGCTGGGCGCCTGCGGCTCCCCGCAACCACCGACCGGTCCCGCGGCGCTGACCGTCGAACCCGACGCGGGACCGCCGGGGACGTTCATCTCGGTGCGGGGCTTGGCAGACGACGTGCTCGAGAGCAGCGACCTCGTCGTGATCGTGGGAGGCGTGCAGATGCCCGCCGTCGTCGAGGAGGACGGCTCGCTCACGAGCATGCTCCCTCTGTTCATCGGCGACGACGGCTGGCACGAACCGGCCGGCCCCGTCGACGTCGTCGTCGAACGGCAGGCGGACACGACGACGGTCGTCGGGGTCGCCGCGGACGCCGTCACCGTGACCGCGCTGGCCCCAGCCCCGGACGCGCATGAGCGCATCGTCACCGCCGCCGGCGCGGCGGTGGACGCGTTCGAGACCATCGCCCTCGGACTGCCGACGGACACCGACGAGGACACCCAGATCATGTGGGCCGTGGCCGAAACCCTGCGCGAGACGCTGCTCACGGGCGAGAACTCGCTGGACGCCCTGGCTGCAGGCACGGCGCCGATCCTGGACGACTTCGACGAGGACCTCGGCCTCGAAATCGGCAGCGCTCTCCTCGCAAGCATCGGCATACCGGAGATGCTCGAAGAGCTCGCCGACCAGGCCGGTGGGCTGGCCGCGGCGATGGTGCCTCTTGCACCCACCTCGACCCTCACGACCCAAGCGAACGTCCTCTGCCCCTACGCCAGCGACCCCGACGAGGACCTCGCATGCAAGATGCAGCTCTACGTGGTGGTGAGGCGAATCGGGCAAGAGCTCCTCGGACCGATCGCCAGGCAGTTCGGGTACGTGACGTCGCTCACCGGGATCGCTGGCATCGCCATCAAGATCCCGTACGTCTCGGCCGTCGGCGTCTCGCTTAGCCTCGCGAACCTCACCTGGAACCGGATCGTCGTCGCGCTCCTACCGGCGAAGATCGATGCGTTCACGCTCGCCTTCGACGACGGGGAGATCGTCCGGCAAGGAGACCGCATCGAGGGCCGGCTCGAGCTGACCGCGTCGAACGATCCCCCTTCGATCACCTCCAACGACCTGCTCGGCTTGATGATGACCTACATGAGCAGGACGGGCGGGGCGCTTCCCGTACCCAAGGTGCCCAAGTTGCCCTCGGGTCAAGAGGAGTACCTGATCCAGTTCGCGATCAAGACCATCAACTACTTCCTGGGGATCCTCGCGAAGTCGTTCGCGGCGTACGCCGACGCCCATCCCGAGCTGAACCTGAAGTTGGAGCTCACGGCCATGCCGTCGAAGACGTGGGGGCCGACGCGCATCGAGGACTACAACCTGTTCGACGCGCACAGCTTCACGCCGGCCATCTTGCCGGTCGACGAGGAGACGCCGGCGAACCCAGCCTGGCGGGCTCCCGAAGGAGTATCTGGCGACGCGCGCGTGAACGTGCGGACGGCAACGGGCGACGCGGCGCGCAAGATCATCTGGTCCGGCTACCAGGGCGGAGCGTTCGGTGACGACCAAGCCGCCACAGAGACCGTGACGGTCTGCGTGGACGACGCCCCGGTCCTCGACGCCGTCGCTTCCGTGGCCCCGACCGTGATCCAAGCCGAGACCAACGCGCAGATCTCCTTCACGCTGCCGTGGAGCGACCATTGCGCCAACCTCGAGCGCCTCTACGCCACCTTCGATCTCGACGGCTACGACCCGTTCTCATTCCAGTACGACGTGGTGTCGTCGCCGCAGGTCGCGGGCTTCGCCGGCGAGGCAGGCGAAGGCGCGCTGGTCGAGACCATGTGGGTCTGGTGCAGCGAGCAGGGCAAGAACCAGGTGAACGCCACCTTCTACCTGCTGGACGAGTTCTCGCAGGCCAGCGAGGAGCGCACCGCCTTCGTGCTGGTCGATTACGGGGCATGCCCGTGAACGCTCGACATGGTCGTGGCGGACGGCCACAGGAGGTGCCGACGCGCCCGAACCGACTCCTTCGCTCGACCGCCGCCGCCCGGGCGCCAGGCGCCGCCCCGCTGGTCGCCGTGGCCAGCCTGGTGTTGGCATCGGTGTTGACGGCGGTGCTGACGTCGTGCACGTCGCCACCGCCCGACCCGACGGGCCCGCGAACCGCCACCATCCTCCCGAGCGGAGGCACGCTGCAGGCGACTGGCGCCGACGGCACGCGCACCACCCTCACGTTCCCGGCGGGCGCGTTCGACGCGCCCACCACGCTCACGCTCACGCCCTTGGCCGGCACGCCGGACGTGCTCGCCGGGTTCCGCTTGGAACCTGCCGGGATCGTGCTCAACGCGCAGGCGGTGGTGGAAGTCGTCCTCCCGAGCGGCGCGCCTGCTGCTGCGAGCCTCACCCTCGGCGACGCCTCCGCGCCCACCTACGTTGCCACCGAGGTCCAGGGCTCCACCCTGCGCGCCACGCTGCGGTACTTCGACGTTCCAGAAGGCGGCTGGGGCGTGCGAACGGTGACGAGCATGGCGTCGGGCGTTGCCCCCGGCAAGGCGCCGGCCGCCACGGCGCGCGCCACGGCGCGCGCGACCGTCACGTTGACGCCACAGCAAGACGACGGCGACACGGTGCAGGCGGCCACGGCGAACTGCACCGACCGACTCGACGCCATGAAGGACTCGTTCGACTTCCTCGTTGCCACCAACTCGTTCGAGGCGGCCATCCGTGTCATCCAGAACGCCGGCGCGCTGGCCATGCTGTGCGGTGACGACGAGCAGGTGGGCGCTTGGCAAGAACTACTCCCGGAGGTGGTGTGCGCCCGCTACGACGACCTCGTCTTGCTGGCGGACGTAATCGCGGCAGACGATTACGACCGCTTCGCCGAGCTCGTCCAGCCCGTCATGAACTGGTGGAGCACGATGCAGTTTCTCGACGTGGCATGCGACGGAGCCAAGGACGCGGTGCAGGTGATCGAGCAGAAGTACGCGCAGTTCTTGACGTTCTACGGCGGCAAGGTGGCGGGCTTGGCGTTCACGGCCGATTACGACCGTCTGCTCGACGAAGCCCGCAAGGTGTCGAGCCTGCGCGGCCAGGCGAGCCTGCTGGGCATCCCGGCCGCGGAGCAGGTCCTCGAACAGCAAGTGTTGTTCCCCATCATGGACCTCCTACCCGACCGGAGCTTCGACGAGTGCGTCGACAGCGCCGACCACTACTTCCTGTACTCGCTACTTCAAGAGCCGTTCCTGTCGCAGCGGATCCCCATCGGCGCGGTGTCGCCCCTGCGCGCGGGCACGTTGACGACCCTGGACGGCATCGCCAACTTCACCGACGCGAACCTCCAGACCGACATCCAGTACTGCGCATCCAAGCTGCGGTTCGAGGTGTGGGCCGATTCCGGCGTACCCGAGGAACTCGTCGACGAGCGCCGCGAGCTCGGTCCAGGAAGCGCGCCAGGGCAACAGACCAGCGAGTCGGCGAGCGAAGGCCCGGTGCAAGGCAGCCTCGTGCTCCGCGGGCCGATCGAGGACATGCTGTGCGGCGATACGCGCGCGGTGGTGACGGACGAACTGGTCGTGCGCTTCGCGACCGTCGAGGTGCACCGCGCCACCAGCCTCGACGCCCCTGCCGACATCGACATCGAGGCCTCGCTCGTGTCCGCCGGGCGCGACGTCACCGGCCTGAATGACGTCGACATCACGCTCGTGCGCGAGTCCGACGCCTGCGACGGCAAGTACGGCAGCACCGAGTTCGAGCTGTTCGCCATAACCTACACCGCCGACCCCGCGCCGAGCGTAACCGGCGCCAGCGTGTCACCAACGACGCTCACGGCAGAGCAAGATACCGAGTTCACGTTCGCGCTGCCTTGGACGGACCCGGGCAAGAACGTCACGACACTCTTGGTGAGCTACGACTTAGCGGGCGCCGTTCAGAGCGAGACCATCGACCTTGCCACGTCCGACGCCGTGAGCGGCTTCACGGACGGCGGCGGTTCCGGAACGTACGAGCAGTTCATGATGGTCGGGTGCAGCGAGAAGGGCGCCACCCCGATCGTGATCACGCTGGTGCTCGAGGACGCGTACGGGCAGCGAAGCGACGAACGGCAGACGAGCGTCAGCGTGAACTATGGCAGCTGTCCGAACGTCTTACGCGGCGCAAGCGCGAGCGTTACGGGCAACCGAGATCCGGGCGAAGCCGCAGCTGAACCGGAACTCGTGCTCGGCGGCGCGCGAGGCGGAGCACGATGAGAAGACGCGCGCCAACCGTCGCACGTCCCGCAGTCACGACCGACGCGCGCAGGTCCTGGCGCAACGGCGCGTCGCGCGCGGCGCGCGTTCGAACGTTCCTCACCGCCGTCGCGACGATGATGGCGCTGAACGCGTGCGGCGCCCCGAACCCGCCAGGCGGCGGAACGTCGATCGGGCTGAGCATCTCCTACCCTGCTCCGGGGCAGACCTTGGCGGGCACGGCAGCCCTCGCGGCGGCCGGTTTCGGGGGGCAGACTACCGAACTGAGCTTCGAGTTGGGCGGAACCATCGTCGATGCGCGCGTCGACGGCACCGCGTACGTCGACACGCGCACGTTGGCTGATGGCGACCACGTCCTGGTCGCCCATGCCGTCGTCGCGGGGAAGGACGTCACCGACGAGATCACCGTTCGCATCGACAACGATCTCGTGGCCAGCGCCACGGTCGGACCCGACGGTGGGGCGCTCCAGAGCAGCGCCGGCTCGCTGGCCATCCTGCCGCCGGGCGCGTTGGCGGGCAACGCGAACGTCTCCGTCCAAGACGCCACGCAGGCGGGCATCCTGAACGACTTCGGAGTCGATTATCCAGCCCTCGGCGTCACGTTCCTAGGAGCGCTCGAGGTCGACACCGGCGGAACGGCAGTGGACCTACCGCTCACGGTGGACCTCGCCGGTTGGGCACAGGCCGTCCAACCCGGGCGCCAGGTGGTCATGTTCGCCCTCGGCCCCGACGGCGACGGCGATGGTGTGGGCGAGTTGATGTTCGCAGCCGACGCCGAGGCAACCGCTACCGGGTCTGTCATCACCCGCCCCACGCCGGTCAGTGAGGTGTACGGCTTCTCGCAACCCGGCAGCCTTTCCACCCAACAGTCCGCCAGCGCCAAGCCCGGGCAGATCGTCACCATCACCGGAAGAGGATTCAACCCGGTCGCGCCGCTCAGCAACGCCGCCCGCTATGGCCCGGCAAGCGCGCCGAGCGCGGAAACGCTCGTCTACGCGACGATGGTGGAGGACGCCGCGTTCAACCCCTTGATGCAGGTGCGCCTCGCGGTGCCGGCCATCGGCGCAGGCAGCCGAACGCTCGCGCTTCACAACCTGACGACCGGCTACCGCAGTGACGCCGTCACCGTCAACGTCGGAACGCTCGGAAGCGCGTCGCCAAGCGTGTGGCAGGCGTTCGTCGAGCAACTGATCGCCGCCGCCACCACCCTCACCACCGGCCGCACGGATCTGGCCGCCGTCGCCAACGGCTGGCTTACGACGCTGGGCGGTGCCGGTGACGGGCTCTTGGCGGCCATGGCCGCGAACAGCGGTCTGGTCTCCGCTTCGAACTTGAACGCGCTCGAGCAGATCGTCCCTGCCGGCCCCACCGACGAGCAGCGCGTCCTGGTGGCCATGCACGCCGTCGTGCTCGACGCCATGGCGGCGTCGCTCGACACGAACGCGGCAACAACCGCGGACGCCGCGGCGGACCTGGCAACGCTCCTCATGGTGACGGCGCACACCGGCGCGGCGCCGAGCGCTGCGGGCTCGTCCACCGGCCCGAGCACCCTGCAGTCCGGCACCCCACCGCCATGCAACGGCACGGCGACCTCCCCGTCCAGTGGCATCAACTGGGGGAGCCCCGTCACCACCGGCATGGGTGACGGGCCGCCGGGCAGCTGCGCATCAGGTGGCGCGACCGGCGGGTCAGGTCCGAGTTCTGCCGTGCACCTGGCGGCGGACCTCGCCACCGCCAGCATGCGACGCGGCTCGTTCCGGCCGGTGGCGGGGGCGCTCGTCAAGATCGCGCGCCAAGGCACGAACACCGCGTTGGCGCCGTTCACGGCCATGACCGACGCAACCGGCTTCTTCACCATCCCGTTCGTTCCCCCGGGCGAACCGTTCACGATCCGTGCCATCGACCCCGTCACGCTGCAAGTCGCGCAAGCGAACGGTGTGGCCAACGGCCTGGGCATCACTACGCCGGTGCAACTCGTGTTCACCACCACCGCGCAAGGACCAGGCGCCCCGACCGCCAGCTTCGTCATCCGGCCCGTGGCCGACGCGCGCTTCGACGGCACCGTGACCTACGAGTTCGACGCCAGTGGGTCGATCGACGACGGCGCCATCCAGGAGTACGTCTGGTCCTTCGGTACCTTCACGCGCGTCGTCGACTGGACCGACACCGTCGTGCGGGGCTACGGCCGCAACGGCACCTACCAGATCCGACTCACCGTGATCGACGACGAGGGCAAGGCAGGCACCACCACCCAGGAGCTGGTCATCGACGACCTGCCGCACGACTACTGGGGCGAACCGCCGGAACGCGTGACCGAGCGAGGCGACGGCACCCTCCCGGACCTCGACACTTGGTACGGCTATGCCGTCAGCGCCGACGGGCGCTACGTGACGTTCTCCACCGAAGCGACCAACCTCCATCCGAGCGACGTCAACGGGCTGGAAGACATCTACCTCAAGGACATGGACACCGGCGCCTTGGAACTGATCAGCAGCGGGGCCAGCGGTGAGGGCGCGGGTTCCGGCGCCGCCATCAGCGCCGACGGACGCTACGTCGCTTACGAAGCTTGGTCGAACTCGGGGCGCACCTATTCGAACTTCCGGGTGCTGGTGAAGGACCGCCAGACGGGAGCGGTCCAGGAAGTCTTGCCGGAGGGAGGGCAGACGAGAGCGAGCCTGATCGCGCTGAGCGGCGATGGCCGCACGCTGTTGTTCGAGTCCGGGACGTCGACCACGCAGCAAGTGCACGTGATGAATCTCGACACGCTGGCCGTCACCCGCATCGGCTTGGCCACCGACGGGGTGAGCTACGTTCCCATCCGAGCCACCGCCATCAGCGCCGACGGCAACGTGGTGGCGTTCACGTCCTCCAGCGCCGATCTCGTCGCCGACGACACGAACGGCCTGGTAGAAGACGTGTTCGTCCACTACCTGGACTCGCAGGAGACGCTACGCGCCAGCGTGGCGTTCGATGGCACGCAAGGTGACCGTGGCAGTCGGGCATGGGGACAGACCCTCAGCGCGGACGGTCGCTACGCGACGTTCTGGAGCGACGCCAGCACGTTCCCACGCGCAACCGAGAACGACGCGTCAGGCTTCGAGGACGATGTGTACATCAAAGACCTAGCCACGGGCGCGCTGACGCTGGTGAGCACCAACGCGAAGGACGTGAGCGGCGACAGTGCGTCGATCCTTCCCACCATCAGCGCCGACGGCCGGTACGTGGCCTTCGGCTCCTACGCCTCCAACCTCGCGCCGGAGATGGA
>JAWOIL010000160.1:0-25467 GCA_046484635.1 Trueperaceae bacterium
CACGTACACGTTGGCGGCGAAGTCCGGCACGAGCTTCGCCAGCCGAACGAGCGGGGTGTTGCCGATCGCCTCCAGGGACGAGGCGCAAGCGGGCGGCGCGGTGACGGTCACGGAGCCCTCCTGAGCGGAACGCTAGCACGTCGCCCACCCGGCGCCGCGGGGCGCCGGGGACCGCGGCGGAGGCCGCCGCACGCCGTCGAACCTCACCGGACACCAGCATGCGTCATCGGCAGGCCACATGACGAACGTCACCCGCGATGGGTGACCTTCGCGACTGCCGCCCCGCAGGCCACTTCCCGCACCATGTCGGCATGACAGAACTCACCCCGACCCCCACCCGAAACGACCAGGCGGTCCGCGGCGTCAGCGCGGTCGCCGACCTCCATCCGACGTCCCAGGCGACCACCCGCACCGGCGCCCAGGCACGGCTGCACCACGTAGCCGCGCCCCTGGCCGAGCTTCGTGGCGTCACCAAGCGCTACGGCGCCACCGTGGCGCTCGACGACGTCGACCTCCAAGCCCGACCCGGCGAGGTGCTGGCGCTGCTCGGGCCGAACGGAGCCGGCAAGACCACCGCGGTGCACCTCATGCTCGGGCTATTGCGCCCCACCTCGGGCGAAGCGCGCCTGTTCGGTCGCGACCCGCGCACCGCAGCCGCCAAGACGCGCGTCGGCACCATGCTGCAGATCTCCGGCGTGCCTGCCACGTTGACGGTGCGCGAGCACCTGACGTCGTTCGCCGCCTACTACCCCACACCGCTGCCGATCGATCACGTGCTGGAAGTCGCGGGGCTGAGCGGCGTCGCGCGCAGGCCGTACGGCAAGCTGTCGGGCGGTCAGAAGCAACGCGTGCACTTCGCGTTGGCGCTCGTCGGCGATCCCGACCTGCTGTTCCTCGACGAGCCGACCACCGGCCTCGACGTCGCCAGCCGGCGCGCGTTCTGGGAGCAGGTGCGGTCCTTCCTGCACGGCGGGAAGACCGTGGTGCTCACCACCCACTACTTGGAGGAAGCCGACGCGCTTGCCGATCGCGTCGTCGTTCTCGACCACGGGCGCGTGCTGGCCGAAGGCACGCCCGCCGCCATCAAGAGCCGCGCCGCCGGGAGGCGCGTGCGCGCCATCACCTACGTGTCCGAAAGCGACCTCGCGCTCCTGCCAGGGGTCGTGCGCGTGCGCCGCGCCGGCGCCTTCACCGAACTGCTCACCACCGAGGCCGAAGACACCATCCGCGAACTCCTGCAGCGCGACCCCGACTTGACCGACCTGGAAGTCGCGGGAGCGAGCCTCGAAGAGGCGTTCCTCTCGCTCACCGAGGGCGCCGCCGAAGGCGCCACCCAGCAGAGCGCCAGCGAGAGCACCCACGCGAACGGCCACGCGAACGGCCACGCGAACGGCCACGCGAACGGCCACGCGAACACCCACAGGGGCACCGACGCGAGCACCGACGCGAGCACCGACGCGAGCAACCACTTGAACCGACATCAAGAGCACGTCGAACCGCGCCAAGAACGGCGCGACCACGAAGGAGACGCACGATGACCACGGGAACGTACCCAACCGGAACCCCCGCCGCGAGCACCGCGGCGAAGGAAGCCCCCCGCCCCAACCTCGCCCGCGTCCTGTGGGTCGAGTCCAAGACCGAGTTCGTCAAGTTGCTGCGCCTGCCCGCTTACTCGGTCGCTACGCTCGCATTCCCGTTGATGTTCTACCTGGTGTTCGGCGCCGCCTACGGGCGCTTCGAAGCGCAGGGCATCGACATGCCCACCTATTTGCTAGCGACGTTCGGGGCGGGCGGGGTACTGTCCGCAGCCCTGTTCTCCTTCGGTGCGGGCGTCGCGTCGGAACGCGCGCAGGGCTGGATGCTGCTCAAGCGCGTCTCGCCCATGCCGCCGGTGGCGTACTTCTTCGCCAAGACGGTGATGGCCCTTGCGTTCGGCGTGCTGGTGATCGTGCTCATCACGCTCCTGGGCATGCTCACGCAGGGCGTCCGCATCGAGGCGCTGGCCTGGCTGCGGATGCTCGGCACGCTACTCACCGGCGTCTTCCCGTTCGCCGCGCTCGGCCTCGCGTTCGGGTACCTGTTCGGGCCCAACTCGGCTCCCGTGGTGTTGAACCTCATCTACACGCCGATGGCGTTCGCTTCGGGGCTGTGGATCCCGATCTCGACGTTGCCCGACTTCGTGCAGAAGGCGGCGCCGTTCCTGCCCAGCTACCACTTCGCGCAGTTGGCGCTCGGCACCGTGGGTGCAGCCCCGCGCGGCGACGCCCTGTGGCACGTGCTGGTGCTGGCCATCTCCACGGCCGTCTTCCTGAGCATCGCCGTCTGGGCGTATCGACGCGACGAGGGGCGGACGTACGGTTGAGCCTGCTTCGCGCGAGCTGCGTATCCTACCGATGATGCACGCACACCTCACGAACGCATGGCGCCGCTTCGCCGTACCCCGGCCGGCGGCGCTATGGCTGATCTACCTCGTCATGTTGGTGTTCCAGCCGGCGTTCGATTCTGGGCGCAGCGCCGTCGATTGGCTGACCGTGGCGGCCATGGTGGTGGTGTTCGTGCCGCTATACGGCTGGACCGTGCGGCACACCGACCCGCGACCGTACTTCTGGCGCCGCGGCCCGGGCGCCCTCGTCGGCATCGCAGCGATGACACTGATGGGGCTCTTCTTGAGCGCCGTCAACAGCGGCGCCGCGGTCTTCTTCGTCTACGCCGCGGCCACCGCCGGTCGCATCCGCCCCCGCCGCCGGGCGCTCCAGATGATCGCCGGCATCGCGGCGGTCACACTGTTGGCCGTCCTGATCTCTCCCATCGACACGCCGTACCGCTGGTTCGCCTTCGCGCCGGTGATCGTCTTCGCGCCGTTGCTCGGGTTCGCCGGCATCTACGAGACGGAACGAGCGCGGGCGAACGCCAAGCTCCGCATGGCGCACGGCGAGATCGAGCATCTCGCCACCATCGCCGAACGCGAACGCATCGCGCGCGACCTGCACGACTTGCTCGGGCACACGCTGTCGACCATCACGCTGAAGTCGGAGCTGGCGGCGCGCTTGGCGAAGCAAGACCCTGCCCGCGCCGAGCAGGAGATGCGCGACGTCGAGCGGATCTCCCGGGACGCCCTGGCCCAGGTGCGCATCGCCGTGCGCGGCTACCGCAGCCACGGTCTGCAAGGCGAGATGGTGAACGCCAAACTGGCGTTGGAGGCTGCCGGCGTGAGATTCGACTACTTCGTGGCGCCGCTCCGCCTCACCACCACGGCCGAGAGCGTGCTCTCGCTGGCGCTCCGGGAAGGGATCACCAACGTGATGCGGCATGCGCACGCACGCACGTGCCAAGTGCGGCTGGAACGCGACGGACCTTGGATCCGGTTGCGCATCGAGGACGACGGGATCGGCGCAGAACGGAACGCGCGGAACGCAGGAAACCCTCGAACGCCGCGCGACCAGAGGGACCCCACAGTGCAAGCGGCAGAAGCCGGCTCCGGTATCGACGCCATGCGCGAGCGCGTTCGGGCGTTCGGCGGTCATGTCGCGCTGGTCACATCGGCCGGCACCCGCAGCACGTCGGCCGAGCGCCCAAGCGGCGGCAAGGCAGCCGGCGGCACGCGCCTCGACGTCACCCTGCCCGCAGCCATCGCGCTGCGCAACGACACCACCGAAGCCACCAACGGGGACAAGACCGAAGCCGCTGGTGGCGCCCATCCCGCCCGGGCGAACCCAATGATCGAAGCTTCGGCCGCCGAGGACCCACCAGAAGCGCGGACGGGGCGCGCAACGGCCGATGCGCTGCCGCCGCAACCGGAGCCCGGCAAGTGATCCGCGTGGTCATCGCAGAAGACCAATCGATGGTGCGGGGCGCCCTGGCGGCACTGCTGGAGCTCGAGGCCGACATCGCGGTAGTGGCGGAAGCGCAAGACGGTCACGAGGCGCTCGAGGAGGTCCGCCGAACGCGGCCCGACGTGCTGGTGACGGACATCGAGATGCCGAAGGCCAGCGGCCTCGAGGTGGCGGCGGCGGTGGCCGAAGAGGCCCGCGCCGGCGGCCCGTCCACGCGCGTCGTGATCCTCACGACGTTCGCGCGCGCGGGCTACCTTCGTCGCGCGCTCGACGCCGGCGCGGCCGGCTACCTGCTCAAGGACGCGCCTGCGCGCGAGCTCGCCGACGCCATCCGCCGCGTTCACGTTGGCGGCCGCGCCATCGCCCCGGAGCTGGCGGCGGAGGCCTGGGGCGAGCCCGACCCGCTCACCGACCGCGAGCGCCAGGTGCTGCGCATGGCCGGCGACGGTGCCACCAGCGCCATCATCGCCGCGGCCCTAGGGCTCGGCGAGGGCACGGTGCGCAACTACCTCTCCGAGGCGATCGGCAAGCTCGGCGCGTCGAACCGCGTCGAAGCAGCCCGCATCGCAAGGGAGAAGGGCTGGCTGTAGCACGATGGAGGCAAGCAGCGCCCCGTGAAGGGAGGCCCCATGGAGCTCCACACCGTCCCCATCCGGAACCCCGACGCCCTCAACCTGGTGCTCGGCCAGACGCACTTCATCAAGTCGGTCGAGGACATCCACGAGACGCTCGTCACCGCCGTGCCCGGAATCCGCTTCGGCCTGGCGTTCTGCGAGGCGTCCGGCGCGCGGCTCGTCCGAGTTAGCAGCACCGACGAAGCGCTCGAGGCGCTGGCGCGCGACAACGCACTGTCCCTCGGCGCCGGCCACGCGTTCGTGCTGTTCTTGGGCGAGGGGTTCTACCCCATCAACGTGCTGAACGCCTTGAAGATGGTGCCGGAGGTTTGTCGTATCTACTGCGCCACCGCCAACCCGGTCGAGGTCGTGATCGCCGAGACCGAGCAGGGTAGGGGCGTCATGGGCGTCATCGACGGCGAGCCTCCGCTCGGCGTGGAAGGGCCCGATGACGTGGCTTGGCGGAAGGGGTTCTTGAGAGACATCGGGTACAAGCTGTAGGTCGGCGGCCGTCTCGTACGAGCGTGGGAGTTCCCGTGCAGTGTCCCTGACGTTCTACGTTCCCACTGAGTGCCTCGGTCGCGGCCGATGGCGGCGCCGCTGAGCGCCGGTCACGGCAGCAGACCGCCGACCCGCCTCACGGGCTACGCCACGGCGGCGGAGCGCCGATCCGCCTCACGAGCCGCGCTGCGCAGACGACCGTGACAACCGAGTCCATGCCCGCGGGTCAGCCCGCGACCCCGAACAGCGCCCCGATCCCGGTCGTCGCCGCCATCGCCAGCGCCCCCCAGAAGGTCACGCGGGCGGTCGCCCGGAGGATGGGTGCGCCGCCGGCACGGGCCGCCACGGCACCGAGCGCCGCGAGGAGGACGAGCGAACTGCCCGCCACGACCCAAAGGAGAGCGGACGCGGGCGCCAACAACACGACCACCAGCGGCGACGCCGCGCCCACCGCGAAGGTGGAGGCCGAGGCCAGCGCGGCTTGGACCGGTCGGGCGGTCTGCGTTTCGCTGATCCCGAGCTCGTCGCGGGCGTGGGTCCCGAGCGCGTCGCGGGCCATGAGCTGCGTCGCGACCTCTGCCGCGAGGTCCTGCGTGAGCCCGCGGGCGACGTAGATGGCCGTAAGCTCCTCGTGTTCGTACTCGGGTGCGGTGGCCAATTCGTGACGCTCGCGCTTCAGGTCTGCGCCCTCGGTGTCGGCCTGCGAGCTCACCGATACGTACTCGCCCGCCGCCATCGACATCGCCCCAGCGACGAGGCCGGCGACCCCAGCGACCAGGACGGCCTCCTTGGCGGCGCCCGCCGCGGCCACCCCGAGCACCAGGCTGGCGGTGGAGACGATGCCGTCGTTGGCCCCCAGGACGGCGGCGCGGAGCCACCCGACGCGGTGCATCCGATGTCGTTCGACGTGGCGCATGCCGTCACTCCTCGGTGATGGCCCCGCACGCCAGGCTCGGTCCCGGCGCGTGCGGAACAGCGCGTCCGCCAGACGCCGGGCACCCGGCGGGCGAGAGAACGCGTGTCCAGCCTAGCGCAGCGGCGCGGCGCCGGTGCTGGCCATCGCGACCGGCGGTCGGACGGAGTCCGGCGCGATCGCCGCGCTGCTGCGGGCACCACGAAACGAGCTACCTGCCATAGCTTCCGGTGCCAACGGAGGCCCGCGGTGTCGTCCGACGCACCCGTGTCCCCGCTACGATGACCCCATCTTCGAAGGGAGGCGCGCGGTGGCCACGCTCCCGCCCGGCACGGTCGTCGACCTCACCGAGTACGCGAGCGAGGTGCTGCGCTTCCCGCCGCCGAACGGCGACCTCGTGATCGTCGTGCACCCGTCGGCGCTGCGCGCCACGTGGAGCCCGCATACGCAGGTCGCCCAATTCGACGGCGACGAACTCACCTGGCTGGGAGCGCTGAGCGAGGAGCTGCTCGTGACCCTCGATGCGGTACCCGACCCCGACGTCCGCGCGGCCTGCGTCGAGCGCTTCCTGCGTGGCGCGCGCCTGTGGGAGGTGGTGCGCCCCGGCGCGCTATTCGTCCCCGAGGCCCCGCGGGCACAGTCGACGGTCTACGGCGGGAGCGACCTGCGTCCGTGGATCGTCGTCGGCGAGACCGACGCGGGCGACCTTATCGCCGCGCCGCTGAACGACGCCACCAACCCGAAGTGGTGGACGCCCGTGGTATCGCGCGCCGCGTTGTCATTCCCAGGCAACGTCAAGGACGCCCAGGTCGAACTCGCCCACGTCTGGAGCCTGCCCGCTTCGATCGGCTCGGTGGGCACCGTCATGCCGGTCGGTCGGGGCGCGCTCGAGCGGGCGGTCCGAGCGTACGTCGCGGGGTGAGCGTACGTCGCGGGGTGAGCGTCCGTCGCGGGGTGAAGGTGTCGAGCCTCGTGCGGCTGCCTCGTCCGGCCATCGACACCGCGCGCCAAACTAGACCTCCTGTACCTTCACCAGCGTCCGCACCTGCCCCGCGTGGTACGCGTCGTGCGTCGCCACGTTGAGGAAGTTGAACAGTCGCGGCTGGCGGCCGCCGGGGTAGGGCGAAGCGAGCGTCTCGTCGTCCATCGCAGCGACGGCGTCGAGCAACGCGCGCGACACGCTCTCGAGTTCGGCCAGGTCGGCGTCCCACGAGGCGTCGTCGGTGGCGGAGCGCTGCCAGTCGAACGCTTCGTAGGCCTCGAACGCCTCCTTCGACGACATCGCTTCCCACCCCTCGAGCACCTTGCGCTTCCAGTGCGTCACGTGGCGGACGATGTCATGGATCGAGTTGCGGTCGGGGGCGGGCCGCCACTTGGCACGCTCGGCGCTCAGGGGCCTCACGGAGTCGAGCAGCGACGCGTGCCAGCCGGATTCGTGGAGGCCATAGGCCATCGCCTTCAGTAGGACGTCACGAGCAGTCGGTCGGTCGTTCATGGCGGACGTCAGCGTACCGTCTCGATCGTCAGTTCGCCAATACCGCCTTCGACGCGCAGTTCGGCCGCGGGTTCGCCCGCGCGGTAGGCCGGGCTGGTGTAGACGTCGCCGTCCTGCGTGAACCCGCCTCGAACGTTGACGCGGCCCAAACCGGCGCGCACGGTCAGGCGCACGGCGGCGTCTTGCGGCACGCGGACACTTACGCTTCCCACACCTGCGTCGACGCTACCGGAGTACACGCCTTCGTCGGGCAGCGTGACGGTCACTTCGCCCACGCCAGCATCGACCTGCAGTCCACGAAGGTCGAGAGCGCGCAGGTCAAGCGTCGAACGGCCCACGCCGGAACTCACGTTCAAGCTGGTCGGAACCTCGTCGTCGAGCGTCAGGTCCCAGGTCCGCTCCCGGCTGGAGAAGCCGATCGTCGTGCGCTGCTGCGAAGCGACGGAGACGATGACGGTGTCGCCCGATATGCGCGACGAACTGTTCAACCGCTCGCCGCTTGCGGTCTCGATGGTGCCCCAAAGGACATCGCCCCTGCCGTCGCCGGTGGTCAGGTCTAACGTCGCGACCCCTACTTCCAGCCGCACGTCGGCGCGGGACGCGCCCGCCAGTGGGATGGCAACGTCGTTGGTGCTCGCTTTGGCGGCCCCGCCGAACCCGCCGCCGACCATCAGCAACACCAACCCCGCGATCACGGCGGCCGCAGCGATGAGAGCGCGATACTTGCCGCGCGTGACCATATCGGCCCCGACGGCGATCAGCGCCACCGGCCACAGGTTCAGCACGTTCAGCACGGCGTCGAGCAGCGCGCCGAAACGGAAGAGCCCGAGGTTGGCGAGAAGCACCAACAAGCCTACGCCGATCAGGACGTACGGCAGGACGTTCTTGCGTGAGGTACTCGATGACGGTTGCGTCATGACGAGAGCGCCTCCCTCCTACGCAGCATCATAGAGCGGCGCAGGGGGGAGGCACGACGGGATGCTCGTCGAGGAAGCGTCGCCGCCAAGTCTTGGCGGAACCGGCGCCTCGGGTGAGACTAGGGTCGCTCTACGGGGTAGCCCGCCGCTTGCCACGCGATCATGCCGCCGTCTACGTTCACCACGTTCTTCACGCCGTTCTCCACGAGGATCTCGCTGGCTTGCTGCGAGCGGTTGCCGGAGCGGCAGATGACGTAGATCGGGTCGCCTTCCGGCACCTCGTCGATACGCTGCTCCAGGCTGGAGAGCGGCAAGAGCACGGCGCCGGGCACGTGTCCTTCGGCGAACTCGTACGGTTCGCGCACGTCGAGGACCACCATGTTCGGAGCGGTGGCGTTGGCGAGATCGGCGACCTTGACGGTCTCGTACGTGTTCCCGCCGCAGGCGGCGAGCGTGAGGACCAGCGCCGCGAACGCCGCGGCGACACCGGCAGCGCGCCGAAGCCCCGCGGCCTGAACGGCTGCGCGGCGCATCAGGCGCTCCTGGCAGCCGGGGAGCCGGCGCGCTCGACCTCGAACCCGCCCGCGGCCCACAGATGCATGCCGCCTACCAGGTTGGCCACGCGACCGAAGTCCTGGCGGGCAAGGTAGTCCGCCGCCATGCCGGAGCGGTTGCCGCTGGCGCACACGAGCACAAGCGGTGAACGTAGCTCGCCTTGGCGTGCCACGAACTCGCCGAGCGGGATGTTGATGGAGCCGGGAACGCGGCCGCCTGCGAACTCCCACGGCTCACGGACGTCCACGACTTGGGCGCCTTGCTGCACCCAGTTCTCCACGTCGTTGGGCATGATCTCGTCGTACATGGACTTCTCCTCGCGGGGGTTAGGCCGGCACCGCTTCGCGCTGGGCAGCGGCCCAGGCGTCGTAGCTGCCGTCGAGTTCGCTGACGTTGCCGAAGCCACGGGTGCGCAGCGCGCTGGCCACCACGGCGGAGCGGCCGCCGCTCTGGCAGTGCAGCACCAGCGTGCCATCGCGCGGCAGTTCCGCCAACCGGGTCAGCACCCGGCCGGCGTGGATCTGGACGGCGCCCGGGATGTGCCCGGCGGCGTATTCGTTGGCGGTGCGAACGTCCAGCACGAAGACGTTGGGCAGCATGCGCTCGAGCTCTGCCGGCGTCACCAACGGCGCGGGGGCCAGCTCCAGGCCGTCGAGCGAAGGCAGGTAGCCGACGACGTTGTCGATGCCGACGTAGGTCAGGCGGTCGCGCAGCTCATCGGCGCGCGCTTGGTTCTCGGCCAGCACCACGATGTCGCGCGACTCGCGTTCGGGGTCGATGACGTAGGAGGCGTAGGTGGCGAACGATCCGCCGCCGGGGATCGTCAGCGAGCCGGGCACGCTCCCGTCCCACTGCTCGCGCACGGTACGGGTGTCGATCAACACCAGGTCGCGGTTCACGCGGCCGCGGACGTCGTCTGCGGTGAAGGCGCGCAGCTCCGGGCGGCCGGCCGCCAGGGCGGGGCCTTCCTTGTTCTGGCGCTTCATGCGGCCGAAGTACGTGGGGGCGTCCGGCTGACCCTCGAGCAGCGCCTTCACGAAGGCGGCCTCGTCGTCTTGCTCGAGGTAGTCGCGCCACCAGGCGGTGCGGCGTTCGTAACCGACGGTGGTGCTGGCGACCGCGCCGAGGGCCTTGCCGCAGGCGCTGCCGGCGCCGTGGCCGGGCCACACCTGGACGTGATCGGGCAGCGTGAGGAAGGCGTTCTTGAGGCTCAGGAACAGCCGGTGCGCGCCTTCGAAGCGGGTGTCGACGAAGCCGGCTGCCTCGTCGAGCAGGTCCGGGCGGCCGACGTCACCGACGAACACGAAGTCGCCGCTGAGCAGGTAGCCGGGCTCGTCGGTGAGCGCGCCGTCGGTGATCAAGAACGATAGGTGCTCGGGCGTGTGCCCAGGCGTGTGCACCGCGCGGACGCGGATGTTGCCGACGCGGATCTCGCTGCCGTCCACCAGCGGCTCGTGGTCGAAGGCGTAGCTCCAGTCGGGGCCGCCCTCGTCCGAGAGGTGGAGCTTGGCGCCGGTGGCGGCCGCCAACTCGCGCGAGCCGGAGAGGTAGTCGGCGTGGATGTGCGTTTCCGTCACGTCCGTGATGCGCAGGCCTTGGGCTTCGGCTTCGTCGAGGTAGACGTGGATGTCGCGGCGCGCGTCCACCACGATCGCCTCACCGTTGGCTTGACAGCCGATGAGGTAACCGCCTTGCGCTAAGTCGGTGTCGTAGAACTGCTTGAAGTACATGGTCCGGTCCCTTCGCTCCCCTGCGGAGCCTCGGGCAGGTTAATACCCCATTGGGGTATCCGTCAAGCGTCTTCGTATGCCCATGGCGCATAATGTGGGCATGGCCGAGCTTCCCGACGCCGAACTCCTCCTCACCCTCCTCGCCGTGGCCGAAGCCGGCAGCGAGAGCGCCGCCGCCGATGCGCTCGGCATCGGCCAATCTTCCGTCAGCCGTCGCGTCGCCGCGCTGCAGAAGGACACCGACGTGCCGCTCACGCAACGCACCGCCGGCGGCACGCGCCTCACGGCGGCCGGCGAGGCGCTCCTGCCATATGCGCGAACGGTGCGCGCGGCGCTGACCGCCGCCATGCGCCAGCTCGACCCGTCGGTGCCCGATCCGCTGCAGGTCACGCTCGGCGTCAGCCACCACCTGGTGCCGCGGCTAGCCGGCGCGCTGCTGGTCGAACGGCGCGAGCGCGCCGCTGCCGGCGAGCCGATCGAGCCCGCCCTGCGCGAGGACTACTCTGCTGCACTGCTCGAAGCCGTACGGGAAGGCACCTTGCAAGCGGCCGTCACGCTGTGGGCCCCCGCCGGGGGTGAGCCCGGCTTACGCGCCGTGCGCCTGGGCGAAGACCGCCTTCGCCTGGTAGCGCAACAAGGCGGACGCGTCATCCGCGCAGGGCGCATCGACCCCGACGCGTTCCGAAAGACGACGCTGCTGGTCCCGACCACCGCCAGCACGATCGGCATGCGCGCTCGCACGGTGCTTCGGCGCGCCGGCCTCGAACCCGCGCGCATCGCCGACCTGAGCGGCCCCGCTGCCGTGCGCGCAGCAGTCCTGAACGGCGAGGGCGTAGGCGTGACGCTTGCGTCCTACACCGCCTCCGAGGCGGCCGCCGGCTGGCTGGCGCAGGCCGAGATCGACCCGGAAGACAGCGGCGTCGACGTCTGGCTACTCCTCAGCGACCGCGTTCCCGAGGCCGACGCCGGCCGCGTCGAACGGTTGGTGACGGGCGCGATGCAGCGCTCGCAGGCGACGGTGCGCGGTTAGCAGGGCGGGCGGCGGCGGGCCGCCACCAACGGCTCTGCTACGCTTCTCACATGCCTGACGCCTCCGGCGCGTTGTCCGCGCAAGACGCATCGAACCCGAGCGCCCAGCCCGGCCCCTTCGCGCTGGGAATCGACGCGGGCGGATCCAGCACCCGGTGGCTGCTGATGGCGAGTGACGGCAGCATCGCCGGCGCCGGGCGCGTCGGACCCGTGTCCGGCATCCAGCTTCACGACGAGGTGCGCGCGACGACCCTGGCGCGGCTCCACGAACTGCTGTCGGCCTGCCTTGAGGTCGGCCGACCCGAGCGGGTGGTCGCCGGCGTGACGGGCATCGAGCGCGGCTCGCGCGAGGCGGCCCTTCTGCAGAGCGCCATGGGCGAGACGCTCGCGCTCGATCCTGCGATGGTGACGGTGTTGCCGGACATCGTCACGGCGTACTTGTCGACGTTCCGACCCGGAGCTGGTGTGCTCGTCTACGCCGGCACCGGCAGCATCGCGTTGCACCTCACGGCCCGCGGCGAGGTGCTGCGCGCCGGCGGTCATGGCTACCTCATCGACGACGAGGGCGGCGGGTACTGGATCGGTCGCGAGGCGCTGAAACGCGTGTTGCGGCGCACCGACGCGGCGGGAGCGCCCGACGACGGCCCCCTCGCCCGCGCCTTGTACGGCGAGCTGGGCGGCTCGGCATGGGATCACGTGCGCAGCGTGGTCTACCAGGGTGGGCGGGCGCGCCTCGCCGCGCTCACGCCGGTGGTGGCGATGACGGCTGCCCGCGGCGACGCCGACGCGCGCGCGGTACTAGCGGCTGCTGGAGGCGAGTTGGCGCGATTGGCACAGGTGGTGACGGGAAGGCTCGGTCAGGTGCTGCCGGTGGCGCTGGCGGGCGGCGTGGCTCGCTGTGGACCGGCGCTAGTGGAGCCGCTCCGGGCTGCGTTACCCGCCGGCACTCCGTTCACCGTGGCGACGCGCGAGCCGGTCGAAGCCTCCGCCGAGTTCGCGCGCAGGCTGCTGCAAGGGAGCGAGGCGCTGCCAGCCGGGTTCGAGTGAGTTCTCGGGTTCGACGGCGTGCCTACGCGCTCCGTGCCGCAGCGATGGTCGATCGCGCCCCTGCCCCATCGTCACCGTCCACCGCTTCCGCCAACCGCTGCGTCAGCGCCGTCATGCCGCCGCCGAACGCGAAGGCGCGGAAGCCGTCGGCGCGGAGCCGCTCCGCCACCCAGCGCGAACGCGTTCCGTGTAGGCAGAAGCAGATGTAGGTTCGGTCGGGGTCGAGGTGATCGCGTTCGGCGGCCGTCGAAGGACCGACCATCACCTCGTGACCGGGCACGTCCCAGGCCGTTCGCAACGGTTCCGGACGGCAGTCGAGCAGCACCGCGCCTATCGGGACGCTTCGCGTGATCAGGTCGTCTTCGGCCGGGCGTCCCCGTTTCGGGGTATCGCCCGCCGTGTCGCCCGCCGTGTCGCCCGCCGTGTCGCCCGCCGTGTCGCCCGGATCGTACCCGCCGTCTACGGAGCCTTCCGCCAACGCCGCGTCGGGGCCGTCCAGCCAGCCTTCGCCTTCCCGCAGTACCCGCAACGGGGTGCGTGTCTCGCCGTTCGCGACGCCGGCGACGCAGGCAGCCAACACGGCCGGCGTCATGTCTTCTTCCTCCGCCACCAGGCGCGCGTCGCGGCTGGCCGTGACCGGCCGGACCGGCGTGATGTCGCACTCCTCGCTCGCTTCCGCCGACAGTTCCGCGGTGCCGATGTCGCGCGCCATGGCGATGATGTCGAGTTTGTCGCTGCCGATCAACGGGCGCAACACGAGACGTTCGGCCGCTGCGTCGATCGCGCGGAGGTTGGCCAGCGTCTGCGACGACACCTGCCCGATCGCCTCCCCCGTGACCAGTGCGTCGATGGCGATCCGCGCCCGCTTGCGGGCCGCGCCCGAACGCGCGACGGACCGGCCGTACGCCTCGATGCCGTCGGCGACGCCATCGGCGGCGCGGATCATGACGCGCTTCAGCGCGACCTGCCAGTAGCTCGGCGTCACGGAACGCTGCATCTCGTCGACGGCGGGTCGCAGGTCGATGACGTGGACGTCCGGGCGGCTGCCGTACGACCAACGCTCGCTCAACACTTGGGCCACGCGCAGGGCGGCGCGCTCGGACGGGGCCTCGCCCAGGCGGAAGTGCACGAAGTCGACCGTCACGCCGCGGCGCATCAGTTGCCACGCGGCCACAACGGAGTCGTACCCACCGGACAGCAGCGCCAAGCCTCGACCACCGGTACCGAGCGGCAGCCCGCCCGGCCCTGCGAAGCGTTCACTGAAGAACAGCGCGCCGCGCGGGTCCAGCGCGACCTCTACGGTCACCTCGGGGTCGGTCAGGTCGACGGTGGCGCCGTCGTTCAACGCCGCGCCGAGCTCGCGCTCGACATCGACGGAGCGGAACCCGTGGTCGCCGGAACGCTTGCAGCGTACGGCGTAGCGCTTGCCCTTCACACGCTCGCCGAACAGGCGGGCGCCGGTATCGACGATGGCGTCGAGGTCGGGCTCGCAACGACCCTCGACGAACGAGAACGACCCGACCCCGAAGACGCGCGTCAGGGCGTCGGCGGCGTCGACGGTGTCGGAGGTGTCGACGGTGTCGGCAGTGTCGGCAGTGTCAACGGTGTCGGCAGTGTCGGAGTTGTCGGCAGTGTCGGAGGTGTCGAGGCGGTTCCGACCTGAAACCGCAGCGGTGGGGTTTCCTTCGCGGCCGTCCCCGGGATCCTCGGAGTCGCGACTCCGCAGCCGGACCATGATGCGCATCCCGCGCGACCACACACTGACGTCGTAGCCGGCACGTTGCAGCGCGTCTTTGACGTTCCAACGGAGCTGACGCAGGAACACGGCGCGGGTGCCGCGCGCCTTGATGGTGATCTCGGCGGCCGGCCGGATGGTGACCAGCGGGTCGCCGTGAGGTTCGGTGGTTCGAGAGGTGCGCATGGGGGCTCGATTCGAGGCATGGGGCGTGGGGGACGTATCGGCAGCAGGACCCAACATAAGGCACCGCGCGGTCCCCTGCCACATCCCCCCGGATCAGGCACGAGCCGCGCGGTCATCCGTATCCTTCCACGAAGCTGCGACAAGTAGTGTCGCAGTTGACCATTCGTAGTAGGCCCCATCCGTGTCGGGGCTCGCCGCCCGTACCAGACGGTGTCCCCGGCCCTTCTACGGGCGCCACGAGCGAGTCGAACCTCCGGCGGCTGCGATGCCAACCGGTCCGTTCGGGCCGTCAACCCGGCCGGTACGGCCGTGCGATCTTGCCCGCCACCACCGGATGAGCGGCCCCGGTGGCGGACGGCAGCACGTTCGGTTCTCCATGCAGTGCCATGTAGCCCATCACCGCCATCGCCAGTGTCTCGCGGTCCTTGTCGTCGAACCCGATCTCGGCGAAGGTGCGAACGGGGACGGGGAGTGCCTCCCGCAAGCCGCGCATCAGTTCGGCGTTGCGTGCGCCACCGCCCGCCACCAGCACTTCGTGGAGCCCGAGCGGGATCACGTGCTCGCGCACGGCCTGCGCCACGCTCGACGCCGAGAACGCCGTGAGCGTCGCCAGAACGTCGTGCGGGTCGAGGTCCGAGGGCGTGACTCGCGGCCACCCGCGCTGCAACGCAGCAATCAGGTGGTAGTACTCCCGGCCCGTGGTCTTCGGCGGCGGAAGCTTCAAGTACGGATCGTCCATCAGGCGCTCCAGCACGGCGTCGTCGACGTGCCCCCGCGCCGCCATGCGGCCGTCCTCGTCACGCGGGACGCCGGCGAAGCGCTCGGCTGCCTCGTCGAGCAGGCAGTTCGCCGGTCCGGTGTCGAACGCCAGCACCCGCTCGGGGTCGCCGTCGGCGGGGAGGTACGTGAGGTTCGCGATGCCGCCGAGGTTGACGACCATCCGTGCGACCCCGGGCTCGGCGTAAAGCAGGAGGTCCGAGAACGGCACCATCGGCGCGCCCTGGCCGCCCGCGGCGAGGTCCCCTTGACGGAAGTCGGACACCGTCACCACACCGCAGCGCTCGGTCACCACGCTGGCTTCGCCCAGCTGCAACGTGCTCTTCACGCGCCAGCCACGAGCGGGGTCGGGGCGCGGGATGTGATACACCGTCTGCCCCGACAACGCCACCGCGTCGAGGCGGTGCTGGCGTTGCGCCGCCGCGGTGACGTCGGCGTAGACCTGGCCCACCTCCTGATGCAGTTCGGTGAGGAGCACGACGTCCGACGTGGCCGGGTCGAGCGCGCGCCGCAAGCGCGCGCCGATCTCGTCCGGATAGACGTGCGCCGCGCGTGCCAGGACGTCCCATCGCAAACGGCCGCCCGTGCGCTCGAGCCGCACCGTCACGCTGTCGATGCCGTCGAGCGAAGTGCCGGACATGACGCCCAGCATCGTCATGGGCGGAAGGTCGGGAAGGACGCCGCTCATCGCGAAGCCTCGCGGAACGCCGCGGTGATGGCGTCGTGCACGGCGCGGCGCAGCCGGATGATGCCGTCGGCAGAACGGCGTTGGGGGTGAACGCGGTTGGTGAGCAGCACGCTCACCCAGCCCGTGCGTGGGTCGATGGCGAGGCTGGTGCCGGTGAACCCGGTGTGACCGAAGGCGCCGGCAGATGCCTCGTTCCCGAAGGCCCAGCCGTCGTGGCGTAGCGGCCAAAGCAACCCACGCGGCGAGCCCACCCCGCCGGAACGGTCACGCAACGCCTCGGCCATCCACGTCGGGGAAGCGAACGGCGCGTCCCGTTGTAGCCAGGCCTGGCCGTATCGAAGCAGGTCGGCGGCGGTGGCGAACAACCCGGCATGGCCCGATACTCCATCCAGCACGAAGGCGTTCTCGTCGTGCACCTCGCCCTCGAGCAGGCGTCCGCGCCAGCCATCGTCTTCCGTCGCGGCAACGGGCAGCCCGTGCGGCAACGGTCCGTAGCGGGTGGTCGACATTTCCATCGGGCCGAACACGTGGCGGTGGAGGAAGACGTCGAGGTGTAGCCCGCTGACGCGCTCGATCACCGCCGTCAGCGCGATGACGCCGAGGTCGCTGTACACCTGCGTTCCCGGCGTCTCGGAGAGTTCCGTCTGGAGAACGTTGGCGATCGCCGTGCGCCGGTCGCTCACCCACGCGAACAGCGGCTTCCAGGCGGGCAACCCGGATACGTGCAGCGCGAGTTGCTCCAAGGTGGCGTCAGCCAACGACGGCTCTTGGAACCAGCCGGCGTTCGAGAAGAAGCGGCGGATCGGGTCGTCCAAGCGGATCTCGTCGGTGTCGAGCAGGTGCAGGAGCGCAGGAAGGCACCCGACGACCTTGGTGAGAGACGCCAGGTCGTAGCGCGTGTCCAGCGTGACGGCCGCGCCGCCGTAGCGCCGCATGCCGAGCGCGATGCCGTGGCCGGCGCCGTCGGCCGTTCCGACGAGCAAGACGGCCCCTGGCGTGACCTCGTCTGCGATGGCGCGCTCGACGAGAGGACGCGCGGCGTCGACGGCGGCGCGTTCGACGTCCGAGGCGGCGTCGGTAGGGCCGCCCGCAGAGGTGCCCGCAGAGGTGCCCGCAGAGGCAGTGTCGGCGGAGGCAGTGTCAGCAGAGGCGCCCGCAGTGGCGCCGTCGCCCGCGATGGCGCCCGGCGCCGGACCACGCGTGTCGTCGTCCCGGTGGTCCAACCCCGCTTGCGCCTTCTGCCATTTGCCCTGGTGCGGCTCCGCCGCGTCCACTTCGTCGTTCATGGCGGAACGCTACCACGTTTGACGCTACTGGTCTAGGAATGGTATAGTGCCATTCGCAAGGAAGTACGCTCCGCACGCGTGTACCGTGGCCCGATCTCCGCTCGCTCAACGCCGGAACCCGGCAATACTAGAGCGCGAGCGGTACCTCCGCACACCACGGGAACCCGCATGCACCGGTCGCCGGACGACGGGTTCACGCCCGCTCCGTGCACAAGCGGAAGGAAGACACCATGCGCAGGCTCACGCTCATCCTCACGTCCGCGGCGTTGCTCATAGGGGCAGCGTTCGCCCAGCAGGGCCGCTTGGAACTGGCCGTCGACCAGGCGCCGGTCGGCCTCGACCCCCACATCGTCACGGCGTTCTCGTCCTTCGCCGTCATCGGCCAGGTCTACGACGGCCTCGTCGAGGTCAACGCCGCCCTCGAGCTCGAGCCCGCGCTGGCCACCGCCTGGACCGTCTCCGGCGACGGCCTGACGTACGTCTTCCAACTGCGGGAAGGGGTGACGTTCCACAACGGCCGTGCGTTCACCGCCGAGGACGTGGTGTACAGCTTCGAGCGCATCATGGATCCCGAAACCGGAGCACCGTACGCGAGCCGCTTCACCGAGGTCGCATCGGTCGAAGCGACCGGTGAGCACGAGGTCACGTTCCGCATGAACGCCCCGTTCGCGCCGTTCCTGTCGAATCTGATCGACCTGACGGTGGTGCCGCGCGAGGTCGTCGAGGCGAACGGGAACCTGCAGCAGGTTGCGGTCGGTACCGGCCCATTCATGTTGCAGGAGATCGTGCCGGACACGTACGTGCTGCTCGTCGCCAACCCGGACTACTACCGCGAGGACCAGCCTGGCGTTGCCGAGATCCGCTACAACGTCGTGCCGGAAGCCTCCACCCGCGCCGCCGGCATCCGCACCGGCATCTACCACCTCATCCCCGACGTCGACCCCGCCACCGCCGAGACGTTGCTCGGCGCCCGCGGCGTGACGCTGCTGGGCGTGCAGGATCTGGCGTACACCCTGCTCGGCTTCAACGTCACGCGCGAACCGTTCGACGATCCCAAGGTTCGCGAGGCGATCAACTACGCCATCGACCGCGACGAGATCGTCGAGGCGGTCTACTTCGGCAACGCCGTCCCCGGTGGGCCGCTGAGTCCCGGCCTGCAAGCGTGGGCCACCGACACCAGCGCCTTCGCCTGTTACGACACCGACCTCGACCGTGCCCGCGAACTGCTGGCGGAAGCCGGCTACCCGAACGGCTTCGAGACCTCGATCCTGACCTTCGGCACCATCCAGGTAGTGTCGGACCTCGCGCAAGTGCTGCAGGCGCAACTGCGCCTTGTCGGTATCGACGTGGACGTGAACATCGCCGAGTTCGGCGCGTTCGTGCAGGGGTGGAGGAACTCCGACTTCGACATGTTCGTCAGCCTCAACGGCGGCTTCTCGGACCCTGACGGGTACCTGCACCGCACCTTCGTCACCGGCGGCTCGACCAACGTGTACAAGTTCTCCGACCCGGCGGTCGACGAGCTCCTGAACCTGGGGCGCACCACGCCCGACTTCGCCCAGCGCGTCAACATCTACGACCACCTGCAGAAGCGCTTGGCGTGCATGGGGCCCATCTCGCACATCGCCTACGGCACGCTGTTCAGCGCCGTGTCCGACGACGTCGAGGGCTTCCAGCAACTCCCCACCCGCTCGCTGCGCTACCTGCGCGAGGTGACGCTGCGCTAACCGCCTGACGCCCTACTTCGCACCGTTCGACGCGGGGCGCCGATCGTTCGCGCGCCCCGCGTTGGGTACGGCGGTCGCAGGGTTCATTGGCGGCACGGCTCGCGACCCGAACTCGCCCCGCCCCGCCCCGCCCCAAGGACTTACGCAGCCTCGAGACGATCCCATGTTCCAGTACATCGTCAGACGCCTGTTCGATCTGCTGTTCGTGTTGTTCGGCGTGTCCGTGCTCATCTTCCTGATGGTGCGGTTCATCCCGGGCGACGCGGTGGCGATCATGCTCGGCGCCAACGTCGACATCACACCGGAGCGAGTCGAGGCGCTGAGGCGCGAGCTCGGCCTGAACCTGCCCGTGCACGAGCAGTACTGGCAGTGGTTCAGCGGCGTGCTCAGGGGCGACCTCGGCAACAGCATCTGGACCGGCCGGCCGGTGCTCGACGAGATCCGCGCGCGCCTGCCCGCCACGCTCGAGATCACCGTGATGGCGTTGCTGCTTGCCATTGTCCTGGCGTTCCCGCTCGGGGTGCTGGCCGCCCGCGCGCGCGGCACGGCCGGCGACCTGGTGGTGCGCGTGCTAGCCATCGTGGGACTGACGCTGCCGTCGTTCTGGGTGGGCGTGTTGATGCTCTACTTCGTGTCGCTCTACTTGCCGGCATGGCCGGCCATCGGCTACGTCCCGTTCACGCAGGATCCGTTGGGGAACTTGGCGCGCATCGCGCTGCCGGTGGTGGCGGTGAGCCTGCCGATGGTGGCAGGCCTGACGCGCATCCTGCGCTCGAGCCTGCTGGAGGTGCTGTCGAGCGATTACGTGCGCACCGCCCGCTCCAAGGGCGCGGGCGAGCGCGCCGTGCTGTACAAGCACGCGCTGCGTAACGCCATGATCCCGGTGATCACGGTGATCGGCGTGCAGGTTGGCTACTTGCTGTCGGGCGTGGTGGTGATCGAGCAGGTGTTCGCCATCCCGGGCGTCGGCCGGCTCATCATCGGCGCCATCAACGAACGCAACTACCCGCTGGTGCAAGGGGTCGTGCTGGTGGTGACCGCCGTCTTCGTGCTGGTGAACCTGCTGGTGGACCTGGCGTACGCTTGGATCGACCCTCGGGTGGAGTACAGCTGATGGGCGGGCGATTCTGGGCTGACGCTGCGGGCGCGGCGTCTGCGCTCGGCTGTCCGGGCGCGGCGGAACTGGCGGGCGTCTCGTGAAGCGCCGGAGCTTCTTCGCGCGCCTGCGGCACAACCCCGTCGGGTTCCTGGGCTTCGTGCTAGCGCTGATCGTGGTGCTGGCAGCGGTGCTCGGACCGTGGATCGCCCCGTACGACCCGTTGGTGCAGAGCATCCGCGAGCGGTTCCAGGGCCCCAGCGCCGCGCACTGGCTCGGCACGGACAACTTCGGTCGCGACACGCTGTCGCGCATCCTCCACGGCTACCGCACGTCGATCTTGGTGAGCATGGGCGCGGTCGGCATCGCTACGGTGGTCGGCGGTCTGCTCGGCCTGGTGGCGGCGTACGCGGGTGGCTGGACCGACCGCGTGATCATGCGCTTCATGGACATCCTGCTGGCGTTCCCGATCATCCTCCTAGCGATCGCCGTACTGGCCGTGCTCGGCCCCGGCAGTTTCAACACCGGCCTCGCGATCGGCATCGTGTACACGCCGATCTTCGCGCGCTTGGCACGCGGCCCAGCGCTGACGGTGTTGAGCTGGGACTACGTCGCGGCCGCCCGCGCGCTCGGCGGTGGCGCTGCGCGTGTGCTGGGTAGGCACGTCGCTCCGAATATCCTGGCGCCGATCCTGGTGCAAGTCACGTTGTCGCTCTCGACCGCCATCTTGGTCGAGGCATCGCTGAGCTTCCTCGGCCTCGGGACGCAACCCCCGACGCCCTCGCTCGGTCTCATGCTGTCCGAGAGCCGGGGCACCATGCTGCTGTCCCCGTGGGTATCGGTCTTCTCCGGCTTCGCGATCCTGTTGGCCTCGCTCGGCTTCAACCTGTTCGGGGATGGCCTGCGCGACCTGCTAGATCCGACTCTGCGCGACGTGTAGGGCCGAACGTCCGTCGTCGGCTGCGCGCCCGGAATGCGTACGGCGTGGACCCCATCAGCGTCACGTACGCTTCGCGAACCTCGTCCAGAACCTGGGGCGGGTGACCTGCTTCCACGGCCTGACGCAGGTCCACCACTTCGAAGTCGTGCACGATCAAGCGGTTCCCGGTCCACGCGTGCACGGCGTCCTCGAGATCCCCGATCGCGGTGCGGACGGCTTCTCGGAGCGGAGCGTCACGGGCGTAGCTCGGGCCGTCGTAGGCGAGTCGCGGTTCCTCCGCGCTGTCGATCCGGCCAGGGTTCCCATGCCCGGCGTTCGCATGCCCGGCGTTCGCATGCCCGGCGTTCGCATGCGTCCATTCATCTTGGGCGTACACCACGAACAGGTCGACGGTCTCCGATTCGGGCCCGAACGACGCGTGGTGCAACGTCGGCCGCAGATCGCCGTACCAACCGCGGGCGAACGAACCGACGATCGAAGCGTGGCCGACGCGTCTGGGCCAACGTTTCAGATGTGCCGTCATCTTCTGGGCGAGGTGCGCAGGCATCTGCATGGCCGCTTCGAGCACGCTGTAACCGAGGTGTTCGCGGTTCAACCGGTACACGCGGCCCGCAGGCAACTCCTGCGCCCCCACGATCCCGAACGACTCCAGGCGTCGCAACGCTCTCCGGATCGATTCGTAGGCACCGATCCCTGCCATACGATGCACGTCCCTGATGGTGAGCACACCGATGCCCTCGAGCCGGTGTCGGTACAACGCCCGCAACGCCACTGCCTCGAAGCGGCCGAACAGCCCTACCGCCGGGTCGCGCAAATCCATGCCGGCGACCCTACGGCAGACCGTATCGAGGCGACGTTGGTGGCGCGATGGGTGATGCGGAGTTCTCGGGAATCGTCGGTCGGGCCTGGGCATGTGCCGGCCGGACCAGGTGGGGTCCTTCCCCAGACCCTACTCGAACCGTGGTCGACCTACTACGTTCTTGGTAGCCCTACCAAGGAACGAGGCATCGCCAGAAAGGCACCTACCCCTGGAGGCTCGCGCCCACTCGATCAGCCTCGCAGGCGCACGGCGCAACTGCGCGTCGCGCAGCCCCGACGTGACCATTCTCGCGTCATCATCACGTTCGGGGCCTAACGTAGTGACCATGATCGACGTCTCGCCCGTATCCGCCCCGCACCCGACCCACGCCCACCCGACCCACACCCACGCGACCCACACCCACGCGACCTACGCTCACGCGACCCACACCCACCCGACCCACACCCGCCCAACCCACACCCGCCCAACCCACACCCGCCCAACCCACACCCACCTGACCGGCGCGTTCCTGGCCGCCGCCATCCTGACCGTGTTCTCAATGGCACATGCCCAGGTCGACGACCGGGCACGTGCGTTGCTGGAAGGAATCACGCCGCAGGCCGATGCCGAGATCCACACGCTGCACCAGAGCATGGTGCTCACCAACTACCTGCCGGACGGCACCACGCAGGTCATGCAGAGCGAGACCGTCATCGACTACGACACGCGCCGCGCTGCGACCATCATGGACATCGGCGATGGCATGCTCGCCACCACGCGCTACGTCGACGGCAAGCTCGCCATGACGATGACGGGCGTGCCGATGGCGTTGCCGGTGCCGCCGGACGCGGCGAAGGCGTTCGAGAACATCTTCGAATCACCGAGCCAGCCGATCCTGCACGAGGGCGCGTCGGCGACGTACGACGGCCATCAGGCGTACGGCGATCTCGTCGAAGGCGAGCAGGTGACGTACGTCGGGAACTGGTCGCTCCAGGGACTGCCGGAAGGTTCGAGCGCGCGGTTCATCTTCGACGGTGCCGGCCTGCTGCTCGCGACCGTGACGGTGTCGCCCGGCTCGCCCACGGTGTTGATGGTCTACGACGAGCCACTCGACGGCGAACACCTTGCCGGCGCGAGCGGGAACCTCTACACGGAGGAAGACGGCGAGTGGGTGCTGACGTCCACCATCACCTTCGAGACGTGGCGCATCAACGAGCCGATCGACGAGACGGTCTTCGAATGACCGGCGCGAGCGAAGCGGCCTTCGACTGACCCACGCGAACGAGGCGGCCTTCGACTGACCCACGCGAACGAAGCGACGCGACGAGCACGCCGAGCCAAGGAATCCGCCGCCCGGACCAAGGACGAACACGTAGACTTCCGCATGCCCGATCGACCGCGCCCGGCGCGAGCGTGGCTCCGAGGACCCGTGCTCGCCGTCGGGTTCGGGGCGCTGGCGCTCGCTGCCGTGTGGAGCCTCTACAGCGTGTTCATGCCGCTTCTGCTGCGCGACTTCGTGGCCAGCAGGGCGTTGCGCGGCGCCATCATGGGGCTCGACAACCTCTCGGCGCTGCTCCTCATCCCGCTAGTGGGCGCCTGGTCCGACCGCGCGCACGGGCGGCTCGGGAAACGCTTGCCGTTCCTGCTGGTGCTGATGCCGGTGGCGGTGGTCGCGTTCGCCGTCCTCCCGCTCGCGAGCGGCTCGCTGTGGGGACTGCTGGGCGCGGCGCTGGTGTTCGTCGTGGCCATGACGTCGAGCCGGGCGCCGCTCACCGCGTCGATGCCCGATCATGTCGCTCCCGACCAACGCTCCAGCGCAAACGGCGTGATCACGCTACTGGGCGCCGTCGGCACCGCCATCGCCCTGTTGGGCTTGGGCCCGCTGTTCGAACGGGCCCCGTGGGCGCCGTTCGCGGTGGCGTCCGCGCTCCTCCTGATGGCCGTCGTCCTGCTGTGGGTCACCCTCGACCGTGACCCGCCCTACGTCGGGGAACACGCTCCCAACGACCAGGCGCCCGCGGCCAAGGCGGTGCTCCGCGACGTGTCGGCGCTACTGCGCGCCCGACCGCGCGGCCCGTTGCTGCTGCTGCTCACGGTGTTCTTCGGCTTCGCAGGGTTCTCCGCGCTGGAGGCGCAGTTCAGCACCTACGCCACCGAGACGCTCGGTGCCAGCGAGGGGCAGTCCGGGATCCTCCTTGGCGTGGCGAGCCTGGCGTTCATTGCGGTGGCGATCCCCGTGGGCGCGCTGGCGAGGCGCGCCGGCGAGGCCACCGTGATGCTCTGGGGCTCCCTGCTGCTGGCGGTCGTCAGCATCGTGGCCGCGCAGGTGCACGCCCCGGCCGTCCTGACACCGGTACTGGCCGCCGCCGGGGCGGCCTGGGCTTTGGTGGTCGTTCCCGCGTACCCGCTGGTGGTCAACCAGGGTGGCGCCGACCGCGTCGGGTTCTACACGGGCATGTACTACTTCGCCGGCTCCGCTGCCGCCATCGCGGCGCCGAGCGCAGTCGGTGCCGGCATGGACGCGCTCGGCAACGCCGCGTTGTTCTACGCCATCGCGGTGGCGATGGCATTCGGGTTGGGCAGCATCGTGCTGGCGCAGCGGCTGGGCCTGGCCTCGCGCGCCGAGGCGCAGCCGTAGGGGGCGACGCGCGATCGACTGCGCCAGGGCGCATCGACGCCTGACCTTAGGGGGCGAAGCACCACCAGCCTGCGCCGGGGCGCGCCCGTGCGTTCCTCCGCCGCTACGTCGGCTTCCGCACCTTCCATATCTGCTCGGTCGGCCAGTTGCGCGCCCAGTCCGCGGTGGCGTAGAAGCGTTCCTCGCTGCCGCCGCTTGCAGGACGTGGCTCCATGAACTCCTCCACCTCCAGGCCGAGGCGCCGGAACAACGCGAACCACTCGGAGATGGGCAGGTTGAACTCGATCCCGCCGGGATCGACCTCCACCTGCGTCCAGTCGAGGCGGTGCAAGTCGAAGTAAGGCCGCGCCAGGCGTTCCGTCACCACGCTGCCGTCCTCGGGCGAGCACACCTGCGTCCGGGCGGACGGTTGGTGTTCCTCGCCAACCACCCGCTGGCGCAGGTGTGCTCGCCCGAGGACGGCAGCGTGGTGACGGAACGCCTGGCGCGGCCTTACTTCGACCTGCACCGCCTCGACTGGACGCAGGTGGAGGTCGACCCCGGCGGGATCGAGTTCAACCTGCCCATCTCCGGGTGGTTCGCGTTGTTCCGGCACCTCGGCCTGGAGGTGGAGGAGTTCCTGGAGCCACGTCCTGCAAGCGGCGGCAACGAGGAACGCTTCTACGCCACCGCGGACTGGGCGCGCAACTGGCCGACCGAGCAGGTGTGGAAGGTGCGGAAGCCGACGTAGCGGCGGAGGAACGCACGGGCGCGCCCCGGCGCAGGCTGGTGGTGCTTCGCCCCCTAAGGTCAGGCGTCGATGCGCCCTGGCGCAGTCGATCGCGTGTCGCTCTATACGGCTGCGCCTCGGCGCGCGAGGCTAGGCACAGCCGCTGCGCCAGCTCGATGCTGCCCAACCCGAATGCCATCGCCACCGCGATGGCGTAGAACAACGCGGCGTTGCCGAGCGCGTCCATGCCGG
>JAWOIL010000224.1:0-11679 GCA_046484635.1 Trueperaceae bacterium
TCGGCCGCAGCCTCCACGCGCCAGGTACCGCTGGCAAGGTCCAGCACTTGGGTGGCTGTCACCCCCGCCGCTCCGTCGAATCCCCCAGGCACGAACGCCTCGTCACCCAAGAGCGCCACGCAATGGTTGGACACCGGAGTGGGCATCGCGTCGGGCAACACGGTCCACGCGGCGGTGGCGACGTCGTAGACATGCACGAGTCCCGCGTGGCCGCTACCTTCCGCCTGACCGCCGATCACGTAGAGCCGGCCGTTCCAGAAGACCCCAGCGGCGCGCGATACGGCCGTTGGCATCGCCTCCAATTGGGTCCAGGGGTCCGTGACGAAGATCGACACGTTGGCGTCATCGCTGCCGCCTGCGTTCGAGGCGGCGTACGAGAAGGTGTCGGTACCCGTGAACCCTGCGGCCCGAGCGTACTGGAAGGCTCCGTTCGTCTGCACCGTCACCGTCCCGCTCTCGGCCGTCGCCGTGGGTAGGCCGACGTTGGCCGCGCTGCCGTTCACGGAGCCGACCTGTACGGCGTCCCCGACGTCGTTGGTCAGAAGACCCGGCCCGGCGACGCTGAGCGAATCGTCCGAGCGGATCTCGAAGTGGTCGTCGTTGGCTTGCGGCGGCTGTGGGGTAGGCGGACTGGAGTCACATGCGCCGGCGGCCAGCACGACGGCAGCGGCTGCGACCGGCGACACGAACTTCTGCAGGAAGCTCCTCACGGGTGACCTCTCCGTCCCGGTTCTGAACGTCACGGAAGTCGGGGGTCTCCGGACACCGCTTGCGACGTTCGTGAACCTGACCAAGGAATCGGGTGGTTTCCGACTACCGTAGCGTACCGACGCTTCGGCCGCGTCGACCCTGCGGGTTCGTGGTCCGTCGGCGGCAACGGCGCGCGTACGTCAAGTTGCGAGCGCGACCCGGAACATCACCACCACGTGCGCGGCCCAGCCGGCCAGTACGAACAGGTGCCACAACTCGTGGAAGCCGAACACGCCGGGTGCGAGGTTCGGTCGTTTCGAGGCGTAGATGATGGCGCCGACGGTGTAGAACGCGCCGCCGATACCCAGCCACGTCATGCCTGCCGGGCCCAGGGAGCGTGCGACGGGCACGATGGCGATCACCACCAGCCAACCCATGGCGAGGTACAGGCCGGTCGAGAGCCAGCGGGGCGCGCCGATCCAGAGAAGCTTGAACACCAACCCCGCCAGCGCCACGCCCCACGCCACGCCGAACAGCACCCAGCCCCAGGTGGCGTACGTGGGCTGCATCGCCACCAACGAGACGGGGGTGTAGCTGCCGGCGATGAGGACGAAGATGGCGGCATGGTCGAGGCGCCGCAGCCGGCGCTCGCCGGCGGGACCGGCACGTACCGCGTGCAACAACGTGCTGGACGTGAACAGGAAGATGGAGGAAAGGCCGAACAGCGCGAACGCGAAGGTGCGTAGCGCGCCGCCACCGCCGACGCCGATCAAGAAGACGGTCACGACGATGGCAACGACCGCTCCGGCGAGATGCGTGACGGCGTTCACGGGTTCGCGCAGGCCGCGCCGACCCGCCACCGTCTCGTTGTCGGGGCGGATATCGTTCAGGCTCGAGACGCCGTCGTCGGGTGCAGCAGGCGACGTCGACGGGGTGCTCGCCACACGGCAGTCTACCGCCCCCACCTTCGGCTACCATCGGGCATGTTCACGAGCCGTCTCCCCCTCTCGTTACTCATCGGCGCCGTGGCGGGCATCGCCACGGACGGCCGAGCGCAACCGACCGAAGCCGCCCCGACGAATCCCACGCACCTCCTGGTGGTCGACAAGACCATCGGCGACCTGGTGGTCCTGGAGCTCGAGACCGGCACGGTGACGCGGCGCATCGCGATCGGCACGGGGCCGCACGAGGTCGTCCTCTCTCCCGACGGCGCCACGGCGGTGGTGTCGGTCTACGGCACGGCGGCCGAGCCCGGCTCCGCGTTGGCGTTCGTCGATTTAGAGTCCGGCGCGGTGCGCACGTTGTCGACGGCCCCCTACACCCGCCCCCACGGCCTGGCGTTCGTGCCCGGCTCGAACCGCCTGCTGGTTACGGCCGAAGCGCAGGACATGCTGCTCGAGGTGGACCCCGAAGCGCCGGCCATCGTGAAGGCGCATGACGTGGGTCAGCGGCTGCCGCACATGGTGATCGCCGCGCCGGACGGCGAGATGGCGTTCACCGCCAACATCGTGGCCGGCTCGTTCGCGCGCGTCGACCTTGGCACCGGCCAGGTGCGCAGTGCCGCGGTGGCCGAACAGGCCGAAGGCATCGCCCTCACCGCCGACGGCAACGAGGTGTGGGTCGGCAGCAACGCCGCGCACGAGGTGCACGTGTTCGACGCCGCGACGCTCGAACGTCTCGACACCATCGCCACCTGCCGCGTGCCGATCCGTGTCACGCGGGTGCGGCCGGGGCTGATGGCCGTGACCTGCTACGGGGACGACCGGGTTCAACTCGTGGACGTCGCGTCGCGCGCGATCGTGGCCGAGGTGGCGCTTCCCGACCCTCGCGGTGACGGGGCGGCGCCGGTCGGCACGCTCACTACGCCCGACGGCGCGACCCTCTATGTGGCCACGGTGCGCAGTGGCGCCGTGCACGAGATCGACGTGGAGGACGCGCACGCCGCTCGACTCGTGCGCACCTTCGACGTCGGCCTCGAGCCCGACGGGATGGCGCTGGCGCGGCTGCGGTGAGCTTCGTGAGCGTGCCCGCCGAGCGCCGGCTGCTACCATGAAGGTGCGCTCGCACTGGTCCGCGAGCCCTTCGGCGCCTCGGGGCCGCGAACTCGAAGCAGCGTTCTCGTTCACGATCGCTCCATCCTCGACCGGCCCATCGACGGCGCCTCGTCCCCAGGCGACCGCGTGCCGACACGTGCCTTGCGCGTGGGCCGGCGGAGGGGGTTGCGATGTTCCAGCACGTCTTGGTTCCGCTCGACACCTCGACGTTAGCGGAGTGTGTCCTGCCGCACCTCGAGGCGTTGGTTGCAACGTGGCCGCTGCGAGTGACGTTGCTTCACGTGCTCGACCCGGCCGCGACGGCCGATTCCGGTAGCTGGGATCCCCTGCGTCACGAGGTCGAACGCGAGCGCGCGCAAGGGTACCTGGAGGGGGTGGCCTCCCGCGTCGCGGGAGCGGCCGCCGAGGTGACCACGGCCGTCGAGAACGGCACGGCTGCCGAAGTCATCGTGCGCATGGTGCGTACCGGCGACCACGACCTGATCCTTCTGAGTAGCCACGGTCGCGGTGGCGAGGGCGCCTTCAGCATCGGGAGCGTGGTCGCGAAAGTCTTCTCGCACGCGACCGTCTCCATGCTCGTGGTCAGGGCGTCGCGCGCTGCCTGCGTGCCGGGGCCACGGCTCCGCTACCGCACCATCGTGACGCCGCTGGACGGTTCGGCCAGGGCCGAATGCGTTCTCCCGACCGCGGCTGCGCTCGCTCGTGCCCACGACGGCAAGCTCGAGGTCTGCCAGGTCGTGGGCGCACCCGAGCTTCCACGCCGCGTGCCGCTCACGGCCGAGGAAGAGCGACTGGTGGAGCGCCTGGTCGCGGCCAACCGACGCGAAGCGGAAGTGTACGTCGCCGAGGTGACCAAACGCCTGACCGATCAAGGCGTTGCGGCAGAGGGCAAGGTCGAAGGGAACGGCAACCCGAGCGCGGTCCTCCGGGCCCAGTTCGAACGCACCGAGCCCGATCTCGTCATCCTCAGCGCACACGGCTACTCGGGCGATGCCAACCTTCCGTTCGGCAGCATCGTGCTGAACCTCCTCGCTTTCGCGACGACGTCGCTGCTCGTCATCCAAGATCTGGACCGCGCCGCTCGGGTCGCAGCCGAAGAACGCAGGGCGACGCAACAACGGATCGGTCATTGAACACGATGCGTTTCCGGTGGAAGCGATCGCGATGCAGAGCTCGCCGCTCGATACCCCTGACGCCTGGCTCGAAGCGCTGACGGTCGACGTCGTCCCGTCCGGGACGGTGCCGAGGCGCCTACGTGGGCGCCACCAGCTGCGCCGCCTCGAGGCGTTCCGGAAGCGTGCCGCGTCCATGGCGGCACTCGAACGCGACGAGCGAGCGAGCACCGGCCGTGAATGGTTGCTGGACAACCACGCCACCATCGAGCGCGCCGTCGGCACCGTGCGCGAGGGGATGCGCCCGAACGTCGTGCGTCGTTTTCCGCGTCTCGTCACGGGACCTCTGCAGGGTCGTCTGCGCCCCGCCGCGCTGGCCGCGGCGGTGTTGTCGTTGTCAGGCAGCGACGTCTCGTTCGACCTGCTACGCGCATTGATCGAGCGCCTGACGGCCACGCGGGACGTGGCCCGGGCGGAACTCTGGGCCCTGCCTGCCCTGCTGCGGGATGCGGCCCTGGCGAGGATCGAGAGCGTCGCGGACGCCATGCTCACGCCGTCGCCCAGCCCGGAAGCGGAGACCATCACGGCGAACGCCGTGCGTAGCCTGCTCGCCTTCGAGCGCCGGAACTGGTTGACGTTCATCGAGGCCGTCGACCCCGTCGATGGCACGCTTCGAGACGACCCTGCCGGCGTGTACCCACGCATGGACTTCGCTTCGCGTGACGCGTATCGACACGCCGTCGAGCGCATCGCCCGGTCGTGCGGCCGCTCGGAGGTCGAGGTCGCGCGCGCGGCGGTCGCCTTGGCGCGCGGCGCCGCGTCCCCACCGTTCCAGGCAGGTCGACCCGAGCCGCAGCCCGAACGGCACGTCGGCTTCTACCTGATCGACGACGGCCGGGCCGAGCTGATGTGCCGTGTCGGGCCACCGCGCCAGGCCGTACCTTCCCGTGCCGTTCGCGCCTGGCGAGCGACGGCCTACGGCGTGGCGGTCGGGCTGTCGACGCTCCTGCTGGCGGCACCCGCTGCGTTGCTCGCCGCCGGTCCATGGCTCGGCTCGGTGCTGGCTGCGGCACTGGCGCTCTTCCCCGCTGCGATGGGCGCCACGGCATTGGTGCACTGGGGGCTGGCGCGGCTGGTTCGGCCTCGGATCCTGTCCCGCTTGGATCCCGAGGCCGGCATCCCTGCCGAAGCGACGACCTTGCTGGTCATCCCCGCCATCGTGGCCAACGAAGACGACGTGGCGTACTTGACGCGGCGCCTCGAGCTACATCGGGCCTCGAACCCCGATCCTGAGCTGTACTTCGCGCTACTTACCGACTTCCCCGATGCCGATCGACGTTCGCTACCGGGCGAGGACGCCCTCCTGCGCGCCCTCGAGAAGCGCGTGGCGGAGCTCGACGCCCAGCGCGCCGCCGACGAACCGCAACGCTTCTTCGTGCTGCACCGCGAACGGCGTTGGAACCCGCACGAGGGGTGCTGGATGGGTTGGGAGCGCAAGCGCGGCAAGCTCCAGGAACTCGTGGACCTGCTCCATCACGGTCGAACCGGCAGCTTCGTGCGCCGCGATCCCTTCGGCGCCGATCTCAGGCGCCGCATCCGCTTCGTCGCCACGCTCGACGCGGACACGACGCTTCCGCCCGGAGAAGCGGCGCGCTTGGTGACGCTCCTCGCCCACCCGCTCCAGCGCGCGCGTTGGGACGCTTCGACAGGACGCGTGCACCGCGGGTACACGTTCGCGCAGCCCCGGCTGGACGAGAACCCGGAGAGCGCGAGAGCCAGCCGCTTCCGGCAGGCGCTGGCCGGGCGCGGGCGCTTGGACCTCTACCATCACCGCGTCTCGAATGCCCTCATGGATCTGTTCGGGCAAGGCATCTACCAAGGGAAAGCCGTATTCGACGTCGATGCCTTCGCGGCTTCCATCGCGGGCCGGCTGCGCGACGACACGCTGTTGAGTCACGACTTGCTCGAGGGCCTGCTCGGTCGCGCCGCCTTCGTGAGCGACAGCTACGTGCTCGAACAGGAGCCTTCGACGTACCTCGCCCACGTCCGGCGCTTGGAGCGCTGGGTGCGCGGCGACTGGCAACTGCTGCCGTGGCTCGTCGCGCCGCGTCGGGCCGACACCCGCAGCCTAGGCGTGGGTGGGCGATGGCAGCTCGCCGTTCCGATGGCCGCCAGCCTCGCGCGACCGGCCGAGATGGCGTTGCTGGCGTTCGGCTGGCTGCTGAGCCCGACCGCACCGTGGACATGGGCCCTGCTCGTCGTCGGTTACGAAGCGCTCCCGAGCTTGCCGGACGTGATCGACCGGCTCGTCCACGCGCGTCGTCCGGGGACGGCGCGGTTGGTGATGTCGACGCTCGCGCGCTTCGCGGCGCGATTCGCGCTGCATCTCGCGTTCCTTGCCCACGAAGCGTGGGCGCGGTCGTGGGCCGTCGGCGCGACCATGGTTCGCATGCTGGTCACACGCAAGCGGCTGCTTCAGTGGACGACCGCCGCCGAGGTGGACAGGCAGCTCGCGGCCGGTGGCACGGCGCGAAGGACGTGGCGCGCCATGGCGGCCTCGCCCACGACCTCCGCCCTGTTCGCGCTCGCGCTGGCTGTGGCACGGCCGACGGCGCTGCCCGCCGCCGCGCCGCTCCTCCTCGCGTGGGCGCTCGCACCCGCGCTGGCGGCCTGGACGGCGCGTCCCGCCCCTAGTCGTGTCCCAGAGCCGACGCGGGCCATGCGAAGGGCGCTTCGCACGCTAGCGCGGCAGACATGGCACTTCTTCGAGGCGCACGTCGGCCCTGAGGACGGCTGGCTGCCGCCCGATCACTTCCAAGAGGAACCCCTGGGGGTGGTGGCGCATCGCACCTCGCCCACCAACATCGGCCTGTACTTGGCCTCGTGCGTGGCAGCGTCCGACCTTGGCTTCGTCGGTCTTGCGACGATGAACGCCCGCGTGTCCCGCGCGTTCGAGTCGATGGAACGCCTCGAGCGCGTGCGTGGCCACTTCCTGAACTGGTACGACACGTCGAACCTCGACGCGCTCCGTCCGCGCTACGTTTCGGCCGTCGACAGCGGCAACCTTCTGGCGTGTCTCATCGTCGTACGACAGGCGCTCTTGCGGGCACCCGACCAACCCACCTGGACTCGTCGACGCTGGGACGGGTTGCTCGACACGTTGGCAGCGTTCCGGTCGGCACTCGGCCCCGTGAGCGCCAACCCGGCGGATCGGCAAGTGCGCTTCCTGATCTCCGACATGCGATCCGCCATCATCGCCTCCGCCGAGCGGACCGAAGCCTGGCCCGGATTGCTGGCAGCGCTCTCGCGCCGGCGAGCGCTTCTCCATGCGACCATGGTTCCGCTGCTGCGCGCCGCCCGGCGCCGCGGCTCCGGGGTGGCGTCGCTGGGCGCGTGGGCGGCACGCGTCCACGCCGACATCCAAGCGCTTCGCCGCGACGTGACGATGTTCCAGCCATGGTTCGAGGCGCTCGAGGACGCACCGCCCGTGCTGCGAGGCGCCGCGCCGGACTCGCTGATCGGCCGTGCGATGCGCGCGCTGGCCGATCTTCCGGTGAACCAGACACCTGCGGAACTCCCCACGTCGTACGCCCGTGCGCGTGACCTGCTGGGAAGGTTGCGGGCCGTGAGCGCCGCCGACCTGCAGGGGATGGCGCGGCACGGCGCGATCGAATGGTGTGACATCCTGGCGCGCGCGGTCGACGAGGCCGAACGGCGGCTAGGCGAGACGCTGGACGCCATTCGCGCCAACGCCGAGCGAAGCGAGGCGTTCGTCACGGAAGCGGATCTCCGCTTCCTATTCGACCCGACCAGACGCGTGTTCCGCCTCGGGTACCGCGTCGAGGACGACGAGGTCGAGGAACAGGCGTACGACATGCTGGCGTCGGAAGCGCGGACGCTGAGCCTGGTCGCCACCGCGCTCGGGCAGGTCCCGGTGGATCACTGGCTGCACCTCGCTCGACCGTTCTCGGACGTCGGCGGGCGCCGGATGTTGCTCTCGTGGAGCGGAACGGCCTTCGAGTACCTGATGCCGCCTTTGCTCATGCGCACACCGCCGTATACGTTGCTCCACGACGCCTGCGTCGGCGCCATCGAGGAGCAGATCGCGCATGCCCGCCGGCACGGCCGACCGTGGGGCGTGTCCGAATGCGCCTTCGGCCACGTCGGCCCGGACGGCGAGTACCATTACCGCGCCTTCGGGACCCCCTCGTTGGGGCTGCAACGCGACCCGAGTGACGATGCCGTGGTCGCGCCTTACGCATCCATCCTGGCGTTGCCGTTCCGCCCCCGCGCCGTGGTGGAGAACCTCCACGCGCTACGGCGGCAGGGTGCGCGCGGTCTCTACGGCATGATCGACGCCATCGACTACACGCCCGAGCGGGTTCCCTTGGGCCAACGCGCTCGCCTCGTGCGAACGTACATGGCGCATCACCAGGGCATGATCCTGATAGCGCTCGGCAACACGCTCGCGGCGCCCGGCGCGCCGGACCGCTTCCATGCCGACCCGCGCATCGCCGCCGCCGAGCCGCTGCTTTACGAGCGTGCGCCCATCAGTGGTCCGCTGGTACGTCCCTTGGCCACCCGCCCTCCCGTCCGCCCAACGAAGCCGTCGCCCACGGTGGAGCCTTGGAGCGTGCCCCTGCGTCCTCACGCGCCGCTTCTGTGGCAGTTGAGCAACGGCCGTTACCACCTGCTGGTCGACGACCGCGGCGCAGGCAGGAGCGCATGGCACGAGGTGGCGCTGGGGCGATGGCGCGCCGACGCGACGCTCCCAACCGGAGGATCGTGGACCTACGTCCAGGACCTCGACCAGAAGCGTCTCTGGTCGGTGAGCGCGGAACCGTGCGGCGCCGCGGACGGCGAGATCGAAGTCGAATCGTGGCCGCACATGGTGCGCTTCCGCAGGATCGCCTGGGGGATCCGAACGACCATGGACGTCACGGTCGATCCACAGCGCGACGTCGAGCTGTGTCGCATCGAACTGCACGAGTTGGAGGGCCGGCGTCGCCGCCTGGCGCTCACGAGATGCGCCGAGCCGGTGCTGGCGACGGCAGGCGAGGACCTGCGTCACCCGGCGTTCACGAAGCTGTTCGTGGAGGCGAGCGCGCCATCGCCGAACGCGCTGATGCTGCGGCACCGGCGTCGTTCGCCGAAGGACCCGTCCGTTAGCTGGCTTCACCAGGTGATCGCCGAGCACGACGCGGTGCCCCGAGTGAGCGTGGAGACCGAAAGGGAGCGCTTCCTGGGAAGGTGGGGCAGCTACGCTGCTCCGGCGGCGTTGATGCACCACGGCTCGTTGGCGGGCGTGACGGAAGCGCCGTTGGATCCGATCGTCGCCCTTCGTGACGAAGTCGACCTGGAGGCGCACGGGACTCGCCGCATCGCGTTCTTGGCGAGCGCGGGAGAAACGGACGTGCTGGCCGAAGAAGCCTTGGCCCCCCTGCTTCGATGGGACGCCGTCGATCATGCCTTCGCCCGCGCCGCCGAGCACGCGAAGGTCGAGTTGGAACGCTTGCACCTCGACGGTCGACGTTGGCAGGTCGCACAGCGGTTGCAGGCGGCGTTGGTCTACCCTCGCCCCGCCGCGGCCGAAACGGTTGCGCCGGCATCGGCGATCGGCATGGCGGGCCTGTGGAGGTTCGGGATCTCCGGCGACCTGCCGGTCTTGTTGGTGCGGCTGCGCGACCTCGAGGTCGACGCCCTGGTGGCGACGCTGCTGCAGGCGCATGCGTTCGGTCGCGGCCGGACGTTGGAAGCCGACCTCGTGCTCTTGAACGAGCACGACGACGTGTACCGCCAGGTCCTCGGTGCTCGGCTTCGGAGGCTCCTGCGTGCCCATCACGCCGATCGCTGGCTCGACCGTGCCGGCGGGGTGCACTTGCTGACCGCCAGCAACATGTCAAACGAGGAGATCGCGTTCCTGCTGGCGGCGGCGCGGGTGGTCTTGGACAGTGCGTCCGGCTCGGTCGACGAGCAGCTCGCTCGTCTGGAGGCGAAGCCGCCCGATCTGCCGCAACTTCCGGTCGAGCGAGCGCGGGAGCCGGGGCGCCCGGTCGCTCTCGAGGCTGCGCGGCTCGCGTTCGACAACGGTTGGGGCGGCTTCGCGGACGACGGTGCGGCCTACTTCATCCGGGTGGATCCGAAGACGCCGACGCCCGCGCCTTGGGCCAACGTGCTCGCCAACGAGCGCTTCGGAACGCTCGTGACCGAAGCCGGTTCGTCCACCACCTGGTGCCTGAACAGCGGCGAGAACCGCCTCACGCCCTGGCCCAACGACCCGCTGCTCGATCCGTCGGGCGAAGCGCTCTATCTGCGCGACGAGGAGACCGCCGCCGTGTGGACGCCGACACCCCGGCCGGCGCCCGCGGAAGCGCCGTACCGGGTTCGCCACGATGCCGCGTCGACCACCTTCGAACTCGTGGCGCACGACCTCATCCAGCGCATGCGCGTCTTCGTACCGCCCGACGCGCCCGTCAAGTTGGTGTCGTTGGAGCTCCAGGACCGGAGCGGCAGGCCGCGGCGCGTGACCGCGACCTACGCCGTCGACTGGGTGCTCGGGACGGTCCGGGACGCCACGCAAGGCTTCGTCGCCTCGGAGTACGCTGCCGAGGCCAACGCCGTCCTGGCGGTCAACCCGCTCCATCCCGAGCACGCAGCTCGGGTGGCGTTCCTGGCGTCCGACCGCCCGCCGCACGGCGTCACCTGCGACCGGCACGAGTTCTACGGCGCTGGCGGGCGCGAGTTCCCGGCCGCCCTTGCGCGCGTGGGCCTGCGTGGCCGGGTCGAGGCGGGATACGACCCCATGGCCGCGCTGCAGGTTCACCTCGACGTGCCCGCCGGCGGGCACGCCGAGGCGCTGTTCGTGTTGGGGCAGGGCGACGATCGCGCCAATGCGATCGCGCTCGCCCGCCGCTTCACGCAAGCGAACGCAACGCGCCAACAGCTAAGCTACGCGCGGCGCCACTGGGACGAGCTCCTAGGACGTCTCCAGGTTCGAACACCGGACCCCGCCCTCGACGTGCTGGTGAACGGTTGGTTGCTCCACCAGACGTTGTCCTGCCGCATCTGGGGGCGAACCGCGACGTATCAGTCCAGCGGCGCGTTCGGCTTCCGAGACCAACTCCAGGACGTCCTCGCACTGCTCCACGCCGCGCCAAACCTGGCGCGCGAGCACCTGCTGCTGGCAGCGTCGCGGCAGTTCCCGGAAGGGGACGTGCTGCATTGGTGGCACCCGCCCCGCGCGAGGGGCGTGCGGACGCGCATCTCCGATGACCTGGTGTGGTTGCCGTACGCCACCGCGACGTACGTCGAAGCCACCGCGGACGATGCCGTCCTCGACGAGGGCGTGTCGTTCCTGGCCGGGGCACCCCTGGCGGAAAGCGAGCACGAACGGTACGCGGAGTTCGCGCAGAGCGAAGAGCGCGCCACGCTCTTGGAGCACGGCCTCCGCGCGCTGGAGCGCGCTTGGCGGCTCGGGCCGCACGGCCTGCCGTTGATCGGGACGGGCGATTGGAACGACGGCTTCGACCGGGTGGGTCATGGCGGTCGCGGTGAGAGCGTCTGGTTGGCATGGTTCTTGGTCGACACGATGCGGCGCTTCGCGCCGCTGTGCAGGTTGCGCGGTCTCGAGCGGGAAGCGCGCACGCTCGAAGAGCGCGCCGTGCATCTCATAGAGGCGATCGAAGCCGGAGCGTGGGACGAGGACCGGTACCTGCGGGCGTTCTACGACGACGGTGCCCCGTTGGGCGCGCGCGGCGCCGCCGAGTGCGCCATCGACGTGGTGGCGCAGGCCTGGGCCGTGCTGTCGGGCGGCGCGCGTGACG
>JAWOIL010000025.1:0-24234 GCA_046484635.1 Trueperaceae bacterium
TGGCGACGTGCACCGTGGTGCGCGTCGTCGCGGCGTCCGACGAGGCTGCAGCGCGCGTGGCGTTCGACGGGCCGCTCGGCCAGGTGGTGGCCGTGGTCGAGGGAACGCGCGACGGGATCGCGACCCTCCACGCCTTCGAGCAAGGCTTCGAGCTCGGGCGCGAGCAAGGCTTCGAGCTAGGCCGCGCGCAACGCACCGGGCACGGCGACGCGCAAGGCACCGGGCACGGCGGCGGGCAAGGCTTCGGCCTCGGGCCCGGGCACGCCTTCACACTCCCTTGGACCAGCCCCGCCATGATCGAGAACGCCTTGTTGGCGCTTACGCTCGCGACGCGATTGGGCCGCTCCTTCGACGCGGCGCTCGACGGCCTTCGGTCGGCGGTGCTGGAACCCGGCCGCCTGCAGTGGCGCCGGCTCGAAGGCGCCCTGCTCCTCGACGACAGCTACAACGCCAACCCTGCCTCGGCCGAGGTGGCGTTGCAGGCGCTGCGCGCCGCCCCGCGGCCGTGGGTGGCGTTCTTGGGCGACATGCTCGAGCTGGGCGACACTTCACGGGAAGCGCACCGGCTGCTCGGTGAGACCACGAGCGACCTCGACGTCGTCGTATTCGTCGGCCCCGAGAGCCGGGTGTCGCTGGCAGGCAACCCGAAGGCGCAGCACCGGGAGGACGCCGCGCAGGCGCGGGACCTCGTCGCCGACATCCCCGGCGGCGCCACGGTGCTGGTCAAAGGCTCGCGCGGGATGCACATGGAACGGGTCGTGGAGGAACTCCTCCTCCGCTTCGGACCGGAACGCTCGTCGGAACGCTCTTCGGTACGCGTCGCGACCAACTCGGGCGCCCCCCGCACGGAGGCGACGTCATGATCGTGATCGGCGCGGCCGCGCTCGGCCTGGTGTTCACCGGCGTCTTCGTGCAGCTCGCGCGACGCTTCGGATGGGGTAAGGCCATCCGGGAAGCCGGTCCGCAGAGTCATCTCGGCAAAGCCGGAACGCCGACGATGGGTGGGGTCGCGTTCCTGCTGGCCGCGATAGCGTCCTGGCTGCTGGCGGCTGGCGACCTCGCCGCCGAACTGGCGCTCGTCCTGCTCGTGGTCGGAAGCGCTGCACTGGGGCTCTACGACGACGTCACCTCGCTTCGTCGCAAGCGCCTGGTCGCGAACGGCGCTGGCCAGGACGGACCCGACGCCGCCACCGGCGTGCTCGCTCGCTACCGCTTGGTAGGACAGGCGGTCCTCGCTCTGGCGTTCGCGTGGTGGGCGGTGCGCGGCGGGGCCGAAGCTTTCGGCATCGGCTGGCTCGACGTTGCGACGTTCGCGTTCGTGATCGTCGGCGCCATCAACGCGCTGAACTTCACCGACGGCCTCGACGGCCTCGCCGCCGGCATCGGCGTCATCATGCTGCTATTCTTCCTCGGTTCTCCCTTCGCGGGCGCGCTCATGGGCGCGCTGCTCGGCTTCCTCTGGTACAACGCCCACCCCGCCCGCACCTTCATGGGCGGCGTCGGGTCCGAGGCACTCGGCGCTGCCGTCGCCGGCCTCGCCATCCTGCAAGGCAGCGTCTGGTACCTGCCGCTCGTCGCGCTCGTGCCCGTCCTCGAGGTCCTGTCCGTGATCGTGCAGGTGACCTACTTCCGGCTCACGAACGGCAAGCGCCTGTTGCGCATGAGCCCGCTGCACCACCACTTCGAGCTTTCCGGTTGGCCTGAGACGCGCGTGGTGCAGCGCTTCTACCTGGTGACGGCGGTGTGCGTCGCGCTGGCCGCGGCGTTGGCCGGCAGGTCGGGAGTGGGAGCGTGAGCGCCCCAGTGTTGGTGTACGGCCTCGGGCGCAGCGGCCTGGCCGCCTTGCGCCGCCTGGTGACGGACGGCAGGCAGGTGGCGTTCGCCGACCAGAAGGCCGCAGGACCCGACGTCGACGAGGCTCTGGCGTCGGGCGCGAAGCGGGTGAACGACGTCGCGACGTGGCTCCAAGACCAAGCCAGCACCGAACGTCCACTGGTGGTGGCGGCGCCCGGCGTACCGATCGACCACCCCGACCTCCGCTCGTTGCGAGCCGCCGGCGCCGACGTGATCGGCGAGGTGGAGTACGTCTGGCGCACCGTTCCGGGCACATACGTCGCCGTGACCGGTACCGCGGGCAAGGGCAGCGTGACGCGCTGGGCCGCGGACACGCTCGCGGCCGCCGGGCTGAACGCGGTCGCGGGCGGAAACATCGACCCGGCTTTGGCCGCCGTCGCGCGGGAAGGCGCAGTCCACGTCGTCGAGATGTCCTCGTTCCAACTCGAGCGTTGCGAGCGCTTCCGCCCCGACGTCGCGGTGATGCTCAACCTCGGCGAAGACCATATCGACCGGCACGGCAGCGTGGCTACCTACCACGCAGCCAAGCGGCGCTTGCTGACGCACCTGGGTCCGGGCCAGACGCTCGTGACGAACGCGGATGACCCGATCCTCGACCGCTGGGCAGCAGACGTCGAGCGGGCGGGCGCGCGCGTGCGGCGGTTCTCCCTGACCGGTCCGGCGAACGCGCGCTTGGACGCCGAGCAAGGCGTCCTCGAACTGGACGGCGTACCGCTCCTGCTACGCGACGACCTACACGTCCTGGGCGACCATCAGGTCGCCAACGCGCTGGCCGTCGCCTTGACGGCGCATGCGCTGGGGGTGGAGCCCGGCGCGATCGCCGCCGGCCTACGCGGCTTCACCGGCTTGCCGGGGCGCTATGCGGCGGCCGGCGCCATCGGGTCCGTCCGCTTCATCGAAGACTCCATCGCGACCCGCCCGTTGGCCGTCGCGGCCGCGCTTCGCGCCACGCCGCGACCCTTGGTGTGGATCGCCGGCGGGCAAGGCAAGGGCGCGGACATGGCCGGCCTGGCGCCGCTGGTGGCCGAACGCGTCGACCTGCTGGTGGCCATCGGCGCCTCGCGCGACGCCCTGGCGGTCGCGTTCGAGGCGGTCGTCCCGGTCGTGCGAGTGACGGAAGCGGACGGCAGGGCCGCGATGCGAGCCGCCGTTCGTGAAGCCGTCAGGTACCTCGAAGCCAGCCACGCCGGGCAGGGCCACGTGTTGCTGGCGCCCCTCGCCGCCTCGTTCGACCAGTTCCACGACTACGTCGACCGCGCCGCCGCGTTCCGGGAGGCGGTTGCAGGCGCAGGGCGCGCGGCACGGGTCCCGAGTCGGGTCGAGGCGGAAGCGTAGATGGATCGCCTGCTGATCACGCTGCAGATCATGCTTGGCGCCCTCGGCGTCGTCGGTGTCGCGACCCACTCCCCGGACGATGCGTTGAGCCACGCTTTGCGTGTGCTGGTCGCCCTCGGCCTGACGGTCGTGGTCAGCCGCCTGAAGGCGAAACACGTCGTGCGACTCAGCCCGCTGGTGTTCGTGACCGTCCTGCTGCTGCTGGTGCTGGTGCTGTTCGTGGGCGTATCGCCGGCCGGCAGCGATAGCCGGCGCTGGCTGGTGCTGCCGCTCGGCGGCTTCACCCTGCAACCATCGGAGTTCATGAAAGTCGCAGTCATCGCCTACCTGGCGGCGTTCTTCCACAACCACCTGGGCAACTGGGAGATCTGGCGCCCCATGCTGGTCATCGGCCTCACCTCGGCCGCCATCGTGGCCGAACCCGACGTGAGCACGGCGTTGTTCATCTTCGTGCTGGCGTTCGCCATCATGGTTACGGCCGGAACGACGCTGACTCGCCTGGCATCCATCACGACCGCGGCCGCCCTCATCGCGCTGCTTCTGGCGGGCCCGTACCTCAGTCAGTTCAGTTACCTCAGCGACCGCATCACCGGGTTCCAGGACCTGTGGGGAACGCAGGAACGCTTGGGCGACGAGAGCTACCAGCAGGCCGCGGCCCGCGCCGCCATGCTGCGCGGCGGTGTCCTCGGCATCGGGCCGGGCCGCCAGGTGCCCGTGCCGGCGGCCGATACCGACTTCGTATCGATCGCCATCGCCCAGGCCCTCGGCCTGGTGGGCACGGCGACGCTTGTGACGCTCTACATGCTGATCGCCGGGCGGGGTCTGCGCATCTCCGCGTCCGTCGAGGGTCCCGCCGCGCTCCTGGCGGCCGGCGCCACGGCGTACATCTGCGGGCAGGCGGGACTCAACTTGCTGGTCGCCACCGGTCTGCTGCCGGTGACGGGCATCCCGCTGCCGTTCGTGAGCTACGGCTTCAACAGCCTGCTGTCGGTGGCGATCGCGTTCGGGTTCCTGCACCTCGCCAGCCGTCAGGCTCGGAGCGAGCGGCACGCCGCCGCGCAGCAGGAGGCGGCGGCATGAAGCGCGGCCCGACCGAAGATGCGCGCGTCGACACGGACGGCGCCGAGCGCTCCTCCAGCGAACGGACCGCCGGCACCGTACCCCGGCCCGACCTGCTGCTCGCGACCGGCGGCACCGGTGGGCACATCTACCCTGCCCTGGCGGTGGCGCACGAAGCGCGGGCGCGCGGCCTCCACGTGATGATCCTGGGTCAACGACGCGGCATGGAGGCGAGGCTGGCGGCCGAAGCGGCCGTGCCGTTCGTGGGGGTATCAGCTGGCAAGTGGAACCGCCAGCGACCCGACCCGCGCCAGGCTTGGCGCGCGCTGAAGGGCGTGTTCGAAGCGGTGCGGCTCGTGCGCCAAGCGCGTCCGCTTCGCGTGGTGGGGTTCGGTGGCTTCGCGTCGTTCCCCGGCTGCGTCGGCGCCGTGCTGAACGGCATCCCGTTGATCCTGCACGAGGGCAACGCCTTCCCGAGCAGGGTGAACCGGTGGTTCGCGCGCAGGGCCGCGCTGGTCGTCAGCGCGCAGCCCGAGGCCCTCGCGCACTTGAGCGGCGCCCGCGACACCATCGTGGTGCCGTTCCCGGTGCGGGAGCAACGCGTCGACCGCAACCCGGCGCGCGCCGCCCTGGACATACCGAAAGACGCCGTCGTGACGCTCGTGATGGGCGGATCGCAGGGTTCGCTCACCCTCAACCGCGCGGTGCCGGAAGCGTTCCGCCGCTTGGGGACCGACGCGCCCACCAGCGCCACCGCGACGCGCCCCGCCCATCACGTCCTGCACGCCGCCGGTCCGGCGCTGGTGCACGAGGTGCGCGAACGGACCAAGGACCTGGCGAACTACCACGTGCTGCCGTACGTCGACGCCCCGACAGCGTGGAGTGCGGCCGATCTCGCCATCACCCGCTCGGGCGTGGGCACCCTGTCCGAGGCGGCGTTGCATGGCGTGCCGCTGGTGATGGTTCCGCTACCCAGTAGTGCCGAGGACCATCAACTGCACAACGCCCGTGCCGTCGCTGCCGCAGGCGCTGGTGCCGTCGTCGAACAGCACGAGCTCGACCACCTCGCCGGGGCCTGGCTCGCCCTGCTCGAGCCCGATGCCCGCGCCGCGGGCGCCGCCGCTGCGCGCGCCCGCTCCCCGGAGGGCGCGGCCCGACGTATGGTGGACGCCGTGCTTCGCGTCGGAGCCGACCAGACGGTCGGAGCCGACCAGACGGTCGGAGCCGGCGCCGAGACCCACCGCGTGAGCACGTCACACGCGCAGAAGCGGACCCCCAACCCATGACAAGACACCTGCACTTCATCGGCATCGGCGGCGTCAGCATGCAGGCGCTCGCCCTCTGGTACCTCCGCGAAGGCTTCCACGTCAGCGGCTGCGACGCGGTGGCCGGCCCTGCTCTCGACGCGCTGCGTGCCGCCGGCGTCGAGGTGGCCGAGGGGCATCACCCTAGTCACGTCCAGGGCGCCGACGTAGTGGTGCACTCGATGGCCGTGCCCGTCGACCACCCCGAACTGGTGGCCGCGCGCGCTGCCGGCACGCGCGTACTGCGGCGCATCGAGTTGCTCGGCGAGCTGTTCGCGCGGCGCCGCGCGTTGGCCGTGACCGGCACGCACGGCAAGAGCACCACGACCGCCATGGCCGCCACGCTCCTGTTGGCGCTCGACCCGGAGTCGTCGGTGCAACTCGGCGCCACGCTGCCGTCGATCCAGGGCAACATGCACTACGGCCGGGGCGCCTGGTTGGCGGCCGAAGTCGACGAGTCGGATCCTGGCTTCGCCGACTTGCGCAGCGCGATCGGTGTGGTCACGAACCTCGAGGACGATCACATCGCCGGGGAGTTCGACGAGCGACGCAACTACCACGCCAGCCTGGCCGACCTAGAGGCAGCGGCGCGCCGCTTCGCGAAGGGCGCGGAGTGCCTGGTGTACTGCGCCGACTGGCCCGGCCTCGCGGACCTCTTGGTGTTCCACCCCAACGCCGTCACCTACGGACTCGACGCGGATGCCGACTACCGCCTGACCGACCTCGAGCTCGGTTCGGGCGGGAGCACCTTCACGCTGCACGGGCCCGAAGTGCCACCGTACCGGGTGCGGTTGGAGGTTCCCGGCCACCACAACGCGCTCAACGCCGCCGCCGCGCTGGCCGCGGTGCACCGCGCCGGGTTCGACCCGCGCCCGGCACTCGACGCGCTGGCGTCGTTCCATGGCGTCGGCAGGCGGTGGCAGTCGTGGGGCGAGGTGGACGGCGCGCTCGTCATCGACGACTACGCCCACCACCCGACCGAGGTCCGAGCGACGTTGGAAGCAGCGCGCGCCACCGGTCGCCGCGTGCGCGCGGTGCTCCAGCCGCACCGATGGGTGCGAACGGCGCGCCACTGGCCCGCCTTGGCGCAGGCGGCGGCGCTGGCGGACGAAGTGCTGGTCCTCGACGTCTACGGTGCCGGGGAGGCGCCCATCGCCAACGTCTCGCCCGATCTGATCGTCGAACGCCTGACCGAGCTCGGCGTCGCCGCAGCGCGCCACGACCTCGCATCGGCGCTGAACTACCTGCAACGCAGCTTGGCGCCGAACGACCTGGTCATCACGCTCGGCGCGGGTGACGTCTGGCGCGTGGCGGCCGCGCTCGTACCGCCGGTCGTGACCCATGGCAAGTAGGGTCCGCCCCGTTCTCCTACGCGACTTCACGACCCTGCGCGTAGGCGGGCCCGCCGAGCTGTGGGAGGTGGGAAGCGAAGCGGACCTGCGCGAGGCCACGCGCGAGCCGTACCTCGTGCTCGGTGCGGGCTCGAACCTGCTGGTCTCCGACGCAGGCGTCACCGAACGCGTCGTGCGGCTGGGTCGAGCGTTCAACGACATGGCGATGTTCGAAGGACGCCACGACATGTGGCTCGGTGCGGCCACGCCGCTGCCCGGCTTGGTGCGCCGCGCGCAGCGGGCAGGGTTGTCGGGACTGGAGGGCCTGCTGGGCGTGCCGGCGGTGCTGGGCGGCGCCATCGCCATGAACGCAGGCACGCGCTTCGGCGAGATGGCGGACACGCTGGTCGAGGTCGAGCTGTTCGTGAATGGCTCGCTCGAACGCCTGCCGGCAACCGACTTGCGCCTCTCCTACCGGCACGCGGAGCTACCGCCGGGGGCCGTCGTGACGCGGGCGCGCCTGGCGCTCACTCCGTCCACGCCGGAGGCGGTGGAGCGCGCGATGGCGGCGGTCGACGCCGCGCGCAAGGGACAGCCGAAGGTCAAGTCGGCCGGCTGCGCGTTCAAGAACCCGCCCGGCGATTCGGCCGGCAGGATCATCGACGCCGCCGGCCTCAAGGGCCTGCGCGTAGGCGACGCCATGGTGGCGCACGAGCACGGCAACTTCGTGCTGAACCTCGGGAACGCCACGGCCGCGGACGTCACTGCCTTGATCGCGCGCGTGCAGGAGCGCGTGGGCGCGCCGCTCGAACTGGAGTGGCGCCGTTGGGGGTTCTGACGTGCGTCCGTTGCTCGTCGTCCTGCTGCTCCTGACCGGTGGCGGCCTGATCACCAGCCTGTTCGTGCCCAAGGTGCGCACCGTCGAGGTGTTCGGCAACCGGCACTTGGGCGACGCCCGTGTCCGCGAGCTGGCCGACGTGCACGAGGGCGATCCCTTCCTGTGGGTCACGCGTCGCCGCTTGCGTGACCTGGCGAACGATCCGTGGGTGCTGCGGCTCGAAGTGGTGCGGCACTGGCCCGACACCATCAGCATCGCCCTGGTCGAGCGCAACCCGGCACTGACGGACGGCCGGACCACCTGGGCGGACGATGGTACAGTCTTACCCGACGCCGGCCCGTCGGAAACGGCCGGACTGCCGCGGCTGGAAGGCTGGGGAACGCCGCGCACGACGGAAGCTCTCGAGCTTCTGATGCTGCTGCGACCCTTCGGCCCCGAGGTGATACAGTACTCGCCAGAAGGATTCGAGATCCTGTTGACCGGCACGACGCTAATCACCTCGAGTGCGGATGCCTTGCGCAAGCAGTGGTCGGCGTTCGTCAGCAACCGCGGGGGCCGCATCGCGGTCTATCCCTGGGGAGTGAGCAAGGCAGATGACTGACACACGCGAGACACGGGCGGGCCGCGGATGAGAGACCGGCATGGGTGACGAACGCATCATCGTCGGCCTCGACATCGGTACGACCAAGATCTGCACCGTGATCGGCGAAGTCGCCGGTGACGGCGTCCTGGACATCATCGGCGAGGGCACCGTCCCCTCCGACGGCCTACGTAAAGGCGTGGTCGTGAACCTCGAGCGCACCATCGCGTCGGTGCGGCAGTCGGTGGCGGCGGCGCAGCGCGTGGCCGGCGTCGACGTTTCCTCTGCTTGGGTCGGGGTGGCGGGCAGCCACCTCAAGGCGCTCACCAGCCACGGCATGGCCGCCATCCGGCGAGGCCAGCAGGTCACCCGCGCCGACATCGACCGCACCATCGAGAACGCCCGCGCCGTGCCGCTCGAAGCGAACATGGAGATCCTTCACGTCATCCCACAGGAGTACGTGGTGGACGGCAACGACGGCATCAAGGACCCGATCGGCATGTCGGGCGTGCGGCTCGAGGTCGACGTCCACATCGTCGCGGGCGCGCAAGGGCCGCTGCAGAACCTGAAACGTTGCGCCGGTGACGCCGGCGTGGCGGTGGACGGCCTGGTGGTGCAGGCGCTGGCCTCGGGCCTGGCGGTCCTCAACCGCGGCGAACAGGAACTCACCACGCTGCTGATCGACATCGGCGGCGGAACCACCGACATCGGGGTGTTCCGCCGGGGCACGCTGGCGCACTCCGCCATCATCCCGCTCGGCGGCGATCACATCACCCAGGACATCAGCCAACTGCTGCGCATCCCGCCCGACGAAGCCGAGCGCGTCAAGCGCCGCTACGGCGTCGCGTTGCCCGAACTGGCCGACCGCGACGTCGAGCTCGAGGTCGCGAACCCGAGTTACACCGCCAGCATCTCCACCTTCGAGCTGGCGCAAGTCATCAAGCCGCGCGTGGTCGAGATCCTCGACCTGGTCAAGCGCAACATCGAACAGCGCATGGGCGCGCTCGAGCTGCTGGCGGGCAACGTCGTCATCACCGGCGGCGCGTCGCTCATGCCCGGCATCGAACAGGTGGCCAACGAACGGTTCCGTTTGCCCGTTCGCGTCGGCAAGCCCGACGGCGTATCGGGCCTAGCGGACGTGGTGGCGAGCCCGGCGCACGCCACCGCGGTCGGTCTGGTGCGCTACGGTATGGCCCATGGGGCAGTGACGGCGCCGGCCGTTCGCAGGCCCAAGAAGGAGGAAGGCATCGGCGGCTTCTTCTCGGGTATCCGGAATATCCTGAAAGACTTCTTCTAAGGCGGGGAGCGAATCACATGGCGATGAACCAAACCGACAACGCCGTCATCCGGGTCATCGGCCTGGGCGGCGGCGGCAACAACGCGGTCAACCGCATGATCGAGACGGGCCTGCGGGGCGTCGAGTTCGTGGCTGCGAACACCGACGCGCAGGTACTGGCGACCAGCCTGGCGGACGTCCGTATCCAGATGGGCGACCACCTCACCAAGGGCCTGGGCGCCGGCGCGAACCCGGAGATCGGCGAGAAGGCCGCCCTGGAGGATCGTGACCGCATCGCCGAAGCGCTGCGCGGTTGCGACCTGGTGTTCATCACCGCCGGCATGGGCGGCGGCACCGGCACCGGTAGCGCGCCGGTGGTGGCCGAGGTCGCCCGGGAACTCGGCGCGTTGGCCATCGCCGTCGTCACCTCCCCGTTCCAGTTCGAGGGTCCCCGCCGCATGCGCCAGGCCGAAGAGGGCCTGCGCCGACTGGAAGACAAGGTCGATGCCCTCATCGTGGTCGAGAACCAGCGTCTGCTCTCCGCGCTCGACCGCAAGGTCCGGCTCAACGACGCCTTCCGCGTCGCCGACCGCGTGCTCTACCACGGCGTTCGTGGCATCAGCGACGTCATCAACATGCCCGGCTTGATCAACGTCGACTTCGCCGACGTCAAGACGCTCCTTGAAGGCGCCGGCACCGTGCTGATGGGCATCGGGGCCGGCCGTGGCGAGAAGCTCGCCGAGGAGGCCGCCAACTCCGCCACCCACAGCCCGCTGCTTGCGCGTGGGGTGGAAGGCGCCCGGCACCTGCTCATCAACGTCACCGGTTCCGAAGACCTGACACTCTTCGACGCCCACGAGATCGTCGAGAAGATCAGCGAGGCCACCGAGGTCGACGACGTCAACGTGCTGTTCGGCGTGACGTTCGACGAGGACGCCGCCGACGAGGTGCGCGTCACCGTGATCGCGGCCGGCTTCGACCAGGCGCCTCAGACCAAGGTGCTGCGCCCCACGCACCTGCGCTCTGCCGCCGGCGGACGCGCCTACGACCCCAGCAACTACGACATCCCAGCGTTCCTGCGCTACAACCCGGACGCCAGCGAGAACTGAGGCGAGCGAGCCCGAACGCGCATGCACTCGTATCGATAGGCATGCGCTCGAGGGCTGAACGCCCGCACGAGAGAAGCCCGAACGAACCGCCCGTCGCGTTCCAAGCGCGGCGGGCGGTTCTGTTACGCTTGCTGGCGTGCGCGACGAGATCTACCGCGGCCGGATCGTCACCCTGACCATCGTCGACGGTCACTGGGAGGTGGTCGAGCACGCCGACGCCGTAGCGGTGCTCGTCACCCGCGGCCACAGCGTGCTCGGCGTGCGCCAGTACCGCATCGCCGTTGGGCACGACACGTGGGAGATCCCCGCCGGCCTGGTCGACCCAGGCGAGATCCCCGAGCAGGCAGCCGCCCGCGAGCTGGCCGAAGAAACGGGCCTCCAGGGATCGCTGCAGCTCGTCACGCGGCTATACGCCTCGCCCGGCTTCACGACCGAGACGGTGCACCTCTACGAAGCAGACGACGTCGGGCCGGTGGACGAAGAAGCGGGTCACGTGCCCGACGAGGGCGAGGAGTTGACGCTCGAGTGGCGCGACGCCCTCGACTTGTGGAGGGCCGTCGCGGAAGGTCGCGAGACGACCAGCGGCGTGACCCTGCTGGCCGTGCGGCACGTACTGGCGCGACAAGGACTGAGCGTTTGACCACCCTCACGCACGCCATCGAGGACGTCCACGTGAAGGAGCCGATCGTCTGCATCGGCAACTTCGACGGGGTCCATTTAGGGCACCGCATGCTGCTCGAGCGGATGCACGAGCTCGCGCGGCGCGAACGGCGGCCGGGCCTGGTGGTTACCTTCTTCCCGCCCGCCAAGGTGGTGTTCGGGCACGCCACCTTCCTCACGTCCGCCGAGGAGAAGCTCGCGTTGCTCGAGGCGTTCGCGCCCGACACGGTCGTCATGATCCCGTTCGACCGCGAGTACGCGCGCACCGACAAGGCGCACTTCGTCGACGAGTTGCGGCGCCTGGCGCCGCACACCATCATCGTGGGAGAAGACTTCCGCTTCGGCCACCAGCGCGCCGGCGGTCTGAACGACCTGAGCCCCATCGGCGGCAAACTCGAGGCGTTCGGGTTGCGCACCTTCGAAGGCGAAGTGGTGAAGTCGTCGCACGTGCGCGAGCACCTGAAGGAGGGCCGCGTCGAGCGTGCGAACGCGCTTCTCGGCGCCCCCTACCGCGCGCGGGGTCGGGTGCAAGAGGGGCAGCGGCGCGGCCGCAGCATCGGCTTCCCCACCGCCAACGTCGTCACCGACCCGAAGAAGGCGCTGCCGGTGGGCGTGTTCGCGGTGACGGTGGACGTCGGCGGCGTGGAGCATCGCGGCATGGCCAACGTCGGCCCGCGGCCGAGCTTCCCCGAGGAGCCGCCTTCGCTCGAGGTGCACCTCTTCGACTACGACGGTGAGCTCTACGGCGAGACGATCACCACGGCGTTCCACACGCTGCTGCGCGGTCAGATGCGCTTCGGTTCGCTCGACGAGCTGCAAGCGCAACTCCGGAACGACGAGGCGGGCGCGCGCGCTGCGCTCGAGGCGCTCGGCGTCCCGTCCCGACATCCGGCGCGGTCCTGAGGCGACGACGCGCCCGATGCCCGCACCGCGCCCGATGGATCCGCCGGACGCGGTGACGAACGCTCCCCTGCCGCCGTGCCCGACGCACCTCCGGCCGTATACTCGCCCCATGTGGATCTACGGACGCAACGCCGTGTTGGAGGCGCTGCGGGAGGGTCAGGCCGAGCGGGTGGTGGTGGCGCGCGGCATCCAGCCTTCGATGTTGACGGAACTGCAGCGCGCTGCGCGCGCGGCCGGGGTGGCGCTCGACGAGGTGCCGCGCATCCAACTCGACCAGTCCTTGCGAACGACCCGGCACCAGGGCGTCGCGGCCGAGCTTCCCGAGGTGCCGACCGGCACGCTCGAGGATGCCTTCGAGCGGGCGGCACAACGGGGCGAGCGGCTGCTGCTCGTCCTGCTCGATCACCTCACCGATCCTCGCAACGTCGGCGCCATCATCCGCAGCGCAGAAGCGCTCGGGGCGCACGGCGTGGTGACGGAAGAACGGCGCTCGGCCCCGCTCTCGGCCGTGGTGGTCAAGGCAGCGGCCGGAGCGACAAGCCTGCTGCCGATCGTCGTGGTCACCAACCTTCCGCGCGTCATCGAGCAGATCAAGGAGCGCGGCGTGTGGGTATACGGCGCCGACGGCGACGCTACGACGACGCCGGAGCAGGTCGACTGGGACCGCGACGCCGCCATCGTGATCGGCTCCGAAGGCGAGGGGCTGAGGCGCCTGGTGCGCGACCGCTGTGACGAACTGGTGCGCGTTCCCATGCGCGGCCGCGTCGGCTCGCTGAACGCCTCGGTCGCTGCGGGCATCCTGCTCTACACCGTGCAGCGCGGACGCACCGCCGACCCGAGCGGCTAGACCCGAGCGGCCAGCCCCGAGCGGTCGCGGCCCGCTCCACGCGCTTCGTGAAGCGACGGACGCGTCCCCACGCCGGTCTCCGGCGCCACCTCACCCCGCGCGGCCCTTGGTTCGCCGCGCGACCCCATCCAGGAGCCACATGCCAGCAGCACCCAAGACCCACGACTTGCTCGGACTCACGTTCGTTTCCGACCCTCGCATCTCCCCCGCCGGCGACCGCGTCGCGGTCGTCGTGACGCGCATCGTCACCGACGACGGACCCGCCAGCGAGACCGCGGACGAATCCGTGGCAGCCTGTCGCGCCGCCGCTCTGGGCGAGACCGCGCGGGGCGGCCGCGGCAAAGCGAAGCGGAAGTCTGCCACCGATGACGGGCCTGCCCCGAAGGCGCCGCGGTACCGGAGCCGCATCCACCTGTTCGACCTCGCCGCCAAGCGCGCCGGCGCGCCGTCCCAAGGCGTCGAGTTCACCCGCTCCGACTACGCCGACCGCGCCCCACGGTTCAGCCCCGACGGCAGTCGTTTGGCGTTCCTCAGCACGCGCGAGGAGAAGGGCAAGCCGCAGCTGTACGTCATGCCGCTCGCCGGCGGCGAGCCGGCCGCCATCACCGACCTGCCGGCCGGGGTCGAGGAGTTCTGCTGGCATCCGGACGGCGAACGCATCGCCTTCACGTCGCGCGGGGCCTGGAAGGACGAGGCAGCCGCGCCCGGATGGCCCCGGCGCATCGCTAGGGAGCACTTCAAGTTCGACGGCGCAGGATTCATCGCAACCGAACCGGCGCAGGTCTACCTCGTTCGTGCCGGGGGCGGCAACGCGCGCAAGCTCACCGATCTGGCAGAAGACGCCCGCTGGCCTGCGTTCGCGCCCGACGGGAAGACGCTCTACCTGTTCACGCCGGCGAACGCGGAAGCCGAGGCGTCGATGCGCACCGACCTGGTCGCGCTCGACCCCCGCACGCGCGCCACGAAAGCGCTGGTTCCGGGGATCCTCGGCGCGGCGCAGGTAGTGCCTTCCCCCGACGGCGATCAGCTTGCGTACCTCGCCAACCTCGACCAAGAGGACCTCAGCAGCGGCAGCGGTGCCTGGGTCGTCGTCGCCGGCGGCGGCACGCCACGACTCCTGACGGGCCACCTCGAAGCGTCCCCGTCCGCAGGCGGCGATAGCCGCTACGGCGCCTACCCCAACGCGCCGGTGTGGACCGGCGACGGTGACGCGCTCTACGTGAACGTGAACCGTGAGGGCGCCAGCGGACTGGTGCGAGTGGACCTAGGCGGCGCGGTAACGACGCTGCAGGAGGGAACGCGCGTCGTCACGACGTTCGCAGCAGGGCCCACTGGAGCATCCGCGGGCGAGCCGGGCGACGGCGCCCCACCACGCTTCGCCTTCGTCGCCGAGACGCCCAGCCAGCCGGGCGAGCTCTACCTGCGCGAGCCCGACGGCACGGAGCGGCGCTTGGGCGCGTTCCACGACGAGTGGCTGAAGGGGCTCACGTTGCGTGCCCCCGAGGGGCCGTTCGACGCCGCCGGCGCCAAGGTCGACGAGGAGATCCCGTACTGGGTGATGCGCCCGGCCAGAGCGCGCAAGGACCGCGCTGCAGTGCTTCAGGTGCACGGCGGCCCCCACACCAACTACGGGTACGGCTTCCAGTTCGAGTTCCAGCTCATGGCGGCGCGCGGCTACGCCGTGGTGTACGGCAACCCGCGCGGCGGCAGCAGCTACGGCCACGCCTTCGCCACGTCGATCTTGGGGCGCTACGGCGGCATCGATGCCGACGACGTGCTCGCCATCGCCGACGCCGGCCTCGCCCACCTGGACACCCGCGACGCGCCGCTGCACCTCACCGGCGGCAGCTACGGCGGATTCATGACCAACTGGCTGGTCGGCCAGGTAACCCGATTCCGCAGCGCAGTCACACAACGCAGCATCTGCAACTGGACCAGCATGTACGGCACGTCCGACATCGGACCGCGTTTCGTGGAGCGGGAACTCCAGGGCGTTCCGTGGGGCGACCCGGAGGCGTTGTGGCGCCAGAGCCCCATCCGGTACGCCGAGAAGGTCACGACGCCGCTGTTGATCATCCACTCCGAAGAGGACCATCGCTGCCCCATCGAACAGGCCGAGCAGTTCTTCACCGTGCTGAAGCGGCTCGGCAAGGCCGAGACCGAGTTCGTGCGCTTCCCCGGGGAGGGCCACGAGCTCTCGCGCTCCGGCCGGCCCGACCGCCGCATCGCCCGGCTCGAAGCGATCGTGGACTGGTTCGAACGCCACGCCTGAGGTTCGCATGCATGTCCACGGTAGCGCTTCGCGCGACCGACCGGGTGGCTCGCCCCGCTACCTCGCAAGGGACGCTGGACGCCGCGGTGTGCTACATTGTCACGTTGGCCCCCGCGATGAACCGTGGGCCGACGACTGGCGCGCGATCGACGCATCGAACCCGGATTCGCGCCGGCGAGTGATCTGAAAGGTTGGATGACATGCCCCTTACCGCACCGCAGAAGACCGAGGTCGTCGAGAAATACGGCAGGGACGGTAGCGACACCGGCTCCACGGCCGTACAGATCGCGTTGCTCACCAAGCGTATCGACGAGCTCAGCCAGCATCTTCAGAACCACAAGAAAGACCACCACGGCCGGCGCGGCCTGCTGATGATGGTCGGGAAGCGCAAGCGCCTTCTGAGCTACCTGGAACGCACCGATTACGACGCGTACAAGGAGCTGATCCAGAGCCTCGGGCTGCGTCGCTGAGCCACGTGTGACCTATCTTCACCCGGCGGTCGACCTTCGAGCCGAGCCAGGAAGTGCCCCTTCCGGGGCCGATGGCTCGCGTGGGGGAACTCGTCGGCAGAGCGAACCTTCGACCGAACTCAGAACCGATACGGCGAGGCCGATCGCGCCTCGCCGTTCACGTTTCGACCAACCCACGCGGCAAGCGAAGAGCAATCGCGCGCCGCGCGGGCAGCACGGTAAGGAGCCGTTCGTGCGCCACACGCCGAACGGTATGCGGTACAGCACGCGGAGCCGCGCGCTGACCGAAGCGCGGCGCCGCGCACGAAGCGGCGAGCAGAGCAGCGAGACGAGAGAGACGAAGGAGAGAGCGTGAACCTACCGAACTACCGCAGATACACCGCCCCGTACGGCGGGGGCGAGCTGGTCATCGAGACCGGCAAGTACGCCAAGCAGCTCCACGGCAGCGTGACCGTGCGTATGGGCGACACCATGGTTCTGGTCACCGCGGCGATGAACGACGAACCGTCGCCCATCCCCTTCCTGCCGCTCACCGTCGAGTACGAAGAGCGTCACTACGCCATCGGCAAGATCCCTGGCTCGTTCCTGCGCCGCGAAGGTCGCCCTGGCTTGCAGGCGACGCTCAACGCACGCTTGATCGACCGCCAGATCCGGCCACTGTTCCCCAAGCAACTGCGCAACGAGACGCAGGTCATCGTGACCGTGCTGTCCGCCGACCAGGTCAACGACCCGGCGCCGCTCGCGGCCATCGGGGCCTCGGCGGCACTCGCGATCTCCGACGTGCCGTGGAATGGCCCCACCGCCTGCACGACCGTCGGGTACGCCGACGGCGCCTACATCGCCAACCCCAGCTTGCGGCTGCTGAACGACGGCGGCTCGCAACTCGAGCTCACCGTGGCGGCAAGCAAGGACGCGGTGCTGATGGTCGAGGCCGCAGCCAACGAACTGCCCGAGGACGTCATGGTCGGCGCCATCGAGTTCGCCCAGCGGCAGCTCGAACCGGTGGTGGCGATGATCGCGCGCATGCGTGAAGACGTCGGCCTGCCGAAGAAGGCGTTCCAAGCCGCCGTCGAGTTGGGCGAAGATACGATCGAGCTGGTGGCGCGTGAGGCACGCGAGTCGGGCCTGCGCGACGCGCTGCTCACCAAGGGCAAGCAGGAGCGCGGAGCCGCGATCCATGCGGTCCGCGAGACCATCATCGCGCGGCACGTGCCAGACCCCGAGGCGGAAGGCGCGGGCGACCGCATCCGCGAACTGAAGGGCGCGTTCGCCAAGGCCGAGCAGAAGCAGATGCGGCGCCTGGTGCTGGAGGAGAACCTCCGCACCGACGGCCGTCGTCCCGACGAGATCCGCCCCATCTGGATCGAGACGGGCGTGCTGCCGATGGCGCACGGCTCGGCGGTGTTCACGCGCGGCGAGACGCAGGTGCTGGGCGTCACCACCCTCGGCACCGGCCGCAGCAACCGCCTGGTGGACGACCTCGGCCTCGACGACACCGAAGAGTTCATGCTGCACTACAACTTCCCGCCGTTCTCCACCGGTGAGGTGAAGCGCCTGCGCGGCACCGGCCGGCGCGAGCACGGCCACGGCAACCTCGCGCGTCGCGCGCTGCTCGACGTCATCCCCAGCCAAGACGCTTTCCCCTACGTGCTGCGTATCGTGGCCGAGACGCTCGAGTCGAACGGCTCCTCGTCGATGGCCAGCGTCTGCGCCGGTTCGCTTTCGATGATGGATGCCGGCGTGCCGATCCGCACGCCCGTGGCCGGGATCGCCATGGGCCTGGTGATGGAAGACGGGCAGTACCGCATCCTGTCGGACATCCTCGGCTCGGAAGACGCGCTTGGCGACATGGACTTCAAGGTCACCGGCACGCGCGAGGGCGTCACGGCGCTGCAGATGGACATCAAGATCACCGGCATCACGCCGACGATCATGCGCGAGGCGCTGGCGCAGGCACGCGAAGGCCGGCTGCACATCCTCGACAAGATGCGCGAGGCGCTGCCCGCGCCGCGGACGGAGATCTCCGCCCGCGCACCGCGCATCCTGCAGGTCAAGATCCCGACCGACAAGATCGGTACGATCATCGGGCCCGGCGGCAAGCAGATCCGCGAACTCGAAGCGCTCGGCGCCACCGTCGAGGTGGGCGAGGACGGCACGGTCCGCATCTACTCCGAGGACTCGGACGCCGCCAGAGCGGTGAAAGCCCAGATCGAGGCGCTCACGCAGACGGCCGAGCTCGGCAAGGAGTACGACGGCGTCGTCGCCAAGACCACCGACTTCGGGGCCTTCATCACCCTCTTCCCCGGCACCGACGGTCTGCTGCACATCAGCCAGATCGCCGAAGAGCGCGTCGAGCGGGTCGAGGATTACCTCAAAGAAGGCGACCGCATCCGCGTCAAGGTGAACACCATCGACGACCGCGGCAAGATCGACCTGGTGCGGCCCGAGCTCGAGGGCAAGGTCACACCGCGCAGCCCGCGCCGTGGTGGTGGCGGAGGCGGCGGTCGTGGCGGCGGCAGGTTCGACCAGGGCGGACGCGACCGCGACAGCCGCGGCGGGCGTGACCGCGGCCCGCGTGACGGCGGGGACCGTCCACCGCGCGAGCGCTGATGACGTCACGGGGCCGGCGGGCACCATCCGCCCGCCGGCCCCTTCTACACTCCCGCACGACGGCGTCCCCTGCTTGCGCCGAGCTTCCCCCCTATCTTGTGAGCCGCCCGAAGGATCTCGCGTGACCCTTCCGGCGGGATATCGAACGACCACGCGACCGGCCGCGACGCGCGCCGGTGCGTAGACGCGCGACCCCGCGCCCACCGCGGTGAGAAGACGCCTCATGGGCATCTTCACCGAGGCAGCGGCGAACAGGCGGTCTCGCGCAACGCGAGAGGAGTATCCATGGCGACCAAGCCAAGGGACGACGGCCAGAACGATGGCCAGAACGACAGCCGGAACGACGGCCGCAACGACGGCCGCAACGACGGCCGCAAGCAGAACGACGAGACGCAGGCACGCAAACCGCAAAGCCGCTCGCGCCGCGGAAGGCGCAAGCCGGCCGGCGCCGGTGACGTGAAGCCCGAGAAGGCGCCAGAGCGTGGCGCCGAGCGCGGTTCGGCGCGCGGGTCCGAGCGCGGTTCGGGCCGCGGGTCCGAGCGCGGTTCGGGCCACGGAGAGAAGCAGACTTCCGAGGATTCCAGTAGTAGCCCGCGCGGTCGCGGCGAGGGCCGCGGAAGCGGATCCAGCGACGCAGGCAAGCTGAAGATGATCCCGATCGGCGGCATGGGCGAGATCGGCAAGAACATGTTCGCCTACGAGTACGACGACGAGATCCTGCTCATCGACGGCGGCCTGGCCTTCCCTGACGCCGACATGCTGGGCGTCGACATCCTGGTGCCGAAGATCGACTGGGTGGTCGAGAACGCCCACAAGATCAAGGGCTGGGTGCTGACGCACGGGCACGAGGACCACATCGGTGGACTGCCGTACATGCTCCGACTGCTGCCGAAGATCCCGATGTACGGGGCGAAGCTGACCCTCGGCCTGCTGCGCGGCAAGTTCGAGGAGTTCAAACTCAAGGAGTCCGACGTCGACCTGCGCGAGATCTCGACCGACGCCCGCATCAAGATCAGCAACAGCTTCACGGTCGACTACTTCCAGATGACGCACTCCATCCCCGACAACTCGGGGCTGGTGGTCCACACCCCCATCGGGCGCATCGTGCACTCCGGCGACTTCAAGCTCGACTACAACCCCGCCGACGGCCGCACCAGCCACCTGCACAAGCTCGCGCAGGCGGGCCAGGAGGGCGTGCTGATGCTCATCTCCGACAGCACCAACGCCGAGCGGCCCGGCTACACGCCCAGCGAGCACGACGTGATGATGGCCGTCGACGACATCGTCGCGAAGGCCAAAGGTCGGGTCATCGTCACCACCTTCTCGAGCCACGTGCACCGTCTGCAGAACTTCGTGCGGGTGGCCGAGAAGTACGACCGGCGCGTGGTGATGGAAGGCCGCTCGATGGTCAAGAACATGAACATCGCGCACGAGCTCGGCTACCTCGAGTCGAAGCACCCGTTCGTGGCCACCGACGACCTCGGTTCGCTGCAGGACGACAAGGTGCTGTTCCTAGTGACCGGCTCGCAGGGCCAGCCGATGGCGGCACTGTCGCGCCTGGCGGCCGGCACGCACCGCAAGATCTCGCTGAAGCCCGGCGACACCGTCATCCTGTCGTCGAACCCCATCCCCGGCAACGAAGAGGCCGTGAACCGCGTCATCAACATGCTCTACGACCGTCGTGTGAACGTCCTCTACCCACCGGCGTACAAGGTGCACACCTCGGGTCACGCCAGCCAGGAGGAGCTCAAGCTCGTGCTCGACCTGACGCGGCCGAAGTTCTTCATCCCGTGGCACGGCGAGATGCGCCACCAGGTGCATCATCAGCGCCTCGCGAACGCCATGAGCCACCCGCCGCAGAAGACCCTCATCGTGCACAACGGCGACGTGATCGAGATCGACAAGGACGACTTCAAGGTGACGGGTAACGTCGACGCCGGTGTGGTGCTCATCGACACCATGGGCAAGACGGGCGACGAGGTCACCGAGCCGATCATCCGCGACCGCCAGACGCTTTCCGCCGAAGGCGTGGTAGTGATCATGGCGCTGGCCAGCAAGACCCCAACGATCGAGGTGATCATGCGCGGCGTGGTGCAGGGCCAGAACGGTCTGAAGGACGAGGTGCACAAGATCGCGCTCGAGAGCCTGCAGAAGGGCGTGCGCGAGAAGCGCCGCCTGAACGACATTCGCGACGACATCTACTACCCCGTGAGGCGCTACCTGCGGAAGGCGACGGGCCGCAACCCACTGATCGTGCCGACGGTCATCGAGAGCTGAACGCTCAGGCCTCGTTCGGGACTTCGGCGAGGGCGTCCGCGTCCTCGCCGCTTGCCCACCGGAGCACGCGCTCCAGCGCCAGGACAGTGAGCGCACGGCCCTGGGCGATCAGGTCGTCCTCGACCAAGAGCGCGTTGCTGACGCGTCGCATGGCGTCGAAGCCTGCGGCGGCTACGTGGCGGCCGTCGCGGTAGAGCGCGATCGCCGCGTCGAGCGGCACCTCGTACAGGGTGTCGACCTCGGTGGGCTCCTGCACGTAGGCACCGAGCGGCCGGTCGTCGTGGGTGGCGTAGATCTCCTGGAACTCGCGGTCGACCCGCGGGGGGTCCAGATCGGGATAGCGGCGTTCGCTTCGCACCGTGCCCAGGTAAGTTACCTGCCCGGGACGCAGCACCAGGCCGATCTCCTCTTCCGCCTCGCGCAGCACATGGACGAACATCTCGCCTGCGCGGTAGTGCCCACCGACGGTGACGTCGAGCTTGCGTGGCTCGAGGTCCTTCCCTTCCGCCCGCCGTTGCAGCACCACCAGGCGCCCCTCGCGTACCACCCAGAGGTGGAACGCGCGGTGCCAGTCACCGTCTTGGTGTACGGCCGAGCGCGGCTTGTGCTCGCCGGTGGGGTTGCCGCGCTCGTCCAGGACGTCGAGGAACTCGTCGATGGGCTTGCCCATGGAGTCATTCTAGGGTCGCGACTCGCCACGGAACGAGAAGGGCTCCACGGTGGCAAGGTCCCTACGGGTTGATCATGCGCTCTTCGGTCGTGCGTCGGGACTCAGCGGACGCGGCGGCGGTTCTGGTTGACGACCGCGCGCCGCGAGCCGTAGACTGCCCTTTGCGTCCGGCACGCGCAGCTTGGGCCACCGCCCGAACTCCAGACCGGCCACGCAGACGCGACCAGCGGGGTGTAGCGCAGCCTGGTAGCGCACTTGACTGGGGGTCAAGTGGTCGTCGGTTCAAATCCGGCCACCCCGACCAGAGAACCCCGTCCAGCACGGGGTTCTTCTCTTTGGCCCCGCTTCTATCCTTGACCCCGCGTCACTCCCAGCGGAAGGTTCGAATGGCGCCGATCGCCGCCAGTAGCGTGTACGCCGCCAGTACGAGCAGCGGTCGGGCACCAGGGAACGATCCCTCCCACGCGCTCTGCAGCGCCTGAACCGCCGCCCCGAGCGGCGAGTAGTCGCTGATGGTGCGCAGCATCGGCGCCATGACGTCACGCGGGATCCACAGCCCGGCGAAGAACATCAACGTCAGGAACAAGACGTTGGAGATCGCCGCTCCAGCCTGGGCGCTGCGGGCCACCGCCGCCACCCAAAGGCCCGCGCCGAACACGGTGACGGCCGTCAGAACGAGAGCGAGCGCGAACCCCGCCAAGTGCCCCGGACCACGCACGCCGAACGCCACACGGGTGATGCCCATCAGCAGACCGATCGCCAACGTGGCGATGACGAGGTCGATCACCAGCTGCGCGCCGAGGAGCCATGACGGCGGAACCGGCGTCGTCGACATGCGCCGCAGGACGCCCTGTTCTCGGTACGTGATCAGCGACGTCGTCAGCCCGACCAGCGCCAAGCCGCCGAGCACGAACACGATCAGGACGGGTACGTAGACGCTCATCAGGCTGCGCCCACCGAACGCCTCGTTCGGCTCGGCGAACTGCGGGATGTTCGCGAACACCACTAGGACGAGCAGAGGCATGCCCAGGCCGACGAACAGGCCGATCGGCTGCCGCCACGTGAGCTTGGTCTCGGTCCAGAGGAGCTTCCAGAAGGCGCGCCGTGGAGCACCGTGGGGCCGCGCGGCAGGAAAGCGACGCGTCATTCCCGCTGCCTCCGACCCGTGTGGTCCGCCACGTTGCTCGATGCGCCGTCTCGCGCCGGCTCTGGCGCACTGCCCGGCGCACTCCCCGTCAGCTCGAGGAACGCGTCCTCGAGCGAGGCGCTACCGAGCTGCACGTCCCGCGCCACCACGCCGACACGGTCGAGTGCGAGGACGATGACGTTGACCAGCTCGCCGCTGCCGTGCACGACTAGGTGGTCGCCGTCGTGAACCACGCCGCGCACCTCCTTGACTTCGGTCAAGATGCGTTCGTCGAACGGGCCGGATGGCACGAAGCGCACGAGCTTCCCGCCGCGAACTCGCCTACCCATCCCTTCTGGGCTGTCGATAGCGACGATCCTGCCGGCGTCGATCAACGCCACGCGGTCGCACAGCCGCTCGGCCTCATCCATGAAGTGCGTCACCAACATGACCGTCACGCCACGGTCGCGGATCCCCTCGATGACCTGCCAGGTGCCACGCCGCGCCTGCGGGTCGAGCCCCGTCGTGAGCTCGTCGAGTACGGCGACCTCGGGGTCGCCGATCAGTGCGAGCGCGATCGAGAGACGGCGCTTCTGGCCACCGGAGAGCTTTCCGTAGTAGCTGTCGAGTTTGTCGCCCAAGCCGAGAGCTTGCGTCAGGTCCCGACTCTCGACCGGGCGGCGATAGAACGAGGCGTAGAGGTCGATCGCCTCCCGCACCTTGAGCTTGGCTGGTAGCGCGCTCTCCTGCAGTTGCACGCCGACATGCTCGCGCAGCTCTCGTCGGCCCGATTGCGGGTCGAGGCCGAGCACACGGATCGCACCACCATCGGGCCGTCGCAACCCGACGATGCACTCGACCGTCGTCGTCTTGCCGGCGCCGTTGCGGCCGAGGATGCCGAAGATCTCGCCTCGCTCGACCGAGAACGAGACATCGTCGACGGCGACGGTGGCGCCGTAGGCCTTGCGGAGGTTCTTGACGTCGATGACGGGCATGGGACCTTACCCAGCATAGGCCTGCTGCTGCCACTCGGTCCTCGTCGTTCTCCTATCCTCGATGTCCGACCGGTCGCGGCCACTCCATGTCGCCCGTTCCGAAACGTTCGTTCCAGAACGCGGTACATTGGCTCCATGGCGCGCCCCCCTAGCTTCGACCGCGATGACGCCATCGCGCGCGCCGCCGATCTGTTCCGCCAACAGGGCTATGAAGCCACCTCGGTGCGCACGCTGTTGGATCACCTCCAACTGAGCAGCAGCAGCTTCTACGCCGCCTTCGGCGGCAAAGAACAGGTGTTCATGCTGGCACTCGAGGCGCACGCGATCACGGAGCGTGAGCGGTTGCGGGCCATGCTGTCGGGCCCAGGCGGCGTTCGCGCCGGGTTCGAGGATCTGTTCGAGGCGCTCATCGACGACCTGATGCAGTCCGGTTCGGCGGCGTCCCTGACGCTTCGTGCCGGCGTCGAGTTGGCCGGCTCGAAGCCGGACGTGCTGGCGTTCCTGTTACGCCACATCGAGCGCATGATCGCCCTCGTCGCCGAGGCCCTCGAGGATGCGCAGCGGCGCGGCGAGATCGCGCTCCGGTTCGCCGCGGAAGCCGTCGCCCGCCACCTGCTGTTCGCCGCCTTCGACCTGGGCTTCATGGCCAAGGTCACGAACGAGCGCACCAAGCTTCAGCAGCACGCCGCCATCGTCCTCGCGGCGCTCGAACCTTCGG
>JAWOIL010000033.1:0-9222 GCA_046484635.1 Trueperaceae bacterium
GTCGCGGCCCTGTTCGCCCCGGCGGTGTTCGCCCCGGTCACGCAGGTGGTTCGCTGAAGGTACCCGCGCCGTTCGAGGCGCTCGGGCTCGCGCACCAGGTGCTCGGAAGGGACGCCCAGGCGCAGTGCCAGCGCCTCGGCCGTCACCGGGACGCGCGCCGCCTCGAGGATCTCGACCGTCAAGGCCACAGCGCGAACACCCCCCACGCCAACAGGTACGCGACGGCCGTCTGGTACGCCGCCGACAGGACCATCCACCGCGTTCCGAACGCTTGCCGAAGCGCCGTCAAGGTGGCGACGCACGGCATGTACAGCAGGGTGAACACCATCAGGGCCACCGCGCCGCCGGTGGACAGCACACCGGCCAGCCTTGCGCTCAGACCCGTATCGATCGCTTCCCGGCCGCTGAAGCCCCACAGCGCCGTGAGCGTGTCCCGAACGGCGATCCAAACCCCGGTTCCGAGCGTGCGCAGGCCCTCCATCCAGGCCAGCGGCTCTACCGCGGTGCCGCCGACCAGCGTCAGGGCGAGTCCGCCGAGCACGACCTCCTTCGCCACGGCTCCTGGGATCAGCGCGCCGACGATGCGCCAGTCGTTCATCCCGAGGGGAGCGAACGCCGGAGCGAGGAAGCGAGAGACCGTCTCGAACAGGCTCGCCCCGCCCGGCAGATGCAGGTTCAGGAGCCCCCACACCAGGACCATCGCCAAGAGGATGGGCCCACCGGCGCTCTTCAGGAAGCTCCTCGTGCGGGCCCAGGCGAGGCCGAGCACGAGGCGGGCCGGCGGCCAGCGGTAACTCGGTAGCTCCATCGTGCCGGTGCTGGGCACCGCAGGCAGCAGACGCCGGAACAACAACGACGACGCCAGCGACACCCCGAAGCCCAACAAGTACAGCCCGGTCACGACCCACGCCGCGTAAGCCGGCACGAAGGCCGCGGCCAACAAGACCAGTACGGGCAGGCGTGCGCTACAGGGGATCGACGGCAGCGCCAGCGCGACGCGCAGACGGTCACTGCGCTGCTCGAGTCCACGAGTGGCCTGCACGGCGGGGACGGTGCAACCGAGCGCCAGGACCATCGGCAGGACGGCGCGCCCTGGCAGTCCGAGGGCCTTCATCAGGCCGTCGGCCAGGAACGCCACGCGCGCGAGGATGCCCGCGTTCTCGAGGAACCCGAGGATCGCGTAGAGCGCGAACAGCACCGGCGCGAACGCCACCACCGTGCCCACGCCTTCGATCAGTGCCCCCGACAGGAACGACGTCACCAAGCCGGGCAGCGGCAGCGCCGCGATCCAGCCGGACAGGACGCCCTGGATCGTCCCCAACAGGCCCACCCACGGGTCGGAGAGCGCGAACGTCAGATGGAACGTCACGGCCAGGCCGGCAACCAGCGCCAGCGGGCCGGCCACGGGATGGAGCAACCAGCGGTCGACGCGCTCGCCCGGATCTGCGCGGTCGTGGATGCGTTCGGTGGCGGCCGCCGCGAGCCCGTGCGCCGTAAGGTGGCGCGCCTCGGCGATCGCGAGGAACGGGTCGATGCCATCGGCGCCCAGTGCCTCTCGCTCGGCGCGGGCGGCGGGTTCGTCGATGGGGAGTTCGTCCCCTAGCGCAGCCAGCGCATGCCAGCGGGTGATCGACGAAGACGCCAGCCGAACGCAGGCCGAAGTGATGCGTTCTGGGTAGGTGGTGAGCGGCTCGGGGACGCGAGCCTGACGGGCGGCGTCCACCAGGATGCCGGCCCCGTGGCGGCGGTGATCTCGCAGCGTCACGACGGGAACGCCCAGGCGCGACTCGAGCGCGGCGGCGTCGATGGAGATCCCGCTGGCGATGGCGTGCTCCACCAAGTTCAACGCAACGCACATGGGTCTTCCGAGTTCGGTGAGTTCTAGGGTGAGCGTCAGGTCCCGCGCGAGGTGGGTGGCGTCGACGAGGTTCACGATCACGCCGTGAGGATCGGCCGCGATCGCCGGCAGAACGACGTCTTCCTCCGGACTGGTGCTCGCCAAGGTGTAGGCGCCGGGAAGGTCCACCAGCACGAATTCGTCCCCGTCGATGCTGGCCTTCGCGGTGGTGACCTCGACCGTGGTGCCTGCCCAGTTGCCGACTTCCAACCTACTGCCGGACACGGCGTTGATCAGGCTCGTCTTGCCGACGTTGGGGGTGCCGACGAGGTACCACCGTGCGGCCGCCGCTTCACGCCCGCGTGCTGCCGTTGCTGGGCGACTCGGTTCAGACGGTCGCTTGGGCAGCATGCTCGTCCTGCGCGAACTCGACGATCACCTCCTGCGCTTCGTGCTCGCGCATCATGAGGTGCACCGTGCCCACCCGAAGTTCGAGCGGCCCGCGTTGCGGTGCACGCCCGACGATCTGCAACTCCACGCTGGGACGCACGCCGAGCGCCAGCAGGCGCCGGCGGATGTGGCGGGCGCCCCGGATGTCGACCACGCGTGCGCAACAACCGAGGTCGAGCGCGCTCAAGGGGCAGACCCGACGACACCCACAGGCGACGGGCGGTACGCCCGAGCACCGGCAATCCGTAGTGCGAGCGTCGGGATTCATGCCGCAGCATCCCCCGGAAGGGACCTACTGCGACAGGGACATCCGTCATACGCCGCCGCCGGATGCCCGGTGACGTAGTTCGCTGACGTCGTTTCGCCAGGGTGGGCCGGAAGCGTGGTGACGACGAGCGCCTACGGACGCAGCAGCGTGACCCCGACCGGCGCGAACGAACGCATCGATGCCAGCGCATCTCCTGCATCCGACAGCGGCTTGCGGGCACCGATCAGGCGCTCGAGTGGCACGTCAGCTGCGTGGATGAAACGCAGCATCTCCGGGTACCGCCGTGCCTGCATGCCGTGGCTTCCCACGATGCGCAGCTCGTGCTTGATGGCGAGCTCGAGTGGGATCCGCGGGCTGGCCTCGTCGCCCAGCAGCAACCCGAGTTGGAGGTGCCGACCGCGCTTGCGCAGCGAGCGCAACGCTTGGCGCGCCGTTCCTGCGCTGCCGAGGGCGTCGACCGCCACGTGCGCCCCGCCGGCCGTGAGCGTCATGGTGGCCTCGACCGGATCGGCTTCCTTTGCGTTCACCGCCTCGGCGGCGCCAAGTTCGCGTGCCAACTGCAAGCGCTGCGGTTCGATGTCCACCGCGATCACGCGCGCGCCCATGCGCGATGCGATCGCGACGCTCGACAGGCCGACGCCGCCGCAGCCGAAGACCACCACCGTCTCGCCGGGCCGAACGTCCGCTTGCGCCGTGAGCCCGGCGTACGCCGTGGTGAAGCGGCACCCCAGGCTTGCGGCTTGATCGAAGTCGATCGCCTCGGGCAAGTCGACCAGGTTCACGTCCGCCCATGGCACCATCACGTACTCGGCGAAGCTGCCCCAACCGTCGAAGCCGGGTTGGTACTCGCGCTGGCACAGGTTCTGATGGCCGGCGTCGCACTCGGGGCAATGGCCGCAGCCGCAGCAGAACGGCGCGGTCACCCGTTCCCCGCCACGGAAGCGCTGCACCTCCGCGCCCACGGCCACCACCACGCCGGCGAACTCGTGCCCCGGAACGTGCGGGAACGCCACGGTGTCGTCATGACCGACCCAAGCGTGCCAATCGCTGCGGCACACGCCGGTGGCACGCACCTCGACGATAGCGCCGTGCGGAGGCGGTTCCGGGTCGGGAACGGTGGTGAGGTTCGGAGTCCGGTTCGGGGCGTCGACGAGGATGGCGCGCATGGCGCATGCTAGCGCCGCGGCCGCCCGGTCGTCCGGGGCGGCCGCAGCGGACGACGGTCGACCGTGCCTAGGTGGTGCCGCGCCGTTCAGTGCGCGACGGGTTCGCGCTCCCCGCGCCGCGCTGCCACGGCGGCGCGCACGCCCGCGCCAAACGCCGGGTCGACGCGGTCGAACAGCTTCGCCTGGCGCTCGACGATCTCGTCGGGCACACCGTCCATCCCCTCGGCGACGTTCGCGAACAGGCGCGCGCGTTGGTCCTTGTCGAACAACGCGAACAGGGCGCGGGGCTGCACGAAGTCGTCGTTGCCCTCGCGGTGGTCGTAGCGGGCGGCGTCACCGCTGATGCGCAGCGGCGGTTCTGCCACGGACTTGTCCTGCTTGGGTCCGCTGAAGGAGTTCGGCTCGTAGAAGGCGTCGGTGGGGGTGTTCGGCGGGAAGAAGCGCATCTGCCCGTCCTTGTGGTAGTCGTGCACCGGTACCTTCGGGCGGTTCACCGGCAGCGCCTCGTAGTGCGTCCCGAGGCGATAGCGGTGGGCGTCTGCGTAGCTGAACACGCGCGCCTGCAGCATCTTGTCGGGGCTGAAGCCGATGCCGGGCACCACGTTGCTGGGGCTGAACGCCAACTGCTCGATCTCGGCGAAGTGGTTCTCCGCGTTGCGGTTCAACTCGAGCACGCCCACGTCGATGAGTGGGTAGTCGGCGTGCGGCCACACCTTGGTGAGGTCGAATGGGTTGTACGGAGTGTTCTCGGCCTCGAGCTCGGGCATGATCTGGATCTTGAGGTCCCACTTCGGGAAGTCGCCGCGGTCGATGGCTTCGTAGAGGTCCGCCGTCGACGTCTCGCGGCTGCGCCCCACCTGCTCGCGTGCCTCGGCGTTCGTCCAGTGCCGGTGGCCCTGACGCGTCTTCATGTGGAACTTGACCCAGAACCGCTCACCGGCGTCGTTCCAGAAGCTGAAGGTGTGCGAGCCGAAGCCGTCGACGTGGCGGAAGTCGGTCGGGAGCCCGCGGTCGCTGAACAGGATGGTGACCTGGTGCAACGACTCGGGGCTGAGCGACCAGAAGTCCCACATGGCGGTGTTCGAGCGGACGTTGGTGGCCGGGTGGCGCTTCTGGGTGTGGATGAAGTCGGGGAACTTCAGCGGGTCGCGCACGAAGAAGACCGGGGTGTTATTGCCCACCAGGTCCCAGTTGCCTTCGTCGGTGTAGAACTTCAGCGAGAAGCCGCGCACATCGCGCTCGGCGTCGGCGGCGCCGAGTTCGCCCGCCACCGTCGAGAAGCGCATGGCGATGGGCGTCCGTTTGCCGACTTCGCCGAACACGCTGGCCCGGGTGTAACGCGAGATGTCGTTGGTGACGGTGAAGGTGCCGAACGCGCCGGAGCCCTTGGCGTGAACCACGCGCTCGGGGATGCGCTCGCGGTTCTGGTGCGCCAGCTTCTCGATCAGGTGGACGTCTTGCAGCAGCACGGGCCCGCGCGCGCCGGCGGTGAGGCTGTTCTGGTTGTCCTCCACCGGCTTCCCGGCGGACGTGGTGAGGGTCGGAGGTTTCTTGGTGTCGTCGGTCATGGGGTCCTCCTGTGGGGTGCTGGGGAACGTAGGGGAAGGCGGGCGCACGGCCCAAGCGCCGGTCCCTCAGCGTACCTAGCCTGGAGGAGGTGGCGCCACGGGCGTCCGTCCCACGGCCGTCGTCGGCCGTCCTTGGCGTGGTGCTGGGATCCCATCGGGCGCCAAGCGAGCGGGCGGCGCCACGTCAGGGAAGCGAACGTGTCGCGAACCCAGGCTTGCGGATCTTCGGGACGCGCTTCGTCGAACCCGGACACCCAGCCGGTAGGTCCAACCGTGACACCCGGTAGGCAGACGCAATTGGAACGCCCAACCGGGACACCCAACACTGGCGCCGAGGCGCCGCGACCTCCCACCATCGTGGTAGCAGGACCTTGGCCGGGCGAAGGAGGTCGAAAGCCATGCGGGCCATGGTGGTCTACGAGTCGATGTATGGCAACACGGGGAAAGTGGCGCAGGCGCTCGCGGCGGGGCTGGCCAGGTACATGTCGGTCGACCTCGTGGAGGTCGCCTCGGCGCCTGCCATCTTGCCCATCGACCTGGACCTGTTGCTCGTGGGTGGTCCCACGCACCGCTTCGGACTCAGCCGCGCCAAGAGCCGCGCGGACGCGGTGGCGTGGGCGCGGAACGATGGGAAGGACGGGCCGCCCGCGGGAGTCGCTTCGGCCACGCGCCTCGGCCTGCGGGATTGGCTGAAGTGTCATCCATCGAGGCAGCGGCGCGTCCCGTCGGTGGCGTTCGGTACGCAGTTCGACCGCCCACGCTGGTTGGCGCGCTTCGGTACGGCGGCCGATGCCATCGAGCACTGTCTGCTGCGAGTCGGCATGCCCCTGGCTGCGCCCAAGCAGTTGTTCTACGTGAAAGGCTTGACCGGCCCGCTCCTGGACGGTGAGGAAGAACGCGGCACTGCGTGGGCGGCGGGCCTTGCGGCCGAGATCACGGGCCGGAGCTCCGAAGTCCTTCAGCGCCTCGCGCGGGAGCACGAGCAGGTACTGGCGGCGCAACGGGGTGGCGGCAACTGAGCGGGTGCCCGACCGGACTCCCGGAACGAACGGTGCGCCCGTAACGACCGGGCAGCCGCGATGACCCCACGCGCTGGTACCAACCGCGCTCGACGCTTCCTTTCAACCAGCGATGACGCGCACCATGAACAGTTCGTCGACGTCGTCGCCGTCTACCACCAGGGCGTTCCGCTCGAGGCCGAACGTTTCGAAGCCGAACGCTTCGTAGAGCCTTCGCGCCGGCTCGTTGTCCGCGGCCACGCCGAGGTTCACCTGACGCAGGCCCTGCATGGCCGCCGCCCGCTCCAGCAGGTCCTGTACCAGCGCCCTCGCAACGCCCCGGCCGCGCGCACCCGGCGTCACGTACATCCCCCACAGGGTTGCCTTGTGGCGCTCCTTGGCGTGGTCCTCGCGGCGGAGGCCCACCATCCCCACCAAGCGGCCGACGTCGTCGTAGGCCCCGAGGACCACGAAGCCGGGACCGGGCTCGATGCGCGCCGCCGTCTGCTCGAGCGATCGCGCTTCCTCTTCCTCGACGCTTGTGGCGAACGCCCTCGGGCTGTCGCGGAGCGCTTCGATGCGGAGTGCGCGGGCGTCGGTGACGTCGCTCGCCGTGAGCGCTCGGATGACGGTCGGTTCCGGTGCCTCGCCGCCTGCCATGGCATCCTCCCTGGCCCATTCTGCACCCGTAAGGGGCGAAGGTTCCTTCGACGTTCCTTCGTGCTTCGATCGGCTCGAGGTACCGGACGTGATGGTAAATACGAGACCCGCCCAGTTCCCTGCCTCAGCCGGTCCCTTCCCACGCTTCGCGCAACCAGCCGAGAATCTCGAGGTCCACCGCGTCGCTCGCGCGCAGTTCGAGATGATGCATGAACCGCCCGAGCGACGGCCCGACGACCTCTTTCCAGCGCGGCAACGGCTCCCGCCGACGAAGCGCAACGCTCAGTACCAGCGGCGCGTTCGCGTTGCGGAGGTAGCGTCGCGGAACCCACGCCCAGGCGAACGCGAGCATACGGCGCGACGTCTGCACGCCGTTCCGGCGCGCCTTTCCGCGTCGTAGCATCGTGCTGGAGGCAACCCATGCGACTCACCAGCTACCGCACCGAGGCGGGCCCACGCGCCGCCGTCATGGCGCCACACGGCGCCGTGCCCATCGAAGCGATCAACGAGCGGGCCGGGACCGACTGGCCGATGTCCGTCGAGGAGCTGATCGGTCAGGCCCGCTTCGTCGCGTTCCACGCCTGGCTCGCCGCCGAGCCGAATCGCCTCGACGGCATCGCCGCTACACCGGGAGATCTCGTGCCTGCGCCCCTGCTGCTGCGCCCACCGAAGATCCTTGGCGTCGGCCTCAACTATCAGGAGCACGCGGGTGACCTGGGCGAGAAGCGCCCTGACGAACCCGCCACGTTCATGAAGCCCGCCACCTCCATCATCGCCGCGGGCGACACCATCCCGATCCCACGGCAGAGCGAGCGCACGACGGGTGAAGCGGAGCTCGGACTGATCATCGGCAAACACTGCCGCGACGTGCCCGAAGGCGACGCCGAGAGCGTAGTGGCAGGGTTCACGACCATCATCGACATGACGGCGGAGGACATCCTGCAGCGCAACCCGCGCTTCCTGACACGCGCCAAGAGCTTCGACGGTTTCTTGGTGCTCGGTCCCGACCTGGTCACGACCGACGAGGTGCCCGACCTGCCTGCCCTCGAGGTGTCGACGCTGCATGGCGGACAGGACGCGCGAACGAACGTGGTGGCGAACATGATGTTCTCGCCTTGGTACCTGGTGTCGTTCTTCTCGCAGGTGATGCCGCTCGAGCCGGGCGACGTGATCTCGACCGGGACGCCGGGGGCCGTCGTGTTGCGGCATGGTGACAGCGTCGGTTGCCGCATCCCGGGCGTGGGTCGGATCGAATGCCCCGTCATCGACAGGAAAGTCGTCGGCTGAACCAGACCCCCGTCGCGCAGTCGCCGTCGCGCAAGCGCATCCGCTCCACCACCTTCGCAGGAGCCGACCCAACAGCCCGGAATCCTCTACCGTAGGTCACGACCGAAGGAGGTGGGTATGCACCATTCCGTGGCCATCCCAGTGGAAGCCCAGCGGTCTGTGAGGCACCTAGGATGAGCGCGGACGTCCCCCCCGACCCTGCGCTCGGCCCTGCGAACGGCGCCTCCACGGACGATCGCGATCCGCGTCCCGACGACGCCGAGCAGGCGCGTGGCCGGGCGTACCGCGCCGAAGGCATCACCGTGTACTTCGACCCGCGCGCGTGCTGGCACACCGGCGACTGCCTACGCGGCCTACCCCACGTGTTCGATGTAGGTCGGAAGCCGTGGGTACGCGCCGACCTCGACACGCCGGAGAGGATCGCCGAACAAGTCAGGGCATGCCCTTCGGGGGCGCTCAGCTTCGAGTTGCCGCGTGAATCCGAGTGATGCCACGTAGTCCGACGTAGTGGACGGCCCATCTTGACGCGTCGAAGGTGATGGGAGATGCTACGTCGCTGCGCCGGCGCGCCGGTCGTAGCTCCAGTTCCCATCACGTGTCGGCGTGCGTATGCACCTGAGTGTGCTTGGGCCGGCCGGCACCCCAGGAGTGACCAAGGCCGGCCGCGCCTGGCCATGCTTGGCCAGGATGAAGGTGGCCGCTTCCTCGCGTATTTCGCCTGCGACCAAGGCTGCACTGATCCCGGTGGCGACGGTTGGGTGGGTAACTCGCTTCTCAGCGGCGATCTCGGCGATGGTCTCGACCTCGCGTTGGCCGGCGGGATGGGGCCGCGCATCGCGTACGTCTACAGCGGCAACGTCTTCCTGCTGCACTGCGACGACGACTGCCTCGCCGACGAAGACGAGGATTGGGCCATCGCCAAAGTCGAGGCCGGCAGCGACATGCCGTCCGACACGGTCATCCCGTACGCCGACTGCAACGTTGCCGC
>JAWOIL010000157.1:0-30772 GCA_046484635.1 Trueperaceae bacterium
GAACCGGCACCGGGATCGGCGGGTAACCCCGCAGCTGCGCTCCGATGAACGGTCCCGCCGCCGTCCAACTACCCTTCACCTGTAGGCCGACGTACTGCGCCTGGAACGACAGAGCAAGCGCCGCGGTCTGGTACGACGGGAAGCCGCCGGTGAGGCCGATGGTGAACAGGGCGGGCGGGGCGCCGGTGTCGGCGCTGCTCTCGCTAGATCCGTCGACGGACGACTGTGCTAGAGCGATGCCGCCGAGCACCGCCACGACGCCGAGTGCCAAAGCAACCGAATGAATTGCCGGCGCTCCTGGTCGCCCAAAGAAGGCATGTGTGCCGCCCGGACGATCGTGACTCGGCGTTGGTATCCCGGCGAAGTGTCGTACCGAACAGCGACAACGGCAAACGGAACGTCGCATCAAGGCCATGACCTGGCAGACGAAGCCGCGGAACCGTGCAAGCGGTACCTTCTGCATGGCCGAACCCTACCAGGGATGAAGGACGCACCGACACGGCTCTGGTAAGCTTGGCCGAACGCGACCCGGCGGGCAACCGCGTCCGTCGACGCGCCGTATGCGAAACGAACCTTGCCGCGAACCTGGGGGCTCGCGCCTAGCGGCGCCGGATCCCACGTCGTGGCCGTGAGTAGGCGAACGTGGAGAATCCGCAAGAACCGTCCCTTCGCGACCTGCTGCTGCTCCTCCGGCGCGGGTTGCCTTTCGCCCTCGCCGTGGCGATCGGCGCCGCTGTCTTGACGTTCGTCTTGAGCAAGAACGTCACTCCCGAGTACGAGTCCACCGCGACTCTGCTGGCGAGCCGGCCGACGAGCGGTCTTCAGGGCAGTTTCGGCGTCTCGCTGGTGACCGCGCCCGTGGTCGACGTGAGCGCCTACCAGGCCGCGGCCACCAGCTACCCGGTGCTCCGTGATGCGCTGGTACGCACCGGCTCGGAAGCCGTCTCCCCTGGTGATGTCCAGGCCTTCGAGAAGCTCGTCACGGTGCGGGTGGAGAACGCACAGCAGTCGAGCCTGATCCGCATCACCGCCAGCAACGCCGACCCGTTCATGGCCGCCGAAGCGGCCAACGGGATCGCCGAGGCGATGCTGGCATGGGACGAGCAACGCGCGACCCAGAACCTGCAATCGGTGGTGGAAACGCTGGAAGCGCAGATCGCGTCGTTGGAGGGCGAGATCGCCGCGGCCACCGAGGCTACGGGGGACCCGGGCATGCTCGAGGGGCTCCGGAGCCTGCGCGCGGAACGTGCCCTGCAGTTGAACGCCGCGCGCGCGCTTCGCACCTCGGCCGTCGGCAACCTCGAGGTGCTCGAGCCCGCCCTGCCGGCGGACGCTCCGTCGTCGCCGCGTCCCACGCGCAACGCCGCGTTGGCGTTCGTTCTCGGCTTGTTCCTGGTGTACGGATTGGTGCTTCTGCGCGACGCCCTCGACACCCGTTTCCGCGACGGCGACGACTTGGCGCGCACGACCGAACTGCCGATCCTCGGCGAGTTCCCGCGCCTGGCGGCCGGCACGCGACGCCTCCCGCGTGAGGCCGCGAGTTACCTTCGCACCAACGTGCAGTTCACGACCGCCACCGACCACCCGAAGGTCATCCTCGTCACCAGCGCAGGCAGCGAGCAGGGCAAGACGAGCGTCGCCGTGAGCCTGGCGGAGAGCTTCGCGCGCAACGACTATCACACGCTGCTGATCGACGCCGACATGCGTCGCCCACGCGTGCATTCGGTGTTCGGCCTGCAGAAGCAGGCGGGCACGTGCCTGCGAGCACACCTAGAGAACGCGAGCGAGGCGCTGCCACCGACCCGCGTCACCCTCGACGGCACGTCACTCGACGTCATCGCCAGCTACGAGCCGGCGCCCTCCCCCACCGAGCTCTTGTCGCAGGGGTTCGCCAGCGTGTTGCTGCGCTTCAAGCAGGAGTACGACGTCATCGTGATCGACTCGCCACCCATCCTGCCCGTGGCGGACACCCTGACGATGGCCCTCCACACGACCGGCGTGGTGTTCGCCGTCAGCATGCCGGACACGGACCGCCGTGGCGTGAAGGCGTCGCTGGCGCTTCTCGAGCGCATCGGCGTCCGGCTGCTGGGGATGGTCATGACCAACGTCGAGGGCAGCCGTGGAGGGCGCGCGGAGTACGGGTACGGGTACGGCTACGGGTACGGGTACGGCGCAAGCCCCGAGGCAGCGCGCCCCGAAGCCGGCATGGCCGGCGTCTTGAACGGCGTCAGGGGCCGCGCCGCGAGAGGCGTCGTCAAGGGCTCGACGCGGGACGCGAAAGACGCAAGCGACTGACCTGAAGACGCATCGGACGGTCTCTAGTCCCCGGCAACGCCTCAGTACGCGCCCTTGCCGAACACCACCGCCCACGGCGTGCGCGCCACGATGTACAGGTCCATCCAGACCGACCAGTTGCGGATGTAGTAGCTGTCCAGCGCGACCTGCGCTTCGAGGTCGGCGGTGCTGCGCGAGGTGACTTGCCAGTACCCTGTCAGGCCCGGCACCACCGACGTCCGCAACTGCCGGAACTCCCCTTCGAACTGCTCTAGGTGGTAGTAAGGGAACGGACGCGGTCCTACGAAGCTCATCTGACCGAGAACGATGTTCCAAAGCTGCGGCAACTCGTCGAGGCTCGAGCGTCGCAGGATCTCGCCGACGAGCGGCAGGATGCGCGGGTCGCGCGTCAGCTTGAAGTGCCGGCCCCACTCATCGCGCGCCTCCGGGTGCTCCTCGAGGTAGCGCTCCAGGTACGCGTCGGCGTCGCGCCGCATCGTCCTGAGTTTCCAGACGCGGATGGGCTTCCCTCGGTATCCCTCGCGGACCTGAGCGTAGAACGGGTTGCCCCGATCGACCAGGAACACGGCCAGCGCACCGAGCGCCACCACTGGTAGCCCGGCCACACCGAGCGGCACGAGAAGCAGGAGGTCGAGCAATCGCTTCGCCACTCTGTTGTGGGGCATCAACAGGTTCTGCTTGTCGTAGAGTCCGACCACCCCGACGAAGTCCCGCGTCCCGACACCGACGCTGCTCATGCCGAACACGTTGGGGATGACGACGACATGAGGGAAGACCCTGGCGTACTGCTGCAACAGGCTGGTCAGCCGCTGCGGCGCCAGGCCCGGCATGGCTACGATGCCGTACAGTGCGCGGTATCGGCGCTGGAGCGTGGCGGCGTCTTCCAACGGTCCGACCACGGGCACGTCACCCACGTTCGTGCCGTGCTTGGAGCGATCGTCGTCGAGGCACGCGAGGATCTTGATGTCGAGGCCAGGGTGGGTCTCCACGCCCCGCACGATGAGCTCGGCCGTCCTGCCGGCGCCGAGCACGATGGCCGGGATACCCCACCAAGGCGCGCGAGCGAAGAGATGCCGGGCGACGCCGCGTGCCATCGGTACGAGCGCCACCGAGAACAACCACGCCAGCACGAAGAAACCACGCGATGCCCCCGCGATCTCGCCGCTCAAGAACAGCGCCGACACGGCCGTGCCGAACGTGACGGTGATGAACATCGACGAGCGGCGGAACTCCTGTACGACGCTCACGCCTGCCGCCGGGTAGAGCCCCATGAACGCGAACCCGAACGGCACCAGGAAGCCGAACGGCCACACCTCCGCTTGGGGCCAGCGGTCCGCCAGCGGTTGGACCACGTGCCAGAAGGTACTGGCGAGGACCGCCGCGGCCAGCAACGAGCCCAGGTCGGATGACAACAACACGGCTCTCGTCGCCCACGGACGCGGACGAAGAAGTGTGCGTTCCGATCGCGAGGAACCGACGATGGGCCCGTCCCCGTGACGAGGGGACGGAACGGTGGTCGCATGGTTCAGGCTCAACGGTATCCCCCATATCCATCGCACGTCGGGCGGCCGACTATGATCCGCCGGTTTCCCGAGACGTTCGACGATACCAGGCAACGGACGTAGAACCTCCCACTACGCCGCGCCGCACACGGCATAGTCCGCAGGCGACCAAGCCGACGTCTTGCCGTTCGCCGGACGATACCGCGTAGTCCGCGCGCATGTCATGCGGTCGATCGCACTTCGGTCGTCAGGGACTTACCAAGCCCTTCTCCAGGGTTCTCCGATGCTCCCGCCGGCCGTCTCGCGCTCTCGTCGGCGAACGCGAGGTCCTCCTGGCGTTCGAGCTCGGTTGATACGCTAGCTCGCATGCGGTACCTGGCGAGCCTGCTCGTGGTCACCAGCCTCCTGACGCTGGGACTGTCGCGGTGGGCGGTGCGTCCGCAGACGCCGCAAACGGTAGAACTCTTGTCGATCGCTGTGCCCACGACCGTCATCGTGGGCGAGAGAGTGGCGCTCTTCGGTGGGTTGCGGCTCCCGGAGGGCCGGTTCGAGATCGGCGCGTGGGCCTGCCAGCGGTCCGGCTGTCGGCGAGTAGCCTGGGGCCAAGTCGAGGGTCCAGAGGAACGTTGGGGCGGGCTCGGGACCGTCGGGTTCGAATCGGACCTCGGCACCGCGTGGATCGAGCTCCGCGTCTTCGAGCGCGATACCGTCGCCGAACGCGTGGTGGCGGCATGGCGGCGTGACGTGACCGTCATTCCGGCGCCAGGGAGCCTCTGAACGCATGCGCGAGTCTCTTCCCGACCGCGAACGCCCGGCCGGCCGTGCCGGGTCGACCCGCCGCGTTCTGACGGCCGGGGCGTTGCTGGTCGGCATGGTGGCGCTGGCTTCCCTTCGACTGGACGGCATCCCGCCGACGCCACCGGAGATCGCGATCGCCGCCACGAGCACGGACGAGCCGCGCCGAACGACCGCCAGCCGCGGCTCCGGCGACGACTGCCTCGCCCCCGTCTTCATCGAGCCCGACGGCGAGCCGGTACCGGACGGCGCCACGATGCGCCTGAACTCCAACACGTTCCGGCGCGTGTTCGTCTGCGAACCTTCGTTGCTGACGCTGCATGCCGAGGGTAGCGCCGTAGACGGCGTCGGCGCGCGTCTCGTCTTGGGTTGGCGCGACCAGACGCTGTTCGACCAGCCGATCGAAGGCGCGATCGACGTCGAGGTCGAGGTTCCCGGTGCCGGCTGGGTGGTACTCGCCTTCGCGAACGACCTCTACCGCCCGCCGCTGGACCGCAACCTCGCCGTGCTGGACGCGCGCCTGACGCCTCTGAGGGAGACGGCTCCATGAGCTCGCAGCCGGCCCCGGTCTCGACATCGGTGAAGGGCAGGTACCGAGCACGTGCTCGGCGATTCGCCTTGATGGCGCTGCCGGTGGCGCTGATGACCGAGCCGTGGGTCGCGGCGGGGCTCGTAGTCGGAATCGGACTCGCGTCCAACGACAGCGCGGAGCGAGGTGGCAAGGCGCTGCGTGTAGTGGCGCGCGAATGGTCCGTTCCCGTCATGGGGGTTCTCGTTGCCGGGTTGCTCGCGGCCGCGTCGGCCACGGCAGCGGGCGCCGGTACGGTACCAGTCGCGACGTGGGCGGCCTGGCTTGGCGCCGCCGCTGCCCTGATGATCCTCACCAGCCGGCTCGGTCCGAACGACGCGCCGGCAGTGACAGCGGGTGCAGCTTTGGCCGCGTTCACCGCGCTGGCCATGGCGCTCCGTCAGACGATCTGGCTCGGGGAATCCCAGGCGCACCTCTTCGCGTTCCATCCCAACCTCGCGGCGGCCGCCATGCTCGTGGTCACCGCCGGACTTCTCGTCGGTTGGCGGTCGTCGTGGCGTCGCTCGTCGCTTGTCGGACGCTCGCTGCTGGTGCTCGGGCTCGTAGCCGCGCTGGTCACCGTGGTGCTGACGGGCAGCCGCAGCGGCATCGTCGCACTCGCCGCGGGTACGGCCGTGTGGCTGGCACTGGCGCTGCCTCGCGCACGGCCAAGGCCGCTGTTCTTCGTGGCCATCGGCATCACCTTCGCCCTCGTCGCGACATGGCTCGTAGACCGTTCGCTGGCAGGTCCAGCAACGCCGAACCTGATCGTGAACTCCGGTTTCGAGTACGGACTCACGCCCTGGACGACGGGTGAGGCCAGTGAGCGCGTGGAATCGGACGAAGGATTCGCGTTGCACCTGGTGCGGCCGACCGCCAGCACGTGGCGCTTCGCCTCGTACGTGCCGTCGATCCGGGCCGACGAGGGCGCCACGTTCCGTATGGCGGTGTCGGTGCACCCCACGCGAACCGAAGCGGACGCGCCGGTCGTCTACGTAGCACTCGACGCCTTCGCGGCCGATGGCTCGGTGGTCGGCCGGCTGGGCGTCGACGGTTGGACGATGGACGGACTGCACACCGTCGGCGGGCGGCCCATGTTGCCAAGCGCGTCGGACGCATCGGACGCCTCGGAAATGTCGACCCTACCGGAAGTCTCCGCACCATCGAACCTCGACATGCCGATCTCACCGCCCGACGCATCGTCGACACCATGGCGACGCGTCTCGTTCGCGGTTGCTCCCACACCGCCCGGAACGGCGTGGCTGCGCCTCGAGTTCCATGCGTCCGGCGCCGCGGTCGGTGTGTACGGATTGGTGGACAACGTCTCCCTCGTCCCAGAGCCGCTCGATGGCGCCGTCGCGGGGCCCGTCCTCGCGACCGACACCTACGTTCCTGGACCCCGCCCCAGCATCCGGACGTGGCTGTCCCCTACAACGCAGCGGTTGCGCGCGCTCACCGATCCTGCCACCGCCGAGGGAGGACGGATCAGCATGTGGCTGCTAGGGCTGGACGTCGCTGCAGCACGCCCGGTCCTCGGCTACGGGCTGGGGATGGAAGCAGAGGTCGCACGCATGTACGCGCACCAGTCGATCCGCAGGACGCTCCAGCATTTCCACAGCTTCTACTTGCGGTTGCTGATCGAGGGCGGTGCGGTCCTGCTGGCGACCGTTCTCGTCATCATCGCGCGCCTGTGGCGGACGTTCGCGCGCGCAGCCCTCGCCCGGAGGCCGGGGGCGTTGGCAGCGAGCGCGCTGTTGGTCGCGTTACTCGTGCAGAGCGTGTTCGACCCGGTGCTGAACTTCGCCGGGATCGTGGGCGGATTGTGGCTGGTAGGCGCCGTCTGCGACACCGAAGCACCGGCCAAGCCCGCCGCGAGGTCAAACGGCGCCTAGCGCGACGACCTCGTCCCCCACCCGCACCATCCCCCCACCGTCATGCACCAGGTACTGCCCGAACAGGACTGCCTTGCCTTCCCTGCGGTAGGTGTTCAGGGTGGCGAGCGGCTCGGTGCCGACCTCGCCGGTGGCCTGGTCGGTGGTGGTCACGACACAGCGTCCGGCGGCCTTCACCACCTGGAACGGGACGTCACCGATGCGTACCTGGCGCCACCCGTCTTCTTCGTAAGGGGCGGTGCCGGAGAGCACCAGGTTCGGGCGGAACCGGTTCATGGGGATCGCTTCGGCGCCGCGCGCTACCAGCCTCTGGTTCAGGTCTTCGAGCGAGCCCTCCCCGATGAGGAGGAACGGGAAGGCGTCGGCGAACGCTACGCGATCGCCCGGGCGGCCGAAATCCTGCCGCACCTGGCGCTCCGAGTCGATCGGGAAATAGGCCAGGTCCAACGGCCCGCCCACGTCCTTCGCTAGGAAATCCGTGAGCCAATCCCGCACCTCCCCGCCGAGCACGACGGCGGGAACGTCGTCGGACCACACACGCACGTCGCGCCGGGTACCGTCTTCCGGCCGGAGGGGAACCGCCACGTCGGCCATGCCGGGGGCCGAGAGCACCAGCGCGTCTTCGTCGAAGCGCGGCTTCACCAGGCATAAACGCGACACCTGACGTTGCGACAAGAAGCGACCGTCGGGATCGACGACCATCCAGCGACGATCGTGCCGTAGCCCCGTGGCGTCGAGGTCGGCCGCGTCGAGCGCGATGCCGGCTGCTCCCTTCACCGGATAGACGTGGATGCTCTGGAGCGTGATGCCCGTCTGACCCTCGGCAGCGCGACCCGCGTCGCCGACGCCTGGGGACGTGCCACGCGAAGGCGCGTGGCTCATGGGATTGGCCGAGTCTGGCATGCGAACCACCATACCGCCGGCGTTCGTGACCCGCACTCCGTCAGTCTGCGAAGCCGCTGCGCAGCCGATGGTGCATTCCGTCATCCCGCCGTTCCCGGGGCCGACGGTAGTCTGCCGCCATGTCCGGTAACGCTCAGGCCGACCTCCGAGTGTTTGCGCCTGGGTTCGCGCGAACCCTCGCGCTGGCCGTCTTGATCGGCCTGTCGCTCGCGGCCTGTTCCACCAGCGCGGTGACGACCCCAGGAACAGGAAACGTTGGCATCACGGCTGCGCTGCTGCTCGAAGTGAACGACGCCCGCGCGTCTACGCGGAGGTGCGGGACCCAAACATTCGCGACCGCCGCTCCGCTCAGGCTCGAAGCCCGCCTCACAGCCGCGGCCGGGGCCCACAGCCAGGACATGCACGACCACGGGTTCATGTCCCACACGGGCTCGGACGGGAGCGACGTGGTCCGGCGGGTCGAGCGGCAAGGCTACACGTGGTCCGCGCTGGCCGAGAACGTCGCCGCCGGCTTCACCTCACCTGAGGACGTGGTGGCTGCGTGGCTAGGGAGCCCCGGCCACTGCATCAACATCATGAACCCGGCGTACACGGAGCTCGGGCCTGGGAACGCAGGGGTGTTCTGGACGTTGGTGTTCGGTCGGCCGCGGTAAGAACCCGGCCCATCTAGAACCGGCCGCGGTTCTTCACTCGCCTGCGACGGGCACCTCGAACGAGGCGTGCCCTAGCTCCGCTCCGTCGACCACGACGATCGCTTCGACCGTGCCGGAGACGTCGGCCCGCGGACGCCAGAAGCCGTTCCAGTCGTAGCCGTTGCCGCTAGCGAGCGACACCTGCTCGTCACCTACGAGAAGGAACACGTTCTCGGCGTGGAACCATGTGCGAAGGTGGATGTCGAAGTCTCTGCTCGGAACGACGCGCGCGGCGTCGAAGGTGAACAGGGGCTCGTCGACGATCTCGAGCGCTAGGTCTTGCGTCGCCTCTTGGGTCGTTTCACCGTCGGGACCCGTCGCGCGCACGCGCAGCGTGGCGGGACCGACTTCGAGCGTGGATGGCAGCCGCACGACGGCCGTCCACCGGGAACCTACGTTCACCAGCGGAACCGTCACCGCGACGCCGCCATTTGCGTCCGTGGCCGGGCCCTCGACCTGATCGTTCGCCAGTACCTCGACCACGACGTCGGTGGCGATGCCCGTCACCAACGCCTGCACTGTGACGTCGGCGCCGGCAGGGGCGGCGCTCGAATCGACCCGGGCGAGCATCACCAGCGTGTTGCCCGTGAAGGTCGTGACGCGTTCGGGCGGGGGCGCTCCCGCGCCGATCGTGACGGGCGCCGGGCGCTCGCCTTCGCGAACGACCACGACCACGGGTTCGGTCGTCACGCGGTAGCGTGCCGGAAGCGCGCTGGGATCGGGCGCGACGGTGTACGTACCCGGAACGAGCCCGGTGACCGTGGCGTTGCCGCGGCCGTCGACGCGGATCGTGCGCCGCACGGGACCGTCGACCAAGACACCACCGAACGCGATGCCCGGTTCGCCAGCAGCAAGAAGGCCGTCGCCGTCGACATCGTCGAACAAGGTGACGCCCAAGGACGACACCGGCACGAACGGCAGGTCGACCTGCTGGCGGCTGTCTTCCGTCACCTCCAGCAGCGGCGCCATCGCCGCGTCGGTCGCTGTTGGCATTCCACCCACGAAGTACCAGCGGTGGGTGCCCGACGGTACGCGGATCTCGTAGCCTCCGGCGTCGTCGGTGACGGCGGCTTCGCCACCGAGGCGCACCTCGAGTCCGGCCACGACCGGTTCGTCCGAGTCGTGAACGCCGTCGAGGTCACGGTCGACGTACGCCGTACCAGACACCCCGCCGCCACGACGGCCGCCGAACAGGCCGACGACGGGGTCCGGCGTGTCGAACGGGAACGAGAAGGTGTAGCCGAGGCGAACGAGGATGGCGTGCCGCAACGGCGTCATGCCGGTGAGCAGGCCCGTCTGGGAAGAGACGGAGTAGCCGCCCGTCAGGCTCAGGCCCGTGACGGCGAGGTCGCTCACCTCTACCGCCAGGGAGACGCGCTCGTCTCGTTGGGTGGCCCCCGCGCCGATCCTGACGTCACGCTCGTACGCTAGGAGGCTCGCCACGTCCTTATGCCAGCGCTGGAGCCACGAGACCTCCCACTGCGATGCCTGTGCGGGGGTTCCGGCTGGATCGCGCGGACGCTCCCAGTCGTACTCGACCGCGAAGCGTAGGGAAGCCGAGCGGCCGAGGTCGTAGCGCGCGTCGAGGTCCAGCTCCCAGATCTCGACCGGGTCGTCGGGGTCGGCCGGCGCGCCGGCATCCGGCCGGAGGTGGTCGCGTTCGTAGGCGGCCGACGCGGATACGCTCAACCCTGCAGCACTCACGCTGGCGCCCGCATGGACTGCCGAGCTCGGTTCGATATCACCGCGGAGGACGCCGGTGTAGAGGTACCCCAACGAGACCCCGAACCGAACCGCCGAGGTCCCGAAGCGGAACGACACCTCGGGGAGAACGCCGAACAGCGCGTCCCCCTCCCCGCCGGCGGTCGCGGTCGTTCGGTACAGACCCGTCACCGAAGCGCGCGCTCCCGGCCCGAACGCGGTGTCGACCGTGACCGAGTTCCGCCACGCCGAGGTGGCGGGCGTCAACTGCAGCGAGGTCGAGGCGCGTACGCCGAACGGTGACGTCGAGCGCAACCCGCCACTGAGGCCAAGGTTGTGCAGCCCCGCCAACGGCACGCCCGAGTAACTCTGCGTCACGTCGAACGCTTGTGTCTGCCACGTCAGGCTCTCGTGCAGCCTGGCGTCCACGCGGTACATACCGTCGGTGGCGGTACCTACGAGGTCGGTGCCGACGCCAAGCACCACTCCTTCCCCCAAGGCGGTGCGGTACCACGCCCCCACCCCGTCATGTCGGGCGCCCTCGAGGATGCGTGTTCTGGCCGAGATCTGCAGGTCGAGTTCGGGCAGTTGGCTGGCGGCCAGGACGGAGACGCCGAACGCGCGACCGGTGTTCGTCGGCGTGGCGTTCACGCCGCCGGAGACTCGCCAGTCCCCGATGAGGCTGCCTGCGGTCACGGCGTAGCGCCCCTCGGCGATACTGGCCGAGGCGTCCCATGCCTCGCCGATGAGCGCGACGTCGAGTTTCGAAGGGACCTCGTGGAACGGGTCCTCGAGCGTGCCGGCGAGCGCGCCGAAGCTCGCTTGCATGTCGACGTAATCCGAGAGTTCGCCGGCGATCCTCGGGGTGGCGTCGAAACCGAGGCTCGGCTCCAAGGCTTCCCCCTCGATGGTCACGCCGCCGCTCACGCCGCTCCGAACCGAGAGTGTCAAGCGCGGGGGAGCGTGCGGCTCCGTCTCGCGGCCGAGCAACGCGGCGTGCACGAAGACGATCTCGACGAACGAGACGCTGCGAAGTTCGGGGTCGTTCTGCGAGAACGCCTCGACCTCGAGCAGTACGCGGTACCCCGTCGAGACCTCGCCCAGCGGCGAGAGCACGATGTCGACCTGGTGGGATTCGCCCGGCGCCAACGTCAGTTCCAGGTGCGATAGGCGCACGTCCCACATCGGATGCTCCGCCTGCAGCGTGATGCGGTCGGGTAGGTTGCCGCGGTTGGACACCACCAACGAGATGTCGTAGGGCCGGCCGAGCTCGGCCTCGAACGCTCCCGCCCCGAGCACGTCGATGCCGGCTTGCGCCGCGACTTCCACCGTCCCGTAGGCGCTAGCGACGTCGCTCGGGTCGTCGCGGTTCGTGAACACGACCTCCACGTCGGCGGTCGTGCCCGCGACCAGCCACGGCACCCGGAACGAGACCGACACGTAGCCGGCACCGTCCACTCGAACGGTGCCGCGATCCGCGAGCGGCGCCCACGGCTCGTCGACGCGCACTTCGTAGGTGTATTCCCCTTCGCCTTGCAGGCGGAAGGGTAGCGTCACGTACGAACCGGGCACCCCGATGAACTGGGGTTCGTTCAACGGCGCCAGCGCCACCGCCCACCCGCCCCAGCACGTCCAGCCCGCCACCATGGCGAACAGAACGAGCGCGCGGGAGGCGCGGTAAGACATGGTCAGTACCCGGGTTCTCGGATGGCCGTGACCAGGACGTTCACCGCGTAGTTACCGGCCGGTTCGTTCCCGACGAGTTCGAGGGCGAACTCCAGGCGCAGTTCCTCCCAGTCGGCGGTCGGACCGCTTTGGGTGTGCACGATCTGCGGGGTCCCGTCTCCGCGGAGCCAGATGCCGCCATTGACGCGCACCAGCACGTGGTCGGCGGCGATCAACGCGCCGTCCGTCGCCTGCATGGCGGGGATCTCGAGCAGCAGGTTCCACACGCCTTCGGCGTTGGAGAACACCTGCACCGGCAGCACGCCGCCTTCCGGGGTCGTCGCCGGGTAGCGTGCCGGGAACGTCTCGGGTGGGTACGTCGCCGGGTCGATGGCGAACGCGATGGTCGTGACGGGCACGCGGATACTGATCACCTCGGGGATGAGGCTCTGGACGATCCAGGTGGCCTGCGCGGACGCCGTGCCCATGGCGACGACGACGGCGATGGCGAGGATCACCCCGATCCCACGAAGCCGTGAAAGATAGGACGTGGACATGGCTGTACCCCTCTACTCCGTCCCGAAGTCGGCGTCGGCGGCCATCAGGGTGTAGCGGACCAGCGTCGCCGACGTTCCCGCGGGCTCACTGCCGAGCTTGACCGCGACCACGACCAGAACCTCGCCGGACGTCGGCGCGTCGGTGGCCTGCACCAACGTCGCGCGCACGTCGCCCGCGAGCGGAACGAGTCCGCCCGGGTCGTCGTCACGAACGGCTGCGCCGACGTAGATGGCGCGAATCGGCGCCACGCCGGGAACGGGAAGCGCCGCGGCCGAGAGCTGCCAATCCGCGACGTTGGCGAACACCCCCAGCACGAAGGTCTTGTAGCAGACCACGCTGGCGGTTCCGGGGGGCGCGGGGAACTCGGTTAGCGCCGGCCCGCCGCCGATGGCGACGGTCGGCCAGGCATCGACCCGGTACGAGGTGCCGCCGGGCGCGACCATCGGGGTGCCGGCGAAGGATCCCCCCACCAACGCGTCCTCGCCTGAACCGATCACGCAGGTGGCGACGGTCGAGCCGAGCGCGCCGTTCCGAAGGTCGAACGAGAGATGCCCCGTGGGGAGCCGGAGTTCGAGCGTCGGTCCCAGCTCCGCCGTGAGGCGGAGCGGTACCACGGCGAGATGCGTGCCGGTGGCGCTCACACCGGCGGGAGACTGCGCTCGAACGGCCACAGACGGGAACGCGAACACCGCGAACACGGCCAGCACCAGCACGACCCCGGCGCCCCTACGCGCAGCCGCATGGCAAGCGGACCATCGCGTGGCGCCGGGCAGGCTCATGAGGCTCCGTCGGGATCGGCCGTGATCTCCGGTACCACGAAGTCGAACGACCCTGCCACCTCGCGCTCCGCGTCGCCGTAATCGAGCACCACCAAGGCGGTGTAGGTTCCGCCGGGCGCCAGGCCGTGCAGGTTGATCTCGAACGCCCGGGTGGAGTTCGGCAGCACAACGTTGCGCTCGACGTCGGCTTCGATGGCCACTTCGCCGCGGTCGTCACTCACCACGAGGCTGCCTTGCACCCCTTGCGCGGCGTTCCCGCGGTTCTCGTACAGCACCGTCAGGTGGTAGGGCTCACCGGCGGCCGTCGGCGGCTCACCGAAGATGGCGGTGATCGCGCCCTCCTTCACCAACGGTGGCACGTTCACGTACACGACGTGACCGACGCGAACCGAGAACGTGGCGGCCATCTGGCCGGGGACCGCCTCGCTCGGTTCCGACTCGACGAACAGCACGCTCTGGTGCGTACCGGCGCTGGCGTCGGCCGGCACCTGGACGTCGTAGCGCACTTCGAGGGTAGCGTGCGGCTCGACGTCGAGAACCGACGGGCTGAAGGTGATCCAGGGGCTGGCGCTGGCCGGCAGCGTGCCGACCTCGGCGAAGGTGAACTGGCCCACCGGGTCGAGGGTCCAATCCGAAAGATAGACGCGCAGGCGCAGGACCTCCTCCATCGGGTTGGTCACGCGAACGACCCCGGCGATCGTCTCGCCGGGAGCGGCGACGTGGACCACCGAGGCCGGATCGACCATGGCAGCGCCCTGGCCGTGCGCGGTCATGGCCGAGAACGCGAGGAGGACCAAGGGAAACGTGAGATAGCACCGCGGGGCGTGGTGGCTGCCGCGTGCGATACGAGCTCCGATCATGGATAAGACCGCCTGCCTAGTGCGAGGGTGTCGGGGCGGGCGGCAAGGAGCCGCCCGCCACCGCATCCGGGGGTCTTAGAACTGAGCGTCCGAAGACACCAAGGTGTACTGCAGGTTGGCCACGCTGGTGCCCCAGTGGTCGGCGTTGATCTTCACCGCCAACACGCCCAGCACGTCCAGCCAGCTGGTGTTGAGGCTGCACATCGAGCCGTCCGACGCCGCGACATCACCGGTCGTCCCTGCGTTCAAGGTCTTCGGGATCAGGTGGACGTACATGCCGTTGTCCAGCTTGTAGAGGCCCGTCCCCGCACCGAAGTCGGCACAGGTGTTGCCCTGCACGTACAGGTGCTCGATGGGCTGACCGGGCAAGTCCGCCCGGTGAACCTGCAGATCCCAGAAGTTGAAGTTCGAGAAGAGCTGCAGGACGAAGGTCTGGTAGCAGACGAAGTAGCCCTTCGAGCCCGGCACCAGTTCATCAGCGGCATCGAGCCGGATGGGCGGGTAGGTCACCACGCGCGCAGTATCCGGAACGACGCCCGAGAAACCGTTGCCGTAGTACTCGAGGTAGATCTGGTCCCAGGTGGCGGCATGGTAGGCGATTCCGCCCGGAACGACTTGCGTCTGGTTCCAGTAGGTGCCGCCGAGCGCGTTGGGGACGTCGTTGCCCGTGACGTACACGCACGCCAGCTCGAACCCCGTCGGCAGCTCGCCGCTGCTGGCACGCTCGGCCCAGCCCGTACCGTCGAGGGCCGTGAGGTCGAACGTGATGGTGGAGGCGTCGAGGTGCAGCGCCGTCGCTTGGGGCAGGATCAGTTCCACGATCTGGTTGACCGTAGCGCTATCGGCGCCTTTGGCGATCTGATCGGGGCCGTCCCCCGTCACCGGGAAGATGGTGATCTGCGCGGCGGCGACGCTGAACGCTGCCACGAGCGCAAGAACGAAGGCCAATCTGCGTAACATGGTGGGTTCTCCTGTCGAACCGAGTGTGGAGAGGTCGATGCGAACCCGAGAGACCTTGTGCGCAAGCGGTCGATGTTCGTCCGCAGAGCGCTGACGCTTCCTTGCCGTCGGCTCGTTCAGCCGACCCGCGTCACCTCCTTCGACACGCGTCGACGCCACGCTACCGAGCAGAGCGTTACCAGCCCGTTACCGAGTACTTGAGCGCGAATGGCGTATCATGAGAACTGTCTTGACCGCACGGAACCAGGGTGCGGTCGATTGGCAACGCACTGGTAACGCGTCTTGGAACCACGGCGGTAACGAGCGGGGTTCGCAGAGGGTTCGGTTCCGGAGAACGGAGCGGCGGCGGCGGGCGAGGGAACGCCGCACACGATGTCTTCTCGAGTAACCAGCGTCACGCTTCACGTCGTCGGCCCCGTGCATGTCCGGGCCGACGGGCACACCGTTCGCCTTCGGCACAAGGGCCTCGCGATCCTGTGCGTTCTCGCGCTCGACGGTTCCGTACGCCGCGAACGCTTGGCCGACCTGCTTTGGGAGACCCCTCGGGCGATGCAGAACCTCCGAGTCGAGCTGCACCGCGTGCGCGCCGCGTTCTTGGCGCTGGGCATCGACCCGTTCGGTGGCGGCACGGATCCCCTCACGCTGAGCGACCAGATCGCCGTGAACAAGGACGCGGCGGCAGGCGCGCCTTTGGAGGGCCTGGACGACGTGTCACCCGAGTTCCAGGCCTGGCTCGACTACAAGCGCTCCACCTGGGTCCCGCTAGGTAGCCACACCGCCAGGCGCCGCCTGGTGGAGGAGCTCGCGCGCGCCGCAGTGCCGGGGTTCGTCATCGTGCTCCAGGGATCACCCGGTTCCGGCCGCGCCGCCGTGGCTAGGACCTTGGCGCAGCGTCTCGCGTTGCCGTTCGTGGAAGAAGCGGGAACGGCCCTAGGCATCTCGGCCCTGCGGTACGTCGACCCCGAGTCGTGCGATCCCGTAGCCACCGCGCACCGCATCGCGAACGACCGTGCGAACGTGTGGGTGCTGGGGCGGTCGACCTTCGGCGAAGACCCGTCCTTGTTGTTGCGGCTGAGGTCCACGCTTCCGCCGGAACGGTTGCGCTTCGTGCGGCTCGAGCCCCTGACCTGGGACGAAGCTCGCAACGCGATCCCCGAGAGCATCCACTTCGACGAAGCAGCCACCATGTACCTCGCATCTGCCGGCAACCCCGGCTACCTTGCCGAACTCGTCAAGCTTCGACGGAGCGGGCACATCGTGCCGCCGCTCCCCATCCCGCAACGGATGCGCGCGGCGTACGAACTCGAAGCGCGTCGCCTGTCCAAGCTTGCGCGACAGGCGCTCGAGCGCCTATCGCTGATCGAAGGCACGATCTCCGGAAAGGAACTCGACGCGTTGGGCGCCACCCCGTACATCGAAGAACTCGAGCGCTGCGGCTGGCTCGTGTACGAGGGAGCCGCGTGGAGGTTCGCCGACGCTGCCGCCGCTCGCTCGCTACGAGGGGAGATCCACGAGGGCGAACGCAAGCGGATCCGGACCGTGATCGACGCCTGTTCACTAGACGAGACGAGGCGCGGTTCCGGCACCGAGCAACAGCCCGGTGGGCGCCCCTTGGGCGGCGGTCCGGTAGGCAACGGCCAGGCTCACGCGCACCTCCAGCCCGCTATCATCCCCATGGGCCGCGGCGAGGAGGTATGGCTCGACGATGCGCGCGTCGTGGGTCCCGCGGCGACCCTCGCCGGCGACGCCGTCACCTGGGTGCACTCCGACGCCCGCGATCACTCCAGCGAGATCGTGTGGTCGTTACCCGAGACGCCTGTCCTCCTGCACCTCGCCGGGCGGGTGGTGCGGGGAGGTAGCGACGGGACGCACGCGGTCGCGAGGCCCCCCTGCCACCTACTCCGACTCTCGTTGGTCGGTGGCAGCACGCACGACCTGCTGTTGAGCTTCGATGGTCCGAACACGAGGCGCGGTGGCGGGCAGATGGCCGTTCCCTTGCACCCGGTGTTCGACCTATGGTTCCTGGTCCCGGCGGGCCGGATGGTGCGGCTCACCGGAGCCCCGCACGCGATGGTCGCGGAGTTCGCGGTCCGCGCGTACCGCCCCGTCGACGCGCCACGAGGCCCCGAGAAGGCCGTGAACGCGCTCGCGTGGGGACGGGTTGCGGCGGAGGGAGCAGGGGCCAGGAGCCGACAAGGCGATAACGACGTCGATACGGCCGTTGGCAGGGAAGTGTCGAAGGTGCGCAGTTGAAATCGTGCAACGGACGACGCGCCCGGGCTGCTGTCGTGATGGCGTGACGAAGTTCCGGATGCAACGACTGGCACCGGACGTACAATCCGCCCAACGTGCGTTATCCGCCTCGTCCGTGCTCCGAACCTGATCGACAGGCGGATCACTCCCCCTTCTTCGTCATCGGCGCCGACCGTTCGGGCACGACACTGCTTCGGCTGTACCTGAACGCACACACACGACTTGCGATCCCGAGCGAGAGCTGGTTCCTGATCGATTTGTTTCGGGCGTTCCCACCGCCGGACAAGCTCTTTGCCGAGGACGTGGCGCGCGCCGTCGAGATCGTCACGTCGCACCCTCGGTACCGTGACGGTTGGAGCGTTCCGCCGGCCACCGTCCTCGAGCGTTTCCCCGGCGACGGCGCGGTGACGACCGCCGAGTTCGTCGACACGCTCTACCGTTTGGAAGTCGGGGCGGATGACCGTCTGGAGATCGGGGCTGGTGCTTCCGTGCGCTGGGGGGACAAGACACCCGAGTACGTGATGCACGTGGAAGCGCTCGACCACTGCTTCCCCCGCGCGCAGTTCGTTCACATCGTGCGTGACGGGCGAGACGTCTTCCTGTCGTTGGCGAACCGGCGTTGGAGCGACCGCGGTTGGTCGCCCCACGAGGTGGGTCGCTACTGGAGCCGCGTCGTGCGCGCCGCGGCCGAAGCCGAGGCACGACTCGGCCCGGACCGGTTCTTGCGGGTTCGCTACGAAGACCTGGTGCTGGACACGCAAGGGACGCTCGAGCGCGTATGCGCGTACCTCGGGGTGTCGTTCGAGCCTGCCATGCTCGACGCGCACCAGGGCGCAGACGCCATCAAGACCGCGCTAGAGCGTGAACGGCACGTCCACGACCGGCTCGGACGCGCGCCGCGCAGGGCGGATGTCGAACGGTGGCGGCACGAGGGCGCGCCTTGGCGACGCGCCCTCGTGGAATCGTTGATCGGACGGGAACTGGGCGCCTACGGCTACCCGGACGTGCCACCCGGATGGCGTCGCATTGTGCTACGACCCGCGGCGGCCGCCCATTTCGCATGGACGCGGCGCGCACGGCCGTTCGCGCGGCGCGTTACTCGCGGCCTCAGGCGGCGCGTACTCCGGCGATGATGCCTGGGTCGGAGATCGCCCCGTTCAGCGTCGGTTCCTCGTCAGCGACGTACCGCTCGGAGGATCGCCAGCAGGACTACCGCTCCCACTACCGCCACCAACAAGCTGGGGAGATTGAAGCCGGTGACGCCTTGGGCGCCGAGCAGGCTGAAGATCCAGCCACCCAGCAGCGCTCCGACGACGCCGACGATGATGTTGGTGATGAGGCCCTGCTGGCCGCCACTCTTCATGATGGCACCGGCGATCCAACCGGCCAAAGCTCCGAAGACGATCCAAAGGAGGACGTTCATGCCGACCTGCCTCTCCGGCCCCTTGGGGGGCTCGGACTCCAGTGTAGCGGCTTCCGTGGCTTACCGTGGTCCGATGTCACGTTGCGCCTCGGCTAGACGCACAGTCACTCGAGGCACAAGGCATCGAGGCACAAGGCATCGAGGCACAGTCGCTCGAAACACCGCTGCTAGAAGCGCCACCTCTGCGCCCGTTCGGGCCCCTGCTACGATGCGTCCGTGAGCCACGCCACGAGCACGCCGTCCGCTTCACATGCGATGACGGACGCAGGCACTGCGCCGATCACCATCGACCTGAACGCCGACGCCGGTGAGTCGTTCGGGCGCTGGACGGTTTGCGACGAGCCGGCGCTGTTCCCGCATCTGACGTCGGTGAACTTGGCGTGCGGATTCCACGCGGGTGATCCGCAGAACATGTTGCGCTCCATCGCGCTGGCGAATCAGCACGGTGTCGCGATCGGCGCCCACCCCGGCCACCCCGACAAGGTCGGCTTCGGAAGGCGGGAGATCCGGCTCTCCACGGAGGAGCTCGAAGCCGACATCTTGTACCAGCTGTCTGCGCTGGCGGGGCTCCTGCGCGTGTCCGGCGCCGGCATGCACCACGTCAAGGTGCACGGGGCGCTCTACTTCCAGATGATGCGCGACGAAGACACGGCCCGCACGGTCGCCGGGGCCGTCGCCCGCTTCGACGCTTCGCTTCCGTTGGTCGTCCTGGCGGGCGCTGGTGGTGACGTGATGCGCGCCGCCACGCGGGATGCTGGGCTCCGCGCCGTGAACGAGGCCTTCCCCGACCGCGCCTACACGAAGGACGGTCGTTTGGCCCCGCGCGACGTTCCCGAGGCGATGATCGTCAAGCCGGAACGCATCGCCCAGCGCGCCGTGGCGATGGCGCGCGGCGAGCCGTTCGAAGCCATCGATGGCGGTCAGGTCGTTGTCGAGGCAGAGACGCTCTGTCTGCATGGCGACGGAGCCACCGCGCCGCAGGCCGCGCGCGCCGTGCGGTTGGCGCTCGAAGCGAGTGGTGTTCACCTGAAGGCGTTCTGATCGCGGATGACGCGGCCGTCGACGAACCAGCGACGACGCGATTTGCCCGTGCGCCCCCGCCCTACGCGATGAATCCGCGATGAAGAGGACCGTCGACGCACCTGCCGCGCGTGGGTTCTACCTGCACGACGACGACTCGGAAGCGCACGGGCTGGCCCCGTACGAGGTCGGAAACGCGCTGCTACGCGCCGTCACCGACTACGCAAGCCAAGGCGAGGCGGCCGCCGCGGTACTCGACGTCATCCCCGCCTACGACAGCCTTTACGTCGAGTACGACGCCGGCGTCGTCGACGAAGCTCGCATGCGCCTGTTCGTGGAGGCGGCCATCGCAAGACGCGACCGGGAGCAGGACGGCGGGGAGGTGGCGCAGGGCACACGCCCTGCGAACGGCGCAGGGGCACCAAGGCAACCCCGCCTCGTCACCATCCCCGTCGCGTACGGCGGCGAGTGCGGCATCGACCTGGGCGCGGTCGCAGCCCACCTGGGCCTCTCGCCGGACGAGGTAATCGAAATCCACGCCGGCACCCGCTACCGGGTGGCCGCCGTGGGCTTCGCCCCCGGCTTCCCGTTCCTGGCCGAGGTGCCCGCGCGCATCCGTGTGCCGCGCCACGCGGCGCCACGCACGCTCGTGCCCGCGCACTCGGTGGCCATCGCAAATCAACAGACGGGGATCTACCCGCTGGCGTCACCTGGCGGCTGGAACGTGATCGGACGGTCGTTGGTGGCCGTGTACGATCCGCATCGCGACGAGCCGTTCCTGTTGGCGCCCGGTGACGAGGCCCGCTTCGAGCCGGCCGAGGGCACGCCGCCGCCGGAGCCGACGCCGCTGGAGCTGCTGCCGGCATCGCCGCGGCTGCCGAGACTCCGAGTGGAGGCGCCCGGGCTGCTCGACCTCGTGCTCGACGCCGGGCGCTTCCTGGTGGGCCGCTTCGGACTGGCGCGCTCGGGGCCGCTCGATGCGCCGCTCGCGCGCCTCGCGAACCGGCTGGTGGCGAACCGGCCCGACGCGCCACTCCTCGAGATGACGCTCACCGGGCCTACCCTCGAAGCGTTGGCCGACACAGTGGTTGCCGTCACGGGCGAAGCGCTGGTGCCGATGGTGGATGGCGAAGCGCGCGAACCCTTCTGCGGGTTCGCGCTTGGCCGCGGGCAACGGCTGAGCTTCGCGCCTGCGCAGCGCGGTTGCCGCTCCTACTTGGCGCTGGCTGGCGGCATCGAGGCCACGGCGTTCCTAGGCAGCGTGTCGGCCGACCTGCGGGGGCGGATCGGCCGGCCGCTGGTCGCGGGAGACGTGCTCGGCGCGTCGCGCGAGACGAATGCCGTGCCGGGGCGCGCGTTCGTTCCGCACCGGCATGCGCGCGATCCGGAGTTCGCCCGGTTGTTGCCCGGTCCACAGGTGACTCCCGAAGCGTTGCGGGCGCTCACCGACCAGGCGTTCGAGGTCGGCCGCGCCGACCGCACCGGCATGCACCTCGTCGGCCCCGAGGTGCCGGGCGGCGAGATCACCTCGGAAGCCGTGCCACTCGGGGCGGTGCAGGTAACGCGCGCCGGCGCGCCGATCATCCTCCTGAACGATCGCGGGACGCTCGGCGGCTACGCAAAGCCGGCAGTAGTGCACCCCGCCGACCTGGCCCGCTTGGCGCAGTTGCGGGTGGGCGCCCGCGTGCGCTTCGTGATGGCGAAGCGGTGATCGACTGCACGTGATGGCGAAGCCGCGAAAGCGAAGCCGGCGTAGGGAGTCGAGCCAGGACGCCACGTCGCATGGTTCGCCGGAACCGTGGCTGCTACGCCACCACGCCCGGTCCACGGAACGGCCGGAAGAACGGCGTCACCAGCGCCAAGGCGAACGGCGGGAGCGCCGACAGTACCAACACCGGAGCGTACGAACCGCCCAGGTCGAGGCCCAGAGCGAACAGCAGCGGCCCCACGGCCGTGCCCGCCACCGACAGCGTTGCGGCGAAGCCCTTGATGCTGCCGATGTGCGCCCGTCCGAAGTAGTGCGCGTGGACGCTGCCGGCGATGGCGCCGTTCATCCCTTGCATCAGGCCAAGAAGCGTGCCGTACAGCAGCAGCGCCTGGATGCCCGTGATGCGCGTCGCCAGAACGAGCACCGCGGCCTGCAACGCCAACAACACGCTCAACAGGTACCGAGGCGGCACACGGTCCATCAGCACGCCCGTGACCATGTTGCCCGCCGCAGCAGCGAAGCCCAGCGTCACGAACACGGTCGCCGCGGCATCTCGTTCGAGGCCACCTGCCTGCATGATCGAGTAGTGGTGGAACAGGAGTCCCGTTCCCAACGCCTCGACCAGGAAGTTCCCGGTAGCGAACAGCCAGAACGTGACCGTCTTTCGTGCCTGCTTCAAGGTGTAGTTCGCCTCGACGATCGTCGGTCGATGCGATTCGGCGTGGCCGGTGGTACGCAACGCTTCCGCTCTGCGCAGTGGGCCCACGTCCGCCTCCAGCCCGAACGTCTCGGGACGAGAGCGGTAGAAGCCGATGCCGATAGGCAACATCGTGACGAGCACCAATCCGCCCAGCGCGGCGTATGCGAGCCGCCAGTCGAGCGCGACGATGAGGCTCTCGATCAACCTCGGGAAGAGCGCCGTGGCCGTGGCCATCCCGAGCCCCGAAAGCCCCACTGCTAGACCGCGTCTGCGCACGAACCAGACGTTGATGACGTACTGGCTCACCAGGCTCAACGCCCCTTGACCGAGCATGCGGATGAGTACGAAGCCCAGGAGCAGCATGACGGGCCCGGTCACGAACCCCATCCACACACAGGCGGCCGCGAACGCAACGGTGATGACCGCAACGGCGAGTCGCGGACCTCGGATGTCGATGAAGCGCCCGATGAACGGCAGCGCGAACGCGGCGATCATCGTGCCGACCGTATAGAGCAGCGACACCACCGAGCGCGAAGTCCCGAGGTCCTCGATGATCTTGTCCAGGAACACCGACACACCGAGGGTCTGACCCGGCGTGGTCATCATCAGCCCGAACGTGCCGACCAGCAGGATGACCCATCCGTAGTAGACGGGCGACGAAGCGACGACGCGGGAGCGCGCCGGGGCTTCGGGCCGGGGTTCTACGCCGGGATCGGTGGGGGGTTCGTGGGGCATGGCTGGACTTCCACGCCACCGGGTTCGTTGGGGCGTAGGGGAAGTTGTACCACCCGGTCAAAGGGATCGCCCGCATGGAAGCGTCCGGCCGAGGCACGATGGCTTCGGCCGGACGCTCGCGGTCGCGAAGGGTATACCGTTGCGTGTCCGCGGCCCGTTACGTGCTACACCGCGAACACCCTGCCAGACGAGGCCTACGGCAGCGCCGCAGGCACCGCCCAGAACGCCGCGTCGGCGACACCGCCCGACGTCACCTCCAAGACCTGTTCACCGATCTGGTACTCGACCGTCGTGCCCGGGGCCGACACCTCACCGAACGCGAGGTACGTTCCTGGCGGCACGTCCTGGAAGTCCAGCGGCACGTATCCGCGCGTCAAGGCGCCGGTGGCCTCGACGTCAGCCGGGTCGAGCACGTCGACGTCGCTGCAGTCCGCCACGGTGCATGCCCACAGTCCGACGGTCGCCACGGGCGCGCCCGCCCACGGCACGGACGGGGCGCCACCGAGCGCCGCGTTCGCGTCGAGCAGGCCCGCACCGCACTCGTCGCCCGAGGGGCGGTCGCACTTCTCCGCCGAGATCGGAATGGCGGTAGAGGTGATGGCGTCGTAAACGTCGGTGTAGGTGCGGCTCGGCTCGTCCGCCAGGAGCAGTGCCACCACGCCGGCTACGTGCGGTGCGGCCATGGACGTGCCCTGGAACCAGACCCAGTTGTCGAACGTGTTGACTTTCGTGGTGCTCAGTACGCCCGTGCCGTAGGGCCCGCCGGTCGCCTCGCCGAAGTATTCGTAGTCGAAGTCGCCTCCTGGCGCGGTGATGTCGACGTGCGAGCCGAAGTTCGAGTAGTAGGCGCGGGAGTCGTACGGGCCGGTGGCGGCAACCGTGACCACGCCGGGGCAGTTCGCGGGCGCGAACATGTCGGTGGGTTGGCTGGAGTTGCCCGCCGAGACCACCACGATCACGTCCTGACTCGCCAAGTACTCGGTGATGGCGGCCATCTCGGCGGGGCACTCGCCCACGCGGCCACCGAGGCTCATGTTCATGACGCGTGCCGGGTTCGGGTTGTCCGGAATGACCCAACCCACCGGGTAGGTGTAGCCGGGCACGGTCAAACCGCTGGCCCACACCATGCCGGCCATGATCGAGTCGAACGAACCGGAACCTTCGTCGTCGAGCACCTTCACGGGCAGTATGGAAGCGCCTCGGCTGATGCCGGCGACCAACGGAGCGTTGGCGGTGCGCATGGCGATGGTGCCGGACACGTGCGTGCCGTGACTCACGAAGTTGCCGAACGGATCGCCGCCGTCGGTCGGGTCGGCGTCGAGGTCGATGAAGTCGTACCCCGGCAGCCAGAGGTCGGTTAGGTCGGCATGGTCTTGATAGCCGGTGTCGAGCACGGCCACCGTGACAGGGTTCGAGAGCCCGTCCTCCACCGACCACGCGTCGTGCAGGAGGATGGAAGGGTAGTGCCACTGCAGGTCGTAGGCGGCTGGCGCCTGGTGCACCGAGAAGAGCCAGTTGGGCGACGCCGACACCACGTCCGGGCGGCGCTGGAGCGCTTCGGCAACGGCGATCGCCGCTTCCACGGTCGCCACGCCCTCGGCCCGCCACGTCTGCAGCGTGCCCGCAACGAACCCGGCGCTCGGCGCGCGCAGCGTCACGCCGTCGACGGACAAGACCGGGGCGCCAGCAGCCTGCGCCTGCAACGTGGGGGTCGCGCCCGCTCGGAAGCGCACCAGAATCTCGCCCGGTACGGCGCGCATCTCGTCGAATGCCAGCGGAACGTCCTCACCCGGAACGTAACTGCGTTGCCCGAAGGTGGACGGGTCGACCGCGGCCGGAGGCGCTGGGAAACCCAAGTCGCCTGGCGTGGGGATCAGGAGCGAGCGCATCTCCCCTTGCACCGCGCCGGGCTCGATACCGAGCACGACCAGGTCGACCGCGTCGCTCTCGACGCTGGCGCCACCGGTGGCGCGCACCTGGATCGGGTACGTGCCCGCCGGAACGCCGGCGTCGACTTCGACGGTCATGGTGACCAAGGATTCGGTGGTGGTCACGTCGGTGGCGGTGATGCCCGCCTCGGCCGACACGAGTTCGAGCAGCACGCTGCTTGCGAGCGTGCTCCCGCGCTGTACCGCGACTTGAACGTCGACGGACTGCGCCGAGTAGACGTCGTCCGGATTGGAAAGGATGACGCTGGGTTGGACGACGGGCGGCTGCTGCTGGCATGCCACCAACACCCCCAGTAGGGCGATGGCCGTGAACAGCCCCATCCGGACCACGTGAGACGGGCGACCTCGGGTCATGTCCGAACCTCCAGTTCCGGTGTGCTCCCGCCGAACCTTTCCCTGGGGAGAAAATTCCTTCGATTTCGGTCCTGCGGGCTTCCCGTGCTCATGATGGCACAGCCTGACCCCCACTCGAACCGAACCGCTTCGACCGCGGCAGCGAGAAGAACGCCGCGGCACCCATGACGCCGATGCCGGCGAGCAGCGCGAAGGAGAGCGCGTAGCCGCCCGTGGCGTCGACGCGGATGACTGCGCATGCCAAGTGATGGATCAGGAAGCGCGATCGCTGTCCGCGTTGCAGGGTGCAACCAACTGGCGCATGGAGCTCGAGGCGCGCTTTGTGCTCGACGGGTTGGAGCGTCTCGAGGTCGCCCGTTCTGCTGGATCCGTCCGACAGAGGCGGTGTTCGATCCTTGTGGGCGATTGGCTGGGTCCGGCCCAGGATCGAAGGCGGCTACGGCGGACTGGACGCCGGACCCTCCCGTACTGCCAGTACGATCTTGCCCACGTTTCGGTTCTCGGCCATGTAGGCGTGGGCGTCCTGCGCTTCAGTGATCGGATAGACGCTGTCAATGACGGGCCGGATGGCGCCAGCGCCAAGATCATGGCCGAAGCGCTCGAGGAATGCGTTCTTCAAGCGCACCTTCTCGTCGACATGACGGGCGCGCAGCGTTACACCGATCAACTCGAGGCGCTTCGAGGTGAGCGCGAGGATGTTCATCGTCACCTGCGGTCCGCTCTGCGCTGCCACGAACACGAGGCGTCCCTTGACATTGAGCAGCCGGAGGTTCCTATCGAAGTAGTCCGTCCCGACCAAGTCGACGATCACGTCAACGCCGCCCGGGCCGCCTACGCCGCCCGGGCCGACAGCGGCGATCGGGACATCGTCTCCCAGGTGGTGCCGGATGCGGTCCTCGAAGTCGTCGACGCGGTAGTCGACCGCGAGTTCCGCGCCGAGCGCCTCACAAGCGCGCGCCTTCTCGAGGCCGCCGCACGTGACGAACACGCGGCAACCGGAGCGGCGCGCCAATTGGATTGCGGCGGTACCGACGCCGCTGGCACCGGCGTGAACGAGCACGATCTCGCCTGGCTGCAGCCGTCCCTCCCAGAACAGCGCCGAGTACGCCGTCAGGAAGACCTCGGGCACAGCGGCTGCTTGCACCATCGTCATACGTTCGGGGACGCGCATCAGCATAGAAGCTGGCACGGTGACGAGTTCAGCGTAGCCGCCGCCCGGCAGGAGGGCGCAAACACGTTCGCCGACCTCGAGCCCTCCAACGCCCTGCCCGAGCGACCGAACTATTCCCGCCATCTCCAGGCCGAGGATCTCGCTGGCACCCGGCGGAGGCGGGTAGGTCCCCGCTCTCTGCATGAGATCGGCCCGGTTCAGGGCGGCAGCATGAACTTCGACGAGCACTTCGCCGGGTGCCGGACTCACGTCAGGTACGTCCCGCCACGCCAAGGGTGGAAGGCCCGCTTCCGCAGACCGCTCGACCACGATCGCTTTCACGAGCCGTCGGGCGCGCGATACGCGGCGGCTCCGGCCTCCGTGACGTAGCCTTCGCGCAGGTCACGCTCCACATGTGCGGGATCGCGAGTGCCGGGATCGCCGAAACCGCTACCTCCTGGCATGTCGATGATGCAGAGTTCGTCTGGGGAGTGCAATTCCGCCATGCCGTGCAGCTCGAGGTTCTCGACTCGTCCGGTGGGACCCTCGACGGCGATGGCGGCTCTCCTTCCCGCCTTGCCGCCGTGCAGCCCGGGGGTGGCGACCAGCATCCCCTGCGGATGCAAGGACAACAGCGCGGGCCGTCCATCCGCGCGTAGCTTACGCACCGAAACGCGCTGCCCGAGCCCGCCACGGTGCTTACCGGGACCACCGCTGTCGGCGAGGAAGGACTTCTCCTCCACGACCAATGGAGTGCGCGTTTCGAACATCTCGATCGCAGTGTTCCCTGCCGACGTGGGGTAGAGCAGGGCACTCTGCCCGTCACCGTGAAGGCCCGCTCCTTGGCCGCCTCCTTGGAACAGGTGGTCATTGTAGAAGCGGCCGTCCGCATCCTGACCGTAGGCGCCCGCGCCCATAGGCAACCCGGTGAACGCCTGGACGCGGTCCGGCAACACCTCGGCCAGCGCCGCGAATACCGCGGGAGCGCAGTACCATCCGGTCTGCGTCCGCTGGTTGACGGCTGCCGGATACGTGCAGTTGAGGATGCTGCCCTCCGGCGCCTCCACGGTGATCGGCCTGAAGCAACCCGCGTTGGACGGGATGTCGGGAGTCAGGATGCACTTGAGCGCATAGACGGTGTGTGCCGCAGTGTAGTTCAGCGTGCAGTTGATGCCACCACGCGTGAGCTGCGCCGGCCCGTCCCACGAAACGTGCATCTGATCACCTTGCACGGCGATGGCCACGGCGAGATCGAGCGGTGATTCGATGCCGTCGAACCGCACACGACTGTGGTAGACGCCGTCCGGCACGGAAGTAATGGCTTCTCGCATGGCGCGCTCTGCGCGCCACTGCACCTCGTAGGCGAGGTCCTCGAGGTCGTCGATCGCGTAGGCATCCATGAAGCCCTTCAGGCGAGCGGCTGCTACCTTGTTCGCCCCGTTCTGTGCGTGGATGTCACCGAGCACCATGTCACTCTTGCGGACGTTGCGGGCGATGAGTGAGAACAGGGTCCGATTCGGCTCACCTGCCTCGAAGAGCTTCATCGGTGGGATCTGTAGGCCCTCTTCATACACTTCGCGTGCCGATTGGTAGTCACGGGTGCCGCCGATGTCTGAGCAATGCGCGATGGATCCCACGAGAGCTACAAGGCGCCCGTTGCGGAACACCGGCGTCACCAACGCAACGTCGAACAGGTGCCCGGCGCAGATCCATGGATCGTTCGTGATCAGCACGTCGCCTTCCCGCAGCGACTCCTTGGGAAACGCATTCAGCAGTGCCTTCACGGCCCGAGGCAAGGTGAGGTTGAACACCGGCATCGAGCGCGGGGAGTGCGCCAGTGACTCGCCGTTGCCGTCGAGTAACTCGCAGCCGAAGTCCTGCGCCTCGCCGATGATTGTGCTGAAGGCGGTGCGCCAGATCGTGATCCAGCACTCCTCGGTGATGTTCACGAGTCGGCCCCACATCACCTCGAGGCTGACCGGATCGAAGCGCTGCCTTGTCACGCGCGCACCTCCTGCGCACTCGCACGATCGACGACGATATCGACCCGCACGACCAAATTGCCGGCGTCGTCGACCTCGAGGCGATCGCCAGGGGCGATTACGGTCGTGCTCTCTCGCTCCTCCACGATCGCCGGACCTCGAACCACGACGCCGATCGGCAACGACTCGCGCGCGTACACCCTCGTATCGACGAAGCCGCCGGACTCCGGGAAGTAGGCACGCCGCATGCCCTTGGGCGCCGGCACGGTGGTGCCGCGCTGCGCCGGCGAGCGGAGATCGACCTGCGGCTCGGGACCCAGCGCCCGCAACCGCCACGTGACGGCCATTGGTCGGTAGCCCTCCAGCACGCTGTGATACCGCTCGGCGTAGGCCGTTCGGAAGCGCTCGATGAGGATCGTTGCGACTCCGTCGTCGAGGGGTCCGACGGGCAGTTCGACCTCGATGTCGTGAAACTGACCCATCAATCGCGCTTCGACGCGACGCTCCCAACGTATCGCGTCCGCTTCTACGCCGGACGACAGGAGCACCGATCGCGCCTCATGCTCCATTCCTTGCAGCAGTGAGGAGATCGCCCCCCAATCAAGATCGTCGAGCGGGCCCGGGTACGAACGCACCACCTCGTGGCTGGTGGGCGCCACCAGGAAACCGAGCGCGGATGCAACACCCGATAGCGGCGGCACCAGCACCATCCTGGCATTGAGAATGCGTGCGACACGTGCGGCATGCGCGGGCCCTGCCCCGCCGAAAGCGAGTAGCGGGAAGTCTCGCGGGTCGCGGTCCTTCTCGATAATGTGGACCCTTGCCGCGCGCGCCATGCTCTCGCACACGACCTGGTGTACTCCCCAAGCCGTTTCCATGACGCCGAGGCCGAGCGATCCGCCGAGCTTCTCTAACGCGCTCATCGATGCAACCATGTCGAGGCGCATGCTGCCGCCGAGGAAGTATTCGGGATCGTAGTAGCCGAGTGCCAAGCAGGCATCGGTGACCGTCGGCTCGGTTCCGCCGAGACCGTAGCAGGCAGGCCCTGGGTCGGCACCTGCACTCAGAGGACCCACCTTCAGTAACCCCAGTGCGTCGCGATGTGCGATCGAACCGCCGCCGGCGCCGATCTCGATCATGTCCACCACTGGTGCTCGGATCGGCAGGCCGCTTCCGCGCTTGAATCGGTGCACCCTTCCCGCTTCCATCTCCGCGGCAACGTCGGGGCGGCCGTTCTGCACCAGGCACGCCTTCGCCGTCGTACCCCCCATGTCGAACGCCAGAAGATCCGCCAGGCCAGCTCGCCGCCCGAGGTAGGCCGTGGCGAGCGCTCCGCCGGCTGGGCCGGACTCGAGCAGCCGGATCGGGAAACGACGTGCCGTGTCCGGGGACGCGTTCCCTCCAGAACTGAGCATCAACGAGAAGCGCCCCCGGAATCCGTCCGCTTCGAGCGCCGACTCGATGCGACCGAGATAGCGGTCCATCAGCGGTTGCACGTAGGCGTTGCAGACGGTGGTGTTCGTGCGTTCATACTCGCGGATCTCGGGCACGAGTTCGCACGAGGCCGTGACGTACAACTGCGGGTGCCGCTGCCGCACGCGCGCGGCCACCGCCTTCTCGTGCGCAGGCGCCCGGTAGCTGTGCAGCAGACTGATGGCGACGGCCTCGACGCCGTCCGCGACCAGGCCGTCCACCAGCTCGTCGACGCCGTCGACGTCGAGTGGTTTGAGCACCTCGCCGTCGCGGCTGATGCGCTCGTCGACCTCCATGCGGTGTCTTCGCGGAACGATCGGCTCCGGGAAGCGAAGGAACAAGTCGTAGATGTCGTAGCGCTGCTCGTGCCCCATCTCGAGCACGTCGCGGAAGCCACGCGTCGTCAGCAGTCCAGTCGGTCGGCCGCGCCGCTCGATGATGGCGTTGGTCACGATGGTGGTGCCGTGCAGCAGGCCGCCGAGCTGATCGAGGCCGATGTCGGCCTCCGTCAACAGCTCTCGCAAGCCCCTGAGCGCCCCCTCGGCCGGATCGTCTGGCGTCGTGAGCACCTTGTGCAGCCGCAGTGCGTTGGTTTCGCGTTCCAGCAGCACGAGGTCGGTGAACGTCCCGCCGATGTCGAGCCCCACGACGTACCGACGTGCAGCCGTTTCTCCCGACCCGCGCCCGCCCCCTCGCTGGTCGCCACCGCGCGCCGCGCCCGTCGGCCCTGGCGTCATGCCACCACCTCCTCCGCCATGCGAGCGGCCATCGAGCGCGCCAAAACCACGGGGCCGCCGAACGCCGACCTCGCCACGTCGCGCATGCCGAGGTCGTATCCGAAGCAGTCCATGAAAC
>JAWOIL010000181.1:0-4969 GCA_046484635.1 Trueperaceae bacterium
CCAGCGCGAGTTGGTGGATCGCCAGACCGACGCCTTCCTCCTCGTGCAGACGGTGCGGCACGCGATGGACGTCTGCCTCGACGGCTTCACGTACGTGCCGATCCAGAGCTTCGACTACGACTGGTCGCGCTACACCTGGACCTGCGACTGAGCACCACGGCATTGCGGGGGCGGCGCAGCGCGCCGCCCCCGCCGCCACTCGCACCCGGGATCCGCATCGGACGCGAACGGAGACGACAGCGTGGAGTACACCAGCCTCATCTTGCGCCGACTCGGGTGGTCGGTCGTGGTCCTGGCCGGACTCTCCGTCGTCGTGTTCGTCATCGCCCGCATGGTACCGGGCGACCCGGCGCGCATGGCCCTCGGCCCGACGGCCAGTGCCGAGCAGGTGCAGCAACTGCGGCGCGAGATGGGGCTCGACCGCCCGCTGGTGGTGCAGTACGGCCGTTACCTGTCGGGCTTGCTGCGCGGCGACCTCGGTAGCTCGCTGCTGACGCGCCGGCCGGTCACCCGCGACCTGGCGCAGGCGTTCCCTGCGACTCTCGAGCTCGTCGTAGCGACGATCTTGTTGACCACACTGCTCGGCCTGCCGTTCGGCGTGTTGGCCGCTCGGAACAAGGACGGTTGGTTCGATGGAGTGGCGCGCATCGTCTCGCTGCTCGGGGTGGTGACGCCCGCCTTCTTCCTGGCGTTGCTGCTGCAACTCCTGGTCGGCTACAACGTCCCGGGGATACCCGTCACGGGGCGCCTGGCGGCAGACCTGCGCTTCAGCGCCGACGTCACCGGCTTCATGACCATCGACGCGTTGTTGGCCGGCCGTCTCGACGTGTTCGCGGACGCGCTGCGCCACCTGCTGCTCCCTACCATCGCGCTGTCGGCTGCCAGCATCGGGCAGATCATGCGCATCACGCGTTCGAGCATGATCGACGTCAGCCGCAAGGATTACGTCGAAGCCGAGCGCGCCTTCGGGCTGCCAGGGTGGCTCGTGACGTTCAAGTACATGCTTCGCCCCTCGTCGATCCCCACGATCACCATCCTCGGCCTCGAGTTCGCGTCGCTGCTCGGCAATGCGTTCTTGGTGGAGATGGTGTTCTCGCTCCCCGGCATGGCGAGTTATGGGGTGAGGGCTATCTTGCAGAACGACTTCAACGCGGTGATGGGAACAGTGCTAGTCACAGGTCTCTTCTTCGTGGTGGTCAACGTCGCGGTCGACGTGCTGCTTGGCATCATCGACCCCCGGATCCGGCTGCGGGGGGCGCGCACTTGAGGCGCTCCATCTGGTGGCCCCGGCGAGGCGGATTGGAGGGGCGCGCGTGACACACAGTGGCGGAGTCGCGGTCGCCGTTCCGTCGGCCGATCGTTCTCGAGAGTGGCGTCGCAGCTGGTATCGCTTCCGCCGCAACCCGTCGGCGGTCGGCGGGCTGGCGATCGTGGTGCTGGTCGTGCTCGTCGCGCTATTCGCACCATGGGTTGCACGATTTCCGGAGCACGCCGGGAACTTCGTCGACTTCCGCTCCCGTCACCTGCCGCCTTCGGCCGAACACTGGTTCGGCACGGATCAGGTTGGACGCGACGTGTTCTCGCGTGTGGTGTACGGCTACCGCATATCGCTCATGCTCGTCGTCGTCGTACTCGGCATCGCCGTGCCGTTCGGGGTGGTACTCGGCCTACTTGCCGGGTACTTCGGCGGCTGGGTCGAAGTCGTCATCATGCGCATCACCGACATATTCCTGGCCATCCCCGCACTCGTCATGGCGTTGGCCATCACGGCGGCGCTGACTCCCAACCTCACCAACGCCATGATCGCCATCTCAGCGTTGTGGTGGACGTGGCACACGAGGCTCATCTTCGGGATCGTGCGCTCGCTCCGCGGCGAGGAGTACGTAGAAGCCGCCAGGCTCCTCGGAGCGAGCACCTTCCACGTGCTCTTCAAGGAGCTGCTGCCGAACTGCGTCTCCGCCATCTCCGTCAAGGTGACGCTCGACGCCGGCTTCGTGATTCTGATCGGAGCCGGTCTCAGCTTCCTCGGCCTCGGTGCGCAACCACCCGCCCCCGACCTGGGAACGATGGTGTCCGCCGGCTCGCGCTACCTACCGGACATGTGGTGGCAGTCGATCTTCCCGGGGCTGGCCATCTTGGTGGCGATCCTCGGGTTCAACCTTCTCGGTGACGGGCTCAGGGACCTGTTCGACGTGGAGGTCGGCTGATGTCAGATGCGCCCGGAGCCGGACGGGTCGCCGATCCGACACGCGCGGGCCTCCTGCGCGCGCCAGTGCCGGACACGCAGCGCGACCCCGTCCTCGAGGTCCGCGGTCTACGCATCTCGTTCCGCGGCTTCGACGGCGTCGCGCACGTGCTGCAAGGCGTCGATCTGACGGTCGGTCGCGGCGAGCGGGTGGGCCTCGTTGGCGAGTCCGGTTGCGGCAAGAGCGTCACCATGCGCGCGATCATGGGCATCCTCCGAGCACCGCCCGCGCGTTTCGAGGCAGGCGAGATTCGCTACCTAGGGCGCGACATGCTGCGCATGTCCGAGCGGGAACGACGTCTCCTCAAGGGCCGCGACCTGTCGATGGTGTTCCAGGACCCAGGCACGTCGCTCAACCCCGTGTTCCGCATCGGCACACAGCTCGACGACGTCATGGCCTGGGCCGACCGGCGGGGCGGTGAGCGCTCGTCGAAGACCGCACGCCGCGCACGAATCCTAGAGGTGTTGCGGCAGGTCAAGCTCCCCGACCCCACGCTGGTGTACGACGCGTACCCCCTCCAGCTCTCCGGAGGCATGCGGCAGCGGGTGCTGATCGCGATGGCGCTGCTCAACCAGCCGACGCTCCTCATCGCCGACGAGCCGGGAACCGCACTCGACGTGACCACACAGGACGAGATCCTGCGGCTCCTCGACGCCCTGGTGCAGGAAGAGGGACTGTCGATGCTGCTCATCAGCCACAACCTCGGCGTGGTGCGCGCGATGACGGACCGGCTCTACGTGATGTACGCGGGCGCGATCGTCGAGGAGGGCGCTACCGCGGCGCTCTTCCACGACCCTCGGCATCCCTACGCCAAGGCGTTGATGCAGTGCGTGCCGAGGCTCGATGGCGGCACCGTCATGACCGGCATCGACGGCACGCTACCCGACTACGTGCACCCACCAAGAGGTTGCCGCTTCCACCCGAGGTGCCGGCATGCGCACGAGCGCTGCTTCGAGCGCCCGGCTGCGATCGAGGTGTCGCCCGGTCATCGGAGCGCCTGCTGGCTGGAGGTGCCAGAGTGAGCCTCGCGACCGCCACCGAAGCCATCTTGCGCATCGAGGGGCTGAGCAAGCACTTCCCCGTTCGCAGGGGGCCGCTACGGCGGGTAGCGGGGCAGGTGCGAGCCCTTGACGCGGTCTCGTTCGACGTTCACCCCGGGGAGGTGTTCGGCCTGGCCGGCGAATCGGGTTCGGGGAAGTCGACCCTCGCGCGAATCGTCGTCGGCCTCGAGACCGCGACAACCGGAAGCGTGCGCATCGGCAACACGGAGGTCGGCCGCCAGCGTGACCACCGCGACTTCGGGAAGCTCGTCCAGATGGTGTTCCAGAACCCGGGCTCGTCGCTCAACCCGCGTCGCTCGATCCACCAGACGCTGGCGCTACCGCTCGCGCTGCACGGCACGGCAGGCAAGGCGCTGCAGAGCCGAACCGCCGAACTGCTCGAGATGGTCGAGCTGCCGCGGAGCTTCCGCTCCAAGCACCCACACGAGCTCTCCGGTGGCCAGAAACAGCGCGTGGCGATCGCTAGGGCGCTTGCCATGGCGCCGAAGTTGCTCGTGCTGGACGAGCCGACATCGGCGTTGGACGTGAGCGTGCAGGCGAAGGTGATCGAGTTGCTGCAGCAACTGCGACGTGAGCTCGAGCTGACCTACCTATTCATCTCGCACGACCTCAGCCTGATGCGTTCGTTCGCGGACCGCGTTGGTGTCATGTACCTTGGGCAGCTCGTCGAGGTCGGTGCCTGCGACGTGATCCTCCGCGACCCTTCCCACCCGTACACGCGCGGACTCCTCGCCTCGGTGCCGGTCGTCACCGAGGCCGAAGCGCAGATTAAAGCGGGGTTCACACGCATCGAAGGCGAGATCCCCAGCGCCGCCCGCATCCCCGGCGGCTGTCGCTTCCACACTCGCTGCCCCCTGGTCGAAGCGCGCTGTCGCAGCGATGAGCCTGTGTTCACGGGTAGGCCGGAGCGGCACGCCGTTCGGTGCCACGTGAACCCGGTGACCGACGGCGGCCGAGTGACCGACGCCTAGGCAGGGTCCTAAGCGACTGCAAGAAGCGCAGACGGACGACGCGTAGCGCGTGTGGGATCCGGCTTACTGCGCCGCGAGCACCGCCCCTTCCGGCACCCTCGTCAACTGTGAGTTCGCGCAGTGCTACCCTCTCCCCCAAAGAACCGGCCATGCCGCACGCCACGTTCGAGGCAGGCGACCTGCGCACCCGCGCCCGCCGCCTGCGCGAAGGGAGACGAGCCATGCCCGACAGGCCAGCCCACGACGCGTCCCGTCCCCAAGGTTCGCCCGCAACCGGGAACGCATCCGGGAACGCACCCGGGAGCGCACCCGGGACGGCACCATCCCGGCACACCGTCCGCTCGAGCGACGGCACCGAGATCGCGTACTTCCGAAGCGGCACCGGGTCGCCCCTGGTGACGGTGCACGGCGCGACCGCGGACCACAGTGCGTGGAACCGGCTGCTGCCGCTGCTCGAGCCGCACGTGACCGTCATGGCCGTCGACCGCCGTGGGCGCGGGGCTAGCGGTGATCATCCCGACTGGGACCTCGAACGCGAGTTCGAAGACGTGGCGGCCGTGGTCGACGCCGTGGCGGCAGAGACCGGCGGCGCCGTCGCCCTCCTCGGGCATTCGTTCGGCGGCGCCATCGCGCTGGGCGGAGCTACCTTGACGCCGAACGTGCGCCGGCTCGCCCTGTACGAGCCCGTGAC
>JAWOIL010000011.1:0-8508 GCA_046484635.1 Trueperaceae bacterium
GCATGTCGCAGTACAGGAAGAAGCCCATCGCCAGCTTGTCGATCAGCGCGACGTCGTGGTGACTCGTGGCCCACTGCCACGTCGTCAACACGTTGTCGCCGTCGGCGGGGACGTCATCGAGCGCCTGGAACTGCCGCGCGCCCTTCAGGTCGGGCTCGAGTTCGGTGAGCCTATCTGCGAAGTGACGAGCGTGCGCCTGCGCGGCTTCTTCATAACCATTCGGCCGCAACCTGAGCTTCGCTTCTGCGAACTGCCGCAGGAGATCGTGGACCTCGTAGCGCCCTGAATCCCTCAGGCGGATGAACGCCATCTCGGCAAGTGAGGCGAGGATCGGTAGCGTGGCCTCCGCGACCTGCTCGGCTGCTTGCCGCGTGAAGCCGCCTCGGAACACGGACAGCTTCTCGAAGGTCGCTCTTACGGCTTCGGTGGCCTGATTCCAGGCGTACTCGAAGACGGCCTTGAGGCTTCGATGCCGGTCGGCGATGGCAGGTGCCCTGGCCTCCAAGAAGCCGAGATCCTTCTCGATCTCGTCGGCGATGTCCTTGCATGGGATCGTCGTCACCCAAGCCGCCGCGAGCTCGACGCCCAAGGGCATGCCTTGCAGGTGCCGACAGATGCGAGCGACGTCATGGCCGCTTCTGCCCAGATCGAACTTCGGGTTCGCCTTCTTGGCACATCGTTCGAAGAGGTCGATGGCACTGAACTTCCTCATGCCGTCGGCATCGAGATCCTCGGACGGCACTTCCATGCCCCAGAGCTGGTAAAGCCACTCCTCCTGGGCGTTCAGTCGTTCACGTGAGGTCACCAACGCCGTGAGATCGGGCGCGTGGGCCAAGAGCTCCGACACGAACCCGGACGCGCTCAGGAGGTGTTCGAAGCTGTCCAGCACCAAGAGCGAACTCCGCCCTGGCAGTTGACGCAGGAGTTGACGCTCGGCGTCCTCGCTCCCGAGGAGCTTGAGGCCCATCGCGTCCGCAATGGCTCGTGCCAAGAAGGGGACGCCCTGAACCGGGGCCAGCGGCACGAAGAAGACGCCGTCCGTGAAGGTTCCGTGCGCCAATTGCCGCTCGGCGACGCCCAGGGCCAAGCGGGTCTTCCCCATGCCGCCCGGGGCAACGATGGTGATCAGGCGAGCGGCCGGATTCGCCAGCAGATCGCTGAGATCCTGGAGATCTCGCTGGCGTCCGACGAAGGCGCTGGGCTGGGGCGGCAGGTTGCTTCTGGGTCGCTGCTGCGAAGATCGAACCGCGCCGCCCTCAGGCAGCCGGCGTCTCTCGGTCAGCAGGGGAGCGAGTTCGCTCAGCGGAGCGCCCGCGGGCATCCGTCGGAGAAGCAGGTGGAGGTCTCCTCGCTTGATGGCTTCGTGCAGCTCCGTCGTCTCGTCATCTGGTTCGATGCCCAAGTCGTCTTCCAGCAGCTTGGCAAGGGTCGCGTGCTGCCGGAGCGCGGCAGCCTGGTGATCTGCCAGCGTGAGGAGCACCATGAGCCGGCGATGCTCCGTCTGGTCATACGGGTCCAGAAGAAGCAGATGACGGCCATGATCGATGGCCCGCTCGAGCTTTCGCTCGTCGGTGTACCAGCCAATGAGCGTACGTAGCACGTCCTTGAGCTTCCGGCGATACTCCTCCGACCGGAGCGCCTGCCATTCATCGAAGGCGGGGCAGTCACGCAGGGAGAAGCCACGCATGAAGTCGCCCTGAACCAACGTCACGGCTCGTTCGAGCCTGGCGACATCGTCCTCGTGCGCGTCGGCGGCGCGAGCGCTCGACGTTGCGGCCGTCAGGGCGTCGAACTCGCGAAGATCGATCCACAGCGCATCGTCGATGATGCCCAACAGCTGGCGGTCGGCTTCGAGGACGCTCTTCGCGACGCTCCGCCGCAGGGTGTACAGGGCTTGGCGAAGGCCGGCGAGAGCCTGCGTCTGACCCTGCTCGGGCCACAGCAGGCCAGCCAAGGTGTCTCGATGGTGTGCGCCCCCTTGCACGGCGAGGTACGCGAGCAGCGCGAGAGCCTTGCGCGACCCGATCTGGATGGCCGCGCCCTCGTCGGTCGCTTGCGCTCGCCCGAACAGCCACAGCCTGAGCACGGTCCTGGCAGCATAGACGAAAACGTCAAATCGTCGTTGACGCTCGTCCAGACCATTCCTTGACGCGCGGCTCCCTAGGCTCTTCCTCGTCCAGTGAGGAGGCGACGATGGAATGGGGCGAACTCAGGGTTCTCTACACGCAGAGGCGCCGGGAAGCGCTGGCTGCCACGTACGCCGCGCGGGCGATCAGGAACTCGCGGGAGCGCAGGACGGCGCACCGGTGGTCTTGGCTCGGCCCGTTCCGCATCTCGCGGTTGCCTCGTGTCACGGAGGGTCATGGGCTGGCGCCAGAAGATCGGCGGGCATGAGATGACGATCACCGGTCGAGGTTCGGACGTGCGGTCAGGGCCGAATCGGTGCGATCGTCGTTCGCATCACGCAGTGGTTCTTCCCTTTGGGGCGCTCGTACGCGAAGCCAGGCTCCAGAGCGAGTTCACCCCCTTCCCGCTTGTCCCTGTCCCTGTTCCTGCTGCAGCCGGCTGCAGGCAGGGCCACGGCCCTCCCGAGGAGACACCGCGCCTCCCTGGGTTCACGCAGCGAGCGAACGGAGGTCGACATGTCCGCCAATCTCACGGGATTTCGCATGACGATCGGCGGTGCGCTCGCGCCGACCGAGCGGAGCTTCGGCGTGATCGATCCCGCCACCGGTGCGGTGTTCGCCGAGGCGCCCGACTGCACGCCCGCGCAACTCGACGCCGCGGTGGCTGCCGCGAAGGGTGCGCTTCCCTCCTGGAGCCGCGACGAGGCCGCACGCCGGGCGGCGCTCGAAGCGTGTGGCGATGCGATCGAGGCGAACGTGGAGGCGCTCGCTGGCACCCTGACCCTGGAGCAGGGTAAGCCGCTTGTCAAAGCGCGGGGCGAGTGCATGGGCGCGGCGCACTGGTTCCGGGAGTTCGCCCGCATGGAGATCCCCCACGACGTGCTGCGAGACGACGAGAGCGCTCGCGTCGAGGTGTGCCGCAGGCCGCTCGGGGTGGTGGGCTCGATCGCGCCGTGGAACTTCCCGGTGTTCTTGGCTGGCATCAAGACGGCGCCGGCGCTGCTCATGGGCAACACGGTGGTGCTGAAACCCTCGCCCTTCACGCCGCTCGCGACGCTCGAGCTCGGCAAGATCCTCCAGGACGTGTTGCCGCCGGGTGTGTTCAACGTGGTGTCGGGCGGCGACGACCTGGGTGCCGCAATCACCCGCCACCGGGACGTGCGCATGATCTGCTTCACGGGGTCGGTCGCGACCGGCAAGAAGGTGGCGGCGGCGGCGGCGCCCGACCTGAAGCGCTTCGTGCTCGAGCTCGGCGGCAACGATCCCGCCATCGTGCTGGAGGATGCCGACCCGGTGGCGATCGCCGAGAAGCTGTTCTGGAGCGCTTTCTCCAACGCCGGCCAGGTGTGCATCGCAACGAAGCGCGTGTACGTTCACGAGAGCGTCTACCCACGGCTCGTCGAGGCGATGGCGGAGATTGCGACCCGGGTGCGGGTCGGTCCTGGCATCGAACCGGAATCGCAGCTGGGGCCGCTGAACAACGCGCCGCAGTTCGAGCGGGTGGACGAACTCGTGGAGGACGCGAAGCGGGCGGGCGCGAAGGTCCTGACCGGTGGAGCGCCGCTCGACCGACCGGGCTACTTCTACCCGCCTACGATCGTCACGGGCATCGCGGACGGGGTCCGGTTGGTGGACGAGGAGCAGTTCGGGCCGGCGCTGCCGGTGATGCCGTTCCGGGACGTCGAGGAGGCGCTGGAGCGGGCGAACGCGACGCACTTCGGGCTGATGGGGTCGGTATGGACGCAGGATCTCGAGCGAGGCGCGGAGGTCGCGGCGCGACTCGAGGTCGGCAAGGCCGGGGTGAACAAGCACGGTGGGATCGATCCCATGGTTCCGTTCGGCGGAGCGAAGTGGTCGGGGGTCGGGTACCAGTTCGGCCGCTGGGGGCTCGAGACCTACGCCTCGTTGCAGGTGGTCGAACTCGACCGAACGTAGCTGGAGGCAGACAGGCAGCAGGGGCTTCCGTCGAGCCGTTCGGCCGCCCAGGCGTACCACTGGGGAATGCTGATCGGTACGCCGGCGGGCCGCGGCGCTGGCCGACGGGCGCCACGCCCCGCGTGAACCCATGCGACGATGGGCCCATGCGTCTACTTCAGCGCCTGATCGGTCTCGTCCGCCGCCCAATGGCCGAGCGCGGCGCGCGGGGCAAGGGGCTCGAGCGGCTCGCCGCCGAGCTCGAGGCCTCGGCGGCCAGCATGGACGCCCGCCTGGCGAGCGCCGCCGACACGCCCGGCAACCGCGACGCGATCGCCCACTGGGTGGGGATCGAGCGTTGGGGTCAGCGACGCCTGCGCGTCGCGCTCGGCGAGCCGTTCGTCGAGGACGGCCACCACCCCTACCGCCCCGACGAGGCCGCCGGGGTCGCCGCGCTGCGGCGCGCCTTCGCGGAGACGCGGGCCGAGACGGTCGCGCTGGTCAGTCGCCTGCGCGAGGCGAAGGTCGATCCGGCCACCGTCGTGCGGCACAACGACCTCGGCGACCTGACGATCGCCGGCTGGTTGGCCTACCTGCTGCAGCACCCCGAGCAGGAGTCGCGGGGGCGGCTGCGCGGCTGAGCGTCGGCCCTGGCTCCCGCCGCGCCACGGCCCCGACCCGCCGCCACGTGACCACCCTCGGCGATGGCCGATCGATCGGCGTGGCCCGTGGCACGCGCTGTCAGGAGACCGTCAGCCACGGCGGCTACACTGAGGCCATCGCGAAGCCACGGCGCTTCGTAGAGATGATCGATGGCGGCGATGAAACCTGCCCCGTACTTGGGCGCTTGGAGCAGGTGGAGCCAGTAGCGCAACCGGCCATCGCAGGAGCGGATCGTCGTCGCGCCAACTCGGCGCGGGGCGGGCGTCCTCGGTGGATCGAGCAGCCATCCCGAGGAGGCACCATGTTCGGTTCCGCAGCACCACGACCGACCACGGAACGTTGGACGCGGCGGCGACGTCGCACCGCGGCCGCGATCGCGGCAGGAGCCGCGGCGGTGTTCCTGAGCGGCTGCGGCTTCGTCGCGGCGTTCGTTCCGCCCCTGTCGGTGGGAGATCCGCTCGGTGTGGGCGGCCAGATCGTCACCGCCACCCTCCAAGACGGCGCCATCCAGACCCGGAACACCACGCACCTCGATGCTGTCCGCACGTTCGACGTGCCTGACCTGGAGGCGAACCTGCGCGGCTTCGGCCTCGCGAGCTTCCACACCAACGCAGGGTTGGCCACCGAGGTGACGTTGAGCGGCCCCGCGGGCGCCATCGCGCCCGCGTACCCCGAGCGCATCACGGTCACGCGTGCCCTGATCGACGCGCAGCTGTGGGACGACGTGAACGGCAGCGTCGCGTTCACCCTCGACCTCGCGCTGGCGCTGCCCTTCGATCGAATGGAGTGCTCGTTGGACGGGTGCACCTACCTGTACGCCGGGACGGACTCGCTGGTCGACGTGCTGGATCTGGAGATCACGGACCGCTCCACGCTCGAGACGCTCGTCTCCATCCTCGTCTTGCGCGAGACCGAGACGCCGAACCATGGAGCCTTCCGTGTGGCCATCGAGGTCGAAGCCAGTACGTCCCTCAGCGGCTACGTAGCGACCTTCCAGCTGACGTCGACGGGGAGCACGATCCGCCTCGGCGGCTGAGCCGGCTGCGGGCGCTCGCGTGGCGGTGGACCACGTGCTGGCCGTCGTCACCTGCCCGTGACGCCGAGCTCCTCGATGGGCGGGGTCGCGTCGTCGGTGGCGAGGTAGACGTGGAAGACGATCGTGTCGTCGGGCGTAGGCTGCGGCGCTCCGGGACCGATCTCGGCCGGCCAGAAGCCGATGACGGAGACGGGCAGCTCGGTGGAGCCCAGGCGGCGGTACTTCATGGCGGCCTCTCTTCCCGGGGCGCGAGACCAGCGGCCGCGGCCCCCACGTGTCGTGCAACGAGGGTACCGCGCATGCGGTTCGGTGCCGGCGGTTCGCGGCCGGCAGCTCCCAGGATCGCGGCAACGCGGCCGAGCGCCCGGTATCGCTATCGTGGGATGAACGGAACGGAGGGCGACGTCATCAGTCGATTCTGGAGCCTCTCCGCGGCCGGCTTCCTCGCGACCGCGGTCACCTTCGGACCCGGCCGCATGGGTTTCGGTCTCTTCGTGCCCGAGTTCAGGTCGGCGTTCTCCATGTCGAGCTCGACCGTCGGGTTCGTGGCCAGCCTCGGCTTCTTCGGGTTCTTCCTCGGTCTCCTGATCGCGCAAGCGAACCTCACCCGACGGGGTCCGGGATCACCGGTCGTGACCGGCCTGGCCGCCGCCACGATCGGGATGGGGGTCGTGGCCCTGGCGCCGAACCTGCCCGTGCTGGCGATCGGGGTCTTCCTCGCCACCTCGAGCGCCGGCCTCGCCTGGACGCCGTTCAACGACGCCATCCACCGCAAGGTCCGGGACGACGCCCGTCCGTCCGCGCTGTCGATGGTCAGCACCGGGACGGCCGTCGGCATCGCGCTGGCCGGCCTCGCGGCGCTCCTCGTGGTCCTCGGGGGACTGTCGTGGCGATGGAGCTGGGCGTGCTTCGCGGCCGCGGGCGCGGTCGCGCTCCTCGGCAACTGGGTCGCCTTCCGTGGCGTCGACAAGGATCGCAGCGATGGGCCGAGGCGGGGTTGGCGTGACCTCGTCCACGCCGCGGCGGTGCCGCTCGTGGCGAGCGGCTTCGTCTTCGGGACGGCGTCGGCGATCTACATCTCCTTCGCCGCCGACCACATCGTCACGGCAGGTGGGCTGCCAGGCGTTCCCGTCACTGCGGCGCCCGCCATCGTCTTCATCTGCTACGGGCTCTTCGGCCTCGCTGGGCTTCTCACGGGGCGCATCGAGGCGGCGATCGGCCTCCCGCTGCTCTTGCGTCTCGTTCTGCTGGTCGGCGCTCTCTCGGTCGCCCTGGTCGCGGTGGCACCGAACGCGTGGGCAGGCGTCGTCCTGTCGGCCGGGGGGCAGGGCGTGTACGTGATGATGACGAGCGCCGTCCTGGCCTTCTGGTCGGAACGCGTCTTCCCCTCGCTGCCATCGCTCAGCTTCACGGCGGTGCTTCTCGTTGCAGCGCTGGGCAGCGTCGTGGGACCCGCCGCGGCTGGCGTCGTCTCCGACACCTTCGGTACGGAGGCGGTGTTCCTCGCCACGGCCGCGCTACCGGCGCTCATGCTGCTGCTGCTGCGCGACCGCCACGTCTGGGAGCGTCCCCCTGGCGAGGCGCCACCCGAGCCGACCTGAACCGCATCCCAGCGGGTGATCGGGCCGTGGGCGGGCCCGGCCGGCTTCGTCAGTTCTCGATCTTGCCCCGCCAGGCGCCCGTCGCCTGGCCCCGTGACTCGATGAACTCCTTGAAGCGCTGGAGGTCGCCCTCGATCCGACGCCCGACGATGCCGAGCGCGGCGCCGGCGTGCTCCACGAGCGTCTCCGGCTCGTACTCGATCTGGAGCATCACGCGCGTCGTGTCTTCGTCGATGCGGTGGAACGTGACCACACCCGCGTTCTTGGCGCCGGTGCGGCTCGTCCACGCGATGCGCTGGTCGGGGATCTGCTCGGTGATCTCGCCCTCCCACTCCTCGGTGCGGCCGCCGATCTCGGCGCGCCACTCGAGCTTCGTGTCGGTGACCTGGCGAACCTCCTCGACGCCCTCCATGAACTGCGGGAACGTCTCGAACTGGGTCCACTGATCATAGGCGGTACGGACGGGGACGTTCACGTCGATCGAACCTTCGAATGTCGCCATGTCGTGACCTCCTTGGGTCACGCTAAGCGGTCGCGGCCGTCGGTGGGGTACGAGTGATACACGCGTGCAGACCCACGGTCCGGCTGATGGTCCTCGACCTCTTCGGTCCACGACGTGCTCTTCGCAGCGAAGCGCGCGCCCTCGCTGCGTCATGGCGGCATGGCACGCATTGGCCCGTCGAGGAACGTCAGTACACAGGGGCCCGGACTTGACTGCCCGGCGAGATGGGCGACATAGTGGAGCCAATCGTCGTTGCGCACAGCGAGATGAGGACGCGATGTGCCGGCCGAGGGCGCTTCGCTGCTCCAGGCGCAGCCTCGAAGCGCCGATGACGCCCGCCTGATCGTTCGACAATGGAAAGAACCTGCAGGTACTGGAGGCACGCGATGTTGAGAAGGATCCGGCTCGTTTCCGTCGTCCTTTCGATGTTGGCCGTCTTGGGGTCGGCCGCTGCTCAGGGCGCTGCCACCGGAGAAGTCATCAAGATGGACTTCCTCCTCAATTGGACGATCTCTGGTGACCACGCGCCGTACTACGTCGCCCTCGAGAAGGGTTGGTACGACGAGGTCGGCTTGGACGTGAACATCATCCTGGGCCAAGGCTCTGGTTTCACCGTGCAATCGGTCGATACCGGTAGCGCGCACATGGGCATCGCGGACGCCCCGG
>JAWOIL010000014.1:0-13278 GCA_046484635.1 Trueperaceae bacterium
CGGTTCAGCGTCGCGCGAACGCGCACGCGGGAGCCGGACGGCACCGGGGCGGGGAAGCGGACCTTGTCGAGGCCGTAGTTCACGACGAGCCGCACGCCTTCCGGGAACAGGTCCAGGTCGCCGACCATCGGTACCAGCAAGGCGAGCGTGAGGTAGCCGTGCGCGATGGTGGTGCCGAACGGACCCTCGGCAGCGCGGGCAGGATCGACGTGGATCCATTGCGGGTCGTCGGTGGCGGCAGGGAAGGCGTCGATGCGCGCTTGGTCGACGGTGCGGTACGGCGACGGGCCGAACGCACGCCCGACCAGGCCGGGCAGTTCCACGAAGCTGGGGGTGGGCATGGTGCTCCTCTCGCGGCGGCGTTTCATTCGTGACGATTCTTGAGCGGCGTTTCTTGCGCGGCCTTCTTCGCGCGGCGTTCTTCGCGCGGTGTTCGTCCCTCGGCGGACGCGCAGCCGCCGCCCTAGGCGCGAGCGTACCAGGAGCGCGTTCAGACTGGGGGTTCCGTCAGGCCTCGGTGAGGGCATCGCGCGGCGGCTCGCCACGATCCGCTTTGAGCGTGCTCAACGAGGCAAGCGAGCGCAGCAACGCCAACATCCCCAATGCCGCCGCCATGCCGGCGGCGTACTTCACCAGCACGTCGGTGACGATCACCTGGGTCAGCCAGGTGGGCGTCGCGAACGGCTCGCCCCAGAACGCCAGCAGCATGAAAAGCAGCGTGTCGAGCGGCGCGCTCACGGCGTTCGAGGCCGCCACGCGCGTCAGCCAGCGGCGGCGGATCAGTCGCTGGTAGACCTCGGTGTCGGCGCTCTCTGCTAACAAGATGGTCAGGAAGCTCACGGCCACGTACCGCAGCGGGGTACCCAAGGACGCCGACAACAACACGTTCGCCACCGCCGCCGTCACGATCACGCCGTACACCGCGCGGCGGCCGTACGGATGGATGCGGTCGCGTTGGGTGAAGGTGATGCCGAAGAACAGCGTGCCCACGTTGAGGAGCAGGAAGTCGCCGACCGGGATGAACGAGTCGAGGGTGAAGTTCGCCAACAAAGTGCAGGCGACGTACACGGCCGCGGCGGCCAGGAGGCGCTGGCGGCCCGGGGGCGCGAACCGCGGCAAACCCAGTACGGCCGCGCCGATGACGGCAGCGGCAGGCGACAGCGCGTGACGAGCCTCACCGTAGGGCGTGAGCGTTAGGGTGAACACCGTTATCGTCGCCAGCAGCGAGAAGCCGGCCAGCAACGCGACGCGTGCCTTGGCCGACGCCGCGCCGAGCAGGTCCACCAGCGGCCCCACCAACAACACGCCGAACAGCAGCGCCGCGGCGAGCGGCAGCCGTTCCGGCGGCTGTTGACCGAACTGCGCCAACCGGAAGAGCAGCGCGGGGCCCGCCCCCGCCACCAGCGCCAGCGTGGCGGCGATCGCGATCGGGCGCGACCGTACGGAGGGCCGTGTAGTGATGGGACGGTTCGTCATGGGTGGCCTGGGATCCGTTCGCGCCGCGTCATGGGCGCGTCGGCACCAACGTATCGTGCGACATGGCAGGCGATGGAAGCAACCCCGACGCCGAGGCGTCGCGCGCCGTGCAACGTAGCGCGCCCCACGTTCCAGACGCCAACCCCGACCCCAACACCTTCCTTGGCACGATGCCCAACACGCTGATGGCCACGCTCGGCATCTCCGTGAAGGAAGCGAGTCCGGAGCGAGTGGTGGCCACCATGCCGGTCACGGCGGCGCATCATCAGCCGTACGGCATCCTGCACGGCGGCGCCTCGGTTTCCCTCGCGGAGACGGTGGCGAGCATCGGCGCCGGCGTCGCGGCGTCAGCGGCGGGCGCTCGCGTGGTGGGGCTGGAGATCAACGCCAACCACTTGCGCCCCGTCCGGGAGGGCATCCTCACCGCCGTCGGGACGCCGTTGCATCGTGGCCGGAGAACGCAGGTGTGGTCGGTGGAGATCCGGGACGCATCGGAACGCTTGGTGTGCGTCTCGCGCTGCACGCTCGCGGTGCTGGAAGGGGCTAGCGGTTGATCGCCGCCATCTGGCGCGGACGACGGCCGACCGCGCCTGGCGGCACACGTATACTCGCGGCAAGTCCGGTCACCTCGCTTCGCCGTCACGCCGGAGGGGAGCCAAGCCGTTGCGCGTCGCCCTGTTCGCCACCTGTCTCGTCGATCAGTTGTTCCCCGACGTCGGCGTCGCCACCGTGCGGCTCCTGCGCCACCTCGGGATCGAGGTGACGTTCCCGGCCGATCAGACCTGTTGCGGCCAGCCGGCGTACAACGCCGGTCATCATGACGCCGCCCGCGCCGCGGCGATCCATCACCTGAACGTGTTCGACGGCGCCGACGCGGTGGTGGTGCCGACCGGCTCGTGTGCCTCGATGGTGGTGGCGCATTATCCGGAGCTGCTGGCGGAAGACGCCACCAACTACGTTCGCGCGAGGGACTTGGCGGGCCGCACGTATGACCTTGCCACGTTCTTGGCCGACGTCCTCGGGACCGAGGACGTGGGCGCGGACTTGTCGGGGGAGCGCGTGACGTACCACGACGGTTGCCACGCGCTTCGCTGGCTGGGTGTGAAACGGGCGCCGCGCGCGTTGCTCCGCGCCGCGGGGGCGGAGCTCGTCGAGAGCCCGTCGGCCGAGGTCTGCTGCGGCTTCGGCGGATTGTTCAGCGTGAAGATGCCCGAGATCAGCGCGGCCATGGCGCGCACGAAGCTCGAGGACGTGCGCGCCACCGAGGCGACGGTCCTGACCTCACTCGACGGCGGGTGCTTGATGCAGTTGAGCGGCACCATGCATAGGCAAGGGGGCGGTCCGGAGGTCGTGCACTTGGCGGAACTGCTGTGGCGGGGCGTCGAGCGGCGTCAGCGCCGGGCGAACCGCGTCGGCACGCAGCGTGAGCCGGAGCCCCGAACCGGGCGCGGTCCGGGAACGGCGACGCCATGAAGATCACCACCGAGCGCTTCGAGGCCAACGCGCGCGAAGCGCTAGCCGACGAGCGTCTGGCGGTGGCGATGGGACGCGCCACCACGCAGTTCATCTCCAAGCGCGCGGCCGCCGTCGCCGAGTTTCCCGACTTCGAGCACCTGCGCTCCATCTGCGCGGCGGTCAAGGCGCACACGCTCGAGCACCTCGACGCCTACGTCGAGCGCTTCGCCGACGCGCTCGAGGCCGCCGGCGGGCACATCCACTTCGCTGCCGACGCACCGGAAGCCAACGCCATCGTGGTGCGTTTGGCGCAGGAGCGAGGCGTGCGCTCGGTGGTGAAGGGCAAGAGCATGGTGTCGGAGGAGACGGGCCTGAACGGCGCGCTCTCCGCCGCCGGCGTCACCCCGTACGAGACCGACCTCGGCGAGTACATCCTGCAACTCGAAGACGACGTGCCGAGCCACATCATCGGGCCCGCCATCCACAAGACGCGCGAGCAGATCACGGCGTTGTTCCACGAGCGCCTCGGCACGCCACCGGACGCCAGCGTCGAGGAGCTGACGGCGGCTGCGCGCGCCGAACTGCGAAGACGGTTCCTCGAAGCCGACATGGGCATCACCGGCGCGAACTTCCTGGTGGCGGAGTCGGGCGGTGTGGTGCTGGTCGAGAACGAAGGCAACATCCGCCTCAGCACCAGCGTGCCGCGCGTGCACGTGGCGGTGGTAGGGCTCGAGAAGCTCATCCCGCGCCGCCGCGACCTGCCGGCCTTCCTGGCGCTCCTGCCACGCAGCGCCACCGGCCAGCGCGCCAGCAGTTACGTGTCGATCCTGGAGGGCCCGCGGCGTGAAGGGGAACCGGACGGCCCGGACGAGGTGCACGTCGTGCTGGTCGACAACGGTCGCAGCGCAGTGCTGGCCGATCCGAAGCTGCGTGACGCGCTCCGCTGCATTCGTTGCGGCGCATGCCTCAACGCCTGCCCGGTTTACCGCCAGGTGGGTGGCCACGCCTACGGATGGGTCTACTCCGGTCCGATCGGGGCGATCCTGGATCCTGGTCTCCTGGGGCTCGAGCGCACGAACAAGCTTCCCCAAGCCAGTAGCTTGTGCGGCGCCTGTGGCGAGGTCTGCCCGGTGAAGATCCCCATCCCCGACCTGCTAGTCGAGCACCGCAAACGCTCCGTTCAGCGCGGCATGTCCCTGCCGGGGGAACGGCCCGCCCTGGCCGGATTCGGCTACCTCACCGCGCATCCCGCGCTGTACGAGGCGACGACCGCCGGGGCGCGCTGGGCGGCGCAGGCGCTGGCCGGCGACGGCTACCTACGAGGCGCCTGGCTGCCGGTGCTGGGACGCTGGTTGGCCGAGCGCGACTTCCCGGCGCCGGCGAAACGCTCGTTCCGGCGCGTCTGGCGCGAGGAGTTGGCGGGTGGAGGACCATCGACCGCAGCACCATCGACCGCAGCGCCGCCGTCCGGAGATGGCAGCAAGGATGCCGACCAACGAAGCCAACCGGGGGGCGACCATGGAGCGTGAGGCCTTCCTGGCACGGCTCCGCCACGCCCTTGGCCGACGGCCGTCTGACCCGGTTGCGCCTCCGCCCGACCCGCCCGAACTGCGCGCGACGTGGGACGTGGGGGACCTTCGTGACCGATTCTCGGCTGCCGCTCAAGAAGCCGGCATGAAGGTGCGGCTGGTACCCGACGAGGCGGCTGCCCGCGCCGCGGTGGCGGAGATCGTGACGCTCGCCGGACGCGGCACGGAGCGGGGAACCGAAAGCGCAAGTGAGCGTGGCACTGGGCGCGGAGCCGCTGCCGGTGCCGTGCGCGGTACCGGACGGGGCGAACAGGGAGGTGCGCGTGTCGCCTTGGCCGATGACGCGGTGGTGGAGCGGGTCGTGGCTGGCCTGGACTTGCCCATCGCCCCCAATGCAGCGGACGCCAAGATCGGGATCACCGGCGCCGTGACCGCCGCCGCCGACGTGGGCAGCGTGGTGCTGTCGAGTCGGGCGGGGCGGCGCGCGGGGTTGCTGGTGGAACATCACGTCGTCTTGCTCGCGGCCGAAGACGTTCGGCCCACCCTGGCCGAAGCGCTCGTCCTGGCTACCGCCGAGACGGGAGCCGACCCGGGGGCCGGCGACGCAGCCCGAGGTGAACGCAGGGCGCCCGTCAGCTTCGACGGGCCGAGCGCGCTCACGCTGGTGTCCGGCCCTAGTCGGAGCGCCGACATCGAGTTGACACTCACGACAGGCGTGCACGGGCCAGGCGAGGTCACCGTGATCGTGATCGGTCCCTGACCCACGGGTCGAGGGCAGGAACGAAACGGCGGGACCCCCGAATGGAGGTCCCGCCTGCGTGGTCGGGGCGGGAGGATTCGAACCTCCGACCCCATCGTCCCGAACGATGTGCGCTACCAGGCTGCGCTACGCCCCGACGCAACTTGCAAGTCTACTCGACCGCCGAGGGTGAATCAAGTCGCAGTCATGGGTCGTCCACCTTGGTTCTCCTGGAGGACCGCTTGGCGCTGCTACTCCTCGGTGCCTCTCGACTCGGTATGACGAGAAGTGGGGACAGCGGAGGTACCCCCGAAGACCGGCCCGCGTCCAGCCGACCAGAGTCGTAGACCGACGTCGACCAAGGATGCCCTGGAGAGCGTCGCGACCTCCGTCAGCGGCATCCAGCGGGCGTCGTCGGTGCTGCCTCCGCGTTCCGGCGTCAGTACCCCGCCGTGCACGCGGGCGAGGTAGATGACGCGCAGGAAGTGGAGGTCGCGGGTGAAACCGTCGATACGCCGTGCCACCGGTACGTGGACCGAGTCGATACCCAGGAGGGCGTCCAGCGTGGCGTGGTAGCCGGTCTCCTCGTGGATCTCGCGGACGGCAGCGGCTGGCGGGTCCTCGCCCCGTTCGAGCCCTCCGCCCGGCAGCGTCCAACTCGACGCGCCGTTCTCGCAGAAGTGGGCCAGCAAGACATTGCCGGCGTCGACGATCACGCCGTAGGCCCCAACCCTGGTATCGAATCCCCTCGGCACCGGACGAGGATAGTACGAGCGAAGAGGCTCGTGCCACACGTCGCATGCCCACGGCCACCGCGGCTCGTTCTAGGCGGACCGTGAGCATGCTCCCGGACCCTCCGGTGCGTCCCCGAGCGTCGGGGACGTCCTATGGAGCGTCCTCGTCGAACCAACCCACGCGTTCCAACGCGCGCAGTCCGGCCTCCGCCGGGAAGCCGCGCCGCGCCAGGAACGCAAGCGCCTTGGAGCGCGCTTTCGCAAGCGCCACACGGCGCTGGCGCTCGGCCTCGAAGTCGCTGCGCGCGTCAGCATCATCGCCGAGTTGGTCCCCGACTTCGGCCGCGTCGTCTTTCCGGTGCTTGGGGGCGTAGCGCCACGCGTTCCGCCGCAACAGCGCCTCGGCTGCCCGGACCTGATCGTTCACGTCGAGATCGCGCAGTTCGCGCTCCACCAACGCTTCGTCCACCCCTTTGCGTTTCAGGTCCTGTCGCAGGGCGAGACGCCCGCGCGTCTCACGGCGACTCGCGACGTACCGTTCCGCGTAGGCGGCGTCGTCCACCAGTTGCAGATCGTGCAGGCGCTTCAACAGGGCCGCGGCGTCTGCGGCGCCGATGCCGCGCCCGCGAAGCTTCGCGTCGAGTTCTGCCACCGTGTACGCGCGCTGCGCCAGCAGTCGGAGGAGGTAGTCCCAGGCGCGGTCGGGCTGAAGCGGCTTCGCGCCGAATCGCCGCGCCGGGCGGTCATCGTCCTCGCGCCCGTCGCGCGCCATCAGCGCAACACCGCCACCGGATCGAGCCTCGCCGCGCGCCTTGCAGGCAACAAGCCGGCGAGCACGCTCGTCACCAGTGAGACTGCGCACACCCAGACGATGTCCGTGGCCTGCACCTTCACCGGCAGTTGCGTGATGAAGTAGAGGTCCCCTGGCAGCGGGAACGGCTGCAGCCGGAAGTAGGCGCTGACCGCGATGCCCAGCAGCGCGCCGAGCAGCGTGCCGGTGGCGCCTAGGGCGAAGCCCTCCAGCGTGAACACCGCGAGCACCTGCCGCTCGGAAGCCCCGAGGGCGCGCAAGATGGCGATCTCCTCGGTCTTCTCGGCCACCGTCAGCACCATCACGTTGCTGATCCCCAACGCCGCCACCAGCACGATCAGGAACACCACCACGCCGATGACGGCCTTCTGGAGGTCGAGTTGGCTGATCAGGCTGGCGAAGAGGTTCTCCCACGACACCGGCCGGAGTCCGAACTCGTCGGCCAGCGCGAGGCCCACCTGACGCGCCCGCGTGGGCTCGTCGAGGCGCAGGTGATAGCCGCTGATGCGCCCCTCGACACCCAGGTACTCTTGCAGGTTCGCGAGCGACATGTACGAAGCCACCGCGTCGATCAGTTCGTTGCCGACGCGGAACGTGCCTGCCACCTCGAGGCGCGCCGTGGCCCCGGTGATGTCGCGGACGATCACCTCGTCCCCCACGCCGACGCCGAGTTGGCTGGCGAGCGACGCGCCCAGCACGATGCCGTCGCGTTGCGCCAAGGCTTCGGCCTGCGCCGCCAGGACCGGGAGGTCGAGGACGCGCGTCTCTTTCTCGGGGTCGATGCCGAGGATCTGCGTGTACCCTTGGCGCGCGCTGATCCCCATGCTGGCGCTGGCGCGCCGCGCGATGAGCGCTTGCCCGCTCAGGTAGGGGGCCACGGCCGTCACCTCGGGACGCTCGGCCAACGCCGCTTCGAGCGGCGCGTCCTCGGCCAAGGTGTCGTCTGCCATGTAACTGGTGAGTGTCAGCATCGGGGTGGCGCGCAACGTGCTGCGAAGCAGCTCGTCGACGAAGCCGTTCGTCAGCGACAAGGCCACGACGAGCACCATGACGCCGACGGCGACCCCCAGCACCGTCAGGCCGGATTGCAGACCACGACGACGAACGTGGCGCCAGGCGAGGTACGGAACGAGCGCCCGGCGCACGGGACCTCAGCGAGCAGCCAGCAGGTAGGGAGCGGCCTCGAAATCGGAGGCGGCGACGGGGAACAGTTCGGGTCCGCTGCGGCCGTAGCGCACCAACTCGACCTCGATCCTGCGGACGCCCCAGTTCACGGCGGTGCCGTACGCCGGGAACCATACGTCGATCTGGTTCGTCTTGCGGGCGTGCATGGTGTCCTCGACGATGAACAGGCCCTGCTGGTCGAGCATCGCTTGGAAGGCACCGGCGCCGCGGCCGGTGTAGTAGTTGCCCAGGTCGCGGATGCGGACCAGGGAGCCGTAGGGGAACTCGCTACCCAACAGGTCACGGCTGACGGCAACGATGCCGAAGCGCGTGCGGGCGCCAGTAGCCGTGATGAACGGCGTGGCGTCGGTCTGGCTCTCGAGCGAGTTGTATCCGGTGGCGCGCAACACGAAGCGAGGGTTGGCCGTAGGTCCGGCGGCGATGGCCGCTTCCGGCGCGAGCCGCGACGTCTCCGTGATGACGGCGTGCGGCGACAGCGCAAGGTCGACCTCGAGGACCGGTTCGCTTCGGGGTGCGCTGAAGGCGGTGATCAAGGCGGCGAGCACGATCCCGAGGGACATGAGCTTGCCGCTGATGTGGAGTGCCATTCGCACCTCCCAAATCGAACAATGGTAACACCCCAATGTGGTACATGTCGCACTTGGGCGACACGCCTCCGGGAGCCGCGGCCTGGCCGAGCCGTTCGCCGTGTTCCAGGCCCCGTTATCCGCTTCACCGCTCGTGGCCGCGGAACGGGGTACGTTGGTCGCGAAAACGACCGTCGCGGTGACCGCGACGAAGGACGGACGAACTTGCCGACATTCCCTGGCCTGATGGCCATGCCTACGGTGCTCGCGAACGCCGCGCTGAGTTTCGTGCCCGATCGCTCCATCGCGGTGCGGGGCCCGGACCGTGTCGCGGCCGTTTCGCCGATGTTCGACGAGGAGGCGGGCGCGGCGGCGGCATTGACGTCGTTACTTGCTCAGACCGTGCCGCTCGACGAGTTGGCGGTGAGCATCAACGGAGGCACCGACGCAACGTTGCACGTCGTGCGAACGACGCTGGAGCAGCACGGGTTCGCCCGTGTGCATCGCGGGCCGGCACCGGGGCTCGAGGCCGACTTCGAGCGCTGGCATCGCGCGACCGGACCAGCCGTCGTGGTGCTGGCGTACCGCGCGCCGGTGGCGAAGTCCGACAGCGTGAACGCCGTGGTCGAGGGCGGCTTCGTGACGGCCGAGCGCGTGCTCGTGGTCGACGGCGACACAGTGTTCGACCCCGGCTTCGTGGCGGCATTGAAGGATGCGTTCTACCGCCTCGAGCGTGTGCGTGAACACGGCCGCACGCGCTTCGTGCTGCGCGACGTGGCGCTGCAGTCGGGCGCCGTGCAGTCGGCGCGCCCACGCCACGACGGGGCCGCGGCGAACTGGATCTCGCGCGCGCGGTCGGCCGAGTACGCCTTCTCCGCGGTGCTGCGGCGCGGCCAGACGGCGCGCGTCGGTCGCGGCGCGACGTTCGGTTCGACGCGGCTGTACACCGTCGTGGGCTGCGGGTTCGTGGCGCGTCGCGGCGCTTTCCCGATGCCGCCCGACACACTCACAGAGGACCACGATTTCACCCTGGCGGTGCAGAACGCCCGCGCCGAGCGGCGCAGTGTCGACCCCCGTGCCCTGCACGAGCGGGGGTTCCGCCTCGTGCTGGACGGCCAGGAGCGCTCGCCGCTCGAGGTGTTCGACGCAGGCGACGAGATCGAGATGTCGCGGAGCCCGGACGCACGCTTCGTTACGGAAGCGCTGATGTACACCGAAGACCCTCCGCACCTATCGGGGTACGTGCGCCAACTGGAGCGCTGGAACGGCGGCGGCATCGAGAACGTGCTGAAGCGGGCGTTGGTGCCTGCCGCGTGGCGCGCTGCCCGACCCAACGTGCGCTTCGCGCTTCTGGCGGCGCAACTGGAGAACCTGGTCGGCCTGGCGTTGTTGGCGCTGGTTCCGATCCTGCTCGGGATGGGAGTCGCCTTGCCAGGCAAAGGTGCGCCGCTCGGCCTGCTTGCGGGTTGGTTCGTGCTCGACTTGCTCGTCACGTTGGCGCTGGTGTCGCTCGGATTCGCCCGGCTCGGCCGGGCGATGGGCAAGCGCGGAGCGTCGCGTTGGAGGCACGTGCTGCGCTCGAGCTTCGGCACGATCGTGCCGCTGTTCGCCCTGAAGTACCTGGGCGCGGTGGCGTTCTCGACCGCTGCCACGCGCGTGGTGCCGAAGTTCCTCGGACGGGCCGCACGCGACCCGCGCGTCACCGCGACGTGGGACCGTCCGCGCGCCGTCGCGCCCAAGCGCGTGCACGTGCGCACGGCGGGCGTCGCCGCCACCATGTTGCTGGCCAGCATCACACTGTTCGCCGTTGCCGCGCACGTCGCCACCATCCACCGGCCCAGCTACAAGTCGGCATGGCAGTTGACGCACGGCGGTCCGCGCGTGTTGCAGGAGGAGCACGCCTACCTGCCGCTCACGCTGGGTGCGCGTGAGGCGTCCGAGGTTCTCGAGCGCGTCACGATAGGGCTGGCCGCGGTGACGGCCGGAGACCACCCCGGTGCGTTCGGGGCCGCGGGCGGCACGGACCGCCAGGAGCGCGCGGACGGCGTCTCCGACTTCTGCCGGCCCGCGTTCGTTGCCGGGCGGGTGGTGGTTCGCGGTGGCGGCCACGGCAGGGTTGGGACCGAGTGGCGTCGACTCGATGGCGACCCGTCGGCGTACCGTTCGTTGTCGCCCTGGGGCCTGCTGGTGCTCGCGCGGCTCGCGCCGTTGCTGACGCATCTGGAGGAGGCGGCCACGGCCTACGACCTGCCACCTAGGTTCCTGTTACAGGTGTTGATGAACGAGTCGTACCTCGACCCGCTCGCGGTCGGGCCGACCGGCGACTTGGGGCTGGCTCAGGTCACGTCCGATGCCTTGACGCTCTTGCGCGCCGTCTCCAGCGACAGCGGTTCCGATCTCGGGAACGAGCGCCTCTTCGGTGGTTCGTTCAGCGTATTCGACCCGGACTTCTCGGTCTGCGCGGGCGCGGCCAAGCTCGCCTGGGCCCGAATGCAACCGGGAGGCGATTCCGACGAGGTGGCGTACGCGCTGTACATCAACCCGCTGGATGGCGCCGTGCGTGGCCGCGTGAGCGCGCGTCACGCCGCCTTGGTCGAGCCGATGATGTCGTTGGCGCCGCTGGTGGATGCCTTGGCGGCTACGGTGGCCGCGTACCGGCAGGACCCCGGCCAGGTGGCGTCCGAAGAGCGTGCGCTCCTCGACATCGCGACCGACGTGCGGACGAAGCGGCTCGGCCTCACCCAGGCATACTTCCATGCCGGCCAGTTGGCGAGAGCGTTCCAGATCGACGACCTTGCCTTCTACGACGCCGTGCTCGAGCGGCTCTACGGAACCAGCGACGCTGTGTCCACAAACGACGATCCTGCCGAGGTGCCCGCGGGCTGACCGCGGACTGACCAAGGGCTTCAGCGGTGCTCGATCAGACGCGCTAGAACGCCTTGGACGCCCGTCAGCAGCACCTGGCCGCGCGGTCCCTCGTCGATGCCCGTGAGGGCCAAGCCGGTCTCCAGCAGCAGCTCCACGCGGTCCGTGGCGGGGTCGAGCGACCACAGCCGGCCGGTCACGAAGTCGCCGAACAGGTACCGGCCTGCCAGTCCTGGCAGCCCCGGGTCGCGTACGACGATGCCGCCGACCACGGCCTGACCGCCGTTGGGGTCGAGCGCGAGGTGGGCGTACGCGAAGCGTGGCTCCTCGAGCGGCAACTCCGGGCAGGCCGGGTCGACGAAGCCGGACGCGTCGGGGAACATCTGGCACTCGGGGCCCTCGCGCGCCGGCCAGCCGTAGTTCCTGCCAGGTTCAACGAGGTCGATCTCCTCCCAGCGATCGCTGCCGACGTCGGCGAGGTAGAGGTCGCCCGTTGCCGGGTCGAAGGCGAACTTCCAGGGGTTGCGGAAACCGTACGCCCAGACCTCGGAGCGGACGTCGGGGTCGCGCTCGGCGTCGGCCACGAAGGGGTTGTCCGCCGGCACCGCGTAGGCGCCGCCGTGTGCGGGGAACGCGTCGAGGCGCAGTACCTTGCCACGCAGCGACCTAAGGTCCTGCGCGCTTGCCGGCGAGGTGTGCAAGAACGCGTTCGAGATCTCGCCGTTCCCGATGCTGACGTACAGCATGCCGTCAGGACCGAACGCCACCTGACCACCGTGGTGGAACGGCTCCGGCATCGGAACCCGCAGGATCTCTACGCCGTTCGCCGGGTCGGCGCTCGAGCCGCCCGTGTCCACCGGGAAGCCGGCGACGACCACGTCTCCTGTGCCGCGCTCCGTGTACGCCACCACGACGTTCCTGGCGTGCCCCCGGGCCCGAGCTCGTTCGGCCGGTTCGAGCGCCACCGTGAACAGCCCCTGTTCGCCTTCCAGCCCCGTCACCCGATCACGTAGGTCGAGGAACGGACGAGGCGGTGCCGCCGGGTTCTCCAGCAGCATGACCATGCCCTCGAGCTGCACCAGCAACACGCGGTCGCTGCCGTCATGGAACGCGGTGGTGGAGACCGGCAGCGCGAGGTCGTCGTGCAGGACCTGAAGCTCCAGCGCGACGGTGGCGGCCTCGATGACGGGTAGCGGCGCGGCGGGCGGAGGCACCGGCGCCTGAGCAGCTGCGAGTCCCACGGCGACGGTCGCGGTTGCGACCCACCATGACCGCCGCACGGCGCCCCGCCCCGACCACCGCAGCATCTGCCAGGTGGCCCACCTCATCGGCCACCAATGCCTAGGAGAAGCCGACCTCATCGGTGGGGAGTGAGCGGGTCGGCGGCGCGCACCGCGAGTACCGTGTCTGGGGGCGTGTCTTTCGACACCGCGTCCGACGCGTCGCTACCGGCCGCGAACCACGAGCGGAACGCCTGAAGCGACGCCTGGGAGCTCTCGAGCCGCCAGTCGGTTTCCTTGTCCTCGTTGAACCACACGATCGCGCGCAAGCGTGGGAACGCAGTGGTGCCGAGCATCTCGCGGATCCACGCGCCTTTCGCCCCACCCGCCTCGGCCGACGCGACCTCCGTGATCCATATGGGTTGTTGGCCGAGTTGGGTGATGCGCCTATAGGCGGTGTGGAAGATGGTGTCGAAGTCGCGCCAGCCGATGTGGGGTCGGGTGTCACCCCAGTTGTAGCCGTCGAGGGCGAGGATGTCGACGACGTCGTGGCCGGGGTAGTAGTTCTCGAGGCGGTTGGTGGTGGTGCGGGGTTCGTCGGTGACGTTGGGGCTGAAGACCCAGCGGACGTTGGTGGCGCCTTCTTGTTGGAAGATGGCGTGGATGTGGCGCCAGGCGTTGCGGAGGGCGGTGGGGTC
>JAWOIL010000045.1:0-13568 GCA_046484635.1 Trueperaceae bacterium
CCACGCCGAAGCCCTCGACGCACACGATGGCCTCGTGGTTCGCCAACAGCACGCCCGGGAAGTTCCCGTCGACGGTCGCCGTGGGGTAGGCGGAAGCGTTGATGATCACCGCCCGAGACAGGACGGTCGGGTTCGCAGCGGTCATTCCGACGAACACGTGTGCCGTGGGTTCGGGGACGGACACGTAGGTGACGAGGTCGTAGGGGATCGCGACACCGTCGATGGTGAACGCACCGTCCTCGTCGCTCGTGGCCGTTGCGCCTTGGACCTCCACCTGGGCACCGGGGAATCCGTTGCCTAGGATGTCCACCAGTCGCCCCTCGACGGTGAGGCTCGTGACGGTGAGTTCGAAGGTGGCCGACGAGACCAGACTGCCGGCGACGGCGCTGAGGGTGATGGCGGCACTCCCCTCGGCCGCTGCCGGGGTGACGGCGATGGTGATCGTCGTCGACGATTCGCCGCCGGACAGCGTTTCGTCGGCGAAGGTAGCGGTGACGCCGCTCGGCACGCCACTGACGCTCAAGGTCACGGTGTCATTGGCGCCCCCACTGCGCGCGATCGTGACGGCAACGATGGCCGTGTCGCCTCGCACGACGGAAGCGTCGCCGGCACCCAACGTCAAGGCGAGCCCCGGCGCCGGCGAACAGCCGACAACTAGGGTTGCCAGAGCGAGCATGATCCCCACTGCGCAGCTTCGATTCATCGATCTCGGCTCCTTCCGGGGCGCGGACCTCGGACCGTTGGGTCGCCAATACCGCTTGGAGAGTGCAAGGCGTGGTGCGGTAATCGACGGTACACGATGGCGCTGCGCGCCCAAGCCCTTCGCGCCCTACCTCCCGGTTCGTTCCGATGGTAGACGGTATCGGACGATCCGACTCGCGACGCGAGCGTCCCGTTTGCCACCGCGCCCTAGCGGGCCACGGGCCGCGGCGCGAGGCCTCGGGGGCACCGACAGGAGGTGACGAACACCACCTCGCAACGCGCGGACCGGCGTAAGGTGCGTTGATCCACAACTCCAACGACACGCTCGCGACGAGCGGGAGCTTCGACATCCTGCAGGTGGTCGGTAAACAGCCGTTAGCCGACGTCCTGATCGCTCCGGCCGGGGAGTAGTTCTCCTTCGGCCGGAGCGAAGGCGTCGAACCGCTTCACCAGGCTGAACGACAGCAGCGTCAACAGCCCCAACGCGAGGCCCGCCGCGGCGAAGCCGAATCGCAGCGACGTCGCCGCCACCACCAGGCCGCTCAAGGTGGGGGCGAAGATCTCGACGCTGTGGTTGATCGAAAGCCGCAGGCTGAGCGCGATGCCGCGATGGGTGAGCGGCACCTTCGCAGCCACCGCCACGATGCTGAGTGGGAAGGCGATGCCCGAGCCGAAGCCCGCGACGATCGCCAGGGCGGCGAAGGCTGCCACGCTCTGCGCCGCCGAGAGCAACCCGACGCCGATCGACACCGCCGCCATCGACACGGCAAGGGCCGTACCCGTTCCGCCCAGCGCCTTGGTGATCAGCGGCATCAGCGGACGCGTGAGGACGGCGGAGAGCGAACCCAGGCTCACCAGCGCGCCGATGAGGGTGGCCGACATCCCGAGCCGCTCGAGCAGCACCGGCAAGAACGCCTCACGCGTCGTGAGCGCCAAGAACACGCCGGCGCTGGTGAGCACCGCCATCTGCAAGCCGACGCTTCGGAGCGTGGCGCGCACTGCGCCGGGCGGCCGCGGGTTGCCACGCAACCTACCGGCGCCCTGCGGACCGGCGGCCCGGTGCACCAGGTAGGCGATCACCGCGGCCACCACGAGGATGGCGAACACCGCGGCGAAGCTGATCCGGAAACCGGCGGTGTCGATGAGGGCTCCCACGACCACAGGGCCGACCATGCGCCCGGCCGCGAGCCAGGTGGAGTACACCGCGAAGTTGCTCTCGTGCGTCTTGGCGTTCTGAAGGCCCGCCACCAACGACTGAGACGCCAGCGTGAACATCAGCACGAAGAAGCCGAGCAACACGCGCGACAGCGCCAGCGCCGTGACGCCGGGGAACAGCACCACCAGGAGCGGCGAGGTCGTCATCCCGACGATGCCCAGATAGAACCAGCGCGCGGCGCCGAACGCGTCGATCCAGCGTCCCGCGGGAAGCGCCAGCAGCACCGGGAAGATGCCGGGCAGCGCCATCAAGATCCCGAGCCACTCCACGCCCAGCCCGAGGCTGACGGCGTACAGCGGCGCCATCACCGCCATCATGCTCGAGGCGGTGGCCATGAGGCTCGAGCCGAGGCATTGCTGCAGGAACGAGGTGCGTGCCGAGGCGATCCTCCTTCATGCCGACGTCGCTTCGTGCCGGTGCGCCCGACGGTGAAGGCGCGCCGGGCGGCACTGAGAGCGGCACTGAGACCAAGGCTACTCCCATCCGCAAGGCGGGGGGCCGGACAACGGGCCAGACGAGGGGCCGGATTGGGGGGATAGAAGACGGGGATGGCACGCGAGGCGGTGCCGCGTCGCCATCTAAAGCGCCGCCGGCTCGAGCGGCGCCGGATGGAACGGGACGGACGTACGGCGCAGGTGTCAGGTACGCGCGGGGTTTGCCTCGCGGCCCGTCACGACGAAGCCGGGCAGCGTGTCGGTGGGGCGCACCCGCGCCGCATCCGCCGCGAGCATCCGGAGCATGACGCGCGCGATCACGGCGTCGATGCCCACTCCCGCCTCACGTTCGATCAACGCCCGCGCCTCGTCGTGGCTCCAGGCCGGGCGGTAGGCGCGCGCCGAGGTGACGGCGTCGTACACGTCGCAAACCGCCATGACGCGTGCCAGGCGGGGGATCTCCTCGCCGGCGAGACCGTCCGGGTAGCCCTTGCCGTCCCACCGTTCGTGGTGGTGGCGAATCGCCTCCAGCTCGAGACGGTGCAACCCGAGGGCGCGGGCGATGCGCTCGCCCGCCACCGGGTGCGTCTCGATCAGCGCGCGCTCTTCGGGCTCCAGTGCGCCCGGCTTGTTGAGAACGGCGTCCGGTACCTCGATCTTGCCGACGTCGTGAACGACCCCCGCTTGGGCCAGCACGCGCAAGTCTTCCGGCGGCAGGCCAAGTGCCTGCCCGAGACGGACGGCCATCGCCGCGACGCGCTGCATGTGCCCCGCGGTGTACGGGTCCTTGGCTTCGGTGGCCACCACCAGCGCGCGCACCTCGGGGCGCAAGCCGTACGCCACGCGCCGACCCGCGTCGTCGTCGAGCAACGCCGCCAGACTCGAACCCAGCGTGCCGGAGCGCATCTGCCGGGCGAAGGTCACGAGCATCGTCACCACGGCTGCCAGCAGTAGTCCGTGGTACAGCCACCAGCTGAGCCGGAACAGCTCGCCGAGCACCATGATGAGCTGCGACACCGCCACCCAGCCCACCACGTGCAGCATCACCAGGTGGATCGAAGACCGCGCCAAGCGGTACCCCTCGAGGAACCGCACCCCGGCCAGGACGAGCATGCCGATCACGGTGATCGCGACGCCCCACTTGAGCGGCGCCAAGTGCACGGGCACGAAGCGGGCGAAGTCGGGGCGGAGCATCAACGCCACGTCGAACGCCGCCAGGAACAGCGCCCAGCCACCCAGCAGGCGAAGAAGCGAGGCGCGCGACTCTGCCGGGCGTAGGTGCGCAGCGGCTACCATCCACCCCGCGAAGGCGATCAGCGAGAGCTGCGAAGCGACCGGCGCGACGATCGACGGACCGATCCACACGTTCGGCGTGGCCAGGCCGTGCAGCGCGAACAGCCCCGCCAGGCCCGTGAAGCCGGCAGCCAGGTACACCACCCGCGCGTCCTGCGCCCGCGCGCCAGCCACGCCCACCAGCAGCGCCAGGACCGCCGCGAGCAACGACGTGGCCGACACGAGCCAGAAGTGCGTCCTAGGCGCCACCAGCGCCGGGTCGCTCTCGGGCGAGGCCTGCAGCAACCAGAACAGTAGGAACGCGAACAGCGAACCCACCAGCGGCCCCGCCAGCGCGTTGACGTACCTCATGGACGAAGCATGTACCGCGGGGACTTACTGCGGAATGACGGAGTTCACGACGCGAACACCAGCGTTGCCTAGCCGGGACCGGCGACGGCAACGGCACATGTGCGCGGGAGTGCACGTGCGAACGCTATCCTCGGCGTAGAGGAGGTCCCGATGACGACCCCGCGTTCGCTCACGCAGGTCACCGACGGCGTCTGGATTGCCACCAGCCGCAACTACCGCACGACCAGCACGATCGTGGCCAACGGAACGCGGGCGCTTCTCGTCGACCCCGCGTGGGACCCCGACGAGCTCCTCGGGCTCGCGGCAGCGATCGACGAACTGGGCCTCACCGTCACGAGCGGCTTCAGCACCCACGCGCACTACGACCACCTGCTCTGGCACGCTTCGTGCGGCGACCCGCCGCGATGGGCGACCGCCCGGACGGTCGAGATCGCACGATCGAAGCGCGACGAACTCGTGGCGGCACTGGGCGAAGACCTCGCGGCGTTCGTGGGTGACGCGTTCGCGCGGGTGCGGCCGGTGACCGACGACCATCTCCCCCATCCGTTCGGCGAAGACGGGCCCGCCGAGGAGGTCGAGGTCATCGTCCACGACGCCCACGTGCCCGGCCACGGCGCGCTCTGGTTCCCCGAGCGACGACTGCTGATCGCGGCCGACATGCTCAGCGACTACGAGATGCCGCTACCGTTCGACCCGGACGACCTGGGCGCGTACCTCGAAGGGCTGGAGCGGTTGGCGCCGTACGTGAAGCAGGCTCGGTACCTGATCACGGGTCACGGAGCGCCGACTTCGGGACGGGTGGACACGCCGCTGGCGCGGCTCGACGCAGACCGGAGGCTTCTGGAGGAGTTGATGGCGGGTCGGGACGTGAACGACCCGCGTCGGACCGAGCCGGGTGGCGAGGGAACGTACGCGCGCCTGAGGCGGTTGGCGGCGACGTACGTGAGTCGCGGCGCGCCGAACTGACGAACTTCCTCGGAGGCACAACCGGCGACCTGGCACCCACGGTGCAGTCGGTTTCCTTCCGCGGCCTTAGCCCATGCGCGTCAGTAGCAGTGCAGCCGTGCCAAGCAGAGCGAAAGCCACGACCTGCCCGAGGCGACGGGACGGCAAGGTGTGCGCGAGACGAGCGCCGAGCAGCACACCGACAGCCTGCGTCAGGCCCAACGCCGTTCCCATCGGGATGTCGATCCGACCGAAGAGGCCGTACCCGAGGGAGGCGAACACCGCCACGGGCAGCTGAACGACCTGGCTCAAGCCAACCGCGGCGAGCGCTGGCACGCGAAGGAGCAACAGCAGTGGGACCAGCACGACCGGCCCGCCCGTGCCGGTCAGGGCCGAGACGAATCCCGCCACGGCGCCGAGGCCGGCGAGGATCGGGCCGGACGGCATCGGCTTCGCGCGCGCCACGGAAGGTGTCGGTGCAAGCAACTCGCGCAGGCCCGAAGTCGTCACCAAGAGGCAGAGCAACACCGTCAAGGCGAAGCTGGACGCGTGCGCGTTCGTCCACGCTCCCACGACCGCTGCCGGGACGACCGTGGCCACGACCCTGACGGCCGCGCGCCCGTCGAGGTTCCCACGGCGGGCGTAGGCGATGGCGCCGACGATGCCGGTGAAGAGGAAGCTCCAACTCGCCGTCGCCACCGCCAGATGCGGTTCGTACCCTGCGAGCAGAACCAGTAGCGGGGCGATCAACACGCCGCCAACCCCGACCGCGCCGATCAGGCCGCCGGTAGCCACTCCGGCAACGAGGACGGCGATCGAGCCGGCTTCCAGAGATCCTGGCACCATGGCAAACTACCGCGAAGCGAACGTTACGCGTGGCCGAAGACGGCCGGCCTCAGCGACACCCGCCCGAGGTCCGCAAAGCGTACCGGAAGCCGATCGCCGTCAGCTCGCGCAGCACCGCCTCGTCGACGTCGCTCAGCTTGTTCACGTACAAGCAGGCGGCACCCACCTTGTGCTTCCCGAGTTTGGGAAGCAGTTCCTGGCACTCCGGCGCGGATGTCAGGCCGTACAGCGACAACGACGCCTTGCGCGGCGAGAAACCGACGCATGGCGAGTCGCCCTCACGACCGGACTCGTAGACGTAATGGTGGGTCCCGAAGCCGACGATCGAAGGTCCCCACATCTCCGGCTCCAGGCCCGTGACCTCCCGCATCATCGCCAGTAGGGCCAGGCCGTCCTCGCGCCGACGTGGGTGGTCGACAGCCGCGACGTACGCGTACGGATCGACCGGCGTGGGTCGGGTCTTGTTGTCGGACATGCGGGCATGATGCCACGGGTCGTGGGGACGCCGCGAGACGGATCGTCACCTCGCGCCGACCTGGGACCGCGGTCAGGGCGGACGCCGCTCCTTCAGTACGGCGCGTGCATCGTGTCATCCCGCTACGGCGTTCCTGGCGGGGCCGCCGTCGCGAGTAGCCCCGCCACCGACTCGGCAGACGCCGCGTCGCCGAGCTCACGGTACGTGGCCATCGCGAGTTCGGCGAATCGTACCGCCTCCTCTTCGGAGCCGGCTCGAACGGCCACGTTCGCCAGGAGCGCGTACACGGGGCCGAGCGCATGCTTGAACCCGACTTGCTCGAGGTGTTCGGCTGCCGCCCGACCCAAGCGCCGCGCCTCGTCCAGGTCGCCGCGGAGCAGGTGGAGCTCGGCTGCGATCGCGACGAACAACCCCATCCCCCAAGGGTTCCCGATGCGCTCGAACCACGCCAGGCTGGCTTCTAGGTGCCGGCTCGCAGCGTCGAGATCACCTTTCGCCGCGGCCGTCTTGCCGAGCCAGCCCAAGGCGATCGCCCGCCACCACGGTGGGTCGGTGTCGTCGAGCGCGGCGAGGGCATCGCCGAAGCGCAGCGTCGCGCGTTCGAAGTGCCCTTGGCTCCACGCCGTCATCCCCAGGCTCACGAGCGTCATCGCGCTCCCGACCCTCCCGTACGCACTGGTGCGGTTCCAGGCCCCGACGGTGCCGCTCAGCAGTTCCTCTGCCTCGTCGATGTCACCGGCCATCCAGGCGAAGTGACCAAGTGCGCTACGCATGGCCGGCGCACGATGCGGGACACGCTCCAGCCACCTCTCGGCCCGCGTCAACCACGTTCGCGCCTCATCGACGGCGCACGTTAGACGCCAGTACGGCGTCAACTCCTCGACGAGCGCGAGAGCGGCCTCGGCGTCTTCGCCGCGATCGAGCCCCCATGCCAGGGCCGCGCGAACGTTGTCGGCCTCCGCGTGCAAACGCGCAAGCCCACGCTCGAGATCGCTTCCGAGAAGTGCTTGCCCGGTGGTACGAGCGACGTCGAGGTAGGCGTGAAGGTGACGGCGCGACGCCGCCTCGACCTCGTCCCGTGCCGCAAGGTGCGATTGGGCGTACTGCCGGATCAACTCGTGGAGGTCGAAGCGGAGGTTGCCCCGCGCACGCACCAACGACCGGTCGACCAACGCCAGTAGGTCGTCTTCCGAAGCGAAGGCGACACGAGCAGCTTCGTCGGTGGTGAAGCCCCCGCGGAATACCGCGAGGCCGGCAAGGACCGAGCGGAGGTGCTCGGGCAGGAGCTGCCACGAGGTGTCGAATGCAGCCGCGAGGCTCCGGTGGCGCTCCGGCACATCGGCGCGGGGTGCCCGCAGCAAAGTCGCTTGGCTTCGTAGCGAAGCCGCGATGCGTTCCGGTGGCAGCGCGTTCGACCAAGTCGCCGCCAGTTCCAGCGCGAGTGGCATGTTCTCGACGAGCGCGCAAATCTCGCGTACCGTCACGGCGTTCTCCTCGGCATCCCACTGGGCCGATGCTCGCGTTGCGTGCGTGTTGAAGAGGCGTTCGGCGTCCGCTGCTTCGGCCAAGCCGTCCAGCACCAGGAGCCACTCCTCGGACAGGTGGAGGCGTGTCCGGGAGGTGGCCAGCACGCGCACGGCGGGCGTACGGCGGAGGACGCCGGCCAGGACGCGGGCCGCCTCGGTGACGTGCTCGAGGTTGTCGACGACGAGCAAGATCTCCTTTTCACGTAGGTACGCCTCGACGTGGTCCAACGGATCGCCAGGCGGCAAGGGGTCGAGGTCGAGCGCGGTGGCGAGGGCGGCCATAACGTGCCTTGGCTCGCGAACGCCAGCGAGTCCAAGGAAGCGGACGCCGTCAGCGAAGGCGCCGGCGAGCGTGGTCGCGGCGGTGACGGCGAGGCGGGTCTTCCCGACGCCGCCCGGCCCGAGGATCGTCAGCCAACGGCAGTCCGGTCCGCGGAGAAGGCGCGCGACGAACGCCATCTCGGCGTCCCGGCCCACGAGCGGGCCCGCGTACGCCGGAAGACCGTGGTCGTTCGGCCGGGATCGCCATGCGCTCTCGACGTGTCGACCACCGGTCGTGGAACGCACGGAATCGGGTGCCGACGTTGGCTCGCCTATGCTCGTCACCTGGCCCGCGTCGGCCACGCTTCGCGACGTCTGGCCCAGGCCGCCCGCACTTCTCGCTGTGTGCTCCGCGTCGTCCTCGCTGTCGTCGTCCGCGAAGGTCCCGTCTTTGATGACGGCAGCGAGCCGCAAGGTGGCGGGGTCCGCTTCGAGCCCGAGTTCCGCCCGGATCGTGGTCACACAGGCGTCGATCTGCGCGAGCGCCGCCGCGCGACGACCCGATCGGGCGAGCGCTCTCGCGAGCGACCGGTAGGTCGGCTCGTGAAAGGGGTCGATGCGCAGGAGTCGATGCCCGTACTCGATCGCGTCATCGACGCCGCCTGCCGTGCGTGCGGTGAGCACCAACTCCTGGAGCGTGGCCACGACCAACGCCTGGTAGCGTTCCGCCTCTGCCGTCAGCCATGACTCGAATGCGGGGCTCCCGTCGAGGACGAATCCGTCCAGGAAGTCCCCGCGGTAGAGCGCGACGGCGTCGGCGGGGCTTCGCCCACGTAGCAACCCCTCCAAGGCGCGCGCGTCCGTCCAAGCGCCCCTCAATTCGAGAGCAGCACGCGTGACGTGGAGGTGGTCGGAGACGACGCGCTTGAGGCGGTGAGCGGCACTGCGGAGGTTCGCAAGAGCGGTTTCCCGAGGACGGTCGGGCCACAGCATGTGGGCAAGCACCTCCCGCGGAACCGGCCCGTCGGCATGCGCGAGGTACACGAGAAGCGCTGCCGCCGAGCGCGCTTCGAACGTGGCGATGGTTGCGCCTGCGAGCTTGACGTCCAACCCGCCGAAGGTTCGGATCTCCAACGTGTGCACGGTCAGGTACTCCACGGCAACGCTACCGCAACGATGTCGTGACGTTGCCTCGCTAGCGTGACCCTACGAGCCGCCGCATCACGGCCGGCCGTTCGGAGGGAGTTCGACCATGAAGGGAACCAAGCTCGCAGGCCTTCGCCTCGCCGCCATCGCCGCGTTCGCCCAGGTCTTCACCGCCGCCGCGCAAGACGCGCCAGCGACGAGGGATCCGCTGGTGACTTGCACGGCGACCGCGACAGGACCGTGCGTTCAGGTGGCGACGACCGTGGAGGACATCGTCGGAGTATGGAAGCAGTACCTCGGGAACCCGATGCTCCAGGCGCCAGGACGTATGGGCTTCATCCGCTACCGACCGGACGGATCGTACAGCCTTGCGCCAACCGCGGCGGACACGGCAGCACCGTTCGGGATGTACCCGCGCGGCACCATCTCGTTCGACGGCGAGACCGCGACGATCCTCGTCGATGGCGACGCCGTGCCAGCCGAGTGCAGGACCTCGGCGGTTCAGATCCACGTCCTTCGCTACGGCATGGTCCCGTTCGGGTTGTTCTACGTACCGATTCAAGACGAGTGTGCCGGTCGTCGCGCCGACCTCGCGATGCCGTTGCTCTGGGTCGGCGAGTGAGCGTTTGACAGGACCGTAATCACCATCGCCAACAAGACCGCGGCGGCGGCGATGCGGCGCCACGAGCTATCGCGACGAAGGTGTCAATGCCCGGTAGAGCGTCTCGAAGCGTTGCGCCGTTACGTCCGCACCGTTCGCCCGCGCCCAAGCGAGCGCCGCCGCTCCCAGGCGCGCGCGGCGCTCCGGGTCGTGGCCGAGCGCCAGGACCGTTGCCGCCAAGCCGCCTGCGTCACCGACCTCGACCGTCTCCGCCCAGTCGCCGGCGCCGTCCGCGAGGTGACCGACACGGGTACCGACCACCGGCACGCCGAACGCCGCCGCCTCCAGTGCGACCACCGGCCCGGCCTCGTGACGCGAGGTGACCAAGAGCATGTGAGCAGACCGGTAGAACGGCGCTAGTTGCGCGTGCGGTATGAACCCGTGGAACCGGGCGTTCGCTCCCAGGCCGAGCTCGGCCGCGCGGCGTTGCACCTCCCCGCGCAAGGTGTCCTCGCCGACGACGTCGAGCATCGCCTCCGGTTCGGCATCGACCACAAGGCGCAGCGCCGCAAGCAGGGTGAACGGGTCCTTCACGCGGTTGAGACTGCCGACGAACAGCAGGCGGGGCGGACCGGCGGCGTGCGCGACGGTCGATGTCGTGGCGGCGGCGTGGGGCAACGGCATGCCGAGCGGCACCAAGAACGCCTCACGCCCGTGCCGTGCCGCCAAGCGCGACATGGGGCCGCTGGCGCAGGTCAGGACCGTTGCCCGCTTCAAGCTGCCGCGAACCAGCTGGCGCGTGGGCCAGGACAGCTGAGCTCCGTACCCGATCTCGGCCAAACCCACCAGTTCATCCCCCGCGAGACTCACCACCGTCGGGATCCCGAGCCGGGCCGCTGCCGTCGTCGCCAGCCATCCCGGCCCGGTCGCCCAGAAGGCGTGCACGACGTCGAACGGCTGCTCGCGTAGGCCGGTCGCCAGGGCGCGGTAGCGCCAGCCCATGGTGTGGCCGGGCAGTGCCGCCAGGCGCTTGGGCCGACCGAGGTTGGTGACTTGCGCGCCGAGTAGGCGGTAGTCTCGCGGCTCGTCGTACTGTCTCAACGCGAATACCCGCACTTTGTGGCGTCGCGCCAGGCGCTCGATCAGGGCGAGCAGGACCGGGATGACGCGGCGCTCGCCGCTCTCGTCGACGCCACCCGGCACCACCAGCGCGATGCGCAGAGGACGCCCCGGGTCGCCTTCGGCGATGGAGGGGGGCGACATCACGCTTTGGCGTCGCCGCGCCCGGCCAGCACGGCAGAGTAGGCCGCCAGCGCCTGGCGGCCGATGGCCGCCGCGGAGAGGTGGTCACGGTAGTGGGCGGCGGCCGCCTGGGACATCTCGTGGTGCGGCCGCGCCAACACGGCGCGGGCCACGCGCGCGAAGTCCTCGGCGTCGCCCGGCCGCCACAGCCCCCCAAAGCGACCGCCTGCCGTCATCTTCGCGAACGACGGGATATCCGTGACGATGGGCACCGCACCGCACGCCAACGCCTCGGCCAGGGCGAAGCCCGAGCCCTCCCGAACGCTCGCGGCCACGAAGTAGTCGGCGCTGCCGTAGTACCAGGGAAGCTCCGCGCGCGGCACGTACCCCACCAACGTGACCGCGGCGCGCAGGCGCCGGCTGGCGCGCAACCTCGCTTCGATCTCCTCGATCAGGTCGGCCTCACCGAAGACCATCGTCAGGTGGGCGTCTGGGACGTCGCGCAGTAGCAACTCGAACCCAGCCAGCATCGTCCTGGGGTCCTTGACGTCGTGCAGCCGCCCCACCCACAGGAACGCCGGGGCGCCCGGCAGCGGCATGCGTTCGCGCGCCTCGGCGCGCGCACGCGGGTTCAGACCGGTGCTTCCCTCCATGACCTCGAACACCCCATGGGACCGACCGATCACGCCGCGCTCCCGCCAGTCGGCGGCCTGCTCGTCGGCCGTGAACAGGAAGCCGTCGACGCCCGCCAAACCCCACCGCTGGAGCGCGCCGCGCCAGGCGCCCCCCGGTCGTTCGCCATGGTGTTGCACGACCAGGGCGGGTCCCGGCCCCAGGCGACGTCGCAGGAGGCGCGTCTGGAACGGGAATACCAGTCCATTGACGTGGACCAATCGTGGGCGCAGGCGAGCCACGGTGTCATGCACCGCAGGGCTTGCGCTCAGCGTGCGGGGACGCCCTCGGCCGCCGCCTGCCACGAACGAGTAGGTGACGCCGTCGCGGACGACGGTGACGTCGCGTCGGTAGCGCTGGACGACGAAGACGTCGGCGCCCGCGCGACGCAAGCCGGACGCGAACTCGGGCAACGCCACGAACGCCTCGAGCGTCCGGTCGGGATCGGTGACGACCGGGTCGTGGGCGTAGTTGACGATGACGACGCGGAGCATCGACAGGCTCTCCTAACGGCCGCCACGGGCCACGGCGCCCATCGCCCGCAGTGCTGCGCGCCCGCCGACGCCGCCGAGGTACGCGGGATAGGCCAGATGGACGGGCAGACTCGGGTAGGCGAGACGGACCTTCCAGGGATTCGGGCGCAAGTACCGCCAGAGTTTTCTCCACCACCCAAAGCGGTCTACGTCGACGCCGCGCAGGTTGAGGCCGGCTCGGTCATCCAGGGGCACGCGCTCCACGAGACGCGCCAGGTCGGGGCCGACGCTCGGCGCCAGCCGCGCCACGTGCTTCGCCAGGAGTTCGTCGGGGAACGCCCTGGCCGCCAACGCCAGGGCCGGGTACACCCAGTTCGGGTACACCCAGTTCGGGTACACCCAGTTCGGGTACACCCAGTTGGCGAAGACGTCGTCGACGAGATCGACCTCGGCGGCCAACCCTGCAGTGTCGAACCAGTGGAGCAGCGTGCCGGACCCCCGCATGAGGTGGTAGGTGGCGTGCGAAGCCACGTCGACGAGTAGCGCGGCGTCGTCCGGCACGAAGGCCGGCTGCCCGAGGAGCGACTGCTCACGCCCTGCCGCCCACAAGTAGGGGGCAATGTCGACGCCCCCGCGATCGGCCCAGACCGACCGCCGCAAGCGGGTGTGGATCTCGACCGGGCGCGGGTTGCCCGGATGCGTTCCGTCCATCGCCACGACCCTGTCCCCGGGCCTGCGGAAGACGATGTGGCGATGTTCCCTGCGCACGAGGTCGTAACCGAGTCGGCCGAGGAGTTCATGGACGCCGCGCTCGTCGGCGGGACGGATCAGAAGGTCGAGGTCCGCCATCGGGCGCAGACCGGGGTCTCGGTACCGGGTGAAAGCGAGCAGGCTGCCCTTCAAGGGCATGACCGGCAGACCGGAGGCGGACGCCTCGGCCAGAATGGCGCGCAGGTCGGTGGCGAACAGGCTCGATCGGACCCGGTTCTGCTGGAGCTGGAGCGCCAACCAGCCAGCGGTGCCATCCGGGTCGGCGGGCGCCGGCTCCGACGCCGAGGCGGTCGGGGCAACGATGTCGGCGATCAGCGGCGCCAACCCTTGCGTGGTCAGCACGTGACGCAGCGCCAAGTCCGTCGTGGCTGACCCGTCGGCCAGCGTCGTCGCCAGCAGTTCCGGGTCGCGCCTGCGCAACGCATCGAGCACGGGAGGCACGAGCGCCCGCGCCGTCGGCAATTCGGACGTCGCGAGCAGGACATGACGATCGGGTCGTTCTCCCGCGCGACCGGGATCTCCACGAGGGCGCTGCGACCGCTGGCGGAGATCGGGGAGCTGCTCGACGCCGACGGGAACGCCCTGCGCGACCTACTGCTCTACCACCAGCACCG
>JAWOIL010000038.1:0-26691 GCA_046484635.1 Trueperaceae bacterium
TTTCGGACGACGGATGTGACGGGGGTGTGTTCGTTGCCGGATGGGGTGGAGATGGTGATGCCTGGGGATAATGTGGAGTTGTCGGTGGAGTTGATCAAGCCGATCGCGATGGAGGAGGGTCTTCGGTTCGCGATTCGGGAGGGTGGTCGCACGGTGGGTGCGGGTGTCGTCACCGCCGTCGTGAAGTAACCATGGCCACGCCCAAGATCCGCATCAAACTGAAGGCGTTCGATCATCGCAGCCTCGACAGCTCGGCGACCAAGATCGTCGAGACCGTGAGGCGCACCGGCGCCAAGGTGGCAGGCCCCGTGCCGCTGCCGACCCGCATCCGGCGCTTCTGCGTGCTTCGCAGCCCGTTCGTCGACAAGGACAGCCGCGAGCACTTCGAGATCCGGACCCATAACCGGCTCATCGACATCAAGTCGCCGACCAAGAGCACCATCGACTCCCTGATGCATCTCGACCTGCCAACCGGGGTCGACATCGAGATCAAGACCGTCGGAGGACGTTGACCGTGAAAGGCATCCTGGGCACCAAGGTGGGCATGACCCAGATCTGGCGCGACGATCGGCTTGTGCCGGTCACCGTCGTGCTGGCGGGTCCTTGCCCCGTGGTGCAACGAAAGACCCCGGCGACCGACGGCTACGAGGCGGTCCAGCTGGGATGGGACGAGGTGCGCGAGAAGGCGGTGAACAAGCCGCTGCTCGGGCATTTCCGTCGTGCGGGCACGGCGCCGCAGCGACACCTGGTCGAGTTCCGTGACTACGCTCCCGAGGCCGAAGAGGTCAACGTCGAGATCTTCGCCGCCGGCGAGAAGGTCGACGTCACGGGAACGTCCAAGGGCCGCGGCACCGCCGGCGTGATGAAGCGCTGGAACTTCGCCGGTATGCCCGCCACGCACGGCACCAAGAAGAAGCACCGCCACCCCGGTTCGATCGGCCAGCGCAAGTTCCCCGGCCGTGTCTACAAGGGCAAGCGAATGGCCGGTCACTACGGTGCCGAGAACATCACGACCATCGGTCTCGAGGTCGTGGAAGTGCGCCCCGACGACAACCTGCTGCTCTTGAAGGGCGCCGTTCCGGGCCCGAACGGCGGCGTGGTCGTGGTGAAGGCGTCCAGAAGGAAGGTGAGCTGATGCCGGTCACGGTCGACGTCATCGGCAGCGGCCGCAAGGTCACGCTCGACTTGCCGGAGCCGAAGGAATCGGTTCTGCACGAGGTCGTGGCGTGGCAGCTCGCGAAGCGACGGCGCGGAACCGCCGCCACCAAGACCCGCGGCATGATGTCCGGGTCCACCGCCAAGATCTACCCGCAGAAGGGCACCGGCCGCGCGCGGCACGGTAGCCGCAAGGCGCCCATCTTCGTCGGCGGCGGCACCACCTTCGGGCCGCAGCCGCGCGACTACTCGTACACGCTGCCCAAGCGCGTGCGTCGTCTCGGTCTGCAGATGGCGATCGCGACGCGCGCGAACAGCGGCAAGCTCACGCTCGTCGACGGCTTCGGCATCGGCGGCAAGACGCGCGAGTTCGTCGCCTGGGCGAAGAGCCACGGCATCGACGGCTCCGAGCGCGTGCTGCTGGTCACCGACGACGAGCTCGCTCGCCGCGCCGCGCGCAACCTGCCGTGGGTCGACGTGCTGGCGGGCAAGGGCCTGAACGCGTACGACATCCTGCGGTCCGACCGCGTCGTCGCGGACGCCGCCCTGTTCGACGCTGGGGAGGATGGCGAATGAACCCGCACGACGTCATCCTGACCCCCGTGCTGAGCGAGAAGGCCGTCACCGCCATCGCCGATGGCAAGTACGCCTTCTTCGTCCACCCGCACGCGAACCGCACGCAGATCAAGGAAGCCATCGAGACGGTGTTCGAGGTCGACGTCACCAAGATCAACCTCGTCAACGTGCGTGGCAAGCTCAAGCGCCTCGGGCGCTTCGCCGGCCACCGCGCGAGCCGCAAGAAGGCCATCGTCACCCTGAAGGCCGGGCAGCGCATCGAGCAGCTCGAAGGCCTGTCGTAACGGAAGGAGGGAAACATGCCTACCAAGAAGTTTCGTCCGTACACCCCCTCCCGTCGACAGATGACCGTCTCGGATTTCGCCGACGTCACGCGCGCCACGCCCGAGAAGTCGCTGGTTCGTCCGATCTCGAAGAGCGGCGGCCGCAACAACCGCGGTCGCATCACGACGCGCTTCCGGGGCGGCGGCCACAAGCGCCGCTACCGCGTCATCGACTACCGTCGGCGTGACAAGGAGGGCGTGCCCGCCAAGGTCGCCGCGGTCGAGTACGATCCCAACCGCAGCGCCAACATCGCCCTGCTGCATTACGTCGACGGCGAGAAGCGCTACATCATCGCGCCCGACAAGGTCGGCGTCGGGAGCACCATCGTGAGCGGCCCGGAGGCCGAGCCGGTGGCCGGCAACGCGATGCCGCTGCGGTTCATCCCGGTCGGTGCCACCGTGCACGCGGTCGAGATGGTCCCGGGCAAAGGCGCGCAGCTCGCGCGCTCGGCCGGCACCAGCATCCAGATCCAGGGCCGCGACGGCACCTACGTCACCGTGCGTATGCCGTCCGGCGAACTACGCCGCCTGCACGGCGAGTGCTACGCCACCGTCGGCACGGTCGGCAACGCCGAGCACAAGAACATCGTCATCGGCAAAGCCGGCCGCAAGCGCTGGATGGGGCGCAAGCCACACCAACGCGGTCGTGCCATGAACCCGGTCGACCACCCGCACGGCGGTGGGGAAGGCCGGAGCACCAGCGGTCGTCCGCCCGTGAGCCCGTGGGGCCAGCAGGCCAAGGGGTTCAAGACGCGCAACAAGCGCAAGGGCTCGAGCCGCTTCATCGTTCGACGCCGGAAGGGGAGCTGAGTCATGGCGCGGAGCATGAAGAAAGGGCCGTTCGTCGACGGCCACCTGTTGAAGAAGATCGACGCCGCCAACGCCTCCGGCGACCGGCGCGTGATCAAGACGTGGAGCAGGCGCTCCACCATCGTCCCGGAGATGGTCGGTCACACCATCGGGGTGTACAACGGCCGTCAGCACGTGCCCGTGTTCGTGCAGGAGACCATGGTCGGTCACAAGCTGGGTGAGTTCTCGCCCACGCGGACCTTCCGTGGCCACTCCGGCGGACGGAAGGAGTGAGCATGCCGCAGGCCAAGGCTTCGCTGCGCATGCTGCGCGTCACGCCGCAGAAGACGCGCCTGGTCGCGAACCTCATCCGCGGCAAGGACGTGAGCGCGGCGGAGGACATCTTGCGCTTCACCGACAAGCGCTCCGCCGGGCCGATGCTGAAGCTGCTGCAGAGCGCGAAGGCGAACGCTGTCAACAACCACGACATGTTCGAAGACAGCCTCTTCGTCAAGGCGATCGAGGTGTCGGACGGGCCGACGCTGAAGCGCTACCTGCCGCGTGCGCGGGGTCGTGCCGACCTCCTGCGCAAGCGCACGTGCCACATCTCGATCACCCTGGAGGAACGCAGTGGGAAATAAGATCAACCCGATCGGGTTCCGGCTCGGCGTGAACAAGGTGCCTTCTGCGCACTGGTACGCCTCGCCCAAGGAGTACCCGCGTCTCCTGAAAGAGGACGAGCGCATCCGCGAGGTCGTGCAGAAAGACGTCGGTCACTCCGGCATCTCTCGCATCGACATCGAGCGCGCCGCCCACAACATCAACGTCACCATTCACACCGCCAAACCGGGTGTCGTCATCGGTCGTGGCGGAGAGTCGATCAAGGCGCTGCGCTCCAAGCTCGGCGACGAGATCCCCGGCACCATCGCCGTCAACGTGCAAGAAGTGCCGAACCCGAACACCAACGCCACCCTGGTGGCGCTGCGCATCGCCGAGCAGCTCGAGCGTCGCTTCGCGTTCCGGCGCGCCATGAAGCAGGCGGTGCAGCGCACCATGGAGTCTGGTGCCCGCGGCGTGAAAGTACGCTGCTCCGGCCGCCTCGGCGGCGCCGAGCAGGCCCGTCCGGAGTGGTACGCCGACGGCCGCGTGCCGTTGCAGACGCTCCGTGCGGACATCGACTACGGCACCGCGCGTGCCAGCACGACCTACGGCGTGATCGGCGTCAAGGCGTGGGTGTTCCACGGCGAGATCGTCGGCGACCGCCAGCGTCGTGCAGCCGTGCTGCCGCGCCCGAAGCAGGAAGACGACAAGAAGCGCCGTCGTCGCCCACAGGCGCGTCGCCGTGACGGCGCCAAGCCCGGCGCCGTCGGCCGTGACGCGCGCCCGCGTGCCCGCAAGGAGCGTTCCTGATGCTTCTTCCCAAGCGCGTCAAGTACCGCAAGCAGATGCGCGGCCGCATGACGGGCGCCACCAAGGGCGGAGACTACGTCGCCTTCGGTGATTACGGTCTCGTCGCGCTGGAGCCGGCCTGGATCAAGTCGAACCAGATCGAGGCGTGCCGCGTCACCATGAGCCGCTACTTCCGCCGTGGTGGCAAGATCTACATCCGCATCTTCCCCGACAAGCCCGTCACCAAGAAGCCCCAGGAAGTACGCATGGGGAAGGGCAAGGGCGCGGTCGAGTACTGGGTGTCGGTCGTCAAGCCGGGCCGCGTGCTCTTCGAGGTCGCCAACGTGACCGAGGAGCAGGCCAAGGAGGCGTTCCGTCTGGCGGCGCACAAGTTGCCCATCAAGACCAAGATGGTCAAGCGGGAGATCTACGATGAAGCCCAATGAGATCCGCAACATGACGGCGGACGAGATCCAGGGCGAGGTCGACAAGCGTCGGCAGGAGTTGCTGGATCTTCGCATCCAGGCAGCCGTCGGACACGCTTCGAACCCGCGTCGCATCCGCGCCGCCAAGCGCGAGATCGCGCGCCTCATGACCGTCGCCCGTGAGAATGCAGAGGGTGCTCGATGAAGAAAGTCATGCAGGGCCGCGTCGTCAGCGACAAGGCCGACAAGACCGTGACGGTCACCGTGGAGCGGCGCTTCAAGCACCCGCTGTACGGCAAGGTCGTCACCGTGTCCAAGCGCTACCTCGCCCACGACGAGGAGAACGCCTTCCACGTCGGTGACGTGGTGGAGATCACCGCCGGGCGGCCCATCAGCCGACGCAAGCGCTTCGTCGTGTCGCGCCTCGTCGAGAAGGCGCGCGCGTAGGCCCCAGGAGACGATGAAGCCATGATCCAGCAGGAAACCTACCTCGATGTGGCCGACAACTCCGGCGCGCGGCAGATCCAGTGCATCCGCGTGCTCGGCACGGGCCAGCAGTTCGTCGGCTCGGTGGGTGACGTGATCGTCGCGGCCGTGAAGGACGCCATCCCGCACGCCCAGCTCAAGAAGGGCGACGTGGTGAAGGCCGTCATCGTGCGGACGCGGAAGGAAGTCAACCGCAAGGACGGCTCCTCCATCCGCTTCGACTCGAACGCCGCCGTCATCCTCAACCCGCAGAACGAGCCGCGCGGCACGCGCGTGTTCGGACCGGTGGCGCGCGAGCTGCGCGAGAAGAAGTTCATGCGCATCGTGTCGCTGGCACCGGAGGTGCTCTAGTCATGTCCGCCCCCAAGACCCGCATCCGCAAGGGCGACAACGTCCGGGTCATCGCCGGCCGGCACAAAGGTGCCGAAGGCGAGGTCCTGGCCGTCCTGCGCGAGAAGAGTCGCGTTCTGGTGAAGAACGTGAACATCATCCGTAAGGCGCAGCGCCCGACGCAAGAGAACCCCCGAGGCGGCTTCCTCGAGCAAGAGGCGCCCATCCACCTGAGCAACGTGCAGCTGCTCGACCCGCAGAGCGGCAAGCCGACCCGCATCGGCTACCAGCTCACGGAAGGCGGACGCAAGGTGCGCGTCGCGCGCAAGAGCGGCACCGAGCTCGACGATTGAGGCCGTGAAGCGTGAGCACCGAGACGAGGACCATGGAAAAGGTTGAACTTCCCATCAAGAAGCGTTACGCCGCGATCCAGTCGCAGCTGGTCGAGCGCCACGCCTACGCCAACCCGATGGCCATCCCACGGGTGCAGAAGATCGTGGTGAACATGGGCGTGGGCGAAGCCCGCGAAGATTCCAAGGTGCTGGAGAAGGCATCGAAGGAACTCGCCCAGATCACCCTTCAGCGCCCGGCCGTGACCCGCGCCAAGAAGTCGGTGTCGAACTTCAAGATCCGTGCAGGGATGCCGGTCGGACTGCGCGTGACGCTGCGCGGCGTGCGCATGTGGGCGTTCCTGGACCGACTGGTGAACGTGGCGCTGCCGCGCGTGCGCGACTTCCGCGGCGTTCCCAGCAACAGCTTCGACGGTCGCGGCAACTACAGCTTGGGCGTCAAGGAACAGATGGTGTTCCCCGAGATCAGCTACGACCAAGTCGACGCCACCCGCGGCATGGACATCACCATCGTCACCAGCGCCCAGACGGACGAGGAAGCGCGCAGCCTGCTCGAGCTCCTCGGGATGCCGTTCAGGAAGTAAGGAGGAACACGTGGCCACCAAGGCTCAGATCGCCAAGGGCGAACGTAAGCCGAAGTTCCAATCGCGTCAGATCAATCGTTGCGGCCGTTGCGGGCGTTCCCGCGCGTACCTGCGCGACTTCGGCCTGTGCCGGATCTGCATGCGCGAGATGGCGCACAAGGGCTACCTGCCCGGCGTCGTGAAGTCGAGTTGGTGAGCGCTACCACGGACGCGCACGCTCCTACGGAAGCGCACGCTCCGACGCGAGCGCACGCTCCGAGGGTAGCGCCGAAGCGAGAAACGGTACTGGCGGGGAACAGGTCGGCGCGCACGCGCGGAAACCGCCCCCATGGAGGAAGGTAAATGCAGACGGATCCCATTGCTGACATGCTCACGCGCATCCGCAACGCCGTGGCCATCGCCGAGCCGAACGTCGATGTGCCATCGAGCAAGTTCAAGAAGGCGCTGGCCGAGGTGCTGGTGAAGGAGGGCTACCTGAAGTCGGTCGAAGAGGTCGACAAGGACGGCAAGCCCTACCTTCGCATCGGACTGAAGTACGGCCCCAAGCGCGCCCCCATCATCCACTCGATCCAACGCGTCTCGACCCCCGGTCGGCGCGCGTACGCCAAGGCGCAACACGTGCCCGTCGTGCGTGGTGGCCTCGGTGTCGCCGTCATCTCGACCTCGAACGGCCTGATGGCCGACCGTGAGGCGCGCCGCGGCAACGTCGGCGGCGAGATCGTCTGCGAGGTGTGGTGATGTCGCGCATCGGTAGGTCGCCGATCGTGTTGCCGAAGGGCGTCGAGACCACCGTCGCCGACGGTGGCCTGATCAAGGTCAAGGGCCCCAAGGGCAGTCTCGAGGTCGTCATCGACTCGCGCCTCGAGGTGAAGGTCGAGAACGGCGAACTGACCGTGGCGCGCCCCAGCGATCACCGCAACGATCGCGCGCAGCACGGGCTGGCGCGTTCGCTCATCGCGAACGCGGTGGAAGGCGTCACCAACGGCTTCGAGAAGAAGCTCGAGATCCACGGCGTGGGGTTCCGCTGCCACAACAAGGGCAACGTCTTGGAACTCGCCCTGGGCTACTCGCACCCGGTCACGGTCGATCCGCCCGCCGGCGTCACCGTCTCAGCGACGGAGCCGACGCGGATCACCGTCAGCGGCATCGACAAGCAGCTCGTTGGCCAGGTCGCGGCCGACATCCGCGCCCTGCGCCCACCGGACTCGTACCACGGCAAAGGCGTCCGCTACGCCGGCGAGCACGTCCGCCTCAAGCCCGGCAAGGCTGCGGCGCGGTGAGGTTGGGGTAGATAGGCATGAGCATGAACATCCTCGTTCGCAAGGAACGTCGCGCCAACCGTACCCGCCGCCGCCTGCGCCGGCCGGTCGAGACGGGCCGCCTGCGCCTGTCCGTGTTCCGCAGCGCGCGGCACGTCTACGCGCAGGTCATCGACGACAACAAAGGTCACACCGTGGCCGCCGCCAACAGCAAGGAGCTGGGCCTGACGGGCAACAAGACCGAGCAGGCCAAGGCCGTGGGCAAAGCGCTCGCGGAGCGCGCCAAGGCTGCCGGCGTCACGCGTGTGGTGTTCGACCGTGGTGCGTTCAAGTATCACGGCCGCGTCAAGGCCCTGGCCGAAGGGGCCCGTGAAGGAGGCCTCGAGTTCTGATGGCTGAAACCGATTTCGAAGACAAGGTCATCTTCATCCGCCGCACGGCCAAGACCTACAAAGGCGGCCGCCGCTTCCGCTTCGGGGCCATGGTCGTCATCGGCGACCGCAACGGGCGCGTCGGCGTCGGTCTCGGCAAGGCGCGAGAAGTGCCGGTGGCGGTGCAGAAGGGCCAGTACGTCGCGCGTCGCAACCTGATCGACGTGCCGATCGAAGAGCCGGGCACCATCCCGCACGCGGTGATGGGCGAGCACGGCACCAGCCGCGTGATGCTGAAGCCGGCAGGAGCCGGTACCGGCGTCATCGCGGGCAGCGTGCCGCGCGCCATCGTCGAACTGGCCGGCTACAGCAACCTCCTCACCAAGGAGCTCGGCTCGCGCAACCAGACCAACGTCGCGTACGCCGTCATCGAGGGGCTGAAGCAGCTCAAGACCTTCGACGAGTCGAAGCGGGAGCGGGAGACGGCGGAATGAAGGTCACGCTGAAGCGCAGCCTGATCGGCATCCCGAAGGACCAGCGAGCCACCGTGCACGCGCTGGGCCTGCGCAAGATCGGTGACGCGCGCGAGGTCGTCGAGAACGACAGCACGCGCGGGATGATCGGCAAGGTCTCGTACTTGCTCGAGGTCGAAGGGCAGGAGAAGAAGTGAAACTCAACGAACTCAAGCCCGCTCCGGGCTCGAAGAAGCGTCGCAAGCGCGTCGGTCGCGGCCTCGGCAGCGGCCGGGGCAAGACTGCCGGTCGCGGGCAGAAGGGCCAGTCCAGCCGCTCCGGCTTCAGCCAGGGCGCCGGTTGGGAAGGCGGCCGCTCGCGCCTGATCATGCGCTTGCCGAAACGCGGCTTCAGCCGCAAGAAGGACCCGCTGCAAGTGGTGAACCTGCGCGACCTGAACGGCTTCGCCGCGGGTGACGAGATCGACGCGGTCAAGCTGGCAGCTGCCGGTCTGGTGCGTCGCGCCGACCACCCCGTCAAGCTGCTCGCCGACGGTGCCCTCGAGGTCCAGAACCTGACCATCACGGTCGACGCGGCTTCACGCGTCGCCGTGGAGGCCGTTGCCGCTGCCGGCGGCAAGGTCGTCCTGCCCGAACCCACGGGCGCAGAGGACGAACCGACGACGGCAGAGGGGGCGTAAGCATGCTGCAGGCCTTTCGCAATGCTCTGGTCATCCCGGACTTGCGGGCCAAGCTGCTCGTCACCATCGGGCTGCTCGCCATCTACCGCTTGATGGTCCACATCCCAACTCCGGGGGTGGACATCGACGCGTTGCAGGCGGGCGCCTTCGGTCAGGGCGACATCTTCTCGCTGCTGAACTTCATCTCGGGCGGCAACTTCGAGACGTTCTCGATCGCGGCGCTCGGGGTGATCCCCTACATCACCGCCAGCATCATCATCCAGCTCTTGACCAGCACGTACCCGCCGCTCGAGCGCCTATCCAAGGAGGGCGAAGAGGGACGGCGCAAGATCACGCAGTACACCCGCATCGGCGCCACGGCGCTGGGCGCGGTCCAGGCGCTCTTCCTCGCCATCGCCCTGCTGGGGCCGAGCGGCGCGCTGAAGGTCGGCTGGACCAACGGGCCGTTCTTCTGGTTCGTGGTGTTGGTCACCCAGATCGCCGGCATCACGCTCGTGATGTGGCTGGGGGAGAAGATCACCGAGTACGGCATCGGCAACGGCATCTCGCTCATCATCTACGCCGGCATCGTGGCGGCGTTCCCGAACGCGTTGGGGCAGCAGTTCGCCCTCATCGGCACGGGCGAGGCGAACGTGTTCGGCCTGCTGTTCTACCTGGTGTTGCTGGTCGTGGCCATCGCCGGCATGGTGCTGGTGCAACAGGCCGAACGGCGCATCCCGGTCCAGTACGCCCGCAAGGTGGTCGGGCGCAAGGTGATGGGCGGTCAGACGACGTACATCCCGCTGCGCCTCAACGCCGCCGGCGTGATCCCGATCATCTTCGCGGTCGCCATCCTGATCCTGCCGCAGACCCTCATCGGGGCGTTCCCCGAGATCGGTTGGCTGCAGGCGATCGGCTCCTGGTTCAACCCGGCGCAGTGGCAAGGACTGGTCACCAGCACGCTGCTGATCGTCGGGTTCACCTACTTCTACACCCAGATCTCGTTCGACCCGCGCCGGATCAGCGAGAACCTGCGCGAGTACGGCGGCTTCGTTCCCGGCGTTCGCCCTGGGCAGCCGACCACCGAGCACCTGACGCGCATCACCAACCGCATCACGCTGTGGGGCGCGTTGTTCCTCGGTGCCGTCAACGCGTTGCCGCAGACGTTCGCCTGGATCACGGGCACGTCGCAGCTCTCCTTCGTGTTCTCCGGCACCGGCTTGTTGATCATGGTCGGCGTCGCGCTCGACACCCTGCGGCAGCTCGAGTCGCAGCTGATGATGCGCCACTACGAGGGCTTCGTCAGCAAGGGCCGCATCCGCGGCCGTGGGAGGCGCTTCTAAGTGAACGACCAAGCCACCGAAGTCGTCCTGCTGATGGGCCCGCCGGGAGCCGGCAAGGGCACGCAGGCGACCATGTTGGCCGAGGCGCGGGGGCTCACGAAGCTCTCCACCGGCGACATGCTTCGGGCGAACGTTCGTGACGGCACCGAACTCGGCAAGCGCGCCAAGCGCTTGATGGACGAGGGCGTGCTGGTTCCCGACGACGTGATCGTCGCGATGGTGCGGGGCGAGCTCGACGAGATGTCCCCGGTGCGGGTGCTGCTCGACGGCTTCCCGCGAACGACGGTGCAGGCCGAAGCGCTCGACGCGCTGCTGGCCGAGTTCGGCGCCCCCATCGACGCCGTCGTCGAGCTGGTGGTCGACTCCGACGAGCTGGTGAGGCGCTTGATGCGCCGCGCCGCCGAGGAGGGCCGCAGCGACGACAACGAAGAGACCGTCCGCACCCGCATGCAGGTCTACATGGAGCAGACGCGGCCGTTGCTCGATTACTACCGCGTGCAGGGCAAGCTTCGCTCGGTGAACGGCGTCGGCAGCATGGACGAGGTCTTCGACCGCGTCCAGGCCACGCTCGACGAGGTACGCGCATGATCCTCAAGCGCAAGAGCGAGCTCGAGGTCATGGCGGAGGCCGCGGTCATCAACCGCGAGGCGCTCGAGGCCGTGGCGCGGCACATCGCGCCCGGTGTCACCACCGCCGAGTTGAACGCGGTGGCTGAGGATGCTATCATCTCGCGCGGCGGGAAGCCGGCTTTCAAGGGCTACAACGGCTTTCCTGCCACGCTTTGCACGTCCGTCGACGAAGTGGTCGTTCACGGGATCCCCGGCGACCGACGGCTCGAAGACGGCGACATCGTTTCGATCGACATCGGGACGTTCTACCGCGGCTACGCCGCCGACCTGGCGCGCACGTACGCGGTAGGGACGATCCCCGTCGAAGTCCAGCGTCTCCTCGACGCCACCGAGCGGTCGTTGACCGCAGGCATCGAGGCGGCGCAGGCAGGCAAGCGGCTGGGCGACGTTTCCGCGGCCATTCAGGACGTCGTCGAGCAGGCAGGGTACTGGGTCGTTCGGGAGTTCGTGGGGCACGGCATCGGCCGGGAGTTCCACGAAGGTCCGGAGGTACCCAACTTCGGTCGTGCCGGAACCGGTCCCGTTCTCCGTCCCGGCCTCGTCCTGGCGATCGAGCCCATGGTGGCTCAGCGGCGCGCACGCGTCGTGATCGCCGACGATGGCTGGACGGCCTCCACCGAGAACGGGTGCTTAGCGGCACATTTCGAGCACACGGTGGCCATCACGGAAGAAGGCCCGTGGGTGCTCACAGCAGGTGGCGAGGTCCGCGGCAGCAAGTCCGTGGCCGTCGCCGGAGGAGGTGTGCATGGCGCGTAGACGTTCGGGTCCACCCAGGAAGCCACGCGAGCAACGCCAAGAAGAGACGACGCAAGACACGATTCGCACCGAAGGCGTGGTCCTGGAAGCTCGCCCCAACACGACCTTTCTGGTCCAGTTGGACGCGGGACCCGAGATTCTTGCCCACGTAGGTGGCAAGATGCGCCGCCATTACATCCGCATCCTTCCCGGCGATCGCGTCGTCGTGGAGATCAGCACGTACGACCCGGAGAAGGGTCGCATCGTCTACCGCAAGTAGGAGTTGAGGCATGAAAGTCCGGGCATCCGTGAAACCCATGTGCGACAAGTGCAAGGTCATCCGCCGGCACGGCCGGGTGTACGTCATCTGCTCGGTCAATCCGACGCACAAGCAGAGGCAGGGGTAAACCATGGCACGAATCGCTGGTGTCGACCTTCCGCGTGAGAAGCGCATCGAGGCCGCACTGCCGTACATCTACGGCATCGGTTGGAGCCGCGCCAAGGACATCCTGGCCAAAGCCGAGGTGGATCCGAGCACACGCGTCAAGGACCTGACCGAAACCGAGGTCGCGCGCCTGCGCGAGACCGTCGACCACGACTACAAGGTCGAGGGCGACCTGCGCCGCGAGGTGCAGCTCAACATCAAGCGCCTGATGGACATCGGCTGCTACCGCGGGTTGCGTCACCGCCGTGGCCTGCCGGTGCGCGGGCAATCCACCAAGACCAACGCGCGTACCCGCAAGGGTCCTCGCCGCACCGTGGCCGGCAAGAAGAGGGCCCCGAAGAAGTAAGGACGAGCGCACATGGCCAAACCCACCAAGTCCACCAAGAAGCGGGTCAAGCGCAGCCTCACCGAAGGCAAGGCGTTCATCCACGCTTCCTACAACAACACCATCGTCACCATCACCGACATGGACGGCAACACCGTCGCCTGGTCCTCGTCCGGTTCCATCGGCTACAAAGGCTCGAAGAAGGGCACGCCGTACGCTGCGCAGCTGGCCGCCGCCGATGCCACCCGCAAGGCCCAGAACATGGGCGTCTCGCAGGTGGACATCATCATCCGCGGCACCGGTTCCGGCCGGGAGCAAGCGATCCGCTCCATCCAGGCCACCGGGGTGAACGTCCGCACCATCATCGACGACACCCCCAGCCCGCACAACGGTTGCCGTCCGCGCAAGCGGAAGGGCTCCTGAGCCTTCGATTTCGCGCCCCCTGACCGGGGCGAAGGAGAACCATGGGTCGATATAGAGGACCGGTCGTCAAGATCAGCCGACGTGAGGGCGTGAACCTCGCCGAGACGCCGAAGGTGCAGCGCTACATGGAGCGGCACCCGTACCCACCAGGCCAGCACGGCCAGCGCCGCCGGCGCAAGCCGAGCGACTACGGGGTGCGTCTGCGCGAGAAGCAGAAGCTGCGCTTCTTGTACAACATGGGCGAGAAGCAGTTCCGCAACCTCTTCGACGAGGCCTCGAAGTCCGAAGGCGCCACCGGAGCGGTGTTCCTGCAGCTGCTCGAGTCGCGCCTCGACAACGTCGTCTACCGTCTTGGCATCGCCTACACCCGGCGCCAGGCGCGGCAGTTCGTCGCGCACGGGCACATCCTGGTGAACGGCAAGCGCGTCGACATCCCGTCGTACCGCGTGAACCCCGGCGACGTCATCGAGGTCTCGCAGCGCGCCAAGAAGAATCCCGTCATCCACCAGAACCTCGAGGAGCGCAGGCGCGGCAAGCTGAGCCCGTGGCTCGAGTTCGATGCCGAAGCGGTGAAGGGCAGGTTCTTGCACCGCCCCGCGCGCGAGGACATCATGGTGCCCGTCAACGAGCTGCAGGTCATCGAGTACTACTCTCGCTGAGCGGCGAACGCTCCGAAGTCGCTACCGAGGAGGTACCGGTGCAGATCATCCCAGAATTCAAAGCCAAGTCCACGGATCGCTACGGCGAGTTCGTGGTGGAGCCCCTACCGCGGGGGTACGGCGTCACGCTCGGCAACCCGCTACGCCGTATCCTGCTGTCGTCCATTCCTGGCACGGCCGTCACCAGCGTCTACATCGAGGACGTCCTGCACGAGTTCTCGACCATCGATGGGGTCAAAGAGGACGTGATGCAGATCATCCTCAACCTCAAGGACCTGGTCGTGAAGATGCACGACGACGACCCCGTCACGCTCACGCTGCGCGCGGAGAGCACCGGCGAGGTCACGGCCGGATCGTTCGACGTTCCCTCCAACGCGGAGGTCGTCAACCCGGAGCTGCACGTCGCCACGCTCGCCAAGGGCGGCAAGCTGGTCATGGAAGTGCGTGTGGAGCGGGGCGTCGGCTACGTGCCTGCCGAGATCCACGGCACCAAGGACCGCATCAACTCGATCCCGGTCGACGCGCTCTTCACGCCGGTGCGCCGCGTGGCGTACCGCGTGGAAGACACCCGCGTCGGTCAGAAGACCGACCTCGACCGCCTCACCCTGCGCGTCTGGACCGACGGCAGCGTCGACCCGCGTAGCGCGCTCGACCAGGCCGTGGACACGTTGCGCACGCAACTGATGGTGTTCAGCGGCGAGGGGCTCGACGAGGGCGAGGAGAAGGTCCCGGTGCTCACCATCCCGACCAAGCCGGTCGAGGAGACGGAGCCCGCGGCCGAGCAGGTCGTCATGAGCCTCGAGAGCCTCGACCTGTCCAGCCGCGTCCTGCACTCGCTGCAGGAAGAGGGCATCGACTCCGTCAACGCCCTCCTGGCGCTGTCCGAGCGCGACCTCAAGAAGGTCGGCGGGGTGGGCGAGAAGTCGCTCGAAGAGATCAAGGAGCGCCTCGCGGCGCGCGGATTGAAGCTGAAGGAGTAACGCATGCGACACCTTTCGCGCGGCCGCAAGCTGAACCGGTCCAGCAGCCATCGCACCGCCTTGGCGCGTAGCCAGGCGACGGCGCTGCTTCGCCACGGCCGCATCAAGACCACCATCACCAAGGCCAAGAACCTCCAGCCGTACGTGGAGAAGCTCATCACCACCGCCCGCGGCGGCGACCTGCACGCCCGCCGGCTGGTGGCCCGCGAGATCCACGACGTGCAGATGCAACGCAAGCTGATGGACGACATCGCTCCGCGCTACGCCGAGCGCCCCGGCGGCTACACGCGCATCTACCGCCTGGCCACGCGGCGCGGCGACGGCACGCAAGAGGCGTTGATCGAACTCGTGTAAGCAGGCCTTCGCTCGCGACGAGCGCCCGCGCCCATCGGCGCGGAACCTCGCCAAGGCATGCAGACGCGCCCCGACCGGTGACGGTTCGGGGCGCGTTCGCGTGTCGCGCGGTGGTGGGGCCTGTCGATGCGGTCTACGCGAGGCAACTCCTGCGTGGGCCGGTGTCCGGAGGAGTGCGGTGTCCGTCCGCGCGCGGTGTCCGGAGGAGTGCGGTGTCCGTCCGCGCGCGGTGTCCGGAGGAGTGCGGTGTCCGTCCGCGCGCGGTGTCGGCGCGCCCTAGCGAAGGGGGTCGCGAAGCGCGTTCGCGAAGCTCGCCCCCACGCCGTCCCACGGCACCCCGAGAAGGTCCGCCACCGTCGCGCCGACGTCGGCGAACGAAGCGCGCGTGCCGAGGTCGACGCCATCACGACCCGGAGCGTAAGCGAGAAGCAGGCCGTACTCGCGGGTGTGGTCGGTGCCGTGCCAGGTCGGGTCGTTGCCGTGGTCGCTGACGAAGAGCAAGGCGTCGCCAGGTGCCGTGGCGGCCAAGAGATCGCCCAAGCGCGCGTCGACGGCCGCGAGCGCGCCCGCGTAGCCCAGCGGGTTCCGGCGATGGCCGTAGAGCGAGTCGAACTCCACCAGGTTCGTGAACACCAGCCCCGCCGGGCGCGCGCGCATGAGCTCCAACGTGCGCGCGACGCCGTCCTCGTTGGTGCCGGCCTCGACCTCGCGGGTGAAGCCGCGGTGGGCGTAGATGTCGGGGATCTTGCCGACGCCGATCACCTCGCGGCCGGCCGCGACCAGCGCGTCGAGGACGGTGGGCGTCGGTGGCGCGACGGAGTAATCGCGCCGCTTCGCGCCCCAGCGCTCGAAGGCGCCCGGCGCGCCCGTGAACGGACGCGCGATGACGCGCGCCACGGCGTGCTCGCCCACCAGGATCTCGCGGGCGGCTTCGCACCAGGTATAGAGCGTCTCGAGCGCTACCACCTCGACGTGCGCTGCGACCTGGAACACGCTGTCGGCGCTGGTGTAGACGATCGGGTCGCCGGTGAGCATGTGCTCCTCGCCGAGCTCGTCGAGGATCACCGTGCCCGACGCCGGCCGGTTGGCGAGATGACCGCGGCCGGTAGCGTCGTCGAAGGCGCGCATCACCTCGTCCGGGAAGCGCTCGAACGTGCGGAACGGTTGCTCGAGGACGACCCCCATGAACTCCCAGTGCCCCGTGGTGGTGTCCTTGCCGGGCGATCGCTCCAACAGGCGACCGTAGCTGGCCAACGGCGCGTCGGCGGGCGCCAGTCGCGCCACGCCTTCGACGTTGCCGAGACCGAGCCGCTCGAAGCCGGGCAGGTGAACGCCGCTGGCGGCGACGGTGTGGTCGAGCGTGTGAGCGCCTTCGTCGCCGAACGCGGGCGCGTCCGGCAGCGCGCCGACGCCGACGGAGTCGAGCACGACGAGGGTGACGGTCATGGGCGGAGTATACGGAACGGAAGGTACGCCGCGGCGCGGCCCGCGCGGCGCGAGCCTCGCTGTGCCGCCCGAACCCGGGCGGCTGCGATAATGGTCCGATGCCCGCGACCGCGCGGAGTGACGCGCTTCCACCCGCTCCTGGCCACGACCTGCGAACGGCGATCGCAGGTCGCATGCGCGTGCTCGTGCCGGACGCTCGTCGATTGCTGGTGGCGGTGTCGGGCGGGCGAGACTCGGTGGCTGCCCTTCGTCTGCTTCACGGTTCGGAGTGGCACGTCGCGGCCGCGCACTTCGACCATCGACTGAGACCGGATTCCGCGGACGATGCTGCCTTCGTGCAGGAGTTGTGCGACCGGCTCGGCGTGCGGCTGCACGCCGGTGGTGCGAACGTCGCAGCGATCGCCGAACGGCGCGGCTGGAACGTGGAGGACGCGGCGCGGCGCGTGCGGTACGCGTTCCTGTACCGCGTGGCGGTTGGATTCGACGCCATCGTGGTGGCGCACACGCGGGACGACCAGGCGGAGACGGTCCTGCTGCAGCTCTTCCGCGGGGCTGCCTTCCCTGCGGGGATGACGGCGCGCCAGGGGATGGTCGTGCGGCCGCTGTTGGGCGTGGACCGTGGTTCGTTGACGCGCTACCTCGAGACGATCGGCCAACGTTGGCGTGAGGACGCGAGCAACCAAGACCTCGCGCGCTCACGGGCGTGGCTACGGCACACGCTGCTGCCGGAGGTGGAGCGGCGCTACCCGGACGTCACCACGCGCATCGCGACCACGGCGGACGCCCTGCGTGACGCAGGAGAGGCGTTGGACGCGTTGGCGGCACGACGCTTCGGCGACGGGCCGTTGCACGTGGCCGCGCTCGCCGCCGCCCCGGCCGCGCTGCGGCGTGCCGCCATCGCACGGCGCTTCCGCTGGGCAAAGGTCGCGCCGACCGCAGAGGCCATCGGCGCGATCGAGGCGGCGGTGATGGCGAGCGCGCGCGACGGCGCGAGCGCTTCCCCCTGGCGCCGAAGCGTCGGTGGCGGCATGGTCGCGCGGGTAGCGTACGGGCGCCTCGATTTCGTTCGAGACCGTCCTGGCGCCCCACCGCGGCAAGAAGTGCAGGAACGGCAGCCACCCGCACCCGACGAAGGCGTTTCCACCGGCGAGGTTCCGGTGCGCGCGCTCGTCGACCTGCCGTCGGGAGTCGACCCCGCCGTGCTCGAGCGCCACCCCGACCTGGTCGTGCGCTCGCGCCGCGCCGGCGACCGGATCCGTCTCGCGAGCGGGTCGAAGCTGGTCTCGGACCTGCTGATCGACCGGAAGGTCCCGCGCGAGGAGCGCGACGTGTTGCGGCTCCTCGCCGCCGGCCAGGACGTCCTGTGGATCGAGGGGGTGGACGCGGCGCCGGGCGTCGCGATCGGGCCGGTGAACCTCGACCGGACCTTCATGGCGCGCGCGCTCGACCTCGCGCGCCGGGCCGCAGAGCTTGGCGAGATGCCCGTGGGCGCCGTCGTCGTGATGGACGGCGAGGTCGTGGGCGAAGGGCACAACCGCACCGAGGCGGACGACGATCCCATCGCGCATGCCGAGGTCCTCGCGTTGCGCGCGGCTGCGGCGCACACGGGAGACTGGCGCCTTCCCGGCGCGACGCTGTACGTCACCCTGGAACCGTGCCCCATGTGTATGGGAGCGGCGTTGCAGACGCACCTGGCGCGGGTGGTGTACGGCGCGGACAACCTGCGAGAAGGCGCCCTGGGATCGGTGCTCGACCTTCGCGCCGGCGCTTGGAAGCGGACCCCCGAGGTGCTGGGGGGCGTGTTGGCCGGGGCGAGCGCGCGGTTGTTGAAGGCGTTCTTCGAACGCCTTCGCTAGCACCATCCGCGCCCGCATGGCCCGTAGCCAGCGGGTCTTGGCAGCCGACCGGGTGGGCTAGACTGGCGTGGTGGAGATCCGCAACTTCTCGATCATCGCGCACGTCGACCACGGCAAGTCGACGCTCGCGGATCGTATCCTCGACCTGACCGAAAGCGTCTCGGAGCGCGAGAAGCGCGACCAGATGCTCGACTCGCTGGAGCTCGAGCGCGAACGAGGCATCACCATCAAGGCCACGCCGATGCGGCTGTTCTACACTGCGGAGGACGGCAAGACCTACCTCTTCAACCTCATCGACACGCCCGGCCACGTCGACTTCAACTACGAGGTGTCGCGTGCCCTGCGGGCCTGCGAGGGCGTGCTGCTGGTCATCGACGCCGCCCAAGGGGTCGAGGCGCAGACCATCCAGAACGCCTACCTGGCGGCCGACAACGGCCTCGAGATCCTGCCGGTGATCAACAAGATCGACCTGCCCGCCGCCAACGTACCGGCCGCCATCGAGGAGCTCGAGGAGGTCATCGGCATCCCCGGGGACCACGCCGTGTCGGTTTCGGCCAAGACGGGGGAGAACGTCCGCGCCGTACTGGAAGCGGTGGTGAAGCACCTCCCTCCCCCGCAGGGAGACGCCGACGCCCCGTTGCGCGCCCTCATCTTCGACGCCATCTACGACGCCTACCAAGGCGTGATCGCCTTCATCCGCGTGTTCGACGGGCAGATCCGCGCCAAGGACCGCGTGTTGGTGTCCTCGAACGGCAAGGTGTTCGAAGTCGACAAGGTGGGCGTGTTCCGCCCCGAGCCGACGGTCACCGACGTGCTGGGCGTGGGCGAGGTGGGTTGGTTCACCGCCTCGATCAAGGAGATCGCCGACACCCAGATCGGCGACACGGTCACGCACGAGGGCCGCCCGACCGACCGCCCCATCCCCGGTTTCAAGCCGGCCATGCCGGTGGTGTTCTCCGGCCTCTACCCGACCGACACCGAGGACTACCCGCGTCTTCGTGAAGCGCTGGAGAAGCTGCGCCTCAACGACGCTGCCTTCTCGTTCGAGCCGGAGACGTCAGAGGCGCTCGGATTCGGGTTCCGCTGCGGCTTCCTCGGCCTTCTTCACGCCGACATCGTGCAGGCGCGCCTCGAGCGCGAGTTCGACCTGGCGCTCATCGCCACCGCGCCAGGCGTGGTGTACCAGGTCGTGACCACGGACGGGCGCGCGTTCGACGTGCAGAACCCGAGCGAGCTTCCGTCGCCCGACCGCACCGAGACGATCTCGGAGCCGTTCGTGAAACTGTCGGTGTTCCTACCGGAGGAGTACGTCGGCAGCGCCATGGGTCTGCTGCAGGAGAAGCGCGGCGAGATGCAGGACATGGTGTACCACGGGCGCCGCGTCGAGCTTCGCTACCACGTCCCGTTCGGCGAGATCCTCTACGACTTCCATGACCGCCTCAAGTCGTTGTCCCGCGGGTACGCCTCGATGGACTACCAGTTCCTCGAGTACCGCGCCGGCGACCTGGTGAAGGTCGACGTGCTGGTCAACGAGGAGAAGGTCGACGCGTTGTCGATCATCGCGCACCGCGACAAGGCCTACGAGGTCGGTCGCAAGATGGTGGACCGCATGGCCGAGGTCATTCCGCGGCAGATGTTCTCCATCCCCGTGCAAGCCGCCATCGGCGGGAAGATCCTCGCGCGCGCCACCGTGAAAGCCTTCCGCAAGGATGTGCTGGCCAAGTGCTACGGTGGCGACATCACGCGGAAGAAGAAGCTGTTGGAGAAGCAGAAGAAGGGCAAGGCGCGCATGAAGCAGATCGGCACGGTCGAGGTGCCGCAGGAGGCGTTCCTGGCCGTGCTCAGCACGGAGGAGTGAGGGTGGCGCGAAGCGTGGCCAGGCTGCCCGTGTCGGCGACCGGTCGTGCCGGGCGCCGTGGCACGCTGCCGTTACGGGCGCAGGTGGCGCTGGTCATCGCGCTCCTCTCGGGCCTTCCGAACATCGTGTTGGTGGCGACGGTACTGCTTCCCGCGTACCGCCGCGCGGGTGAGCTGTCGAGCGGGGTGTGGGTGACGGTGGCGCTGTGGGTCGTGGGCGTCGTGGCGCTGTCGGCGCTGGTGGGATACCTCCTGTCCGGGCAATTGCTGGCCCCGCTGCTGAAGGTCACGCGCGACATCGACGTCCTGCCGAAGACCGCACCGCAGCTGGTGGCGGCGCGGGTGGCGGTGGCGGGGGACGAGCCCGCCGAGGTCCTGGCCCTGAAGCGGTCCTTCAACGCGCTGCTGGAGCAGGTGGAGGTCGAACAATCGCGCCGCAGCGCCTTCATGGCCGCCTTGATGCACGACCTGAAGACGCCGCTGATCGCCGCCACCAACATGCTCTCCGTGGTCCGGGACGACGACGCGCTGACGCGCGAGCGGCGCGTCGAGGCCGTCTCCCACCTGACGCGCGAGCTGTCCGCATTGTCCGACCTGGTCCAGAAGATGGTCGACGCGCACCGCCTGGAGCGGCCCGACGTGCCGCTGAGCCGCGAGCGCACGGAGATCCACACGCTCGTGCGCCGCGTCATCGAGCGTCTGGGAACGTTGGCGCAGGAACGGGGGATCCGCGTCGACCTCCGGGGCGAGGCGACGGCGATCGTCGATGGACGCGAGATCGAGCGCGCGCTCTACAACCTGCTCTCCAACGCGATGCGCTACGCCCGCACCGCGATCGAGGTGGAGGTGTTCCAGGGGATGGTGCGGATCCGCGACGACGGCCCCGGGCTACCGGCCCCGCTCGACGGGCTGGCGCAACCGTTCAACGGGCAAGGGGTGGAGATCGCCGGCCGGAAGTACGCCAGCGGTACGGGCGGCCTGGGCCTGTTCATCGCGCGACGGGCGCTCGAGGCCCACGGTGGCCGCCTGGTGGCCGAAGCGACGGGCCCGGGCGGCACGGTGCTGCTGGCCTACCTCGGACGCGAGGGGGCCTGACATGGAGCGTTCGAAGGTGCCCGCTTCCGCCGTCAACTCAGGCGGTCTCGGCGGTGGCCGTGAAGCGGGGGAGGCGCCCCGCGTCTTGATCGTCGACGACCACCCGCTGTTCCGCATGGGGCTCTCGCTGGCGCTGACGCGCGAGGGGTTCGACGTGGTGGGGGAGGCCGAGAACGGTCGGCAGGCGGTGGAGCGGTGCCGGCAAGCGGCCGTCGACGTGGTGTTGCTCGACGTGCGCATGCCCGAGATGGACGGCATCGAGGCATGCCGCGAGGTCCTGCGCTCCCACCACGAACGCGCTGGCGAGCACCGACCTCCGATGATCGTGATGCTCACGACGTTCGAGGAACCTGCCGTCGTCCAGGCAGCGCGCGACGCCGGCGCCTCCGCGTACCTGTCGAAGGAGACCGAGCCGCGTGAACTGGCGCGCCTGCTGCGTGCGATCATGGCGGCTCCCGAGCGCGATTGGATGCCGCAGGTGGCGTTGCCGTCCCTCACCCCGCGCGAGGCGCAGGTGCTGGCGTTGCTGGCGCAGGGCATGAGCAACAAGGCCATCGCCTCGGAACTCGGCATCAGCCCCGAGACGGTCAAGGACTACCTCGAGAACGTGTTCCGCAAGCTCGAGGTGCGCGACCGCGTCAGCGCGCTGCGGCGCGCCACGGAGATGGGCTTGGTCTAGCCGGCGCCACGTCTTCAGCCGCGAACACCTAGGCAGCCAGCCCACGACCCGCCCCGGCGCCAAGCGCACCAACCTAACCTGCGGGCATGCCTCGCTCCGGCTTCACGCTGCTCGAACTGCTGATCGTCCTGGGTGTGCTTGCGCTGCTCGCGTCGTTCGCCGCGGCCTTCGCGCGGCCGGCGCATGCGCAGCGAGCGGCGCGGGCGGTGCGCGCCATGATCCTGTGGGCGCGCACCGAGGCCACCTGGCGTGGCGACGCCGTCAGCGTCACGGTGGGTGACGACGGCGCGTTCCACGTCCGGCTCGAAGAAGACGGACCGCCGTGGTGCGGGGTGGGCCAGGAACTCGGCTCGCTTCGCTTGTCGGCGTATCCGGGCGTGACGCTCGAGCGCGGGCTGCCGCGCGGCGTGGTGTGGCTCGCCGACGGCGGCGCCAGGAGCTGTGACGGCGGCGGCGTCATCAGCGGACGCGTCACGCTGCGCGACCGCCTGCGGGCCGTGTCGGTCGTCGTGTCGAGCCTCGGCCGGGTGCGGTTGGAGGAGACGCCGTGAGCAGAGGCACGAGCAGGGCCGGCGGCAACGGTGCGGCGGTCGGTCGTGCGGCGGTCGGTCGTGCGGCGCTCGGTCGTGCCGCGGTCGGTCGTGCCGGTTTCAGCTTGATCGAGGCGCTCGTCGCATTGCTGCTGTTCGCGATCGTGGCCGCCGCTGCGCTAGGGCTTCAGGTACAGGCTCTGCGGGCGACCCGGACGGCCGAGGCACGGCGGGCGGTAGCCGCCGTCTTGCGCGCCGAGGTGACGCTGCAGCGGGCGCTGGGTGGCGTCCCCGGTTCTTGCGCCGGCGCCGTGCTCGGCGGCTGGTCATGCGAGGTGGAGCGCGTCTGCGTGGCGCGTGGGGGCGCGCCGTGCGACTTGCGCGTGGTCACGGTCCGGTTGGCGGCCGAGGACGGCGCGGCCGGCGGCGCGGGGGCGGCGTCACCGCCCCGCGTGATCACCGCGACGACCGCCGTCTACCGTGGGTCCGCCTCCGAACCGCAGGCGCACGCCGCGAGAAGGCTCGTGCCATGACCCGCCCGGGTACCTGCGCACGGTTGCCGGGCCGGTTGATGGCTGGTGTTCGCGCCAGGTCGCGCCGCGCTGCCGGCCTGACCATCGTCGAGACGCTGGTTGCCCTCGCCATCGCCGCCATCGCCCTGGTGGGGTTCGCCTCGCTGGTGGCGAACGCCCGAACGACGGCCGTGACGACGGTAGTGAGCTCCGACGCGTCGCGCGCGCTCGACCTTGCCGCAGCCCTGCTGTCCGAGGAGGTGCGGTTGGCCGGCGGTGTTCCGTGGCCCCGTCCCGAGCGCGTCGAAGGCACCGAGGACCCGGAGGCGTTCGTCACGACCGCGCTATGGCTCGATGCCGGTTCTGCCGCCGATGGCAACCCCGCAGTCGCCAGCGACGTGGGCGCCTCCGTGCGGCTGCGGTACGTCGACGCGCGCCTCGCCGGCGCGCCGTTGGCCCGCGACGTCACCTTCGAGGTCGGCGTGGACGCCCGGGGCGTCCCGCAGCTGTATCGCCGCGCCGACGGCGCAGCGCGCCAACCTCTCGTCGAGGGCGTCGGGTCGTTGCGGCTGGTGGGCGTCGTCGAAGATGGGCTTCTGGTCGCGCCACCCGTAGCGGGCACGTTCCGGCCCTCGGCCCTGCTGCTCGAGGTCGTGCTGGACGCCGCCTGGGCCCAGGGCGCGGGTTCCGGGGCCGGGCCGGCATCCGGCGGCGCCGGTGGCGGCGGCTCCGCTTCGAGCACCGCCACGGAACGCGAACCGCGTCTGGTGGTGGTGGCCCTGCCCAACCGCCCGGCCACGATCGTGACGACAGCGCTGAACGCACCAGAGGCTACGCCGTGACCGCGCCGACGACCGCGCCGACGACCGCACGCCGCGCCGGCGGCATGGCCCTCGTCGCGGTCCTCGGAGGGCTGCTGCTGGTCAGCACCATCGTGTTCGCCATGGCGTTCGTGGCCACGCTCGACGTCATGGCCGCGCGTAGCAGCCAGACGGCCGTGCTGGCCGACGCGCAGGTAGAGGGAGCGCTCGCCGTGGCGCTCGCAGAACTCGCGGAGACCGCCGGAACGGATCCAGGAGGCGCCGTGACGGCACCGTCGGGCGCGTTGGGGCCGTGGCCCGAGTTGGGTATCGGGGCCACGGTGGACGTCGCCGCCTTGCCGGAGCGCTGGGACGGCAACGAAGTGGTGACCCTACTGGCCGAGACGCGGGTAGGGACGTCACGCGCCGAGGCGCGCGCGGTGGTGGCGCTCACGCCCGCGCCTAGGGTGCTGTGGCGGCCCTGAAGTCCTCGAGTGACCGAGACCACGGTCGTGGGCCTCCGGTCGTTCGAGGGAGCCGGGAGTGCACGAGCCTTGACAGTGCGGGTAAGGGCTGAAAGCATACGGCGTGACGCGACCCCCGAACACGAACCGCGCGCTGCTGTGCGCGGCGTTGCTGGCGGCCGATCGGCCGATGTCTTCGCAAGAACTCAAACCGTTGATGGGCGGAAGCGTGGACGCCGTAGAACGCGAAGTGAGATCGCTGCAGGACGCACTCGCCGAGGCCGGCCTGGGGATCCAGGTCGAGCACGTCGCTGGAGGCGTGCGATTGGTGGTCGAGCCGCGCCTGATCCCCGCGTTGTCGGCCGTGCTGTCACCGGCACCGCTGCCGCCTCTCAGCCACGCCGCCCTCGAGACGCTCGCCTTGGTCGCCTACCACCAGCCCGTCACTCGCGGCGAACTGGAGGCGGCGCGCGGCGCTTCGTGCTCGTCCACCCTCGACACGCTGCAAGAGCGCGGCCTCATCAAGGTGATCGGTCAGAAGGACGTCGTCGGACGGCCCCTGCTGTACGCCACCACCGACCGGTTCCTCCTCGAATTCGGTCTTCGATCGCTGGACGATCTGCCGCCCGTCACCGAGCAACCGACCGGGTTCCTGCGCGGCTAGGGCGAACCCGCGCGGCCGAAGCGAACCCGCGCGGCCGGGGCGAACTCGCGCGGCCGGGACGCAAGTACCCGGCCGACGTTCCGCTCAGGCGGTCCGCTCCGCCAAGTACCGCAACGCCAGCAAGTAGCCCTGCACGCCGAGTCCGCCGATCGACCCGGCGCACGCCGCCGCCGTGAGACTGACGTGGCGGAACGGCTCGCGCGCGTGGACGTTCGACAAGTGCACTTCCACCACCGGCACTTCGATGGCTGCGATGGCGTCGCGCAACGCCACGCTCGTGTGCGTGAGCCCGCCCGGGTTCAGCACCACGCCCCGGAACCCCTCGCCTCGAGCCGCGTGCAACCAGTCGATCAAGGCGCCCTCGTGGTTGCTCTGGCGACAACGTACCTCGACCCCGAGGTCGCGTCCGGCGTCCTCGCAGGCGCGCTCCACGTCCTCGAGGGTGGCGTGGCCGTACACGCCGGGCTCGCGTTGGCCCAACAGGTTCAGGTTCGGTCCGTTCAGTACCAGGATCATCGTGTTCCCTCCCGCAACGCCCTCCAGGCCGTGGCCTGCTCCTCTGCCGTGACGTCGTCGATTATCAACGGCCGGCCGACGTCCTCGAGCAGCACGAACCGCAGCCTCCCACCGGCGACCTTCTTGTCGCGCGCCAGGTACGGCGCGAGCGCGTCGAACGCCACGTCGGGCAGCGGGGAAGGCTGCACCCAGCGCAGCAGCGCCGTCGTTCGGGGCACCAGGTCCGCCATGCCGCGCGCTCGCGCCAGCAGCGCGGCGTACACCAGGCCGTACGCGACGGCTTCCCCGTGCGGCATGACGTGGTTCGTGACCGCCTCCAGCGCGTGCGCCAAGGTGTGCCCCAAGTTCAGGTGCGCGCGCCGGCCGGATTCGCGTTCGTCCGCAGCCACCACCTCGGCCTTCACCGCCACGGAGCGCGCCACCGCGTCCGCCAGACCATCCTCCGGCATCGTTTGACGCCAACCGGCAGCGAAGCGGTCCAGCAGCACAGGATCGGCCAGGAAGCCATGCTTCACCAGTTCGACCGTGCCGTGCCGGAACTCCCGCTCCGGCAGCGTGGCCAGCAGGCGCACGTCGGCCACGACTGCCTTGGGCTGCCAGAAGGCGCCGACGAGGTTCTTGCCCTCGGGGAGGTCGAGCCCCGTCTTGCCCCCGACGCTCGCGTCGACCATCGCCAGCAGGCTCGTGGGAACCTGATAGAACGCCACGCCACGCAGGTAGCTAGCTGCCACGAAGCCCGCCAGGTCGCCCACGACGCCTCCGCCCAACGCCACCACGGCGCCGTCGCGCGCTAATCCCATCGACGCCAAGCCCCGCAGCAGGTCGTGCCACGTCGCCACGTTCTTGCTTCCTTCGCCGGCCGGCACCGTGAAGACCGAGACGCGCTTACCAGCACTGGTCAACGCCTGCTCCAGCCCTTCCTGGTACAGCGGCGCGACGTTGTCGTCGCTGATCAGCGCGACGTCGCGCTCGGTCACCAGCGCGCCGAGGTCGCCGAGCACGCCCGCACCGACCACCACAGGGTAGGGGGGCGTGACCCGCACCTCGACGGTGCGCCGACTGCTCATGGCGGTCCGCCGAGTTCGGGGTGCTCGGTGCGCCAGGCTCGCAACTTCTCGACGATCTCCTCGACCACTTCGGCCGAGTCCCGGCCGTCGGTGGAGACCATGAACGCCGCCACCTCGTCGTAGGCCGGCTGCCTCGCGGCCATC
>JAWOIL010000213.1:0-2898 GCA_046484635.1 Trueperaceae bacterium
CCGGCGCCACGTACGTCGCCGGGTTCCCGGAGCCCGAGAACGTGCCGCAGGTGGCCGTCCAGTTCACCGACGGGTCGGTGGTTCCACGCACCGTCGCCGTGAACTCATGGCTGGCCCCGGTCGCCAGCGCGGTGCTCAACGGGCTCACCTGGACCGCCACGGAGGGACCGCACGCCACCACACCTGCGACCATGGCCCATGCCCACATCGACCTCGACCTGTGACCGCGTCGCATGCCCGTACCCCTTCCATGAGGTGCCGCCTCGGCGCCGACGCACCTCCACGCAGACACCACACCACCGGCCATCGCCGCGACGAACGCGATGGGTGGCTAGAATCGCCTCCGCGCCCGTCAGTTCGGGCCTCCCATCTCAGGCTCGACGTACGTGTCAGGGGCCAACTCGTTGAAGCGGCTGACGACGACGGTGTACTCGGGTTGGGGGACCCCACGGGCGAGCGTCCACGCGATGAGGAGCTGGCCGTCGTCGAACCCGGCGATGGCCGGCGGCTCCGCACCCGCGACCCACCCGTCGTTGACCCTCGGGCCCAGGGACTCCCATGCCGCACCGTCCCAACGTCTGGCATACAGGCCGGGATCGCCGCTACTGGGTTCCTCGTACCAAGCCGCGATCGCATGCCCTGCTTCATCGATGGCCAGCGCTGGAAGGCCCGAGAAGGACCCCGCGTCGATGGCCAACGAACCGCCCAACTCGACCCAGGTCGCACCGTCCCAACGCTTCGCGCGGGTCGCCCACTGCATGTCGACGCCGAGCAACCTCTCATCCCAGAGGACGATCGGGTTACCGTCCTGCCCAATGGCGATCGCGCAATCGTGTGGGTCCGCGTCGACCGTCGAGTTGAACGCTTCACCCAGTCGCTGCCAGGCAACGCCGTCCCAGCGCTCGACGTAAAGCTTTGCGCCGTCGTCGTCCTCCTCGACCAACACGTGTGGCCGGCCCGCGGCGTCGAGCGCCAGGCCCGACCGCGTGGGATCGCTCGGCCTGGCGTCACCCAGCTGGACCCAAGCCGCACCGTCCCACGCCATCACGTGCTGATGGCACGTTGGGTCGCACGCCCACCAGGCGACGACGGGCCCGCCGGCCCCATGCGCGACGATGAACCGGTACGGCACGTCGGCGTTCAGCCGTTCCCCCAATGGAACCCAGGCTGCGCCATCCCAGCGGCTGGCGAAGATCGGAGCCTGCCCCGGTCCCAAGACCTCGCTCCACACGACGATCGGCGCGCCCGCAGCATCCGTGGTGAGCCCATGACGCCATACGCGGCTATCCGGGTGACGCTGTGGGCTGCCCCCGAGGTCGACCCATTGGGCACCGTCCCAGCGACGCACGCCCAGTTGACCGTCCCACGTCGTGAAGGGGAACGCAGGGCCCTCGATGGAGGCCACGAGGTCGTGCAACAGCGCCCCGTACCACACCGGCGTTGCCGTCTCCCCGAGCCGCTGCCACGTAGGCAGCTCCCAGGACCACGACACCGCCGACGCCAACGGTGCGCCGTCCACCCCGGTGATCGAGCTCGCGAACTCGGCGCGGAGCTCGGTCGGCACCGGCGGCTGCTCGAGCAACCGCAGGGTCACCGTGCGGCCGTCGGCCGAAAGGTCAACGCTCTTGGCGAGCTCCGCACCGGCGGAGGTCTCGATGCGGACCGCCGCATCGTCGACGGTGCTGGGTGCGAGTGGCGCCGAGAACGTCGCCGTCACGGGGTCGCGCACCCAGACGTTGGTGGCGCCGGGCGCCGGGCTGCGCGACACGACCCGCAGCCCGCCCCCGGAGCACGCAGCGCAGGCGATCACCAAGGCGGCCAGCCACACGATCCGAACGTCGCCGCCCCTCATGGCCCGACCTTGCGCACGAACGCGTCGGGCCCCAGCGCGTCGTCGTCGACCCGCGACAGCAACCCGTCGGTGCCCCCCACCACGTACCCGAAGCCGTCGTCGTCCAGCGCGACGGCCGCGCCGCACTCGAACCACTCCGTCGCCAGCGCACGGCCCCAGACGGTCTCGCCATCCTCATCGAGCTTGAGGACGAAGGCGTCCCCGTTGCCCTGCTGCGAGCGTCCAGGGATCACGCTGCTACGCGTGTCGCCGACGATCCACAGGTCGCCCTCTGCATCGACGGCGAGGTGCCGGTGCGAGTAAGCCCGGTCGCTCTCGGGCGAGGCGATCATCTTCGTCCACAACGTCGCGCCGGTCGCCTGCAGCGTCACGACGAACACGTCCTCCTCGCCGGCCCCGACGCCGCCGGTGACCAGGTCGCCGAGGCTGATGCCCGAGACGTGGATGCGGCCGCCCGGCGCGACGGCGACGCCGAACCCACGGTCGTACGCTCCCGTGCCCAGCTGACGGGTCCACCGCGGTGCGCCGTCGGGATCCAGACGCCGGACGAACGCGTCGACCCCGCCGTGGTACGCGTCGCCGAGCATGGCACCGGCCGAGCCGACGACGACGAGGTCCCCATCGGGCGCCAGCGCGACGCCCTGGGCCATGTCGGTGCCCATGGTGCCGAACTGGTGCGTCCACACCTCCTCGAGGGCCGGCGTGAGCTTCATGGCGAAGGCGTCGCCGAAGCCCGCCGAGACGGCACCGGCCAGCGCCTCGCCGGCCACCCCGACGACGACGAGGTCACCGTCGGCCGCGAACGCCACGCCCAGCGCGGCGTCGGTCTCCGCGGTGCCAAACCGCAGGACGCGCCCCTGCACGCCCGCCGAATCGAGCTCGAGCACGAACGCGTCGAACAGGCCGAGGTGCTCGGACCCCAGCGAACCCCCGGTCTCCCCCACCACGAAGACGTGGCCACGCGCGTCGACGACGATCTCGTAAACGTCCTCCCACGCCGCCGTCCCGAACTGCATGGCCCAGATGCGGTCGCCGTCCTCGCCTTC
>JAWOIL010000044.1:0-5648 GCA_046484635.1 Trueperaceae bacterium
CGCGGCCTGCTCCTGTCGGGTGGCTCGCTCGAGCCGTTCTTCACGCGCCCGATCAGCATCGCCCTTTGGGGCACCATCCTGGTGACGTTCCTGCTGGGTGTTCCCGTGGTGCAACGCACGATCGCGCGGGTGTTCCGCCGCAAGCGAGCGGCTCCCGAGTCGGACGCGTGAGCCATGGTCACTAACGAAGCCGACGCGAACCTGCGGCCGTTTTCACTGGCACTGTGCAACGAGGTCGTGCGCGAACTCGACTTCGCGCAGCAGTGCGACCTTGCCGCCGCGCTGGGCTTCGACGGCCTCGAGGTCGCGCCGTTCACCCTCACCGACGACCCCCGCAAGCTCGACGAGCGTGACCTCGTGCGGCTACGGCGCGCGGCCGACGACGCGGGCGTGCGCATCACGTCGCTGCACTGGCTGTTGACGGCTCCGGAAGGCTTGTCGATCACCACCGCCGACGCCCGCATCCGAGACGACACGCTCGAGGTGATGCGCGTGCTGGTCGAGGTGTGCGCCGCGCTCGGTGGCGAGGTGCTGGTCCACGGCTCGCCAAGGCAACGCGAGCTCTCGGCAGAGGACCCGGAAGGGGACGCCGCCCGCGGCCGCGAAGCGTTCGCCCAAGTGGCGAAGGTGGCCGAGGACGCCGGGGTGACGTACTGCATCGAGCCGTTGTCACCGCAGGAGACCGCCTTCGTGACTAGTGTGGCCGAAGCCGAGGCCATCGTGCGCGAGGTCGGCAACCTGGCGCTTCGCACCATGCTCGACGCCCGCGCCGCCCGCCTGGGCGAGCGCGAGCCGGTCGAGACGGTGCTGCGGCGCGGACTTGGCGCCGGCACCATCGCGCACGTGCACTTCAACGACACCAACCGCCGCGGCCCGGGGCAAGGCAGCGACCCGTTCGCCGGACTCGTCGAGGTGCTGCTCGAACGGCCGTACCGCGGCATCGTCGCGCTGGAACCGTTCGACTACGTGCCCGACGGCCCCACGGCGGCGGCCCGCAGCATCGGCTACGTCCAAGGGTTGGTCGAGGCACTTTCGAGAGGTAGGACTGGGCGCGGCCCAACGCGGTAGCGCGCCCGGTCGGAGAGGTCGAACATGAAGATCGAATCGGTCGAGCGCCTCGAGGCGCTCTTGGCGGAGCCGTCCGAACGGCTGGTGGAAGAGATGCGGGCGTTCGAAGGCCCGCTACTGCTACTCGGCGCCGGCGGCAAGATGGGCCCCAGCATGTCGATGCTGGCGCGCAACGCGCTCGATGCGGCCGGCAACGACGCCGAGGTCGTCGCCGTGTCGCGCTTCAGCGACGGGGGCGCCGAGAGCCGCTTGCAGGACGCCGGCGTGCGCACGCTGCGCGCCGACCTGCTGGACGAGGAGCAGCTGCAGGGCCTGCCCGATGCACCCAACGTCATCTACATGGCGGCCATGAAGTTCGGCGCCACGGGCAAGGAGGGACTTACTTGGGCCATGAACACGTACCTGCCGGGCCGGGTGGCGGAGCGCTACCGTGACGCGCGCATCGTGGCGTTCTCGACGGGGAACGTCTACCCACTCACGCCCATCACCTCCGCGGGCCCCACCGAAGACGGGCCCACCGGCCCGGTGGGCGAGTACGCCCAGTCGGCGCTGGGGCGCGAGCGCATGTTCACCTACTTCTCCGAACGCTATGGCACGCCCGTGACGCTGATCCGCCTCAACTACGCCAACGAGCTGCGCTACGGCGTGCTGGTCGACCTGGCCGTGGCCATCCGCGACGAGACCCCGATCGACCTGGAGATGGGCCACGTCAACGTCATCTGGCAAGGCGACGCCAACGAGGTCACGCTGCGGTCGTTCGGGCTGGCGTCGTCCCCGCCGACCGTCCTCAACCTGACGGGGCCGGAGACGGCGTCGGTGCGGCGCCTGGCCGAGCGGCTCGGCGCGCGTATGGGCAAGGCGCCGGTGTTCCAAGGCGAGGAGCAAGGCACCGCGCTACTGAACGACGCCTCGCGCTGCCATGCCCTGTTCGGCTACCCGCGCGTGGCGCTCAACACCATGATCGAGTGGATCGCCGACTGGGTGGCGTCGGGCGGCGAGACGCACGGCAAGCCGACGAAGTTCCAGGTCCGCAGCGGAGCGTTCTGATGGCGGGGGCGTTCTGATGGCACGGGCATTGTCTTCCGAACAGACCCGGCTGCTGCACGAGGGCACCGTCATCCCGGCGCATCCGCTGGCGCTAGACGCGAACCGCAAGCTCGACGAGCGGCGCCAGCGCGCCCTGACGCGCTACTACGTCGCAGCCGGCGCGGGCGGCGTGGCGGTGGGGGTGCACACCACGCAGTTCCAGATCCGCGACGTGGGATTGCTCGAGCCGGTGCTGCGGATGGCGTCGGAGACGGTGGACGAGGCGTTGGGTGGAAGTCCCCGCCCGTTCTTGAAGGTCGCGGGCATCGTCGGCAAGACGGAGCAGGCGATGCGCGAAGCGGAACTGGCGGCGTCGCTCGGGTATGACCTGGCGCTCTTGAGCCTGCGCGGCCTGAGCGACATGTCGGACGTGGACATGGTGCGCCACGCCGAGAAGGTCGCCGAGGTGATGCCGATCGTCGGCTTCTACTTGCAGACGGCCGTCGGGGGCCAGCGCCTGAGTTACGACTTCTGGCGCGACTTCGCCGAGGTGCCCGGGGTGGTGGCGGTGAAGATCGCGCCGTTCGACCGCTACGCCACGCTGGACGTGGTGCGGGCGGTGTGCGCGTCGTCGCGAGAGAAGGACATCGCGCTCTACACCGGTAACGACGACAGCATCGTGGTGGACCTGCTGACGCCGTTCCAAGTACGGGTGGGGGACCGGGTCTTCGAGAAGCGCATCGTCGGTGGGCTGCTCGGGCAATGGGCGGTGTGGACGCGCGCGGCCGTGGCGCTCCTCGAGGAGATCAAGGCCGCCCGCAAGCAAGACACCATCGCGCTCGAGCTGCTCACGCGCGCCGCGCGCCTGACGGACGCGAACGCGGCGGTGTTCGACGCCGCCAATCGTTTCCACGGCGTCATCGCCGGTGTGCACGAGGTGCTCCGGCGCCAGGGGCTACTGGAAGGAACGTGGTGCCTGGATCCCGAGGAGGGCCTCTCGCCGGGGCAGGCCGAGGAGATCGCGCGCGTCGCCGAGGAGAACCCGGACCTGATCGACGACGCCTTCGTGGCGGAGCATCTTGCGGAGTGGCTCGCCTGAGCACGCCGGCCGGGGTGGAGCTGGCGCCGCTGACGACGAACGACGTGGCGGCGGCGGCGGAGCTGTCGGCCGCCATCGGTTGGAACCAGGACGCGCATGACTGGCGGCGGCTCATCGACCTGCACCCGAGCACGGTCATCGGCGCGTGGCGGGGCGGGCGCCTGTTGGGCACGGCCACGCTCGCCGTGTACCCGCCGGTCCTGGCTTGGCTGGGCATGGTGATCACCCACCCGGACGCGCGCGGTCAGGGGATCGGCGGGGCGGTGGTGGACGCGGTGCTGGCGACGCCGGAGGCGGCGTCGGTTCCCCTGATCGGGTTGGACGCGACGCCGGCGGGGGCGCCGATCTACCAGCGGCGCGGGTTCGAGACGGTGGCGACGGTGGAGCGGTGGGAGGGGAGGTTGGTGGTGGGCGGTGTGGACGCGGAGGGCCTTGGAGACGTGAGTGCCGGCGTCTCTGCCGGCGTCAGTGCCGGCGCAAGTGCCGGCGCAAGTGCCGGCGCAAGTGCCGGCGCAAGTGCCGGCGTGACCGTTCGCCCCCTGAGCGCCGCGGATACCGCGAGCGCAGTGGCGTTCGATCGCGACGCTGCCGAGGTGGACCGGAGTGCCATGCTGACGCACCTGCTGGGCGAACCCGGCGTTCGCGCTTGGGTGGCGGAAGACGCGGGTCGGTTGGTCGGGTACGCCGTGCTGAGGCCCGGCCGGACGCACGTGCACCTGGGGCCGGTGGTGGCGGAAGACGACGAGGTGTATGGCAAGCTCTTGGTGTCGGCGCTCCTGGTATCGGCGGAGGCGGCGGGCAGCGCGCAGCCGGTCTTCGTGGACGCCGCGCATCGCGATGGTGTGGCGGAGCGGCTCGAAGCGGCCGGGTTCGTGGTGGCGCGTACGCTGGGGAGGATGACGCGGGGTCGTGGCGTGACCGCGCTGACGGGCGAACGCCTGAAGGCAGCGATGGCGTTGGAGTGGGGCTGAGGCAGGGCGCGAACGGCGCGCGGAGGCACCCGGGCGATACACGGACGCTGCACGGGCTTCGAGTGCAGGAGCGCGAACGGCGCACGGGCGGCGGTCCGGAGAACCGATCCACGCGTACCTTGGCGACGAGGACGTCGGAGAAGAGGAAGAAGATGGGCGAGACCCGCATCGGCATCGTCATGAACGGCGTCACCGGACGCATGGGCACAAACCAGCATCTGGTGCGCTCGATCCTCGCGATCCGCGAGCAAGGCGGGGTGCGCGGGCCCAAGGGCACCATCGTGCCGGAGCCGATCCTGGTGGGGCGCAACGAGGACAAGCTGAGGCGCCTCGCGAACGCCCACGGCGTGGAGCGGTACACCACCGACCTCGCCGAGGCGCTCGCCATGGCCGACGCGCCGGTCTACTTCGACGCGCTCGCCACCACCCATCGCGCGGCGGCGGTCCGGCAGGCCATCGCCGCCGGGAAGCACGTCTACTGCGAGAAGCCCATCGCCGAGGACGTGGCCACCGCGCTCGACTTAGCGCGCGCCGCGAAGGAAGCAGGCGTCAAGAACGGCGTGGTGCAGGACAAGCTCTTCCTGCCGGGCATCCTGAAGCTCGATCGGCTCGTGAAGAGCGGCTTCTTCGGGCGCATCCTGTCGGTGCGCGGCGAGTTCGGATACTGGGTGTTCGAAGGCGACTGGCAGCCGGCGCAGCGGCCGTCGTGGAACTACCGCGTGGCCGACGGCGGTGGCATCATGCTCGACATGTTCGCGCACTGGGAGTACGTCCTGTCGAACCTGTTCGGCCCCGTGCGCGCGCTTACGGCGCTGGGCGCCACCCACATCCCGCGACGCGTGGACGAGGCAGGCGAGTCGTACCAGGCCGACGCCGACGACGCCGCCTACGCCATCTTCGAGATCGAGGGCGGGATCGTGGCCCAGATGAACTCGTCGTGGGCGGTGCGCGTCTACCGCGACGACCTGCTGGTGCTGCAGGTGGACGGCACCCACGGCAGCGCCGTGGCGGGCCTGCGTGAGGTGAAGATCCAGCACCGCAACGCAACCCCGAAGCCGGTGTGGAACCCGGACGTGCCGAACCCGATCGACTTCCGCGATGGCTGGACGACCGTGCCCACCAACGACACCTACGACAACGCTTTCAAGGTGCAATGGGAGCTGTACCTGCGCCACGTGGTGTGGGACGAGCCGTTCCCGTGGGACTTCATGGCCGCCGCCCGGGGCGTGCAGTTGGCCGAGCTGGGCCTGCGCGCGTGGCGCGACCGGGCCTGGGTGCAGGTCGAGGAGCTGGCCCTGTGAGCGGGCCGCTGCGGATCCGTTTGCCGCAGGCCGGCGGCCGGCTGAGCGACTACGCGCCACGCGTCGAGCCGCCCGCCTTCGCGAAGCCCACCTCGCCCATCCGCTCGCGCGTGGCGTACGCCGCCGCGCACGTGGTGAAGGACCCGCTCGGCGCCGAGACGGGCGAGAAGGCCATCGACTGGG
>JAWOIL010000124.1:0-3676 GCA_046484635.1 Trueperaceae bacterium
TCGACGCGAGCATCGCAGGACTGAACGCCTTCCAATTGGCTGCCGCCATGAGGCGGAACGACCCGCCGATCATCGTTCGTGACCACCACGCCATCGACGAGGGTGTGATCTTTCTCGACCCATGCAACGTCACCATCGAACAAGCCAGATACGTTGCAGATCGCCTTGGTGACGTGTTGCACATGCCGGAGGGCAAGAAGGCGCAGCTCAGAACCGAGCTTCCCGACACACAGAACGGCGCAGACCTCGAAGAGGCAGATCTTCGCGCCTGGCTGAAGGACACCGGCCCCGACGATGCCTAGGGCTTGGTTCGCCTGCCTCGAGTGCGGCTCTACGCGCCCGCTCTCGGAGCTCTACCGCTGCCCGGCGTGCGGTGGCGAGTTATCCATCGACTACGATTTCGACCAGATCCGCGAGTCGACCGAGTTCCTGGCGCGGTGGCAACATGCCCAACCGTTCTGGCAACGCTTCGGGCCAGTGCTCCCGCAGGAGCGGCTCGAGCGGGCAATCACGCTCGGCGAAGGCAACACCCCGCTCGTGAAGTCGAAGCGGCTTGCCGAGAAGCTGGGCTTGACGAACCTCTTCTTCAAGCTCGAGTCGACCAACCCGACCGGCTCGTTCAAAGATCGCCAGATGGTCGTGGCCATGTCGAAGGCCAACGAGTGGGGACGAACGCGATTCGGCACGGCGTCCTCGGGCAACGTAGGCATAGCGCTGTCGGCCTACGCGGCTCGGGCAGGCTTCGAAGCGTTCGTTTGGGTGTCGGAGGGTACTGCGGCGTCCAAGATCCAGCAGATCCAGGTGTACGGGGCTCAGGTGTACCTGACACCGAACCCCGAGACCGGTGGCATCAAGGATTACTTCGCGACGTTCACCGGTATGCAGGCGTACTGCACCGCAAGGGGCATGGTCCCCATGATCTCCGCGCGGCCCGTGAACCCGTACATGGTCGAGGGTTCGAAGACCATCGCCTACGAGGTCGTCGCGGAACTCGGCCGGAGCCCCGACGTGTTCTTCGGGCCGGTCGGCGGTGGTGGGATGCTCGGGGGCACGTGGAAAGGCTTCCAGGAACTCGAGGCGCTGGGCCTCGGGACGTCCTCCCCCCAACTGTGGGGAGCGCAGCGCGGTGGGTACATGGCGCCCATCGACAAGCTCAGCGATCCCGCGCACGACTGGAGCAACTACTACCAGCCCTTGGACGGCGACTGGGCATGGACTTCCATCCAGCAATCCGGTGGACGCCTACTCCAAGTCGAGAAGGAGGACATCCTGGAAGCGCAGGCGGAGTTGGCAGCACTCGAGGGGATCTTCGCCGAACCGCAGGGTGCCTACGCTGCTGCGGGTCTCATCCGAGCCGCACGGGCGGACGAGATCCCTGGCGACGCAACGATCGTGTGCGTCGTTACCGGCATGGGGTTGAAGGACATGGGTGCCGCGGCGACGATCGTCGAGACGTTCCCTGATCGGAAAGCGATCGTGCGGGTGCGGAGTCTCGAGGTGACGTTGATCGAACAACGCACCGCGCAATAGGTTGGTCACGAACCGTGTGACCACCAAGCAACCGCGAGGCCAGGCAACGAACGAAGGGCGTGGCCGTTTCGCGTGAGGCACCCCCAAGCCTTGACGCTTACACGTTCCGGTTGCGCTTCGAACAAGGTCGTGTGGCGATCGACGTGACGACCCGCGAGGGGGGTCGGTTCAGCATGATGGGCCGGCTGCAAAGCCCGTAGAGTCTACGTCGCATAGACGTCGCTGAGTCGACACCCGACGCGGCCGACAGTCCAATTCGCCTGACGACGGCGTTGTGACCGTGCGGCTGCGAGAGTCGCCACGGCGCTGGACGTACTTGGGCGGCTGACTGCGCCAACACGCCGCCGTAGCACGCGGTTGTCGGGCCTCACGAGGCGGGGTCACCGTCCGTCATGCGTGCCGCGCGCCTGCGCTGGAGCGGCGTGACCGCCTTCGAGGTGGGTCCGGGCGTGAGGCCGTCGAGCAAGCGCCGGACCGCCGATGCGACGTCGTCGACCGCGGCTTGGAACGCGGCCGTGTTGGCGGCCGACGGGGTACGGTAGCCGCTGACCTTGCGTACGAACTGGAGCGCGGCATCGCGGATCTCGACGTCGGTTGCGGGCGGCTCGGCGCCGCGGAGCTGCTGGATGTTCCGGCACATGATGGGAGTCTAGCGGACGGGGGAACCCAGGCGGTGCGGGCGTGCGGTTGGGTCCGTAAGGACCGGCAGCATGCCCTCCTGGTTATGCGTGCTCGAGACCCCAATTCTCGACTAGTACAGGGAAGCCTCCCGACAACCCCATCTGCCCCTTGGAACAGGCGGCAGGATCGCACCGCCGCTCTTCTTGACCTGGCCGCGGCGCGTGCCCATAATCGAGTTCCTTCAAGTCGTCGTCGATTCGCAGCCTCTACCTCGTGGCGGATCCTCAAGCTGGCTGGGACGTGGCGTGCATAACCGCTCCGTCACGAGGAGTCTCGTCCTCGCGCGAGCGTCCCAGGTCACCGGCGCGGCAACGCGCCGAGGAGTAGGGAGTGCTGCGCCATGGCGAAGTCGGTAGCGCGTCACCACGAACGGTTCTTGGCGGTCCTCGTCGGAACGGTATTGATCGCCGGGTGCGGCGGTCCCTCCGGTCCTACGGAACCGACCTACACCAAGGACTACGTGATCGTCGACGGGCAGCCCAAGGTGATCCTCAGCGACGGCAGCGTCTTCGCGCTACAGCGCGAGGACGAGTGGCAAGAGCTGATCGACCAGTTCCCCGCCGACGAGATCGAGCAGTCCACGAGCAGGCTGGAGCCGTTGCAGCTCCCGCCTAGCGTCGACCTCCGCGCGAACCAGACGGCGATCCGCAACCAGGGTGGCCGCAACACGTGCGTGGCGTTCGCGACGGTGGCCGGGATCGAGGCCGCCTACCAGCGGCTCGCGGGCATGACCCTCGACCTGTCCGAGCAGTACGCGAACCACATCCAGAAGGCGACGGCGTTGCCCCAGACGATGGTCGAGCTCCCTGCTCGCGAGACACAACTGGGCGCATGGGGCGGGAGCGGGGTCGCTTACCAGCTCGGGTGGCTCTACCGGCTGCGCTTCGGCCTACCCCTCGAGACCGACCTCGCTTACGTTCCACAAGGGAACTACGAAGACACGGACCAACCCGGTGACGTGCCGCGGCTGTTGTGGAGCGACCCAACTGTCACCCAGCAGGAGGTCGACCAGTGGAACCTGGAGAAGGACGCAGTTGCGTACAACATCCCTGAGCCCCTGACGTTGACGAACCTTCCGCGCCAGGCTCTTGCGGCGGCGACCTACGGCGTCTCCGCGGTCAGCCCCGTGACGCCCATCAACCTGGCCAACCTGAAGCAGGCACTGGCGGACGGCCGCGAGGTCGTGTTCTCCGTCATACTCACCAAGCCGGCGGAAGGTGACACCGAGTACGTGGACGGAGTCTGGTTCCCCACGTCGGACGACTGGGGCGGTCACGCCATGGTGATGGTCGGCTACGACGACGCCACCAGCTCGTTCCTCGTCAAGAACTCCTGGGGTTTGGAGACCGGAACCGGCCGCGGTCAGCCCGCCGCCGCGGACCTGGACGCGGACGGCTTCATCCGCATGAGCTACTCCTGGGTGCCCAAGATACGAGAGGCCCTCACGGTCACCGCCGTGCGAGAC
>JAWOIL010000027.1:0-52933 GCA_046484635.1 Trueperaceae bacterium
CTGCGCAGCACGCCGCCGTGCTCGAGGCGCAGGTCGTAGTGCAGGCGTGTCGCTTGATGCTTCTGGATCACGAAGCGCTGCCGGTCCACACCCGTCGCCTCGCCCCCAGCCGGTTCCGGCGTGCGGTCGAAGTCTCGTTTGCGGCGGTAGGCCTGCAAGCGCTTCAAGGTCCGACCTCGCGTTCGTTGGGCTCAGGTTAGCCCGCGGGGCGCCACAGAAGCCAAGGACGTCGTTCCCCTGGAGCGAGAGATACCGCAATAGGACAAGATCGACGGCAGCAAGGCGAACCCCGTTCCGTGGTTGCGAACGGCCGAGAGACGATGAAGCGTTTGGTTATGCGCTTCTTCGCCGCTCCCAACTCGCCGCGAGCGCTGATCGATCGCGTCCGGAACGGCATTGAAGACTTGGTGGGCCCTGCTGGATTCGAACCAGCGACCAAGCGATTATGAGTCGCCTCGGCTGCTAGTCACCCAAGACGTAGCGTTCAGGACGGCATTCCCGGGACCCGCTGGTGTCAGCCGGCACCAAGTAGTATCTGACCACGTCGTGCATTCTACGTTGTTTGTTCCGCCACGATGTCCTGCAACGCCCGCCATCTTCCTGGCTACGTTTACACAGATGCGTGTCCGAGCCGCACCTATGCACAATCGTCGTCCGCGAGGGTGGTCTAGGTCGCTGAATGTGCGCCGTTGTCTACCGGAATCGGAACTGAGCGGTCAATGCGCCATCCTTGGGCAGCTGCACAACCAGTTAGCTTGAGCCAGTTCGCCTCAGGCAGGTGACCCATTGGCGCTAGACAATGGTTCCCATGCAGCCACTTCGCGGACAAGGTGGTCTCCGGGTATCACCCCAGGCTGCCCTTCGAAAACTTGAACTGCCACACTTGGTCCTGCGACTAGCTTCTTCCAAGGCGAAGGTGCGTGCGGGGCCCCGTCGTGTCTTTCGACCGCCGGCGGGCAACTTCCGGGGACTGTAACTTGCCGTAGTTTTGTGCACATGAGGTTATGCGTTTTGTTCCGCTCAGAGAACAGCAAAGGCATTCCGCCCCTACTCTAGCCACCGGCAAAACATGGTTGGCTGCTAATGCCAGCAACTTGCCGAGTAAACTGGACTGAACATATGCACAGAATTGTGGAACAGCAACTTGCCGTGCCAAGCGACCCGCTTCACCGATATCGTCGACTGCAACTTAACCAGCCACGACGTTCAGCCGCATCCCTTTTGCAAACGCACCTACTACTTCTAATGATCGGTCAGAGCATGGTTAGAAGTCAGTCTGACCGATGAGTATCTCTTTGTCGCGGTAAATCATCAACTCGCGCCTCGAGTGCAACTGTTGGAGTTGTGCGGTACTTGAACGTGAATTTAAAGTAGCGAGCGGGAAAAGCCGCCCGCATGAATAGCAATACTCGGTTTCCGCCACCAAGTACCCGTTTCTCATATCGATGCATCGGAGAGTCCTTTGGGATACTCAGGAGTCTTGCCTGGCTCTCTGATGCCGTTGCCGCCTCAATGGAAACCTCAATGTCTGTGATCTTGTGTCCGCTAGATCTTTCTACCACCGGCATCATGGCTGCAGCGCTGAGCTGATTGCTCTCTAGTAGCGCTTCACCTATATCAAGTGGAAAGGTCCGGCTCTCGAGCCACAATGGCGTACTCCCCGAGTAACCCCGGCGCCTAACCCGGACAAGGAGCTCCCCAACATCCACATGCATCACGTCGGCGAAGAACTGGTCAGCTACAATCGTCTCGACTCCGAGAACCTCGGCGTGCGGTTCCAGTCCCAGACGGAGCAGATCTTCCTCGAAACCACGAACATCCCCGAGGTTTCGCTCGATGCGATTCTCGGGTTTGAAGTCTGGGGCGACGAATGTGCCCTTGCCGCGTTGCCGCACAATGAGGCCGTCATCTTCCAATCGCTGAAGGGCCTGCCGTACGGTCACTCGGCTGATGCCGTGAGTGCGGGCTAACTCCTTCTCGCCGGGCAACGGTGTCCCAGCGTCAAAGGTCCCTCCTTCGATAGACTTCCGCAGCAGCATTTCGAGCTGGTAATAGAGAGGCACGGGTTGCCGTCTAGAGAGCTCGCCAGATACCATTGTCCCCCGCCTCTCCTTGCGATGAGCCCGCCTCAGTGTGGCTCAACGACCGGCTTCCTTCCACCGCAGAACTAGTCCCTCTGATCTCTGAAGGAGCGCGTTGAGCGATGTCGAAACGACCATCAGCACAAACAGTGCCGCAAACACACCAGCTGTGTCGAACTGGCCCGCTGAGTTCTGAAGCACCGCGCCAATTCCCCGATTTGCCGCCATCATCTCTCCCACGATAGCCCCGATCAACGCATATGGAACCGACATCTTCAGGCCTAGGAAGATGAGCGTCAGGGCACTTGGCAACTCGGCCTTAATCAGAATGCTCCATCGGCTCGCACCCATCAGCCTGAGTACATCGACCAGCTCCCTATCCACCTCGCGAACTCCTGTGTATGCGTTGTAGAAGACGAGAAAGAACACCACGATGGCAGCAAGGACGATCTTTGGCTCCAACCCGAGCCCGAACCACAAGATGACAAGCGGGGCCAATGCGATCTTGGGGAGGCTATACACTGCGACAATGTATGGATCGAGTACCTCAGCCAAGAAGGCGTTTTTCCCTAGCACGAAGCCCACAACAATGCCTGCGGCGGCACCAAGAACGAAGCCGCCAATCATTTCCTGAAGCGTGATCCATAGATGAAACCAGAGGGTTCCGGTTGCAGTCCATTCCGCCAGCCGGCTGAAAATCAGGCTGGGTCGACTGATGAAGAATGGATCAACATGAAGCCTTAGTTGACCGATGTTGACCCCTGGGCCGGCAATCAACTCCCAAAGGCCCAGTAGCGACACGCCGATAATGGACCTTACTACCAGTATCTTGACCCGATAGCCCGAGGTTGAGGTGGCCTCATCATCTGTGATCTCGTTACTAGCACGGACAAACGTGACTTCCTCGGCCTGAATTGTGCTCATATGTCCTCTCCCTTCTTTACATCCTGGCCAAGGACATCCCACAATGATTGAAAGAGTTGGCCGAACTCGGGAGTGAACCGCACGTTGAAGACATCGCGCGGCCGCGGTAGAGGTATCTCTTGAATTGCCTTTACCTGGCCGGGTCTGCCCGTGAGTACGACGACACGGTCCGCCAGCGCAATTGCCTCAGCAAGGTCATGGGTGACAAAAACAATCGTAGTTCCCGTTGCTTCCCAAACTTGCAGCAAGAGATCGTGGAGCAGCAAGCGAAGCTGCGCGTCCAGAGCGCCAAAGGGCTCGTCCATCAAGAGCGTTTCCGGCTGGTAGATCATCGTGCGAGCAAGTGAGACACGCTTCCGCATGCCCCCGGACAACTCCGAGGGGTAATGGTCGGCGAAACCGGTCAGTCCAACTTTGTCAATATAGTCGTCTACTTGCGCATTTCGCACGGTCTTCCGAACCGCTCTCAACTCTAATGCCAATCCGATGTTACCCCGAACTGTCCGCCACGGAAGCAAATTGTCCTTTTGCGTCATGTAACCAACTCGGTGGTTGATGCTCTGGATGGGTAGACCATCGTATATCACCTGGCCGCTGGTTGGCTTCATGAGACCCGCCGTCATATTCAAAAGCGTTGACTTACCACAGCCCGACGGTCCCACAACTGCAACAAACTCGCCACTCGCAACGTCAAACTTCGCGCTTGCAAGAGCCTGTAATGGGGCGCCCTTCTTGTAGAAGTTCTTTGAGACGTCTTGGTAGCTGATCACTGCTTCCTCCTAGTTGTGAGACTTGAGGGCGACTGAGATACTTCTGAAAGCCTCACTAAGCTCGGTAAGCTCGGGGTGCCACCAGTAGTCACAAGCGGTCTTGGCTCTAGCTTCACCTAAGATCGGGGTGGTCAGTTCAACGAACTTCTGTTTCACTTGCGCTCCCGACAGCGGATTCTTCTCATGTCCGAGTGGGTTCTCCACGGTTAGCGCGTGGTGTCCACCCTTCCTGTCGGTCGCGTCGACTCTCATCGCAACAGTTGTAGGCCAGAGGGCCTCGATTTCGTCGTCTTGCTTTACTGAAACTTTGGTCATGATGGGCCGTAGCGATGGATCAAGATACGCTTGCTCATCAAATGAGGTGAGGTCAATAGACCCAGAAACAAGTGTGCGTGCGAAGATGTACGGCAAACTGTGATCTGCGGTTTCACGCGACTTCGGGTCCCACTTCTCTGGCTCGCTTGCAATCTCATGCCAGGCGGACCAGTATACTCTAATCTGTATGCTTTCAATATCCTCGACGGGTACTAGTTTTCGAAGTTCGAGAGCGGCCCAAACGGCCGCCTGAGCGTTGTACTCGACAGGCCAATATTTTAGGCGGGTGTTCGGCGTGAGGAAGTGAACACCAAGCTGCTCAAACCTATCCAGTTCGAATGGGCCGGTGATCTGCTCCCAAAGTCCGTGCCGCCCCTGAAAGGGCCGCTCTGGGCCAGTCATGCCCTCTGCCGCAAGTAGGGTGGTAAACATTGCGTTGTGGACCGCATACGCCGTCGCGGCCCCCTTCCAGTGGGACAAGTGACCAGCCCTAGTCGCACGTAGCGGCACATTGCCTACCGCTGCGAGCGAGATCGCATTGGCCGCTGCGGTGGGGTCAAGTCCGAGCAAACTGCCCAGCCCCGCAGCTGTTGCAATTCCAATCGCGTACCCTTGGTCCCAACCTCGTTCGCGGAGCTTGGCTGAGTCACTTATGGCAATGAATGTCTCATATGAAACGATCATGCTAGTCAGAAGCCGGCGTCCGCTCGCCTTCACTGACTCTGCCACCGCGAGAATGGCGCCGAGAACGTCGCTCGGATGTCCGCCCGGGTAAAAGTCGTTGAAGTCGAGATTTCTTATCATTGCTGTGTTGACAAAAGCTGCCATCATCGGTGTCGTACGCTGTTCTGCACCGATTACCCGTCCGCGGATGCTCCCGGACGCGACCCCAACTGCAAGACGGCGACCCATCTCGGCCTGATCGCAGTTGACAGCTGCGATTCCGCAGGCGAGTGCATCAACAAGGCAGTGGCGGCCCATTGCGAGTACCTCGTCAGGGATGTCGTCGTAGTTGAGACGGCTGGCAAACGAGGCAATGCACTCGGTGATGCGGTCCACGGAAATCCCTCTCTAGATAAGCGCGAAAGCGGCGGCTTCTGGTGCGCCCGAATAACGGGCACACCAGAAGCCGGACATCTATGGTTGCGTGCGCTCCGCGTAGTCGTTAACTACCCAGGTGTCCGGTGATGCAACCTCAGTTCGAGCTCCCGCAGTTGCCTCGAGATACTCGATGGTCTTCTGAGCAGACTCTAGGGACATGATCGGCGTGGTCGCGTAGCTAGGGTACATCGCGTCAAACGCTCCTCGGAAGAGTTCTGGGCTGGTCTGGCTGTAGATCTGCTGACTCTCGACCTCCGCTGCTGCCCGGTCGTCAGACATGAAGCGCTGCATTCCCCAGATCCCTCTTAGGACCGCAAGAACCGTTTCCTCGTTTTGAGCCGCCCATTCCGTCCGTACGGTGAGCACGTGAAACAACGCACCTTTGGTCGCCGGAGTGTCAATCATGTCGATGAGAATCTCGGCATTGTGGTTGATAACGGCTTCGGTTGTGTTTGGTGGAGCGTGGACGAAACCGTCAATCTGTCCCCTGCCAAGCGCAGCAAGCATGGCAGCGGGATTGTTGAGGCCAACGATGTTTATCTCAGAGGCGGGGTTGATTCCCTCGAGCGCCAGCAAGTACCGCAGGGTCTGGTCGGTCGAACTCCCGGGCGTCGTGATCGCAATTGTGAGACCCTTTAGCGCGTTGATTCGTTCTGCCAGCGGCGCGTCAGGAGTGACATTAAGCCGCCCGAGTACTTCCTTTTTCACAACCAATTGAATCGCGTTGCCGTACTGCAAGCCCGCAATGGCGATTACGTCTTGCCCGTGCGCCACGACGTTAACGACCTCATTAACTGCCAGCACTGCGAAATGAGCGCTTCCGCCAGCCAATGCTGCGGCGGCACGCGACCCACCCTCAACCGCCGTTATCTCGGCATCTATTCCTTCTGACCCGAGAAAGCGTTCCGCCAGGAAGACATTGAGGTAGTTCATGCTTCTCGAAGGTACGGCGATTGACACCCTAGTAGGGGACTGCCCCTGAGCGTATGCAAGCGTCAGTGAAGCAGCGACTAGCACCGCCGCTGCCCCGAGTGTGGCCACTTGTCGTGCTACAAAACGCGGTCTCATAGTCACTGCCCTCCTGGTTCAAGCTGGCAGGATCTGCCTCGTGCGTGTAGGTTGCCATCCTGCCTTCCGGAAATATACTAAAGTCCAGACATTTGGTCAACCTGCATGGTGGCAAGAGGAGTCAGCATGAAGCTGTTTGAGATCGATGCCCACGATACCGTTGAAGGTTTGCTACGGAAGTCCTTTACGGCGCTCGAAATGGTCCAGGCCCTACTAACCCGGATTGAATCAACGGAAGCACGGATTCTTGCCTGGGAGACCATCGCGGGGCAAGACGCGATGCGCAATGCAATCGATATTGACGATGAGCTTCGGAGCTCACAGCAGCGGCGACCCTTGCCGCTACTCGGAGTGCCTATTGGCATCAAGGACATTGTCGACACGGCTGGCATGCGGACAGCCTGTGGATTCCCGCCGTTCGACGACCGCGTGCCAGACAAAGATGCCCACATAGTGAGGCGCCTTCGCGAAGCCGGGGCAATCATCATTGGTAAGACCGTAACAACGCAGTTTGCCTGGGGTCAGCCGTCAAGAACAAGGAACCCGTGGTCTGCTTCTCGGAGCCCGGGGGGTTCAAGCAGCGGGTCGGCCGCCGCAGTAGCAGCGGGCCATGTCCCGCTGGCAATCGGTACCCAGACAGCCGGATCCGTCCTACGGCCGGCGGCATTCAATGGGGTCGTAGGCTACAAACCGAGCTTCGGCCTGATAAGCACAGAGGGTGTGTTCCCTTTGGCCCCGAGTCTCGACCACATTGGTTGCCTAGCCCGCTCAGTAGCTGACTGCCAACTCTTCCTAACCACCGTTAAACAGGATCGGCTGTCTGTGGAACCGCCCGGGAGTCCGTCAATGGTGCGCCCGCTCAGGTTGGGTTGGCTACCAGCCTCACTTGAGCGCTGTACGAAACCAGTTATGCGCAACTTTCGAGCTGTACTTAACAAACTGGAGCAGCAGGGTGTGTCGCTTCAGCAGATTGGTTTAGGCGTTCCGTTGACGACCGCAATCGCTGCACATCGGATCATCATCCTAAGTGAGGCAGCCCGTGTGCATGCCGAACTCTTTGCCCTATATAGTCGCGTAGACGCCTACGGACCGATTACAAAGGCGAATCTTGAAGTAGGCAGAGGTATCACGGAGGCACTTCTCGACGAAGCTAGGCTTGGCAGAGAGGCATTTGCCCACGCGCTTGAAGAAAGCTTCGCTGAAGTTGACGGGCTCCTACTACCGACTGTCGGAGACGTTGCCCCACCGATCTCCCATCACACTACCGGCGACTCATCGCTACAGGCACCCTTCAGCCTCGCCGGTGTTCCCACGATTAGCCTTCCTTCCGGATTCCATGATGGGTTGCCGGTGGCCGTGCAGCTTGTCGCCCCCCGCGGCCACGACGACCATCTGCTTCAGGTCGCAGCTTGGGTCGCGACGATCCTAGGCCCCGATCGACAATACCCCTCGCGCTTGGCGGAGAATTCGTCGGTTCGGAACTAGAGCTCTTCTGTGTCCTCCTCTTCGCCGCGCTGCCTCGCGCGCACAACCAGGGGTGGTCGCAGCGACCCGAACGAACACGATTCTCCTCTTGGCTGCTCTCGGGATCCGCACAAGCATAGGGCGTGTGATAGTGCGCAAGGAACCGCGATTTGACACCTGATTGACCATGAAATCTGTACAGCTTCGTACGCATGCGGTGCGGACAATCCAAAATGCACTCATTGGGCGAAACCGCCTGTGACCGCGTCGTACATTGAGCATGACGCGAGGGATGGCATCTAGGAGAAGTGATTACACAACATCTGAAGCCCTGATTGCCGCATGCCGAAGTAGGCTCGGCATAATCCCGAAGCCTCCATCGCAACGATTTACCGCTCGATCCCATGTGGTTTCATATGGCATGCGAGTAGTAACGGCCGCCATCATCCTCCGAAACGACAAAGTGTTGCTCGCCCAGCGCGACGGCGACGATCCCCTTGCCGGCAAGTGGGAGTTTCCAGGTGGCAAGCTACACGCGGGCGAGACCGAAGAGGAGTGCCTGAAGCGCGAACTCGAAGAGGAATTTGAGATTGCCGCAGACGTTGGGTCATTCTTCACTGAGAGCATCTACGACTATGGAGCCTGCTCACTACGCATCCGAGCGTACTGGGCCTCGTGGGACGGGGACGACCTCGCACTGAGGGTCCACAGAGACGTGGCATGGGTCGACCCCCAAGACCTCGGTGCGTACGATCTCCTTCCCGCCGACGTCCCGATCGCCAGGCTGCTCACAGAGATGCAACCTGAGACGCGGGCCGGGCCACTGAAGGTCCGCTCGACCAAGTCGCGCTGTGCGGGATGCAGAAAGACGATCCAGCGTTCCCACGGCGCATCCAGTGCGGCCTTGAGCTCCTCGACCCCTTCGACCGTTCGGAAGCGTCGCTGGGCATCCGGATGATCGAACGGATCCACGACCATGCCCGCAGGCGCGGGCGGGGTTGGCGTCTCACCCACGGCGAGCTGTTGCAACGCCTCGGCCGCCTCCGCGGGCAGGTTCGCTGTGACGTCCGGCAGTGTGTCCTCCGTCGCCGTACGGACATCGTCGAGCCATTCTGGCGGAACCCCATATGACAGCAGGGCCTCGTCCTCGACGCCATCAAAGAGGAGCTGTTCCGGTGCCTGCTGCTCCTCGAAAACGGGCACGACGACGCGCTTGACGTCCTCCTCGACCCGTTCTCGAATAACAACTAGTTGAGCAGCGCCGGTCAGAGGATGTGCGCCCCCTCTTCGTTATCAGGCCTGCTCTAGAGCCACTGGTCGGCGGGCGCGAACTTGTAGTGTGCCGCCCGAAGATCCGAGTCGGCAAGATGCACGTACTGGCAGGTCATGTCGAGGGTGGCGTGGCCAAGCAGCCTCTGCAGGGTGAACGCGTCTCCACCCGCTCGAATGAACTCCACAGCAAAGGTGTGGCGGAACGTGTGTGGCCCCTTCTTGCGCACCTTGATGCCCGCTTCTCGAACTATGTTGCCGACGCTTTGAGTGCCTGCGTGAGGCGTCAGAACGCACCCAGAGCGCGTCAGAAAGACGTGCCTGGCAACTTGTGGGTGCTTCAGCCCTTCGTTCCAGGTCGATATAGGCCTTTAGCGCCGCCTTTGCTCGCCGGCCAAACGGGACCGACCGTGGCCCCGTCTTGCCCGCTACCCGCAGATGCGACTCCTTCCAGTTGATGCCCTCGAGTTTCATCGTAGTCGCTTCGCCAATCCGGAGACCCGTATCTAGCAGAAGAGTCACGAGCGCAACGTCCCTTCTCGGGTTTCGTCCTGCCCTTGCAGCCTTCAAGATCTCTTGCAGTTCGGCGCGTGTGAACGTGTCAACGGTGGTCCTGGGTGTTCTCCGCTTCGGCAGGTTCGCCATCGGGCTTGCGCCGACGTAACCCCTCTTCTCGAACCAGTTGAAGGTGACGCGCAGACTGCGGTCGTAGGTCGCCAGCGTGGCCCCTGAGACGTGTCGATGACCGAGCAACCATGAACGGATAACGCCCTCTGTGACGTCCTTGAGCCACTCCACACCAGTATCCCTGAGGAAGTGCTCGAAGTTCCGCTTGTAGAAGTCGATCGTCTTAGGCCGGACCCCCTGGTAATCCTTGTCCTCCAGGAACTCGTTGAAAGCCTCACGGATGGATGTTGTGCGCTCCATGCGCACCCCTTTCCGTGGTCACAAACTACTAGGAGACTAGGAAGCACTTGGTAGGCCGCTGCTTCACCGCTCCCTGCTCGCCCCCTGACTGCAAAGTCGCGTCCTGGACAACACTCCTGAAGACATGGTGGGCCCTGCTGGATTCGAACCAGCGACCAAGCGATTATGAGTCGCCTGCTCTCACCGCTGAGCTAAGGGCCCGCGCGCCCCGATTGTAGCAGCGGGGTCACGATCTCAGCGCGCGCGGGGTGCCGCCCGCTGCGGCGTCCGGTGCGGCGATCGCGTCGCCTCCCGCTTTGGCGGTCGCGCGGACGAGCTCTGGCGGCTACGGCCGCCAATCGAGGATCGGGGCCAGTTGGCGCTGCTGCATCCCGGCCGGCAGGATCCGCATGATGGCGTTGCGTAGCGTCACCGCCGCGGGGTTCTCCCACTGGCCCATCGCCCCCATCTGGCGCGAACGCAACACGATGGCGCGCGTGCGCGGTGCGCGCTCGGCCTCGTAGGCGCGCAGTCCCACCTCGACGTCCTGCGTGCGCGCGAGTTCGCGCGCCAGCACCACCGCGTCCTCGAGCGCCTGGCAGGCGCCCTGCCCCAGGTTCGGCGTCATCGGGTGCGCCGCGTCGCCCAACAGCGTCACGCGTCCGCGCCCCCACGTCGTCAGTGGCTCGCGATCGGCGATGTCGTTGCGCAGGATGGCGGACGCGTCGGTGGCCTCCACCAGGTCACGGATGGGTGCGTGCCAATTGCCGAAGCGCCGCAGCACCTCGACCTTCTCGGCCGCCCCGTCGATCTCGGCGGGACGCGCGGCTTCGCCGGCCGCGGTCTTCCGGACTGCGACGGTGCCAGCTGGAGCGTTCGCCACCGCGAACCAGTACACCTGCCCGTCACGCATCGGCAATTGCCCGAAGCGTTGCCCGTGCCCCCACGACTCTCCCACCAACAGCCGCGCGTGGTCGAAGCGCGTCACCCCACGCCAGGCGATATAGCCGGCGTAGCGCGGAGCCTCGTGGCCATGTAGTTCACCGCGCACGACCGAGCGGATGCCGTCCGCCCCCACCAACAGGTCACCGAACGCCGTGCCGCCATCGTCGAAGCGCACGGTGACGCCTGCGTTGCCGCCGGAAGCGACGTCGGCGGCGTTACTTCTCGCGTCCTCCGAGAACGCGACACAGGTCTTGCCCAGATGCAAGCGCACACCGACGCGCTCCGCCCCCTCGAGCAAGACGCGCTGCAGGTCGGCACGGTGCATCACGACGCTCAGCGCAGGCGCACCGGCTTCCTCTGCTGCGCGCTTCTGCCCCAGGTCGGAGAGCGGAGCGCCGTCGGCGGTGCGCAGCATCGCTGCAGGCCCGGGCACGCTCGTTTCGCGCACCGCGTCGCCCAGGCCGATCGCGTCGAGCGCGGTCAGGGCGTTGCGCCACAACGACAGCCCCGCGCCCACCATTTCGATGCTGGGGGCGCGCTCGTAGACGTCGACGCTCCAGCCCTGGCGCGCCAGGGCGATGGCCGCCGCAAGACCGCCGATACCGGCTCCCACGACGACGGCGTTCCTGGCACTCGTTCCGCCGACAGCATAGGCGCCACCGCTACCGCCACCGCTACCGCCACCGCCACCGCTACCGCCACCGCCACCGCCACCGCTACCGCTACCGCCGGCGCCAGCGCCAGCGCCAGCGCCAGAACTGCCGCCCGCTCGCTTCGTATCGACGGAACGCGATTCTCGCGTGTCGTTCGTCTCGGAACTCGGCTCTCCTCGTACGGGGTCTCGATCGCTTGGTTCGTGGTTGCTCATGTCGGCTGCATCCTAATGCCACGACTCGTCTTCCGGCGTTCCCCCCGGCACGCGACGTACACCGCTCGGGTCGCGGCGCGGCAGGCGCGCCGGACGGGGCCTCTGCCCAACAAGTCTGACGTCATACCGAGAACGTGCGCCCGCCCTACCTGCCGGTGCCGGATCGCGAGCGTATAATCCTGGCCTGAACGAGGCGCTGCGGTCGGGTCGCCCGGGGCACGCCTGCGAGAGTGAGGTGAAGCGTGTCGATACAACGGATCCAGATGACCGCCAAGGGTCTCGAGAAGATCAAGGAAGAGCTGCGCTACCTGAAGGAAGAGAAGCGACAAGAACTCTCCGATTACATGGGTGCCGCGCTGGCCGACGGTGACCTGCGCGAGAGCGCCGCGTACGACGAGGCGCGACTGCTGCAGAGCGCGAACGAGGCGCGCATCGCCGACCTCGAGGAGCTCGTGCATCGCGCCGTCGTGGTCGAGCAGGCCGCGGGCGAAGAGGCCGTGGCGCAACTCGGCGCGACCCTCAAGCTCGAGCATCCCGACGGTCAGCACGAGGAGTTCCACCTGGTTGGCACCCACGAGGCCGACATCTTCGAGAACCGCGTCTCCGACGAATCACCCCTGGGTCAGAACATGGTGGGCAAGCGCGCCGGCGACACCGTGCCGGTTCCCGGCGGCGAGACGTACAAGGTGGTCGAGGTCCGGTTCGACTGAACGGTTCCGGCGGCGAACCCGGTCCTGGCCGCTCCCCGCGCCGAGCCGAAGCCACCGGTGTCGAGCCAGAGCGCCGAACCACCGGCCCGGAACCGCGGACCCGGAACCATCGATGCAGAGCTCTGCCGACCCTGAAGGACCGCTGAACCCGACCGTCACGCTTCTCAGGGCACCCTGCTGGTAGATTCGGGCCATGCCTCGCATCGCGCTGCTGGTCCTCGCCGCCGTCGTGGGGCTGTTGCTCGTGGTCGCGCTCTTGCCGGATACGCGCACTCCGGTGCCCGGCTCGGCCATCGTGCTGAAGAGCGCGCAGGTGACGCTCTACCCGCAAGCCGACCCCGACGCCGTCTGGCGCTTCACCGCGCCGACGGTCGAGTACGATCCCGAGCGCCAAGAGGCTACCCTCCTCGCCATCGAGGACGGGCGTCGCACCGTGGGCGGGGAAACCGACTTCACCCTCGCTTCGGAGCGCGTGGTCATCGACCGCGACGACAACCTGCGCGGCGAGGCGATGCTGGCCCATCTGGTCGAGGACGAGATCGACCTCGACATGCGCGCCAAAGACGACCGCTGGGTGCTCATCGACCAGCGCGAGGGCCGCTTCGAGGTTCCCCACGCCACCATGTCCGGTCCGGACTTGGGCGAGAGCGTGTTCGAGGACATGCGCATCAGTTTCGACTTCACCGACTTCCAAGCGGGCGGCGCCGGCACCGTCGGGTACGCCCAGTTCGTCGTCGACGCGTCCGATCGCGACTCAACCGACAGCAACGCACCCGACAACGACCCACCCGACAACGACCCACCCGACAGGGAGCCCTGAATGCCGAACGCGCCGCACGTCGATTCCTTGGAAACGCCCGCAGGGCGAGAGCTTCGTTCCCGCCGTCACGCTCTCGGCCGGCCGGCCGGCTGGACGGCCTTCGCGCTGGCGCTGGCGGTGGTTCTCGGTCTCGGTCTCGGCCTCGCTCAAGACGCCCCACCCGAGACGCCGGGAGAAGCGCCCGGTGAACCCCCTACCGAGGCCACCACGGAAGTCGCCCCCGACCCCGATCGCCGCATCATCACCATCGACGGCAGCGGCGGCACGCAACGTGGCAACCTGCGCTCCGGCCCGATCATCTACGAGCACCCCGATCCGCAAGGCATCCGCGCCACCGTGTCGACCTTGACGATCCTCGGGAACTACGCCGAGCTCAGCGCGCCGGAAGGCACCTCCATCGCGCGCGGCGGCGAGCGCACCGCCAGTTTCCAGAACGGCGTGCAGGTCGAACGAGGGCGGCTTACCGCCACCGGGCCGACGCTCACCTACAGCGAGGCCACCGGCCTCGGCGTGCTGGCCGGACCCGCGAACATCGTGGTGGCGCCCGACGAGGAGGGCGGTGACCCGGTAACCATCGACGCGAACGAGGTTGCCTTCGACGTCGACACCGACCGCTCGACGTCCAGCGGCGACGTGCGGCTGGTGAACGGCAACCAGACGGCCGAGTCCGGCACGCTGGTGTACGAGGAAGGCCGCAACCTCGGCGTGCTTCGTAGTGAAGGGGCGCAGGCCACCATCACTCGCACCGAGGAAGACGGCAGCGCCATGGTCATCACCGCCAACGAGATCCGCGTGCTGACCGACGAGAAGAAGCTCTACGCCATCGGCGCCGTGACGGTGGTGGACGGCAGCATCACCTCGACCGGCGCGCTGGTGCTCTTCGACGACGAGACCGGCATCGCCGAGGTGATCGGCGAAGAAGGCGCCCCCGCGCGGGCGGTGGACGCCGACACCGGCGCCACGCTCGTCACCGACCGCATAAAGCAGGACGTCGAGTACGACTTCTTCGAGGCCATCGACGCTTCGGTGCCCAGCGCCTTCGACACGGCCGCTTTCGCGCTCGCGTCGGAGACGGGGGAAGGCGCTCAGGACGGAGCCGACGGAGAGTGAAGGCTGCCCGGCCGGCGCTGACGCTGGTCGCGGCCATCGCCGTCGGGTGGGTCTTCGCCCAGACGGCCACCACCTTCACGCTGAAACGCGACGACACCGAGCTCGTCATCACCAACCGCGCGCTGGCCTCGGAAGGCGCTCGCAGCATCGGTAACAACCGCAACTGCGAGGAGGGCATGCGCCTCACCGTCGTCTACGGCCCGGCGCCGGGGCGGGTGGAGACGCAGGTCGAGGACTCGCTGCTGACGTCGCACCTCGCCATCATCCGCACGCCGGAAGGCGCCGAGGAAGGGGAGGGGCAGGAGACGCTCGAACTTCGCGACGCCACCGTCACCTTCGACCGGCCCGGCTGTCCGCAGGAGATCGTCGACGCGGACGTCCCGCAGGTGAGCCTGGTACAGGGGCGCACGACCGTCACCGGCACGCGCTTCTTCCTCGAGCGCGAGGAGGACGTCGGCATCCTCGACGGGCCCGTGCGGCTGGTGCGCGCCGCGGAGGCTACGGACGGGGCGGTCGGTGAAGACTCGGCCCGAACCGACCTCGTGGCCGAAGCCGAGGCGATGCGCTTCGCCGTCGGCGAGCAACGCGCCACCCTGAGCGGGAACGTGCGCGTGACCTCGGACGAACGCGTCACCAGCGGCGACACGCTGGAACTCGACGAGGAAGCCGGCACCGCCGTGCTCACCGGCGCGCCGGCGCGCAGCACGAAGGGCACCGACGTCATCGAGGGAAACCGTCTGCTGTACTACCTCGACACGGACGACGTGGTGGTGCAGGGGAACGTGCAGGGCGAACTCGAGGTCGAGCTGGAGTGAGCGGCGCGGCGGGCGCCGTCGTCAGCGTTCCGCTTTGGGTAGCGTGACCACCAGTACGCCGGCAGCGAGGTGCGCGGTGGCGGCCCCCTCGTCGACGCGCGCGGGTAGGTGGATGGTGCGCTGGAACGGGCCGGCAGGGCGTTCGATGAAAACGACCTCGTGCTCCGGCAAGATCGGCTCGCGCAGGCCCGCGATCAGCAGGTCGCGTCCTTGCACGGCGAGCTCTAGGTCGGACTGATCGACGCCCGGCACTTCCACGTGCACCTGGTACGCATCGCCGACGTCGATCAGGTCTGCCCGGGGCGACAGCGGGTCGCCCGCGACGTGCGCGTTCACCAGCGCATCGATCCCGTCGCGCACCGCGAGCAACTCTTGGATGTCGCCCGCCGTGCCGTACTTCTCGATCTTCATGGCGCGAGTGTAGCACCCGTTTCATGAGGCATCTGCTAGCGTGGGCGCGTGCCCGCCGAAGCGCTCGTTCTGCCGATGCTGGCCGGCCCCACGGCCTCCGGCAAGAGCGCGGCGGCGCTGGAACTCGCCCTTCGGTTCGACCTCGAGATCGTCTCGGCGGACGCCATGCAGGTGTACCGCGGCATGGACGTCGGCACCGCAAAACCGACCGCCGCCGAGCGTGCCCTAGTTCGCCATCACCTGCTCGACGTGGTGTCGCCCGCCGAGCCGTACTCGGTGGCGGACTACGTGGTCGCGGCCGAAGGCGCCATCGCCGACGTCCTGGCGGGCGGCAGGCTTCCGCTCGTCACCGGCGGCACCGGCTTCTACCTCCGCGCCTTGCGCGAAGGCCTGGCGACCGTGCCGGCGGCCGACCCCACCGTCCAAGCGCCGCTCTGGCAGGAGGTGGAGCAAGGCAGGTTCGACACGTTGGTGGCCCGGTTGGAGGAGCATGCGCCGTCCGACGCGCGGCGCGCCGGACGGAACCCACGTCGCGTGGTGCGGAGCCTCGAGATCCTGGAGCGCACCGGCCGGCCGCCCAGCGCCTTCCCGCGGAGCACGCCGCGGTTCACCTACGACATGGTGGTCCTGTTGCCTTCGATGGAGGTCTTACGACCTCGTATCGCGCGCCGGACCCAGGCGATGTTCGAAGCCGGCTTGGTCGACGAGGTTCGTCGCCTGCTGGCCGCCTACCCTGAGCAGCCCACGGCGCTGCAGGCGATCGGGTACAAGGAGGTCGCGCGGCACCTGCGTGGGGAGATGGACCTCGAGGAAACGGAGGCCGCCGTGACGCTGGCCACCACCCAGTACGCCAAGCGGCAACGGACCTGGTACCGGGCCGAGCGCGGGGCGCGGTACCTCGACCAGGTCGGGGAGGACGCGGGGGATGCGTTGCGGACGTGGCTGGCAGGGATCGTAGAGGAAGCGAGCGCGAAGGACTAGGTAGTACGCGGGCACGGCGTACTGCGCGGGCACGGCGTACTGCGCGGGCATGCCGACTTGCGCGGGCCGGCGACGAGCGGGCCCGGCGACGCGCTCACGACGGGACGGCTTGGTCTTCCTCGCCTTGTTCGGTCTCGTGCTTGGCTTTGCCACGGTCTTTGCGCCGCCGCCCGAAGAAGTCGCGCACCTTCTCGACCACCGTCTCGTGGTCCTCGACCTCTTCACCGACCGCAGCGGCGTACGCCTCGAGGTGCTCGCGCGCCTCCGGCGACAGTCGCTCGGGCACGACGACCTTGACGAGCACCACCTGATCGCCGTTGCCGACACGGCGCAAGCGCGGCATGCCTTTGCCTCGGAGCCGGAACTCGGTGCCCGGCTGCGTGCCCGCCGGGACCTCGAGCTCCTCGGGGCCGTCCATGGTGGGAACCTCCACGGTGGTGCCGAGAGCGGCCTTGGCGATGCCGATCTCCAACGCGTAGAAGAGGTCGTCACCGTCGCGCTCGAGGAACGGGTGCGGCTCCATCTCGACGTACAGGTAGAGGTCGCCGGCCGGACCGCCGTCGACGCCGGCGTTGCCCTGTCGCGGGACGCGCAGGCGGTAGCCGCCATCGATCCCTTTCGGGAGAGACACGTCGACTTTCTCCGTGACGGGAACGCGGCCACGGCCACCGCACTGGGTGCAGGGAGTGGTCACGACCTGGCCCTCGCCGTGGCAGTCGGGGCAGACGTGGGCGGTGACGACGGTGCCGAACAACGATTGGGCTTGCGCCCTGACCTGGCCGCTGCCGTGGCAACGCGGGCAGGTGTTCTTGCCGTTCGAGCCTGGCTCGGCACGGTCGCCGTTGCAATGCGTGCACGCGCTCTGCCGCTCTACCTCGACCTGGACCGTCTCGCCGCTGCGTGCCTGTTCGAGGGTGATGTGCAACTCGGCCTCGAGGTCCTCGCCTCCGCGGCCCTGGCTGCGAGCGCGGCCCGGCGCGACACCGCCGCCGAACACCGACGCGAAGATGTCGAAGATGTCACCGGTGAAGGGGATCCCCGCGGCCTCGGCACTGCCGTAGCGGTCGTAGCGGTCGCGCTTCGCCGGGTCGGACAGCACTGCGTACGCCTCGTTGATGGCTTTGAACTTCTCTTCCGCCTCACGGTTCCCGGGGTTGCGGTCGGGGTGGTAAGTCAACGCCAACTTCCGGTAGGCGGCCTTGACGGCCTTGGCGTCGGCGGTTCGTTCGACCTCGAGGACGGCGTAGTAATCGGTCATGCGCCGGCTAGTATACCGAAGCCCCTCCGTGGCTCCGTTCGCCGGAGTCGGAGGGGCTCGGGATGTTGGTTCGGTTCGGAGGTACGGGGCGGTCGCGCGCAAGGCTCGCGCCGCCGTTCGCGGCCGATCAGCCGCCCTTGCGGCTCAAGGACTGCAGCCGCCGCGCAGCCTCGTCAGGCTCGATCTCGCCGCGTTCGAGCAGGTCGAGCACTTCCGCGCGACCTTCGCTCGTGTCGGGTCCCACCTCGTAGCCGAGGGCCAGCAGGAGCTTCTCGAAGCGCAGGCGGATGGTCGGATAGCTCAGACCGAGCACGCGCTCGACCTCCTTGAGGTTGCCGCGGACCTTCACGAAGATGCGCAGGAACTCGAGGTTGTCTTCCGGCAACAGGGCGAACTCGTTGGGCGTGAAGCGCCCTTCGATGGTGATGCCGCTCGTCTCGCACTCCAGCCGTGTCACCGTGAGCGGCGCGCCGGTGATGGGACAAGCGGTGGGCATGGGTAGTTTCGACATGAACAGGACTCCTTCTCGTGCCTGCGCGTTCCGTGCCTACGTGGAAGGGCGCCGAACGGCGACGGTTCAGTAGGCGACGACGTCGATGAGCGCTCGGCCCGAGCGAACGGACACGTACGGCTCACCGGGCGGAACTCGGAGCACGTCGCGCAAGGCGCCACCGGCGAGGTCGTTGGCCGTGGCCCACAAAGCGGAGGCGGGGGAGGGCGACGTGGACGACGTTTGCGACGTTTGGGACGTGGACGACGCGGACGACGCGGAAGTAGCGGATGTGGCGGATCCGTCGAGTGCGGAGGGCAGGGCGGACGCGACGACCCTGGCGGGTGACGTTGACGGGTCCGGCGGGACGAGGTCGTCGCCGCCTGCGGCCTTCGTGGCGCCGCCGTCGCCGCCATCGGAGTCCGGTGCGCCGCCGCGTGAACCGAGCCGCAAGGCCTGCAGAAGCGCAGTCGACGCGCCGTTCATGACCGCCTGCCAGCGCTCGGGAAGCCAGCTTCTGACGGCTTGCGCGAACGCGGCTGCGCCCAGCGCGAAGCCCACGATCTCCTCGAGCGCGGACAGCGGGAAGCCCCAGGCGAAGGTACGGCGCTCGACGCGGACGCGCACGACCAGGAAGCGCGGGCGGACCTCGTCGAGGTACGCGCGCAGACCCTCCTGGTCGAGGCGCCGCGGAACGAGCATCACACCACCTCGATGACGATGTGGGCCGCGCCCTTGCCGCTGTCGCTGGGATCGGTCTCGATGTCGACGAGTCGCCCTTCCGGGACCTCGTCACCGAGTTCCTCCAGCAACTTCGCCAGATCGATCCCTTGCGTGTCGAGTTCGGCTCTGGCCTCCGGTGGCATGAACCGCATCGCGAACTTGGCAAGGGAGAGGGGTACGTTCACCCGCACCTTCGCTCCGCCGCCGCCGCTTTCGTCTTTGTCGGCGTCGATGATGACGCGAAGCAGGCGTGCCGGACCCTTCGGGCGTGGTGGTGATGGGGCGGGCGGCGGTTCCGGCACGGTCAAACCGGGCCGTCCGGACGCACCGAGCGCCTTGAGCAGGTTGGCGGCATCTTCGGCCGAGATGGACCCGGCCGCCAGCATGTCGAGGACACGGCGACGTTCGTCGTTGTCAGCCATGATCCACCTCCACGTGGACGTCACCGGTGGTGACATGGACCTCGAGGAACGCGGTGCCGGCGCCGATCGTGCCGGTGACACGATCACCAAGACCGCTGCGCTCCGTCGTGAACGCGGCTCCGCCTGCCTCCGCGTCGCCGATCGATACGCTGCCCTCGACCCGCACGTCGGAGCCGGGGAGCAGGACGACGTCGACGTCGCCGGTGGCCGACGAGATACGGTGCTTGCCTTCCGTGAGCAGCAGGCGAACGTCGATGTCTCCCGCGGCGTTGTTCAGGTAGACGCCGCGCAACGCATCGGCGGTCAGGTCGCCGGCAGTGAGCCGGCCGCGAAGGTACGGCACGCCGTGAAGGCGCACGTCGCCTGCGCGCATGTTCAGGTCGACGCCATAGCCTTCGGGGATGGCGACGAACACCTTGCCGCTGCGCATCTGTGTCAAGAAGCGGTCGATGAAGCCGCTGCCTTCTGGTCGGAAGCTCACCTGGAAGTCCGCGCCGTTGCGCTCCATGCCGAGCTTGCCGGGGCCGCCGGAGATGTGCGGTTCCTTCAACGACGGGTCGACGCGCACCTCGAGATCGCCGGCGAGCATGGCGACGTGCACGAACGGCGTTCCGTCGGGGGCGGCGTCGGTGGCGGTCACCGTCGTGTCGCTGGCGGGGCCGGCATGTGCACGTGCGGTGCCTGCCGCGGCGTTGGCGGCGGTGTTGGCCGCGGCGTTGGCGGCGGTGTTGGCGGCGGTGTTGGCCGCGGTGTTGGCAGCGGCAGTGGCCGCGGCGGCAGCGGCGGCGGCAGCGGCTCCAGCAGCCGTGGCAGCATCATCGGCGGCAGACCCGCCGGCTGATCCGTCCGTGGGTGCCGTGTGGGCGGCCGACGAGCTCGTCGGAGCAGCCGTACCGGAACGGTCGGAGCCGTGTGGCGCGGCGGGAGCGCCGGGTCTGTCGGAGTCGCTGGCCTCGTCGCGCGCGCCTCTTGCTTCACGGTCGATGGCTTGGGCTTCTTGATCGAGTCGAGCATCGATCTCGTCGACCTCGCGCAGGACCTGGATGAGTCGCTCGCCCTCCTCGGCCGTGATCCGCCCGTCGCGGACCATCTGTTGGATGCGTTCGATTTCGTTCACGTGAGCCTCTCCTTCGGAACGGGCGGAACGTCGCCCGTTTGCTTCCGACCTCAGTGGGTCAGGCGGGCGGCGTTCGCGCTCTGGCTCGGCTGACGGTGCGCGTGCCGGTCGGCGTTGGTGGGGTGGGCACCGTCGAGGCGCTCTGCCCACGTGCGTAGGGTGCCGGCGATGCGACTCGCCAGGCGGGTACGGCTCTCGCGAGCGCTGCGGATGGCCTGCGCTTCCGCTTGCAGTCGGGCCACATGCTGGCTCGCTTGCCTTTCGAGGTGGATCGGGCTCGTCATCCTCATCGCCTCCTTGAAGAGATGATAGGACGCGCCTCAGCATTTGTCAAGTCATACTTGGACGATTAGCAAATTGCAGTTTCTACTCACTGAAGTCCCGCTCCAGGACGTATCCGCCGTCGCGGAAGCCCGTCACGGCGTAGCCGTCGTGGATGCGCCCCTCCATGGCGGTCGCCACGGCGTCTCGCCAGCGAGCAACGCGCTCCGGTGCCACATGCAGCATCGTAGTCACGTCCGCCGGGACCGCGATGCGAACCGTCGGTGCGTCCTGCGGGGCCACGGCGCTCTCGGGCTCTAAGTCGGCATCGCCTCCGAGGCCCCGGACGATCCAATGCTCCGACGACCCCGCCGAAGTCGTAGTCGGTTGGGCCGGGGTGGGCGCGCGGTGGACCTCGCCGTCCGCCATCGCCTCCCGCCAAGCCTCCGCGCGTCGGACGACGCGATGCGTTCGAAGGCGCCAAAGCGCCAACAGCCGGTCACTCGCCTGGTCGCCCCCCAGTGGACCCGCAAGGGGGCCGTAGAAGTCGCGAAGGTAGGTGGCGGCGATCGCACCGAGGTGCTCGAGGTTGAGGCGGGCGTTTCGCGCTTGCAGTGGGTCGAACGTCCAGGTGATCCACTCGAGCCCATTTGCCAGCGCCCAATCGCGTTGGCTCCACTTGAGCGCGCGCCCCACCCCGGCAGCGCGGGCTCGGGGGCGGACGGCCAAGAGGTGCGAATGCAACCCGATGCCGGACATGCCCTCCCCGTGCGGCAGGGCTGCGAAACCGTAGGCGAGGCCGATCAACACGTCCTCCCGGAAGGCGCCAAGCAAACAGCCGCCGGCATGGTGGACGGCTCGGAGATTGGCGGACGGAACGACATCCAGGTCGTCGATCCCCCAGACCTCACGCTGGATGTGCTCTGCGTCCAGGTACTCCGCTTGGGACTCGATCGGGCGGATCGTGTAGGAAGGCCGTGACTCGTCGTGGGGGCGGTGTGGCGCGCGGTGCATGGTGTGATGCGCCGAGACGACGTCTAGTTGCCTTCGTCGGTGGGTTCTGCCGCGGTGGGCGTGGCCGCGGTCGATGTGGCCCTAGCCGATGAGGCCGTGGCCGATGTCCGGTCGGCGCGGAGCTCCGCGTCTCGCCTCTCTCGCGCGGCCTTCGCCTTCGGCGACACCCCGCTGAGGCTGAACCGCGGCTCGTCCACCGTCCAACCCGTAGCCGCCTCGATCTGGTCCTTCAGGAACCGGCCGAGTGGCTTGCCATCGACGATGGGCGCTGGCACGTCGAGGATCTCGCCGGTCTCCTTGCACACCACGTGGTAGTGGGGCGTGACGTTGCTGTCGTACATGGACTGGCCGGAGGCGCCCTTGAACTCGCGCACGAGGCCGGCGTCGGCCAACGCCGAGAGGTTGAGGTAAACGGTCGATAGGCTCAGGTCATCCCCGCGCCCCTTGAGGTCGACGTACAGGCTCTCGGCGCTCACGTGCCGGTCTCTCTCGAGCAGGAAGCCGAGGATCACCTCGCGCGGCCGACTGTAGCGAAGGCCGTACTGCTTCAGGACCTCGCGAAGATCACGAGCGTGTTCGTGATGGTCGGGCTGTGCGCAGTGTTCCATGAGCCGAACTCGCCTCTCGTGGGGCACGACGTTCGTGGGGTCCGTGAGCAATCGGGCCGTGCTACGCGCATCGTAGCATAATCGGAACGCTTCCGACTTCTTGGCGCCGACGGCCGCGCCGCGCCGCGCGCCATCGCGCCGGGAACCGGACTGGCTTCGCACGCGATGGCATCGAGGCCGAAACAACGCCATCTCGAGGTCCCGACAGCGCTACCTCGTCGACGCTTGCCGTTCAGCTGCAACCCGAACCCAGCGCGGCAGCGGGCGCGTTCCCTAGATCAAGTCCTCGACGGCAGCCCGTTCCTCGAGCAGTTCCCGCTCCGAAGCGCGCATCCGAGCAGACACATCTTCGCTGCAGGCAAGTCCTTCTACGACCTCGATGACGCCGCCGTCGACGGTCACGGGGTACGAGTACACGATGCCCTCGGCGATGCCGTACTGGCCGCGGCTGGGGATGCCCATGCTCACCCAGTCGCCATCCGGCGTCCCGAGCGCCCACGACCGCATGTGCCCGATGGCGGCGTTCGCAGCCGAGGCGGCGCTGGAGGCGCCGCGGGCGTCGATGATGGCTGCCCCGCGCTTCTGCACCGTCGGGATGAACGCCTCGCGGACCCACGCGTCATTCACGACGTCGCTAGCAGGCTTGCCGGCGATGGTCGCATGGCTCACGTCGGGCACTTGGGTGCTGGAATGGTTGCCCCAGATGATCATGCGCTTCACGTCGGTGACGTGCGCCCCGGCCTTCTGCGCCAACTGACTGACGGCGCGATTGTGATCGAGGCGGGTCATGGCGGTGAACTGGCTGGCGTCCAGGTTCGGCGCGTTCTTCATCGCGATCAGGCAATTCGTGTTCGCCGGGTTGCCGACCACCAGTATTTTCACGTCCCGCGCCGCATGGTCGCTCAGCGCCTTGCCTTGAACGGTGAAGATCGCTCCGTTCGCCTGGAGAAGGTCCTTGCGCTCCATGCCTGGACCGCGCGGCCTCGAGCCGACCAGTAGTGCATAGTCGACGTCCTTGAAGGCGACGTTGGGGTCGTCGCTCGCCACGACTCCGTGAAGCAGTGGGAAGGCGCAATCGTCCAGTTCCATGACCACGCCGTCGAGGGCCTTCATCGCCGGCGGGATCTCCAGCAATTGCAGGATCACCGGTTGATCGGGGCCCAACATCTCGCCAGACGCGATGCGGAACAGCAGGGCGTACCCGATCTGGCCTGCTGCGCCCGTCACCGCTACGCGAACGGGTTGCTTCACGATCTCACCTCGGTTCATTCTCGGCACCTGGTCACTCAGTGCGTGCGTCGCTCGTGACGGTCGCGGCGCCGCTTCGGATGTCGACCACGTCGCCAGGAACCGCCGCGCTTCGGCGGCATCGTACCACCGCTGCTAGAGCCGTCCTGCGGCGCCCGAGCGTTGTCGTTTCCGCGGATCCCTGTGGGCCGGTGGCCGCGATGATCGGCGTCCGTGGAGCGCACTCGGTGCCGCCCCGCCCCTCCGATGGGCGGGATCGGCGCCGACGGTGGGAGCGCTCACGGGAAGGCGGCCGGCCGAACACCGGGCCGATCCGCGGATTGTTTCACGTGAAACATCGATGCGATTAACGTCCTACACCGACTTCCGGACTGTCGTAGCGGGCCTGGTCCCTCCGGTCCGGCGCTCAGGCTTGGTACCCTAAGAGCTCCAGAAGGCGCTGCAGTTCGTCGGGGTCGTGAAAGTGCAACTCGATCCGACCCCGCTTCTCGCCCAGGATCCGGACCCGAGTTGCGGCGTGCCGGCTTAGGTCCTCCTCCAGCGCGGCGTAGGCAGATCGCCGCCGGGCCTTCTTGCCGCCGGAACGCTCCGTCGGCCGCTTCAACGCTTCTGCCTGGCGCACGGTCAGGTCGCGCGACACGATCTGTTCGTACGCCCACGTCCGGTCGGCCTGGGGTTGCGCCAACACCGCCCGGGCGTGGCCGGCGCTGAGCGTCCCGTTCTCGACGGCCTGTTGCGCCTCTTCCGAGAGTGTGAGCAACCGCAACGTGTTGGCGACAGCGCTACGGCTCTTCGCTACGACCTGGGCGACCTTCTCTTGGCTCAAACCGAAGTCGAGCAGTTGCTTGAACGCGCGCGCCTCCTCCATCGGGTTCAGGTCCTCGCGTTGGAGATTCTCGATGATGGCGATCTCGAGGGTCTCCTGGTCGGAGAGATCGCGCACGACCGCAGGAACGGTGACCAGCCCTGCGCGCTGGGCGGCCCGGAATCGACGCTCGCCGGCGACGATCTCGTAGCCGCCATCGACGGGCCGCACGACGATCGGTTGCAGCACGCCCTTCTCGGAGATCGACGAGGCCAACTCGGCGATGGACGCCTCGTCCATGTGCGTGCGTGGCTGGAAGGGCGATGCCCGCAACTGCCCCACGGGCACCTGCTGTACACCCTTCTCCACGCGCGGTAGGAGCGCGTCCAGACCCCGTCCCAACCCCCTAGGCTTCGCTGACACGCTCGATGACCTCCTCTGCCAACAACTGATAGGCAAGTGCTCCCTGTGACGTTGGAGCGTACTCCAAGACGGACTGTCCGTGCGAGGGCGCCTCGGCCAAGCGCACGGTGCGGGGGATGACGGTCTTGAACACCAGCGTACCGAAGTGCCGCCGCACGTTCTCTTCGACCTCTTGGGAGAGGCGTGTCCGGCCGTCGTACATGGTGAGCAGGATGCCAAGGATCCGCAGGTCGCGGTTGATCGACCCGCGGACGCGTTCGACCGTCTCCATCATCCCTGCGATCCCCTCGAGCGCGTAGTACTCGCACTGCAGGGGAACCACGAGAAGGTCGGCGGCAGCCAGCGCGTTCAGGGTCAACGCCCCCATCGAAGGCGGCGCATCGACGACGATGAAATCGTAGTTTGGCCGAACGCCGATGAGCGCGCGAGCAAGCAGCAAGAGGCTCTCCCGACTGGCGTCCAGTTCGACGGCCGCGCCGGCGAGGTCGGCAGATGAGGCCAACACATCCAAGTTGGCGATCGCCGTCTTCACGACGGACTGTCGTGCCGACGCGTTCCCGGACACCACGTCGTACACGGTGCGTTCGGGCTCGAAGACGCCCACGCCGCTGGTCGCGTTCGCTTGGGGGTCCAGGTCCACCATCAAGATACGGCGACGCTCCGCCAGCGCCGCCGAAAGGTTCACCGCAGTCGTGGTCTTCCCGACGCCGCCTTTCTGGTTGATCACCCCGATGATGGGCACGCGGATCCTCCGGGAAGGCGTAGTGCGACAAGGCTACCACGGTGCTCCAGCGGTTCCACGACGACCTCGGCGCGGGCCGGGCGGCCGACGGCAGGCGTCGCGTCCTCACCCCGACCCGCGCCAAGCGCTACCCACACGCCAGGCACTTCACGCCGCCAATCCGGCCCCCTTCGGCTGACGAGATAGCACGGGTCGGCGTGGAGATGGCGGGTGAGATGAACGAGGTCTGCCAAGCCGGCCACGGCCTGAGCCGTGATCACGTCGGCGCAGACACCGGCCAGTTCACGCACATCGCCACCGAAGACCTCAGTACGAGCGAGCCCAAGCTTTCCGACGGCCAGCTCCAAGAACGCCGTCCGACGGCGGCGACGCTCGACCAGCACCACTCGGGCATCGGGCAGCAGTGCCGCGATCACGATGCCCGGGAGTCCGACGCCCGAGCCGACGTCGACGACGGTGGGCGCGGGGCCCGCCAGCCCGCGGATCGTGCGCGCGTACACCCGTGCGTCGGCGACGTGCCGGTCGAAGGCCTCCAACCCACGCTCGGAAACGAGGTCGAGAGTGGCGTGGTACGCGCGTACCAACGCGACGTACGCCGCGATGACTCGTTCTCCGTCCGCGCCTTCTCCGTCCGCGTGGTGTCCGTCCCCGCCTCTTCCGTCCCCGCCTCTTCCGTCCCCGCCTTCTCCGTCCTTGTCCTCGGCCGAGGGCCCATCGGCCGAGGGCTCATCGGCCGAGGGCACCGTGGACGATGATCCGTGGCCGGGAGCCTCGTCTTCCGTTGGTGCGGCAGGGATGCCTTCGCCAGCGCCTTCGCTTGAGTCCGTCGACGCCGGCCTCACGAAGATGCTCGAAGCCGGTCCGCCTCCGACCCTCCGATCCTCCTGTTCGCCGTACATCAGACGTGCTGGACGCGTTCTCGCTTCGATGTTTCACGTGAAACATCGGCCTCGCGGTCGCCGCCACCCGCGCCGGTCCGCGCTCCCGGAGAACGCCGCGACTTCAGGTGCACGAGAAGCGCCGCGACGTCGCTGTCCCGCACGCCGCGCAAGCGCTGCGCCGCACCGACCGTGGCCGGCTCCGCGCGCATCAGCGCTTCCCGGCCCTCGGTCGAGAGGCTCGCCACGCGGTCGAACTCGACGCCGGTCAAGCTCATCCGTTCGTACTCGGCACGCCCATCGAGCTGCTTCCGGGACCGCTCGATGTAGGCCGCATAGCGCACGAGCGTCTCGGCCTTGTGCGCTTCGGTCGGGTCGAGGGCGGCGTCTCCCGTCCCGATCAGCGCCACCACGTCGGTATACGTCACGCCCGGGCGGCACAAGATCTTGCTGGCGGGGTCCCCGCGATGGCGCGTCTTCTCGAGACGGGTGACCTCGACTTGCACCCGCGCCTCCGACGCCCGCATCCGCGCCAAGTCCGCGTCCGAGACGAGACCCCACTCGTGTCCCAGGGGCATGAGTCGTTCGCTCGCGTTGTCCTGACGGTGCAACAGCCGGTACTCGTTGCGCGACGTCAGCATCCTGTACGGCTCCTCGATACCCCACCGAACCAGGTCGTCGAGCATCACGCCGATATACGCCTGGTCGCGCCGGACCGTCACGCGCTCGATGCCGGCGGCGAAGCGGGCGGCGTTGATGCCCGCGATCAGCCCTTGCGCGGCTGCCTCCTCGTACCCGCTCGTGCCGTTGATCTGCCCGGCCGAGAACAACCCCGGCAGGCGCCGCGACATGAGGGTGACGTCGAGTTGGTTGGGATCGAGGGCGTCGTACTCCACTGCGTAGGCGTAACGCTGGATCACCGCGCGCTCGAAGCCCGGCAGGGTGCGGATCATGTCGTCTTGCAACACCGGCGGCATCGAACTCGAGAAGCCCTGCAGGTACAGTTCACTGGTGTCGACGCCATCGGGCTCGACGAACAACAAGTGGTGGTCCTTGTCGGAGAAGCGCACGACCTTGTCTTCGATCGACGGGCAGTACCGCGGTCCCGCTCCTTCGATCTCGCCGCCGTACATGGCAGATTCGCCGAGGTTCTCGTGGATCAGCGCGTGGGTCTCTGGCGTCGTCCGCGTCAACCACGTCGGGGTGCTCGTCATGTGTGGACCTGGAGTGCCGCTGAACGTCCCTGGCGGATCGTCCGAGGGCACCTCCTGAAGAACGGAGAAGTCGACCGAATCGGCGCGGATTCGCGGCGGCGTACCGGTCTTCAAACGGATCAGGTCGTGGCCGGTGGCCCGCAGGCTGGCCGACAGATGGCGCGCCGGCGCCTCACCCTGCCGCCCAGCCGGCCGTTGCTGCTTGCCGTACCAGACTACTCCGGCCAGGAACGTGCCCGTGCACAGCACGACCCCAGGGGCGCGCAGCTCACGACCGTCGGTTGCTCGCACGCCGGCCACGCGGCCTCCTTCGACGATGAGGTCGGCCGCTTCCGCACGCACGATGTCGATCCCATCCACGCCCTCGACGAGTTCGCGTGCCGCCGCGGCGTAGCCATCCCGCTCGTTCTGCACCCGAAGCGATTGCACCGCCGCGCCTTTGCTGGCGTTGAGGGTGCGCGTGTGGATGGCCGTCGCGTCCGCTAGGTGGCCCATCACGCCGCCCAAAGCGTGCAACTCGTAGACCAGCTGCGACTTTCCCGGACCGCCGATGGCCGGATTGCACGGCATCAGGCCGATCTTGTCCGGGTTCGGGAGCACGAGGGCGGTCTTCGCGCCCAAGCGAGCGGCCGCCACCGAGGCCTCGATGCCGGCATGTCCACCACCGATGACGATGACGTCGAAACGGCGTGTCGACGTCATGCGGGCATGGCGGAGATCGGTGGGGTCCATCGGCATCGTGGCGGCCTCCGGCCAGGGGACGAACGCGTACCATGCTCGAACGTACGGCTCGGCATGGCGGGCGCCCCCGTGGGCAGACCCAGAGTATAGCCAGCCGCACCCTCAGGGCCCGTAGGGAGGGCCTCGTGAACCTGGTAGACTGCTGCACCGGCGTTGCGGCCGCTTGCGTTCGTCCCACGCGAATCGCGTCTGGGGCGACATCGTTGGCGCTCGTGACGCTTCTTGCGCAGACACCTTCCGCCCCGCGTCCTGCGGGGCGCCGACGCCAAGGCGCGGTGTGCCGATCGTCTTCCGGTCGACGCGCCAGCGTCATCCGCCGGACACACGGGACACCCGGACGTCCTGGCGGGCGAGCGCACCCACCGCTGGCGGGCACGTCATCGGATGGGCCAAGACCGGCGTCGCTTGGCGTATGCTGCGCGACCGCAGGCGCGGTGGGGGCGCACCCACCCCGGTGGCGTTCGCGCAGAGGCGCCGCGACTTGGGCTACGCGCCGACGCGCTGTGGCACGATCGAGGAGAGGACGGCGGGCACCATGCCGGGCAAGGATCAGGGAATCTGGGACGACATCCTCGTCCGCGTTCGGGAAGAGATCCCGGAGGTCGAGTTTCGCACCTGGTTCAAGCAGGTCAAGCCGCTGGGGATCGAAGACGGCGCGTACGCCATCGGTGTGCCGCACTCGTTCGCGCGCGACTGGCTGCGCACGCACTACACCGAAGTCATCGAGAGTGCCCTCAAGGAACTCGGCGCCGACGCGCCCCGCGTCGCCTTCCAGGTCGTCGGCTTCCAGACGAACGAGCAACAGGACATGTTCAGCGCGGCACCCGCCGCCGGGACGTCCTCTCGGCCGCGGCCGATGCTCAACCCGAAGTACGTGTTCTCGAACTTCGTGGTCGGACCGAACAACAACCTCGCGAACGCTGCGGCCCTAGCCGTCGCCGAGGCGCCCGGAAAAGCCTACAACCCGCTCTTCATCTACGGCGAGGCGGGGTTGGGCAAGACACACCTGATGCATGCCGTGGCGCATGCCGTGGTCGAACGATTCCCGAACCTGGCGGTCGAGTACGTCACCACGGAAGCGTTCACCAACGAGCTCATCAACGCCATCCGCGAGGACAAGATGGCGCTGTTCCGCGATCGTTACCGCAGCATCGATCTGCTCCTCATCGACGACATCCAGTTCATCGCGGGCAAAGAGCGCACCCAGGAAGAGTTCTTCCACACCTTCAACGCGCTCTACGAGTCCGGCAAGCAGTTGATCGTGTCGTCCGATCGGCCGCCGAAGGACATTCCCACGCTCGAGAACCGGTTGCGCAGCCGTTTCGAGTGGGGCCTCATCACCGACATCCAAGCCCCCGAACTGGAGACGCGCATCGCCATCCTCAAGATGAACGCCGAGTACCGCGGCGTGAAGGTGCCGTCGGAAGTCATCGACTACATCGCCCGCCATGTCACCTCGAACATCCGCGAGTTGGAGGGTGCACTGGTGCGCGCGATCGTCTACGCGTCGATGAACCAGGTTCCCTTGAACCGCCAGACCGTCGCCAAGGCGCTCTCGGACGTGTTCGCGCCAAGCGACCTCAACCTGACCATGGTCGACATCCTGCGCAAGACTGCCGCGCATTTCTCCGTGAACCCGGACGACGTGCGCGGCAAAGGCCGTCGGCACGAACTGGTGGTACCCCGGCAGATCGCCATGTACCTGATCCGCGAGTTGACCACGCACTCGTACCCTGAGATCGGCCAGTACTTCTCCGGACGTGACCACTCGACCGTCATGTACGCCGTGCAGAAGGTGCAAGACGGCATCGACGCGGACGCAGAGGTGGCGCATGTGGTGCGGACCGTCAAGGACGCGTTGGTCTGATGTCTCCACAAGCGTCTCCACAAGCAGGCGTGCCCGGTGAAGGTCCGACGTTCGTTAGGGCGCGAACCCCGATGGTGACGGCTTTTTCACGCTTCCCTGTGGATAACGTTGGGGAAAGCCTGTGGACAAGCTGTGGACGGAACTGTGGAGAATCACGTCCTGGACGCGCTTGTGGAGGGCTGTGGAGAGCCGGTGCGCTTATCCACAGAGAAGGCGGAGTTCTCCACAGCGTCGTCCACATGCCGGCCCGCGTGCCTGCCGCGGCGCGCACCGGTTCTCCACAGTTTCCACAGGGCCTACTAAGAGGGGATGGTTTCATAGGGAAGCTTGACGAGTCCCCCTCGGCTCTTGCCTATGTGTCCTGGGTCCTTGCCGAACGTGGAGGGATCCCTCGAAGGAAAGACCCTCCATGTATCAGCATGTATCGAGCCAAAACCCGTTCCATTCGGGTATGCTCGGAAGGCGTGACGGGTACAAGGAAGTACGGGAGAATGGCATGAAGGTCCACGTTTCGAAGAAGAGCCTCGCCGACACGCTGGCGAACGTCGAACGTATCGTTCCGAGCCGATCCAGCAATCCGGGGCTGAGCCTTCTTCGGCTCGATCTCTCCTCGGACGCGATCGAGCTCAGCGGAAGCAACATGGATATCGACATCCGCGCGCGGTTCGCGGCCGACGTCCAGGGTACCGGTAGTCACGCCGTCACGGCACACGTGTTCGGGCAGGTCGTTCGCGCCCTCCCGGGCGACGACGTCGAACTCGAGTTCGGCGAGAACGAACTGAACATCACGTCGGATACCTACACCACCCGACTGCAACTGATGTCGCCGGCCTCGGCGCCGGCCTTGAGCTTCGCAGACCGTCACGAGGGATCGATCGACGGTGAAGTGCTGGCGCGCGCGCTCTCTGCGGTGCGCTACGCGGCGGCCGTGGCCGATTTCCAGGCCGTGTTCCGTGGCGTGAAGCTCGAACTGAAGGACGGGCATACGCGCGCCGTCGCCACGGACGGCTTCCGCCTCGCCTACTACCACACCGAAGTCAGCACCGGCTTGAACGCCGACCTGATCGTGCCGGGGCGCAGCGTCGACGAGTTGCTGCGCGTGCTGCAGGACGGCGAGGTCGCCTTGGCCCTGTCCGAAGGCCAACTGAGCGTCCAGCACGGACCGTACGCGCTCAACCTCAAACTGATGGACGGCGCGTTCCCCGACTACGAGCGCGTCATCCCACAGAACTTCCCGGTGAGCATCACGCTGCCTTCCGGCCGACTGGCCGAGGCGGTGTCGCGCGTCGCGCTCATGGCCGACAAGACGGCCAACAACCGCGTCGACCTGTTCATCAAGGACGGCAACCTGCAGATCACCGCAGAGGGCAGCTTCGGCCGAAGCCAGGAAGCGCTCGAGGTTGCGCAGGAGGGAACCGACTCCGAGATCGCCCTGGCGTACAACGCCAAGTACCTGGTCGACGCTCTTGCGCCGGTGAGCGGCGACGTTCGCCTCCGCTTCTCCGGGTCGAGCGCCGCGCCGAGTGTCGTGAACGACCTGGGCGACGCGAGTTACCTCGCCATGGTCGTACCGCTGCGCACCGGCTGACCGAACCCGCTCGCGGACCGCAGCAAGGACCCGCGCGCAAGAAGCGTGCCACCGGTCGCGGTGGCCCGTCGAGGAGGACCCCATGACTACCATCGACGACGTCCGAGCCATCGAACTGCTCGACTCGCGCGGCAACCCCACCGTCGGCGCCATCGTCACGCTCGTGAGTGGCGTGGAAGGGACCGCCGTGGTGCCTTCCGGCGCATCGACCGGAGCGCACGAGGCCGTCGAGCTACGTGACGGCGGCTCCCGCTACCTCGGCAAGGGTGTGCAGAACGCCGTAGCCAACGTGAACGACCGTATCGCGCCCGATGTGATCGGTCGCGACGCCGTCGACCAGGCCGGCCTCGACCGCGCCATGATCGAGCTCGACGGCACACCCAACAAGGGCGAACTCGGCGCCAACGCGATGTTGGCGGTGTCGCTGGCTGCCGCCCGGGCCGCGGCAGCCACGCTGGAGGTGCCGCTTTACCGGTATCTCGGCGGCCCCAACGCCCGCACGCTCCCGCTGCCGCTGATGAACGTGATCAACGGCGGCAAGCATGCCGACAACGCCGTCGACATGCAGGAGTTCATGTTGGCGCCGATCGGCTTCCGCAGCTTCGAAAGCGCACTGCGTGCCGGCGTCGAGACGTTCCACCACCTCAAGAAGGTGCTGGCCGGCCGCGGCTACGACACCAACGTGGGCGACGAGGGCGGGTTCGCCCCGAACCTGAAGAGCAACCAGGAAGCGATCGAGGTGCTCATCTCCGCCATCGAGAAGGCGGGCTACACCCCCGGTGACGAGATCGCCATCGCGCTCGACCCCGCATCGACGGAGTTCTACCAGGACGGCCGGTACCGGCTTGCGGCCGAGGGCAAGGAGTTCGATTCCGACGGCATGATCGCCTACTGGGAGGAGTGGGTGTCGAAGTACCCGATCGTGTCGATCGAGGACGGACTGGCCGAGGACGACTGGGTGGGCTGGGCCAAGCTCACCAGCCGCGTCGGCGACCGCGTGCAGCTCGTCGGCGACGACCTCTTCGTCACCAACGTCGATCGCCTGCAACGCGGCATCGACGAGGGCGTGGGAAACGCCATCCTTGTCAAAGTGAATCAGATCGGCACGCTCACCGAGGCGCTGGACGCCATCGAGCTGGCGAAGCGTTACGGGTACCGCAACGTCATCAGCCACCGCAGCGGTGAGACCGAGGACGCGTTCATCGCGGACCTGGCGGTGGCCGTGAACGCCGGACAGATCAAGACGGGCTCGGCCAGCCGCTCGGACCGGCTCGCGAAGTACAACCGCCTGCTGCGCATCGAGGCCGACCTGGGCAGCGCGGCCCGCTACTTGGGTAAGGCCGCGTTGACGCGGTGACGAAGGACCGAGGATGACCGAGAACGGCATGAAACGGCACCGCCGCACCAGGATCGTCGCCACGGTGGGGCCGGCGACGTCCTCTCCCGAGACCATCGAGCGCCTGATGGTCGCCGGCGTGAACGTCTTCCGCTTGAATTTCTCGCACGGCTCGCACGACGTGCACCGCGAGAGCGCGGCCCACATCCGCCAGATCGCGGAGCGCCTGGGCCTCACCGTGGGCATCTTGCAGGACCTGCAGGGCCCGAAGATCCGCGTCGCGCGCTTCGCGGCGGGCGAGGTGACGCTGGAAGAGGGAGCGCGCTTCGACCTCACCTGTGGTGACGACAGCCCTGGCGACGCGGGGCGCGTCGGCGTGACGTACGCCGGACTGTGCAACGACGTGAGCGTCGGCGACACGCTGCTGCTCGACGACGGCCGGTTGGAACTCGAGGTCGTGGGGCTCAAGAACGAGACCATCCAGACCGAGGTGCGCGTCGGTGGCGTGCTCAGCAATAACAAGGGCATCAACATCCCGGGCGTGGCCTTGAGCGTTCCGGCCCTCACCGACAAGGACGTGCAGGACCTAACCTTCGGGGCCGAGCTCGACGTCGACTGGGTAGCGATGAGCTTCGTTCGCAGCCGCGACGACCTACTGCTGGCGCGCCACTACCTGGCGCGCGCCGGTTCGCAGGCGAAGCTGATGGCGAAGATCGAGAAGCCGAGCGCGGTGGAGCGTTTCACCGAGATCCTCAAGGAGATCGACGGCGTCATGGTGGCGCGCGGCGACCTCGGCGTGGAGATGGCGCCGGAGCGTGTGCCGCTGATCCAGAAGGACCTGATCCGCGCCTGCATGGAGGCCGGCAAGCCGGTCATCACCGCCACGCAGATGCTCGAGTCGATGGTGGTGAACTCCACGCCGACGCGGGCCGAGGCCTCGGACGTGGCGAACGCCATCTTCGATGGCACCGACGCGGTGATGCTGTCGGCAGAGACGGCGGTGGGCGCCCACCCGATCGAGGCGGTGCAGATGATGGACCGCATCGCGCGTTCGGTGGAGGCGAACGAGAACTACATGCGCGCCATGCGCGAGCACGTGCCGACGCCGGACGCCACCACCGCAGACGCGGTAGCGCTCGGGGCGGTGGAGATGGCGTACAACCTGAACGCCAAGTTGATCGTGACGTTCACCTCGAGCGGCTCGACGGCGCAGCGCGTGTCGCGCAACCGCCCACCTACGCCGGTTCTGGCCATCACCCCGAACGCGCGAGCACTTCGGCAGTTGTCGGTGGTGTGGGGCGTGGTGCCGCACCACAGCGACGACATCCACAACACCGACGAGATGGTGGAGTTCGCCTCGCGCGCGATCCAGACGACGGAGTTGGCGCAGCCCGGTGACCGCTTCGTGATCACCGCCGGCGTGCCGTTCGGTATGCGCGGCACCACCAACTTGATCCGGGTGGAGCGGTACCGCTGAGGAGTGGGCGTCCGTTCGAGGTGTGCGCGGGGCGAACGTCCGACCCGTCAGCGGCAAGAAACGAACGAAGCGAGGGCGCCACGTTGCGGCGCCCTCGCGGTCGTTCGGTGGTGTCGTTCGCGCGTTACGGTCGACCGGTCGTGACCGGCCGGTTCAGGCCTCGTCCGGCGTCACCACGACCTTGAGGCCGATCTCGACCTCGGGGTGGGGGCGGTACGGAACGGTGTACTCGCCGACCATCTTGATCGGCTCGGCCAGGATCACCTTGCGACGGTCGATGTCGACGTCGTAGGCGGCCTTGAGCGCGTCGGCGATGTCCTTGTTGCCGACGGAGCCGTAGATGCGCCCCTCGCCCGCCTTCACGCGGATGTCGATGGTGGCGTCACCGAGGAGCTCGGCGAGACGCTCGGCGTCGGACTTGCGCTCCGACAACTGGCGGGCGCGCTGTGCCAGACGCGCTTGCAGCTCGGCGCGGTTCGAATCCGTGGCCGGCAGCGCGAGACCCTGCGGGACGAGCCAATTGCGCGCGTACCCGTCCTTGACCTTGACGACGTCGCCGGCCTCACCCAACTTCTCGACGGGTTCGAGCAGGATGACGTTCATTTCCGCACCAGCTTCTCCGTGATCGGAATGATCGCGAGCATGCGCGCGCGCTTGATCGTGGTGGCGAGCCGACGCTGGTGCCTGGCGCACACGCCGGTGCGGCGACGGGGCAGGATCTTGGCGGTGTCGGAGATGAACCGCCGCAGAATGCGCCCTTCGTGGTAATCCATGATCTCGTACTCACCCGTGCAGAACGGGCATACGCGCGGCCTACGGCCGCGGCGTCCGCCGCCCCTACGGCGGTCGCGATCGCGTCCGCCTTTTTCCCTTGTGTCTCGTGCCATCTAGAAGGGTAGGTCCTCTTCTGGTGGAAACTCCTCGTCGATGTCGAGCGTCGACGGTCTCGCCTGGGCGTCCTGAGCTGCTCGCTCGGGGCGGGTTCCGGCTCCACCGCTGCCGGGACCGCGAGTGAGGAACTCGACGCGCTGGCCTTCCAGCCGCGTCGTGAACCGACGATTGCCTTCTTTGTCCGTCCAAGAATCGTTGACGAGCCTGCCGATGACGAAGACGGGGTCTCCGCGCTTCAACTCGCCGGCGGCCTCGGCCAACTCACGCCAGACGTTGACGTCCACGTAGTGGGTGCGCTCCTGCTCGTCGCCCCCGCGGCTGCGGAAGCGCTCGTTCACCGCCACGGAGAACCGCGTGACCGCGGCCCCGTTCGGGGTGTAGCGAAGCTCGGCGTCGCGCGTGAGGTTGCCGACGATCATCACCTCGTTGAGGGCGTCCTTCAGTCGGTGCTGCCCGCGTGCGTCGACCACCGTGGCGTCCGTGCCGCGCGTTCCGAGCGTGAGCAGGTCGACGCGCTGCGCGTTGACGTCGAGGGCGGACCGCTTCTGGCCCTCCTGCGACTCCCAGGTGCGGTAGTTCAGGCGCCCCTCCACGAACACGGGGGAACCCTCCTGCAACTGGTTCGCGAGCGCCTCGGCTTGCGCGCCGAAGGCAGTGACCCGGTGATACCAAGCGAGTTCGCGTTGACGCTCGTCGTCACCGATGACGTGATCGTTCCCGGCAAGGTTCAGCTCCAGGATGGCCAGACCGCCGGGGGTGTAGCGCAACTCCGGCGCTTGCACCAGCGTTCCGACCAGGTAAACGGCGTTCAATCCACGTGCCATGGAGCTCTCCTCGGCTCGTCTCGATGCTTGGCTCAGGCGGCGGCTTCCGCCGTGCCCGAGGCTTTCGGGGCCTTCTTCGTCTTCCACTCCGGACGGTCCCTGACTACCAGGACTCGCATCACGTTATCGCGCTGTCGGAGTGCGGCCTCGATGGTCTTGGGTGTCTCGCCGGTCAGGTGTAGGCGGTAGATGAGGTAATACCCCTCGTTGCCCTTGCGGATGGGATACGCCAGGCGGCGGATGCCCCACTCGTCGAGTTCGAGGATCTCCCCGCTTGCGCGCTCCACCTGCGTCGTGACGGCGTCTTTCTCGGCTTGGATCTGCTGCTCGCTAAGACCCGGGGCCAGGATGAGGTTGAGGTCGTACTGGGTGTTCGGCATGTGCACCTCCTTCCAGGCTGGTGGCGCTGCGGTCGCGGTACTCGGCCTCGCCCCTTGGGGGGTTCTGCCGTAGTGCCCGTCGCGCGCGCGGCCTCTACGTTCACGGCGCCTCGTGGACGCCGGAGCGAAGACGGCACGACGCGCCGAGCCGATTCCCGGCTCGCGCCTCGCCCTCTCCAGCATCGGCTCGCCACCGCGATCCTCCCGGCGTGAACCGGGCGGCGCGGCAAATACCGATGCTAGCACACATGGGGGCTAGGCGGCAGCCGGGGGCGGGATCGGTGCGTCGGGCGGCGGTGGAGCACCGAGCGCGGCCGGTGCGCCGGGCGGCGGTGACGCGCTGGGCGGCGGGATCGGCCCGAGAGGTGGCATCAGGCCGGCCCGAGCGCATCGACCACGCGTCGCGCCTCGGCGACGCAGTCGTTGATCGCCACGCCACGGTAGGCGTTGCCGATCAGGTGCAGGCCCGGCAGAGCGGCCGCCGCGCGGTCGATGGCGGCCACGCGCGCTCCGTGCCCGACGGTGTACTGCGGGATGGCCTCGTTCCAGACGGCACTCTCGACGAACGTCGGTTCGGCGGCGATGCCCATCGTGACGAGCAGGTCGCGCAGTACGAGCGACAGGGCGGCGTCATCGTCGAGCTCGAGCATCTCCGGATCGAACGCCCCACCGGCCAGCACGCGAAGCAGCACGTGGCCGTCGGGAGCGCGGTTCGGGTAGATCGCCGACGTCCACAGGACGCCCAGGCTACGTACGCGTTCGCCCGGGGCGATCAGGAAGCCGAACCCGTCGAGGGCGCGCGGGACGTCGTAACGATGGAACCCCAGACCGAACACGCGCATGCCGACGTAGGGGATGGCGCGCAGCTCGGCGGCGGCCGCGGGGGCGAGCGCGTCGAGTAGGCGCGCTGCTCCGGGGGCGGGGAGCGTGAGCACGACGCTATCCGCTTCGATCGGTGAATGCCTCCCGGGGTCGGTGAAGGTGAGCCGGTAACCGGTGGCGCCGGCGAGGGATGCACCCCGCTCCTGGCCCGCGCGCTCCACCACTGTCCGCTCTAGCGTGGCCACCCGGGCGCTCAGGCGGAGCTCGGCGTTCGGCAGCGAAGAGAGCGTGTCGGCCAGTGCTTGCGTGAAACGGCCCATACCGCCGTGCTGAAAGCCGGTGAGGCGGGGAGGGGGTGTCGCAGGTGGGTTCGCGGGCGGTTGGGCGGCGGTGGTCTTGGCGGCGGTGGTCTTGGCGGCGCGGGACTGGCGCATCAGGGCGCGAAGGAGGCTTCCGTGGCGCGCTTCCATGGAGCGGAACTGCGGGAACAGAGCGTCGACGCTCAGACGCTTGGCGTCGCCGCCGGTGATGCCGACGACCAACGGCTGGGCGAACCGGTCGGCCAGTTCGCGACCGAAGTGCCGTGCCAGGAAGGCGTGGACGCTCTCTTCCGCGGCCACCGAGTTCGCCGAGGTACCACGGCCCCGCTGCTCCCCGTCGTCGGCCGCGGCAGCGTGTGACGGTTCGCCGGCGTTCCGGAACAGCAGCGGCTCGAGCAGAGCGCGCGCCTTGGCGGGGCAGGACAGCAGCTCGCTGCGCAGGAAGCTTCGGGGGTCGGTAGGCAGTGGCTGAAGCCCGCCTTCGTGGAACAAGTAGCGGTGCCGCGCGGCGTCCGTGGCGGGCTGCAACTCGCTCGTCAGCCCGATGGCGTCGATCAGTTCCAACGTGGCGGGTCGGTTCGTCACGATGCCGTTCGGTCCGAGATCGACGGTGTACCCGTCGCGCGTGACGCTCCTTGCCTTGCCGCCCGCTACGTCGTCCGCCTCGAACACCACCACGTGCAGGTCCGGGCGGTTGCGCGCCAGAAGCACGCCGGTCGCGAGGCCCGTAGGGCCGCCGCCGACGATGGCTACGCGCTTGGTCACGCCGGTCAGGATACCCGCGAAGGGGCTTTCGCGGCCGGCCCGCGCGACCGGGCTCTCGGGCTACGGCGGCGCGCCGGCTCCGGCTCGGTCCCCCGACGTCGTCCAGCCGACGGCGGGCAGCGGCGAGCCGACGAAGAGCACGCTCCGGGTCGTGCCGGTGCCGTTGGTGACGCTCAGCACCGGGTAGAGGATGACGCGGCGTGGAGGGCGGGCCGCGGCGAGCGAACCCTGGTCGATGACGATCATCGCGACCTCACCAGGTGCGAGCGAAAGGCCGAGCGCCTCGGCGGAGCGCGCGCGCATGGCGCGGGGATCCTCCGGGCTCTGGTAGGCGGCGTGCCAAGGCGTGAGCCCCGCCGGATCCACGGCGCCGTTCCCGGGTCCGGTGGCGAGCCATCGCCAACCGGCGAGCTGAGCCGCGGTGCCCGCCGCGGCGCGAACGCGTCCGGTGGCGGTCCCGTCCGGCGCATAGGTCAGCCGTGCCACGGTGACGGGTTCGCGGCCCTCGTTGGCCACCACCAAGGCAGCGAGCACGCCGAGGTGCGGCGCGGCTCGGGCCGCGACGACGCGAAGTGCGGTGTCGGGTTCGCCCTGCGGCGTCGGGGGGAGCACCAACCAACTCGCGATGCCGACGCCGGCTTGCGTTTCTGCGCCGCTGCGGCAGCGGGCAACGAGGCTGCGGAACGTCACGTCGTGCCACGCGGGGGGCGTGACTCCCTCGGCAGGCGCAGGCGACCCCTTGCGCGTCGCCGCGGTCGCGGCCGTGAGCCGTGCCAGCGACGCAGTGGTCGGAACCAGCGAGAGCGCGGCGACGCGCTCTGGAAGCCCGAGGTCGGCGTGCTCGGTGCGGACGTCGCCGGTTCCCAGCGTGAGGGCCTCGTCCTCGTGGGGGATGGAGACCGTCACCACGGGATCGTCTGCGGAGCAGACGCGCCCTGCGAGCCGAAGGACGCCGCCTTCGGCGGAGGCCCAACCGAAGTAGATCCCATGCTCGATCCCTCCGCGCGCGGCCCACGGGAGCGTCGCTTCCGCAAGCCGTTGCCAAGCAGCCGCGGCGACCTCGAGCCGGAGGACGAGCGCTGCGGCACCTGCAAGCAACGGGAGGAGGACGGCGAAGAGGACGCGAGGCCAAGGGCGGGGCTGGGCGTTCACACGCTGACCCCGCAGGCGAGGAGCAGTTCGATCCAAGCGAGCGCTTCGTCTAGACGCGCGAACGTGAGGTTGGTCCGGAGCTCGGCCGCGTGAAGATCGGCGATGGGGTCGGGCAGGGGCTCGCGGTCGTCGGCGTAGGAAGCGCGAGTGCCACCGGAATCGAGTACGTCATGCACGAACCAGGCAAGGCGAAGCTCGCGCTCGGCGCGGCGCGACATGGCTTGCTGGTGGGCACGGCGCAGCGACCGGAGGGTCGTCTCCAACGCCTCGAGTTCGTCCTCCAGTACGAGATCGGCGCTTCGACCCGCTTGGAGCACCGGAGTCGGGCGGGATGGCCACTCGATGCGCAGCGCTTGCCGCATGCCGACAAGATCGATGGCCGCGGTCGCGTCCCCGGTGACCGGCCAGGTCGAGGGGGCGGCGATGCGTGCCTCGAGACCGATGCTGCCGTGCACCTCCGAGCCCGAGGCGCCAACGGCGCCGCCACTCCCGCTGCGAACTCCGAGGCCCGCTACCAGGTCGATGGTGGCCACCGGCGTGCCCGTCAGCGCGTCCTGAAGCGTGCGCCGTTCGTGGCGGGCGCGCGCGTCGGCGGCGCTGGGCGCGTCGATCATGCACCGCGCGTGGCTCGGTGGCGGGTTCATGAAGGCGGCGAGGGTGGCGTCGGCCTCCGGCGGCCCGAGGCCGGCGGGTTCGAGGTCCATGGCTCGGGCGAGCGATCGACGCAGGTCCTCGACGTTGGCGCGCAGGAAGCCGAGCAGGTCGGTGAGCTTGCGTTCTTGCAGGTAGGCGTCCCGTGCATCGGGCGGGATCTGGGTGGCGTCGGCCGCGCTCGAGGTTCCGGGCCAGCCATCGGCGCGGGCGCGCTCCAGGGCGCGCTCCACGTCGGTGGCCGCGTGGGTGAGCAAGGCGAGCGCCAGCACGTCGCCGGCGAAGCGGGCACGCGCCTCGGCCCTCGCCGTCTCGGCGGAGGCGCGCTGATGCTCGAGCGTGGCGGCCGCGATGGCGACGTCGAGGTTCTGGTGCGCCGCGTACAGGGGAACGGTGACGTCGGTGGACACCCCGTACGCGACGGTGGAGTAATCGTTCAGGCGCAGCGACTGCTCCATCCCGACGCGCGGCCCGGCGGCCCGCTCGGCCCGGAGCACGCCGGCCTCGGCGTCGACGAGCGCGAGCGTGACGTGATCGGGTGGCGTGAACGCCGCATCGAACGACGCCAGGTAATCGGCGAACGTCGGTTCGGGGGGAAGCGGAAGTCCGGCAGCGCGCGCCGCCGAAGCCGCGAGTGGGATCAGGAGCGTGACGGCGCAGGCGAGCGCCGGCAGGAGCGCGCGGATCATGGGAGCTCGTTGCCCCAAGCCACGCTGACGCGCGGGAACGGCGACACGAACATCGTGCTGCCGCGCTCGACGAGGAGGGCGGGGCGGATCGTGAGCGTGCCGGCGCCATCCGCGAGGCGGCGCTCGGGGTCGAGCACCAGGGCGAACGCGATATCGGTGCCCGCTTCGACCACGACGGCGTCGTCCGGCTGCGAGATGGCTTCGAGCGTGGCGTAGGTGCCGTCGAACGCCGTGGGGTCGTGTGGGTGGATGGTGCCTACGGCGTCTTCGAACCCTTCCGGGTCGGCCACGCCGCGGACGATGATGGCGTGCTGGAAGGGGTTGTGCAGCGTCAGTGTGAGCATCGAAGCCGGCTCGGTAGGCATCGGCGCGCCGAGGCGGGGGATGTCGATGTGGTCGCTCGTCATCACCGCGGCCAGGTCGGTGAACGGAAGCTCGGGAGCGTCGACCCGGGTGACGATCACGGCCGCGGCGGCGGCCCACCGTTCGGTCGGGGTCGTGAACGTCAGCGTGACGCGAGCATGGCAACGGGACACGCCTATGGCGGCATCGGGAAGGTCGTCGGAGGTGTTGTCCGAAGCGCGGTCGGACGTGCGGTCGGAAGTGCCGCCGGAGGCGCCGTCAGGGTTCCCGGCGGGGGTGTCGTCCGGCTCGGCGGTGCGAACCTCGGCTTCGATCACCAGCACCCGGTCCGGGTCGCTTCCCGTCACGCGACCGACGCGCAAGCACGCGTCGTCACTGGTGGGCTCCAGCAAGGTCCAGTCGTTGCCAGCGGGCCGCGGGAAGAAGATGGTGATGTCGCCGGGCTCGGTGGCCAACAGATCCTCGTAGTGGAGCGCCACCGTCGGCGGAGTGCCGATCGCGGGATCGGTTCCCCCTCCTTCCGTGAGGCCGAAGGTGGCGAGTTGCAGGACCGCGACGCACGCGAGCGTCGCGTGGACCGCGTGGCGTCGCGTAGATCGGGAGTGGGAAGCGCGTGGGAGGGTTGGGTGCATCGATTCTCCTCTCGTGGACCGGCGGACGCCTCCTGGCGTTCGGGTCGGGGCGTGGGCGGGCGGCCAACTAGGTCGCCCACCCACGCGGAATCGAACGGGGTGGTCAGTACCCCTTGGCGTGGACGACCGAGTAGCGCGCCCAGCGGTTCTCGCGTCGGCCCGTGTCCGTGATGCCTGTGCGGTCGCGGCTCCCGTCGCTCCAGTACTCGACGAGCTCCACGGTGATCGTGCTGAAGTTCCGCATGTTGCCCTTGTAGACCTTGGCGCGGTACCCGGGCCGGATGGGGATCGCGAGCTCGATCTGGCGGGCGCAGTGGTACGTGGTACCGATGTTGATGTTGAAGCCGGTGGAGATGCCGACTCCGCCACTTCGGAAGACGTGGCGGCATTCGTCGGAGTAGGTCGGCGTGTAGGTGATCGTCTCGTTGCCGTAGACGTTGGAGTACTCGTCGATGATCGTGTACGAGAGTTGCTCGGACGCCGAGTCCACCTGGCGGATCACGAGCCACTCGCTGCTCTCGACGTACGGCTCGTCTTCGTCGTCGTCGGAACACGTGCGGCACACGCCTCCGGTGACGACTGCGAGTTCTTGAGCATCGAGCGCGACGAGGCCGGCGAGGCTATGGGTCTGCGCGCTCGCGGTCGCCGCCTGGGCGAACGGCGGAGCAACGAGCAGCATGAGAAGCACGGTACTGACGATTCCGAAGAGGGTTCGGCGCATGGTGTCTCCTTGGTGGGGATGGAGGGGTCAAAGGGGCGGCGGTCTTCTCGAAGCACCTCCTCTCGCCCCCGCCAAGGCCGTCCACCCGACCAATGTCAGGCAGACCAGCGCGCCGACCCAATCGCCGTACCGGACGTACGGCGTGGGACTGGCCCCGATTCCCAGCGTGGCGACCAGAACGTCCTGCGAACCAGAGCCGGTTCGAGCCAGGACGCGCCCCGCGCCGTCGACGACACCGCTCGGGCCGGTGTTCGAAGCGAACGCCAGCGGCAGAGCGGTCTCGACGGCGCGGAACGCCGCCACGCGTAGGTGTTGGATGGGAACGTCGCCGCGCGCCGCGAACCCGTCGTCGACGAGCACGGCGAGGAGATCCGCGCCCGCCCGGGCGGCGGAGCGCGCGAACGAGGGAAGGACGACGTCGTAACAGATCGCCGGAGCCACGAAGACGCCGAGCACCTCGGTCACGGTGGCTTCCGGGCCGGCCGTGAGACCGTCCTCGACGATCGGCACGAGATGGCGCTTGTCGAAGACGTGCTGGAGAGCGTCGCCGGTCCAGAGGAAGGCAGCGTTGGAAGCACGCGGGGTGCCGCTGTTGGCGGCTCTTACTCCGTCGCGCGCCGACGCTCCGAGCAGTAGCGGCGCCAAGCCGTCGAGCCATGCTGCGTCGCCGGCGCTCACGGACGCGACGTATCCGTCGTGGCGTACACGGCCGGGCCACGACGCCTCGGGCCAGACCGTCAGGATCGGCTCGGCATCGGCCCCGCCCGCGCCGTCCGTCCCGGCCTGCCCTGCAGACCGCAACGACGCTTCGCGCAGCCGCGCAAGAAGCGCCGCGCGCACGCCGGGAAGCACGGTGGCCGCGGCACGCTCGGCGTCGGTGAGGAAGGGCTGGACCAGGCGCAACGTGACGCTTTCGCCTCCACGCGAGGGCCCGGTTCTGGCGTCGGCGCGCGTCCACCACGCCGCTGCGACCAGGGCGGACAGCGCGACGATGCCCAGGACCGCCCTGCCGCTTCGATACGACAACGAGTGCACCAGTAGAGCGTTCCCGACCAGCACAGCGAGACTCGTAGCCGTGACCGAGCTGAAGCGCGCCAGTTGCATCGCGGGCAGGTCGGCTTGGCTGTAGCCGATGACGCTCAGCGTCAGTGCCCATCGGCCGGCGAGCCATGGCTGGGCCGGCAACCACTCGGCTGCGCACCAAAGCAGAGGCAACGCGATGGTGGCGGCACGCACGCCCGTCGATCGTCGGAACGCCACCGTGGCGGCACCCGCGGCGGCGAAGGGAAGGGTTCCTAGCAGAGTCACCGGCGGGTACGCCCAGATCCCGATGCCGGCGACCGCCTCGTACGCCACCGCGATCAGCCCGAGGGCCGCGACGGCCGCGACGACCGCACCTTCCCGCAGGGTGCGGGCGCGCAGGAGCGCCGCGAACGCCGGGGCGAGCGCGACCCACGCCAGCCAACCGAACCCCCACGGCCGCACGGCGACGGCGACCATGCCCGCGCTGAGCATGGCGGGCACCCACCAAGCGAACCGCGTCGTGTTCGAGGGAACGGTATGCGCCCGGCGGGGCACGGAGGGGGCGTGCAGGGTGGCGGACATCACGACGCCTCCCGGGGCACGAAGACGCGCCCTCTGAAGCGGCGAACGAACGCGCGCAGCGGAACGACGACGGCACCGACGGCCGGATCGGCCATCACGACGTGCGACCGCATGACCGCGTGCACGACGACGAAGTGGTCGTCGGGGGCGGAAAGATGGGCTACGAACGGGGTGGGCGTGGCGCCGAGGGATGGGGGCTCGACGCGGTACCAACTTCCGGGTACCCCGCGTAGGTCGGCCAGGCGCGTGAACTCGGCCAGGCTGATGCCTTCGTCGTCGAGTCGGGCGATGCGCAGCACGTCCGCCTCGCTGGTGGGGCGACCCAGCCAACCTGCGAGGGTGGCGACGGCGGCGGGGCCGCAACTGTTCCGGCGCGTCTGGCGCACCACGCCCAGGTCGGGCAACGGAACCGGAGCGGCGGTTGCCGCGGCGTTGGCCGCGATGGCCGCCGCGGTCGGCACGAAGACCGGAGCGAACGAGGTGAGGGCGGCGACCGTAACGACGACACGGAGCATGCCGCGCGCCCGGAGCCCGCGCGAACGAACACGTTGCGCCCCGGCCCTGTCCGCCTCGGCCCTGTCCGCCTCGGCCCTGTCCGCCTCGGCCCCGCCTGACCGAGTCCCGTGCGCTCGAGGGCCGGATGCCCGAGGGCCGGATGCCCGAGTCCCGGACGCCGCCGCCGACTCCGACGCGGGCGCCGACGTCACCGCGGCGACCCGATCGTCCGAACGGTGGGAACGGTACGGAAGCTTGTCCGAGACGGCTCGATGCACGGCACGCCTCCTCTCTCGCGCCAGGCTAGGGCGCGAGGGTTGCAGGAGGGTTGCGGGGTTGGGCCGGTGCCGAGGCGCTCCGGGCGAAACACGGGGCGTCGGGGCAGGCGAAACGCGCGGCCTACCCGCGCCCCACCCGGCCGGTCGTCAGCGGATCAGCGTCGGTAGCGCTCGTTCTGCGGTGAAGGGCTCACGTTCGTGCGGGCGTACGGCGCCACCGGAGCGAGGATGGCGCGGCATTGCGGGTTCACGCAGCCGGGACAGCGCAGGCCGTACTGCAGGCTGCACGCCTCGCCCGACGCGAGGTGTTCGGCAACGATCTCGGCCAGGGCGTCCTGGAATAGCGGCATGCCGTTGAAGGCGGGCGCGCGCCGGTAGTTCGTGATGCCGACCTCCTTCGCCAACGCGCCGTACTCGATGTCGAGTTCGTGCAGCGTCTCGATGTGGTCGCTCGTGAACGCGACGCCCACCACCAGCACGTTCTTGCGCTTCTTGTGGCCGAGCTCTTGGATGACGTGTTCGGTCGACGGACCCAGCCATGGCACAGGGCCGACTTCGGACTGATACGAGATCAGGTACTGGTAGCGGTACGCCAAGCGTTTCATCACCTCGTGCACGGTGGCGCCGATCTCGGCCGGGTAGGCGTCGCCGCGATGGATGACGCTCATCGGAAGGGAGTGGGCGCTGAAGACGATGACCACGTCGTCGCGCTCCGCCTCCGAGAAACCGCCCAGACCATCTTCTACCGTCTTCGTCATCGCCTCGACGAAGCGCGGGTGCACGGGCCAGCGGTCGATGACGCTCCATTCGAATGCGTCCTGCAGGCCCAGGCGCCTCGCCGCGCGCCACAACTCGTTCAGGGACGAGCCGGTGGTGGCGCACGAGAACTGCGGGTACTGGGTGAACGCCACCGCGCGGCGCACGCCGTCGGCTTGCATGGCCCGGAGGGCGTCTTCGCTGCGCGGGTCGATGTAGCGGAACGCCACGTAGAACTTGTGCGGCGCGGTGGCCGGCGAGAGGCGGTCGAGGCGCTCGACCATGCCTCGCCCTTGATCCTCGGTCCACTTCAAGATGGGCGAGCCGCCGCCGATGTCTCGGTAGTTCGCCTGGACGCTCTTGGTTCTACGTCGGGCGATGAACGGCCCGAGCCGGTCCTGCAGCGGGAGCTGGATGATCTCCCGGTCGGCGAAGAGCTCGAGCAGGAACGGCTGTACTTCGCTCAAGTCCTTCGGGCCGCCCAGGTTCATCATCACGATGCCGGTCGGTACTGACCTCACGAGGTCCTCCGTTTCACGTGAAACATGTCGCCGGTCGCGGCGGGCGACGCCGCAGCAGCCTCCGCAGCAGCCTCCGCAGCAGCCTCCGCAGCAGCCTCCGCAGCAGCCCCCGCAGCAGCCCCCGAAGGATCGCGCGGCGCCCTCACCTGATCGCCCCCGCCTCATCCGGATCACGCACTGCCCGTTGCTGGTCGCTGCCTGCCCCCACCCAATCCCGCGGTTGGTAGAACGCCAACGCCGCATCTTCCGGGCCGCCGTGCTCCGGTCGGTAGTCGAAGCGCCACGCCGCCATCGGCGGCATCGACATGAGGATCGCCTCGATGTTGCCTTGCGTCTGCAACCCGAACGCGGTGCCACGGTCGTAGACCAGGTTGAACTCGACGTAGCGGCCACGCCGGATCGCCTGCCAGGCGCGCTCGCGCTCACCGTAGGGGGTGTCCTTGCGGCGCTCGACCACAGGCAGGTACGACGGCAGCAGCATGGCGAGACCGTCCTCGACGAACGTGATCTGCTCCTCGAAGTCGCCCTGCCCGACGGGCGTGATCTCGTCGAAGAAGATCCCGCCGATACCGCGCATCTCGCCGCGGTGCCGCACCGTGAAGTAGACGTCGCAGGTCGTTTTCCATGCGGCGTAGTCGGCCACCGCGTGGCGGTCGCACAGCGCCTTCAACGTGTCGTGGAAGTGCTCGCCGTCTTCGACGAAGGGGTAGCTCGGGGTCATGTCGGCGCCACCACCGAACCACCACACCTCGGTCGGCTGCGCCGCGTCGCCCACCTCGAAGTAGCGGTAGTTGGCGTGGAGCGCCGGCACGTACGGGTTGCGTGGATGCAGCACCATCGACACGCCGGTCGCGAAGTACGGCAACCCCTCGATGCCGGGGTGTTGGCGCGCCAGGCTCTCCGGCACCCGCGCGCCGTGCACCGCAGAGACGTTCACGCCGCCGCGCTCGAACACCGCGCCGCCCTCGATCACGCGCGCCCGTCCGCCGCCTCCACCGGGCCGCTCCCATCGGTGCTCACGGAAGCGTTCCTGTCCGTCGATCTCCTCGAACGCTTGCACCAACGCTTCCTGGGCGCGGTGCATCAGGGCGGTGACGCGTTCGCGACGCGTCTCGGTGGGGGTGGAGAGCGTCATGGCGCCGCCTCGTGGTTCGGTGCCGGGTTCCCCGGCGCAGCGATGGACGAGCGGCCCGCGCCGGCCGCGCCTTCTGCCTGTCGGTCGAACGCCCGCACCACGTCCACCAGGCGCGCAACAGCGCCAGGGTCGGTGTTGGGCAGGATCCCGTGGCCCAGGTTGAACACGTGCGCCCCGCCCAGGCCGGCGCGCAGCACCATGCGCGCGGCGCCCTCGAGGGCTTCCGGCGGCGCCAGCAGGGCGGCCGGGTCGAGGTTCCCCTGCAGGGTCTTGCCGCCCACCAGCGGCCGCACGCGGTCGAGCGGCACACGCCAGTCGACGCTGAGGGCCTCCACGGGCAGTTCGGCGAGAGCCGGGTAGAGGTGCGAGGCGCCCACCGCGATGGTGATGCGGGGTACGCCGAACGGCTCGAGCGCCTCGAGCACGCGCGCGGCGTACGGCAAGCCGAACGTGCGGTAGGTCGCCTCGTCGTGCAGGCCGGCCCAGGAGTCGAACAGCTGGATGGCCTGCGCGCCCGCGCGTACCTGCTCGCTCAGGTAGCGCACGCTGACCTCGGTGAGCTTCTCGAGTAGGGCGTGCGCCGCCACGGGCTCGGCCTTCAGGAAGGCGCGGAAGACGTCGTACTCCTTGCTGCCTGCACCCTGCACGACGTACGTCGCCAGCGTGAGTGGCGCGCCGCCGAAGCCGATCAGCGGCACCTTCGCCTCGCTTCGGATCAGCCGGATCGCGTCCGATACGAACGGTGCGATCTCCTCGCTGGCCGGGACGCGCAGCGCGTCGACGGCGGCGCGGCTCCGCACGGGAGCCGCCAACACCGGGCCTGGGCGGAAGTCGAGATCGAGTCCCATGGCGGGCAGCGGCGTCATGATGTCGGAGAACAAGATGGCGGCGTCGAGGCCGTAGCGGCGGATCGGTTGCAGCGTGACCTCGGCCGCCAACTCGGGCGTGCGCGCCAGCTCCCAGAAGGTGTGCTTCTCCTTCAAGGCGCGGTACTCGGGCAAGTGACGGCCCGCCTGCCGCATGATCCAGATCGGCGCTACGGGTGTGTTCTCTCCCCGGAGGGCGCGCAGGAACGAGCTCACGGTTGGTCCTCTCCTTCGGGGGTGAAGCGGTAGCCCACGCCCCAAACGGTATGGAAGTAGATCGGCGCGCTCGGATCGGGCTCGAACAGGCGGCGCAGGCGAACCACGAAGTTGTCGACGGTGCGGCTCGACGGGAACGCGTCGTTTCCCCACACCCGGTCGAGGATCTCGTCGCGGCTCACCACCTCGCCGGCGCGCTCGGCCAGGGCGCGGAAGATGCCGAGCTCCCTCTCCCCCAACGGCTCGCGCCGACCATCGGCCAGTTCCGCGGTCCAGGCGCGGTAGTCGACGCGGTGACCAGCGAACCGGAACTCGAACGCCTCCGGCGCCTGCGTGACGCCCCAACCGCGCCGCCTCAGCAGCGCCTGTACGCGCAGTAGGAACTCCGGCAGGTGGAACGGTTTGGGCAGGTAGTCGTCGCCGCCGGCGCGCAGGCCGCGAACGCGGTCTTCGGCCTCGCCGCGGGCGCTGAGGTACAGGACCGCGGTGTCGTGCCCGGCCGCGCGCATGCGGCGGCACAGTTCGTACCCGTCGACCCGCGGCAGCATCACGTCGAGCACCACCAGGTCGGGGGTGGCGCCGTCCCAGGCCCCGCCATTCCAGGCGGCCTCCGCCGCTTCGCCGTCGCGCGTGACGCGCACGTCGTAGCCCTCGGCCTCGAGGTTGTCGACCAGCACCTGCGCCAGCGTCGCCTCGTCTTCCACCACCAGCACGCGAGCGGCGGACTCGGTGGAGCGCCCCTCGCCCACCGGATGCGGCACGGTCTTCTCCGTGTCGGGCACGGTCATGCGGCCACCTCCACGCGCCGCGGCAGCACCACGGTGAAGCGCGCGCCGCGCTCGGCGGTCGGGTTCGGCCCTGCCGCGACCCAGCCGTTCATCGCTTCGACGGTGCTACGGACCAGGTGCAGACCCAGGCCGACGCCGGGCGACTCGCGCCGAAGCTCGTCACCGGCGCGGTAAAAGCGGTCGAAGATGCGCTCCTCGTCGCCTGGGGCGAGGCCGACGCCCTCGTCGTCGACGTGCGTCTCGATGAGGTCGCCACGCTGCGCGAGCGACAGGCACACCGACTTCTCGGGGCCGGGACTGTACTTCACGGCGTTGTCGAGCAGGTTGCCGAGCACCATGGCGAACGCGTTCGGATCGACCGAGACCGGCAGCGGCGCGGCGCAGTAGGTCACGTTGACGGTGGCACCGCGTGCCTCCAGGCCTGCGCGCATGCGACCGACCACCGACTGCACGAGCCGGTTCAGGTCGTGTGCTTCGAGTGTCGGCGGTTCGAGCGAGGCCTCGAGCCGCGCGCTGGCGAGGACCTGGTCGCTGGTGCGTTCCAGGCGGTCGAGTTCCGACTCCATGCGGGCAAGGTAGTCCTGCTGCTTCGCCGCGGGCAGGGTGCGCATGCGCGCCGTCTGCACCAGCAGACGCAGCGTGCTGATGGGCGTCTTGAACTCGTGGGTGACGGCCGAGAGGAAGTTCTGTTGCCGCTGCTTCAGGTCGCGCTCGGAACGCAACGACGAGGCGATCAACAACAGCATCGAAAGCACCACCACCGCGAACGTCGGACCCTCGAACGCCAGCATGCGCTTGCGACGCGCCTGCTCGTCCAGGAACGCACGCCGGTCGGCAGCGTCGACCTCGAAACGCTCCGACGCGGCGTCGAACGTCAAGTGAGGGTAGCGGCCCAGGATCTCGGCGAGGACGGCGTCCGCCTCGGAACCGCCAGACGCGCTCGTGAACCAGGCGTTCGCCGTGGCGACGTCACGCGCCCAGGACGCGTTGGTGTCGCGGCTGCGCTCGTCGATGGAGCGGAACTCGAACATCACCCACCACGCCGCTTGCGCCAAGACGAACACGACGATGATGCCGAACGCCGCCCGCGTGGCGGACTGCGAGCGCCGCCAACCCCGCTGGAGTACGGGTCGCGCGGGGCGACCGTCGGGGGATCGGCTCATGCCTAGCCCCCGCACCATCGTTGCGTCCTTTCGTTCACTCCAGCCAACCTCGTTCCAGCGCCTCCATGGCGTGGTACGTGACGACCAGGTCGGCGCCGGCGCGCCGGATGCTGGTGAGCGCCTCGCGCACGGCGGCGGCCTCGTCGAGCGCGCCGGCCGCAGCCGCAGCGCGGATCATGGCGTACTCGCCGGAGACGAAGTACGCGACCAACGGAAGGTACGTAGCCGGGCGAAGGCGGGCCAACACGTCGAGGTAGGGTAGCGCCGGCTTGACCATCAACATGTCGGCCCCCTCCGCCTCGTCGAGCGCGGCCTCGCGCAGCGCCTCGCGGGCGTTGCGGGGGTCCATCTGGTAGGTGGCGCGGTCGCGTGGCGGGGCCGAGCGTTCGTCGGTCGGTGCGGTTCGCACGTCGGTCGGTGCGGTCAGCACGTCGGCCGCTGCGGTGATCGTGCCCGAGGGCGGGTCGACCGCCGACCCGTTCGATGCCGACCCGTTCGATGCCGCAGCGCCCGAAGGCGACGATCCCGCCGCCTCTCGGAACGGCCCGTAGAAGGCCGAGGCGTACTTCACCGCGTACGACAGGATGCCGACGTCTGCGAACCCGTCGTGATCGAGGGCGGTGCGAAGCGCCGCCACGCGGCCGTCCATCATGTCGCTGGGGGACACGATGTCAGCGCCGGCTTCGGCGTGGGTCAGTGCCATGGTGGCGAGGTGGCGCAGGCTGGCGTCGTTGTCGACGACCACGCCGCGCGGGGTGGTGGCGAGCACGCCGCAGTGGCCGTGGTCGGTGTAGCCGCACAGGCACACGTCGGTGATCACCGTGAGGTCGTGGCCGAAGGCACGCTTCGCCGCCCGCACGGCTTCCGCGACCGGCCCGTGCGGGTCGTGCGCCGCGAGGCCGAGCGGGTCCTTGTTCGCTGTGGGCACCACGCCGAACAGGACCGTCGAGCGGATGCCGAGCTCGAGCGCCCGCTCGAGCTGCGGCAACAACACGTCGGGGCTGAGGCGCGACACGCCCGGCAACGAAGCGATCGGCTGCTCCTGTCCACGCCCGGGTACGACGAAGAACGGCATCATCAGATGCCGGGGAAGGACGTCCGTCTCCGCCACCAGGTCGCGCACGGCGGAGACCGCCCGCAGCCGGCGGGGGCGCACGACGGGGGCGGAACCGATCGCGGGTTCGCGGTCACGAACGTCAGTCATCGACGGCCTCTTCTCTCTCTTCGTCGGTACGGGTTCCGGCCTCGCGGGTCGTGCCGTGCTCGGCGGCCTTGCTCGTGGGCCCCAGTGCGCGCCCACTCGCACGCACGCGTTCGTTCACGCCTTCGCTCACGACCGCGCTGGCGCCTTCGCTCGCGACCGTGCTCGCGCCTTCGCTCGCGAGCGCGCTCACCACCGCGGTCACGATCCCGTCTACATCGGCTAATCGCTGATGGAAACAATTATAAATCTAATCAGATATTAATTGCCAAAGACAGTAAGCTTTGTGAATTTGAAATGGATGAAAATACTGTTGTTTTTGTTTTCGGTGGAGTGCCGTTTCCGGAAGAACGTTTTATAAACTGAAATTTCGTTTCTTCCAGCAAAGAAAGAATTCAACAGGCAAAAGAAGATTGGATAAATCAGAAGTTCCCAAAGATTCCTGGTGAGAGTGATTTTGTTCCTTATCCAAAATAAATTCAATTCTTTTTGGTGCGAATCTTCTATGGTTTATTTAAACCGAAAAAGAAATTTCAATAAATAAAAAGTTGGGCGTAAGTTTAAAAAGGCACCGAAACATTGACAGAATTTCCTAAAGACATAAAATTCAAATACCGTTGGAGAAAATACCAACAACGAGTACTTGACGAGTTGCAAGAACACATAACTGACAACCATTTGCATGTAATTGCACCGCCTGGTTCGGGCAAGACTGTTTTAGGACTTGAGGTTGCTATTAGATTAAACAACCCAACTTTAATTCTTGCACCGACAATTGCCATACGTAACCAATGGATACAACGTTTTTGTGAACTATTCCTTCAAACCAATTTGAGTCCCGATTGGATTTCCAGAGACATCAGAAATCCAAAATTTATGACTGTTATTACTTATCAAGGACTTCACGCAGCTTGCAATAACCTGCGAAT
>JAWOIL010000047.1:0-3050 GCA_046484635.1 Trueperaceae bacterium
AGTCCTATCAGCGCGATCCAGGCCGCCGCCCAGGACGCGTCGAACGTCAGCACGAGGCCGGTCAGCCCCAGCGCCTCCAAGATCGCTCCGGTGACGGCAGCACGCCGATGACCGAGTCGGTCGGCCGCCGGCGCGCCCAGGACTTGGGCGGCGATCGATGCGACCGCGAGCACCCCCACCAACACGCTCGCACGAGCGAGCGGAAGGCCGTGTGCCAGCCGCAAGAACGGCACCAGGTGCACGGTCAGCGATCCGATGACGGCCGCCGCCAGGAGATGGCCGATCCCGAGCGTCCAGAAGGCGCGTCCACTGCCTGACGGCCAGGGCAGGCGGCGGCGGCTCGTGGCCACGTCGCCACGGCCTGCGTGTTCGGCGCCCTGGCCCGCGGGGGCGGCCGCGTGCGATGCACCCGTCGGCGGGGAAGCGGGCGCAGCGGTGGCGTCGCCCTCGCGGACGGCACCACCGAGCGCCAACGCCGCCGGCACCCCCGTCAGCAGCGCGACCGCGCCCACGATGAGCAGCGCGACCTGCATGCCTTCGCTCATGAGCAACAGCGCCACGCCCGGCACGAGCAGGCCACCGAGGCCCACGCCCGTGAGCGTCCAGGCGACCGCCGTGGCGCGGCGCCGCGTGAAGCGGTTGACCAACGCCGAGGTGTGCGTGAGCGGGCCCATGGCCGTGGTGGCCAGACCCAGCAGCGGCATCACGGCGAACAGCGCCGCCAAGCTGCGCACCGAGCCGAGGATCGCCGTGCCCAGCGCGAACGCGGCGACCCCTGCCAAGGCGACGCGGCGCGGACCGAAGCGCCGCAGCCATGCCCCCACCAGTGGGCTCGCCACGGCGGTCGACGCGCGCTGCAACGCGAACGATGCCGCCAGCGCCGACGCCTGCCAGCCGAACGCGTCCTGCAGCGCCACCACGTACACCCCGAAGACCTGCAGGAACCCCGCTCCCATCAGGGCGTTCAACCAGGCCGCCGCCGCCACGATGATGACGCCGCCGGTTCCTCCTCGGTTCAGGAAGCTGTCTCCTCGGCCTCGGCCAGGACGTCCCTCGCCTGTCGCACGACGGCCTCGTCCACCATCTTTCCGCCCGACGCGACCGCGCCCATGCCGGCAACGGTCAATACCTTGCGTGCCCACGCCACCTCGGACGCATTCGGAGAGAAGCCGCGCCGGAGCGCGTCGAGATGTGACGGGTGGATCGCGAACTTGGCGTCGAACCCCATCGCCCTCGCCCGGCGCGCATCGTCCTCGACCTGGCGAAGGTCGCGCAACTGCAAGGTGGGCGAGTCGATGCGACGCCGGATGCCGGCAGCGGACGCCGCCACCACCAGCGTGGCGCGCACCGTGTCGAGCACCCCCCGGCGCGCAGCGTCGGCCTCGGGACCCACGCCGCCCGGCGGGAGCCCTAGGTCGGCCGCCATGTCCTCGGCGCCGAACGCAACGGCGCGAACCGAAGGGTGCGCGGCGAGGATGGCATCGATGTCGCGAAGACCCGCCGCAGACTCGACCATCACCACCAAGCCGGCGGTGCCCAGCCCGACCCGCTCCAGCCGTTCCGCGGCGTGTCGCACCTCACCGGCGCCAAGCACCTTGGGAAGCACCAGCGCCGCCAGTCCGGGCCCGAGCGCAGCCAGGTCATCCTCGAAGGCGGGGTCGGAGGCCGAGTGAGTGCGTACGCAGATCGGCGCCACGAAGGCGCCCGCTTCGGCGCGCAACACGCCGGCGACGCGCTCGCGCGCGGCGTCGCGCTCGTCGGCGGCGACGGCGTCCTCCAGGTCGAGCACGATGACGTCGGGTCGTGCCTGCGCAGCCGGTTCGGGCGACCCGCTCTTGCCGGCGTCGACCGACGGGGCGGAACGGAGCTTCGCCATGTAGCGCTGGGCGGCTCCGGGAACGAACAGCCACGTCCGCAGCGGACGGTCGGGCAACAGGTCGGGCACGGAGCGGTCGGACGATGGTCGGTCGGGCGACGGTCGATCGGACGATGGTCGATTGCGCTGCGGCGATTCGGCGTTCCGTTTCCGGGCCATGGACGTCACGGTCGTGTTCGCCTTAGCGGGCGAACGCGACCGCCCCTCCTTCTGCGCGAGGGTCGGTGCCGCCGCGGAACACGCCATCCTCGACCATGGCGATCTGGACCTTGGCGAAGCGCCGCTCGTACTTCTGGAGCGAGCGTTCGACGTTCATGCCCTTGGCGCGAAGCGCTTCGACGGTGCGCTTCGGCACGCGCATCTCGCAGTAGATCGGATCGCCCTCGCTGTGGAACCGGGGCGCTTCGGCGGCCTCCACCGGGCTCATGCCGAAGTCGATGAGGTTGCTGATCGCCTGCGACACCGCCGACGAGATCGACCATCCACCCGGCGCGCCGATCACCACCCAGGGCTTGCCGTCCTTGCGGATGATGCTGGGCGAGATGGCACTGGCGCGCGCCTTGCCCGGCTCGTACGAGTTCGGCCGGCCCGGGATGGGGTCCATCAACGACACGCAATCGTTCCACGTGAAGCCGGTGCCCGGCACCACCACCCCGGCGCATGCCGTGAGGGTGTGGGTGATCGAGGCGCAGTTGCCGTGCTCGTCGATGATCGAGATGTGGGTCGTGTACCCGGGCTTGTTGAGGCGTCGCTGGTCGGGTAGCTCGCCACGACGGATCTTGTCGGCGATCCCGGCGGCGTACTCCTCCGACAGCAATTCGTCGACCGGGACTTCCCGGAACCGCGGGTCGGTCAGGTGGTTTCCCCGCGTCACGCCCGCCCAGGCCAACGCCCCCGCCACCGCGACGGCGTGCTCCGGACCGTTGTGCTCCATCGACCCGATGTCGAACTGCTCGAGCACGTTGAGGATCTGCAGCGTCAGCAGGCCGCCTCCCGGCACCGCCGAGCTCGCGATCTCGTGGCCGCGGTAGGTGACGACGAGCGGCGGTTCGTTCACGGTGCGATAGTTCGCCAGGTCCTCGCGGGTCACGAACGCGCCGTTCGCCTCGAAGTCCTGCACGATGACGTCGGCCAAGTCGCCGCGGTAGAAGTCGTCGGCACCGTGACGCGCGAG
>JAWOIL010000050.1:0-8246 GCA_046484635.1 Trueperaceae bacterium
CACAAAGCGGCCGAGGCGCCGATGGTCAATGGAATGCCCGCCATATAGGAGACCCAGAACCCGCCGACGCCGCTCAGGGTGTACTGTGGGCAGCACAGGCCGACCCCTACGACTACGACTACGCCGGCAACCTCTACCACTACGACTTCGCCAGCGACGCCATCGTGCCCGTCACCGGCTTCACGACGGAGTTCGTCCGGCGCTTCGCCATCGCTCCCGACGGCGAGCACGTCGTGTTCGAGCTCCAGCAGGAGATCGGCAGCGAGGAGAGCGACCTCTGGATCGTGCGCCTCGACGGGAGCGGGCTGCGCCTGCTCGTGGAGGGAGCGAGCGCGCCGGCGTGGAGTCGGTGACGGCCGCCCTCTGATCTGAAGTTGGGTTACCTTCAGGCACCTGAGCAGAGTCGTGAAGGAGTGAATGGTTTCGCGCGTGCGTTGGGATCGATCCGGGTCCGGATCCGTCTGCGCCTTGACCTTGCTGTCTGAGACGCGTATCTTGCTGGTGTACACACAAGCAGAGCCGCCGGCCCATCCGTAGGACCCGCTCTGGAGGAGGTACCCGCGTGAAGCGTCTCGTGACCCTGATGCTCGCCCTCACCGCGTTCGGCCTGACGGCTGCGTTCGCCCAGGAGCGCCCGTCCGGCGTTCGGTGCATCGCCCCGTCCGATCCCGGCGGCGGCTGGGACTTGACCTGCCGCACCATCGCCCCGGTGCTGACGGTGCTCGACCTGATCGACGGCCAGGTCCGCACGCAGAACATGGCCGGCGCCGGCGGCGGCGTCGCCTATGCGCACGTCGTCGCGCAGCAGGAAGGCAACGAGAACCTGCTGGTCGCCGCCTCGACCGCCACCACCACCCGCCTGGCGCAGGGCCAGTTCCAGGGCTTCACCGCGAACGACGTCCGCTGGGTGGCCGCGGTCGGCGCCGACTACGGCGTGATCGGTGTGGCGCCCGACAGCGAGTACGATTCGATCACCCAGCTGATGGACGCTTGGGCTGAGGATCCCGGCGCGCTGACCGTCGTCGGCGGCTCGGCCGTAGGCGGCTGGGACCACCTGAAGGTGCTGCTCGCCGCGCAGGCGGCCGGCGTCGAGAACGTCGAGCGCATCCAGTACGTCTCGTTCAGCAGCGGCGGCCAGGCGATCATCGAGATCATCGGCGGGCGCGCGGACGTCTTCACCGGCGACGTCTCCGAGGCGCTGCCGCAGATCGAGGCCGGCAGCCTCAAGGTCCTCGCCGTCCTCGCCGACGAGCGCATCGACAGCCTGCCCGACGTGCCCACCGCCAAGGAGCTGGGCATCGATACGGTCGGCGCGAACTGGCGCGGCTTCTACCTGCCTGCGGGCATCAGCGAGGAGCGGTACCAGTACTGGTCGGACGCCTTCCGCGAGCTCGAGGCCTCGGACGCGTACGCCGCGATCCGCGTCGAGAACGGCCTGGCTCCCTTCGCCCGCTTCGGCGCCGAGATGGAGCAGTTCGTCCTCGATCAGGTCGCCGACATCGGGGAGCTGTCCGCTCGCATCGGGCAGTGACGGACCCTCGCTCGTTCGACTCCAATCCTGTGCAGGGGCGCATTCAGCGCCCCTGCCTCGCTAGGGGCCGTGGGACGCCGCTTTCGGCACCCCAACCATCGACCCGAGGAGCGCGGATCCCGACATGAGCGACCGCATCGCGGCTGGCGTGCTGATCGCCGTCGCCGTTGCCTACATCGTGATGGGGCTGGGCATTCAGGCCAGCTTCTTCACCGACCCGCTGGGACCGAAGTGGGTCCCGGTCTTGATCGGCGCGTTCGTGATCGGCTCCTCCGTCGCGCTGTTGGCGCGGCCGGTCAGCACGACGCACTGGCCGGTCGCCGCCACCTGGACCCGCCTGGCGACCTGCCTGGTGGGCTTCGTGGCGTACGCCTACCTGCTGGTCCCGCTGGGGTTCATCGTCGCCACGACGCTGGCGTACACGCTGTTCGCGCTGCTATTCCGCGGCCCGCCCTGGCGCTCGCTGATGGCGGGGGCGATCTTCGCGGTGGCCTCGTACCTGCTGTTCTCGACGGCGCTCGACCTCTACCTGCCGACCGGCCGGCTGTTCCAGGGGTGGTTCTGAGTGGAGGCGCTGACGTCCCTGCTCGGCGGCTTCCAGACCGCCATGACGCCGCAGAACCTGATGTTCGCGTTCATCGGCGTGTTCCTCGGCACCGTCATCGGCATGCTGCCCGGCATCGGGCCGATCAACGGCATCGCTATCCTGATCCCGATCACCTTCGCGCTGGACATCGATCCGACGACGATGATGATCATGTTCGCGGGCATCTACTACGGCTCGCAGTACGGCAACTCGATCAGCGCCATCTTGCTGAACGTGCCCGGCACCGCCTCGTCGGTGGCTACCACGCTGGACGGCTACGAGATGTCGAAACGGGGTCGGGCCGGACCGGCGCTGGCGATGTCGGCGATCGCGTCGTTCATCGGCGGGACGCTGTCGATCTTCGGCCTGGCGTTCCTCGCGCCGCTGCTGGCGCGGTGGGCGATCCGCTTCGGCCCGGCCGAGTACTTCGTGCTGATCATCTTCACCTTCACCACCATCTCGGCCCTCACCGGCAAGCACTTCGTCAAGGGCCTGCTCGCCACCGGGATCGGACTGATGCTGGCCAGCATCGGCCTGGACGCGGGCACGGGCGTGCCGCGCTTCACGTTCGGCATGATGCCGCTGTTCGACGGCATCGACTTCGTCTCGGCCACCATCGGCCTGTTCGCGGTGGCAGAGGTGTTCCTGCTGCTCGAAGCGACCCGCGCCGGCGCCGAGGTGAAGACCAAGATCGGCCGCGCGATGATCAGCGTGAAGGAGTTCTGGCAGAGCTTCTGGGTCATGATCCGCAGCGCCGTCAGCGGCTTCCTGGTCGGCGTGCTGCCCGGCGCCGGCGCCACCATAGCTGCGTTCTTGGCCTACTCGAACGAGCAGCGCTGGGTCGACAAGAAGGGCACCTTCGGCGAAGGCGACATCCGCGGGGTGGCGGCGCCCGAAGCGGCGAACAACGCCGCCGTGTCCGGCGCGCTGATCCCGCTGCTCACGCTGGGCGTGCCCGGCAGCGGCACCACCGCAGTGATCCTGGCGGCGCTGCTGGCGCTCAACCTCAACCCCGGCCCCCTGTTCATCTCGCAGCAGCCCGACCTGTTCTGGGGCCTGGTCGCGTCGATGTACATCGGCAACGTGATGCTGCTGATCCTGAACCTGCCGCTGGTCGGCGTGTTCATCCGGCTGCTGCTGATCCCCCGCTGGGTGCTGGTCCCGGCCGTGGCCGTGATCGGTTACGTCGCCGTCTACTCGGTCAACAGCAGCGTGTTCGACCTGATGGTGATGACCACGCTGGGGGTGCTCGGCTACCTGATGCGCAAGATGAACTTCCCGGTCGCGCCCGTCATCCTGGCGCTGGTGCTGGGGCCGCTGATGGAGACCAACCTGCGGCGCGCGCTATCGCTGGCGCAGGGAGACTGGCAGGTGCTGTTCGGCTCGCCCATCACCCTGGTGCTATGGGCGATGGTGGCGGCGTCGATCCTACTTCCGATCCTCACCAAGCGCTCGCCGGTAGCGGCCCTGGGCCCCTCCGCGGAGAGCGCCGAGGAGGAGGACGCGCCGACGCTGAACGACTGAGCCTCTCCGCTCCCCCGACCGCCCGCGTACCGAGCCGACCGGAACGCGGGCGGTCCCGTATCCTGAAGGGACCCCACGCCGCTCTGGAGATGCTCATGACCGACCACCACGTCACCGTCCACGCCTCCGCCGAGGAGCTGCCGCGCGAGGAGCAGCTCGCCTGGAAGCTGGCTGAGGTCGCCACCGGCACCCGCGACTTCCCGGAGGAGGCGGCCGAGATGGTCGTCAACCGGGTGATCGACGACGCCGCGGTCGCGATCGCCTCCCTGGGCCGCGCGCCGGTGGTCGCCGCCCGCGAGCAAGCGGTGGCGCACCCGCGCGCGGACGGCGCGACCGTGTTCGGCCTCGGCAATGACCGGCGCATGCATGCCGAGTGGGCCGCTTGGGCCAACGCCGTCGCGGTGCGCGAGCTGGACTTCCACGACACCTTCCTTGCCGCCGACTATGCCCACCCCGGCGATTCGATCCCGCCGCTGCTGGCGGTGGCGCAGCAGACGCGCGCCACCGGTCACGATCTCCTGCGCGGGATCGTCGCCGCCTACGAGGTGCACGTGGCACTGGTGAAGGGCATCTGCCTGCACTGCCACAAGATCGATCACATGGCGCACCTGTGCCCCGCCACCGCAGCGGGAATCGGTGCGATGTTGAACCTCGACGTGCCGGTCGTGTACCAGGCGATCCAGCAGGCGGTGCACGTGGCGTTCACCACCCGCCAATCGCGCAAGGGCGAGATCAGCAGCTGGAAGGCGTACGTGCCGGCCCACTCGGCGCTGCTGGCGGTCACCGCCGTCGACCGCGCCATGCGGGGCGAGAAGGCCCCGTCGCCGATCTACGAGGGGGAGGACAGCGTGATCGCCTGGCTGCTGGACGGACCGGACGCACACTACGTGGTGCCGCTGCCCGACCCCGGCGCGCCGCGTGCCGCCATCCTCGAGACCTACACCAAAGCGCACTCGGCGGAGTACCAGGCGCAGGCGTTCATCGACCTGGCGTTCGAGCTGCGTGGGCGGCTGCCTGGTGGGCCGGACGCCATCGACGTCGGCGCGATCGATGAGATCGTGGTCCGCACCAGCCACCACACCCACACCGTGATCGGCACCGGCGCGAACGACCCGCAGAAGCTGGATCCGCACGCCAGCCGCGAAACGCTGGATCACAGCCTGATGTACATCGTGGCGGTGGCGCTGCAGGACGGCGCCTGGCACCACGAGCGCAGCTACCGGCGCGATCGTGCCACGCGCGAGGACACCGCCGAGCTGTGGCGCAAGGTCCGCACCGAGGAGGACCCGGCATGGACCGACCGGTACCGGGAGAAGGATCCCAGCCGGCGCGCCTTCGGAGGCGAGATGATCGTACGCCTGGCAGACGGCCGCGAGCTCCGCGCCCAGCGCGCCGTTGCCGACGCGCACCCCAACGGGGCCGCGCCGTTCGCCCGGGCCGACTACCTCGCCAAGTTCCGCGCCCTAGCCGCCGCCATCGTCGCCGAGGAGGAGCAGGAGCGCTTCCTCACCCTCGCCCAACGCCTCGGCGAGCTAGACCACGCCGAGGTCGAGGAGCTCAACGTCCAGGTGCCGCGCATCGACGACGGTACCGTCCACGGCGAACGCGCCGGTATCTTCTGATGCTCCGCTTCGGCCCGCACGACCCTTCCGCCGCCCGCCGCGCCCTGCGCGACGGCCTGGCGCGCTCCGGCCCGCCACTGCGCTTCCCCGGCGCGTTCTCGCCACTGGTCGCCAAGGCGGTGGAGGACGCCGGCTTCGATGGGGCCTACCTCTCGGGCGGTGCGCTGGCGGCCGACCTGGGCATGCCCGACGTGGGTCTCACCACCCTCGGCGAGGTGAGCGACCGCGCCCAGCGGATCGCGACCGCAACGTCGCTGCCGGTGATCGTCGATGCCGACACCGGCTTCGGCGAGGCCCTGAACGCCGCTCGCACCGTGCAGGAGCTCGAGCGCGCCGGCGTCGCCGGCTGCCACCTCGAGGACCAGGAGAACCCCAAGCGCTGCGGCCACCTGGACCGCAAGCGGCTGGTCGCGCCGGACGCGATGGAGCGCAAGATCCGGGCCGCCGCCCAGGCACGCAGCGACCCCGACTTCGTGCTGATCGCGCGCACCGACGCCCGCGCGGTCGAGGGCGTAGGCGCCGCGATCGAGCGGGCGAGGGCCTACGTCGCCGCCGGCGCCGACATGGTCTTCCCGGAGGCGCTGCGGGACGAGGACGAGTTTCGCACCTTCCGCGCGGCGCTGGACGTGCCGCTGCTGGCCAACATGACCGAGTTCGGCAAGTCGCCGCTGCTGGACCTCGCGACGCTCGAGCGCCTGGGCTACGACCTGGTCATCTACCCGGTCACGACCCTGCGCCTGGCGATGGGCGCGATCGAGCGCGGTCTTCGCGCCCTTCACGACGAGGGCACGCAGGCGCGGCTGGTGCCGGAGATGCAGACCCGCGCCCGCCTGTACGAGCTGCTGCGCTACCGCGAGCACGAGGGGTTCGACCAGGCGGTGTACGACTTCGTGCGGGGGGACGACATGAGAATCGGCCCCGAATGACGGGGCCGCTTTCTCGTTCTCGCCATCCGTGACGGCGTTCTCGTGGTGCGCCCGAGAGGATTCGAACCCCTGGCCTTCTGATCCGTAGGCTGGATGGGGTTCCTCGGCTCAGTCGGCCCAGTTCTGCTGAATGCGTGTGAAACGGCATCCACCGGGATTGGTCCATCCGCCTATGTCGCCTGAGAGCGCCCGATTTCGGGCAGTTTCGGGGAAATTGACACAACGGTGACACAACACCCTGGTGTCCCCAAGGGCCCAGCAGAACTGCTCTTCGGCGCGGCAACCTCCCTGCCTACCCCCGCGCTTGCCCCGTCATTGAGACGGGTCTTGAGGGGCAAAGGCAGGTCCAACACCACCTGCCGATTTCGAGTCGCGCCAGGTACGTCCCGCCACGTTCCGTCACGTTCCAAGGAGTCCAGTCCTGGTCGCCGTTTCTCGTCTCAACGTTGCGACTTCGATTGACCCGCGAAGGCCCAACATCCGGGCCATAAGGTGCGCATAAGGTGCAAATAAGGTGAACGGCCGCGGCTACATGGGCTTGGAGAGCCCGGCTACCGAGCGGGTGCTGCCACCGCAGCCGCTCGGTCGGCTTGGGGTTCGGTTGGGGGAGATCGCCATGATGAGCCCCGAAACGCGCCCCCTGGACCTCTACGCAGCGGTGGCCGAGGCAGCGCGATGAAGGCCAACCCAAGGTCGACCTCGACGCCACCAGCCTGCGCCTGCAAGGCGTCGGCCTGCAGCACGCCGCCGAGCTGCTGGCCGAGCGGCTGGTGGGTCACGACACCGCAGCAAGACGTCGTGCTGCCCCCTTAAGTCAACCGTATTGCGTCTAGATGAGAGTTCACGCCGACGTGATGCGGCTGCGAACAAAAATGACGATGGCAGAGGAAAGTAGCCAGAACCCTCCTCCGATGCCCATGACCCCGTACTCCGCCGGGGTCCCCCCTGCGAAGAACCTAACCATCCCCATGACCCCGCCAAAGAGGCCCCCTAGGAACAGGAGCCAAAACGAAATCGTCAGAGTCGTCCTTTCCATAGCCTCCTCCTTGCCCGCGCCCCTTCACTATGACACAGCGTATTGCGCGAATGTCCGCATGACGCTCCGGTTCACGCACCGGCGTAGCCGGTCGCGAGGGTCGCCTCAAGAGTCCACAAGAGTTCAAGAAGCTCGCGTGTCATGTCGACCGTCCAGACGTCCGGTCGGATCTCGTCGAGGGGTGAGGAGCTGCGGCCGGCGGCGTCGCGCATGCGGTAGCCGAGCCAGCTCTCGACCACGCGGAAGCCGGACACGGAGTAGTTCCAGATCTCGGGCGCGACGGGCGCGAAGCTTCCTTCGCCGACGTGCAGCGTGCTCGCCTCAGGCTCGATACTCCCCGAACTGTGCGGTCGCCTGCGCGAAACCAGGATGGCGGCATGCTGGCGCCGTGGGCGTTCAACAAGCGCGAACTCCAGCGCGTTGCCAAGGCCGCAGGCATCACCTCCACGGTCACCCTCTACACCTTCCGCCACACCTTCCGCCACACCTTCGCCACCGTTCACCTGCAACTCGGCACGCCTCTCAAGGTGGTCAGCGAGTGGCTCGGCCATTTCACCATCCAGCAGACCGCCAACACTTACCAGCATGTCTCCGACGAGATCGCAACCGACTACGCCGAGCGCTACCTCATCCGCCTCGTGGAAGCGACCCGATCCGAGCCCAAGACTGCGGAGAACTAAGCGACACAACACTGACACAACATGGCATGAGAAGCGGCCCCGAATGACGGGGCCGCTTTCTCGTTCTCGCCGTCCGTGACGGCGTTCTCGTGGTGCGCCCGAGAGGATTCGAACCCCTGGCCTTCTGATCCGTAGTCAGACGCTCTATCCAACTGAGCTACGGGCGCGTGCGAACTTCCCTGCCAGCGGCAGGACCGACCTGAGTCGGTTGGCGGAGAGGGAGGGATTCGAACCCTCGATGCAGGTTTTGCCCACATACTCCCTTAGCAGGGGAGCGCCTTCAGCCGCTCGGCCACCTCTCCGCGCTGCTCCGCTGCCGACCAGATCTTGGCGGAGGGTGA
>JAWOIL010000197.1:0-2593 GCA_046484635.1 Trueperaceae bacterium
TCCGGTGGGGAGCGTTCTGCACTAGACTGTCAGCCCGCCGCGCTCTCCCGCGGCAGAAGGAGTCTTCCGATGCCGAAGTATCTGATCCACCGGACGGTCGGGGCGCTGTCCGATGAACAGATCCGCGCCGCCGGAGACCGGTCCAACGACGCGCTCGCGCAGATGTCCGGGATCCGCTGGATCCGCTCGTACTACGCGGCCGACGAGGGCAAGATCTACTGCGAGTACGAGGCGCTGAACCTCGAACTCCTGGTGGAGCACGCCCGCCGCGCGGGCCTCCCCTTCGACGGCGCCTCGCTCGTGCGCGAGCTGGACCCGACCATGTTCCGCTGACGCCGGCACCCCACGGCGGCGTCGAACGCCCCGGCCCGGGTCCGGGGCGTTCCCTCGGTGGCAACGCCAGGGGAACGGCCCGGTGTCTAGGATCCTCCCCAGGAGGGGTCGGTGAGGCCCCATCCGGGAGAGGATGACCATGACCACGACCATGACCCGCCCGAAACCCGAGGCCGTCGAGGCCTTCGCCGCCGGCCTGCGCGGCGACGTCGTCCGAGCTGGCGACGACACCTACGATGACGCCCGCAAGCTCTACAACGCCATGATCGACAAGCGCCCCGCCCTCATCGCTCGCTGCCACGACGTCTCCGACGTGATGGCGGCCGTCGCCTTCGCCCGCGACAGCGGCCTGCCGCTGGCGGTCCGCGGCGGCGGCCACAACGGCGGCGGGCTCGGCAGCGTCGACGACGGCCTCGTGGTCGACCTTACGGCGATGAACGGCGTTCGCGTCGATCCCGAGGCGCGCACCGTACGCGTGGAGGGGGGAGCGACCTTGGGCGCGGTCGACCACGCCGCCCACGCGTTCGGCCTGGCCGTCCCGAGCGGCATCAACTCGACCACGGGCGTCGGCGGCCTGACGCTCGGCGGCGGGCTGGGTCACCTCACCCGGCGACACGGCCTCACGATCGACAACCTCCTCGAGGTCGACGTGGTGCTGGCCGACGGGCGCCTGGTGACCGCCAACGAGCATGAGCACCACGACCTGTTCTGGGCGGTGCGCGGCGGCGGCGGGAACTTCGGCGTCGTCACCTCGTTCCTGTTCCGCGCCCACCCCGTCGAGACAGTCGTCGCTGGCCCCACGCTGTGGAGCCTGGACGACGCTGCCGACGTCATGCGCTGGTACCGCGACTTCATCCGCGAGGCGCCGCGCGACCTGAACGGGTTCTTCGCCTTCCTCACGGTCCCGCCCGTTGCGCCGTTCCCCGAGCACCTCCACGGGCGCAAGGTCTGCGGCGTCGTGTGGTGCTACTCGGGCCCGAGCGAGCGCGCCGACGAGGTCTTCGCGCCGGTCGCCGCGTTCGGGACGCCCCTGCTGCACGGCGTGCACCCGATGCCGTTCCCGGCGATCCAGAGCGCCTTCGACGGCCTCTACCCCCCGGGCTACCAGTGGTACTGGCGGGCGGACTTCTTCGACGAGCTGAGCGACGAGGCGATCGTGGCGCACGTCGAGCACGCCGCCACCCTTCCGACGATGCACTCGACGATGCACCTGTACCCGATCGACGGCGCAGCCCACGACGTCCCGAACGAGTCGACGCCATGGAGCTACCGCGACGCTACGTGGGCGCAGGTCATCGTCGGCGTCGATCCGGATCCGGCGAACGCGAGCCTGATCGAGGCGTGGACGAAGCGCTACCACGACGCACTGCACCCGCATTCGGCCGGCGGTGCCTACGTGAACATGATGATGGACGAGGGGCAGGAGCGCGTGCGGGCGAGCTACCGCGACAACTACCCCCGCCTGACGCGCATCAAGGCGACCTACGACCCGCAGAACCTGTTCCGCGTCAACCAGAACATCGAGCCCAAGAACTAGCGCGCGGCGACCGCCGCCGTCGGGGGGCGTCGGCGTCGGCGACGGGCGCGCCACACGCACCATCCGAGGTTCAGGCGTTAGCGCCCGGCGACGAGTCGCCGGGCGCCGACGCGCTGGCTGTCAGGCATCAGGCAGAACGGGCCCGCGCCGGGACGGGAGTACCATGAGGTGTCTGGCCAAGAGCAAGGAGCCGCGGGGCCACCGCGGTCGAGGAGGTACCATGTCACGCTTTCGGTTGACCGTCCTCTCGTTCGCGCTCATCACGTCGTTCTCGGTCGCTCTCGCACAGGTTCAAGTCGAGTACTGGACGCACGAGGACCCCAATCGCACCGCCCTGGAAGAGGAACTGATCGAGCAGTTCCACGCCGAGAACCCGGACATCGCCATCACCCGTGTCACGCACCCGTCCAACGTGTTGGCGCAGCTGATCCTGACGGCGTTCGCCGCCAACCGCGGACCCGACATCTTCAACATGGAGACCTTCAACGAGTACCCGTACATCGTGAATCAGCGCGTCGCGCCGGTCGCTCCGGTCTCCGCCGGGTTCGGGTCGTACGACGCGTTCTACGACGCCTACCTCGACGGCATGCTCGACCCCGTCACCGTCGACGGCGTGCCGTACGGCATCCCGCTGGAGCTGACCAACTGGGCCATCTTCCTGAACATGAACGTGTTCCGCGATGCCGGGCTCGACCCGCTCACCGACTACCCGAAGACCTGGGA
>JAWOIL010000226.1:0-2615 GCA_046484635.1 Trueperaceae bacterium
GCTTCGGTGAGATGCTCTTCTCCGGACCCCTCGCGGACCTGATGGCGCGCACCGGCTCGCACGTGGACGTGGTCTCCGAGCACGAGCAGGACCTGGGCCGACTCGCGGAACTCTACGAGGGCCAGGGCTACCGCGTGCGCCGGCACAACGGCGAACTCGTCGTGGACACGCCTGCCACTCATGCGCCGGAACTCAACCGCATTGCCGCCGAGGGCGGGATCACGCTCCGGAGGCTGGCCGCCCACGAAGAGACGCTCGAAGAGACCTTCCTGCACATGACGGGCGTGACCGACGGCGAGGGAACGCGCGCCCGCGCACGGCAGCGCCACGAGCGCCGCGGCCCCTTCCGAGGTCGCACGCCATCGCCCGAAGTGGAGGCCGCCGATGTCTAGAGCGTTCAGGTCCGAGCTCATCAGGCTCGACCGCCCCTCGTTCCTCCTCGGCGGCATCGGGGGCATGGCGTCGTTCGGTGCCATCGCCACCCTCATCGGCTTCGCGGCCGCGGGGCAGTCGGGGGCCGGTCCGGGGCAGTACATCCCGTCGGAAGCTGCGCTGGCAGCGCCGGACGGCTACGCGGCCGGCTTGATGCTCGCCGCGAACCTCGTCGGCATCATCGCTCTGGCGATCTGGGCGATCGCCACCGCCTCCGACTACTCGAGCGGGCTCGTTCGTCTGCTGGCACAGGCTGAACCACGCCGCTGGCGGCTGATCGTCGGCAAGGCGCTCGCGCTCACGCTGTTCACCTCGGCAGGCGCCCTGGCGGCGACGGCCGCCGCGTACGTCACGGCCCAGCTGTGCGCTCCGGCGTTCGGCGTCTCGACGGCGGCCTGGGCCGACACGCTGCCGACCCTGCTGGAGCGGTCCGCGTACCTGGCGCTGTCGGCCACGGTCTGGGGCGTGCTCGGACTCGTCGTCGCCCTGCTCACGCGCAGCGCGGGTGTCGCGATCGCGGTCGGGATCGGCTACCTGGTCGTCTTCGAGAACATGCTCGCCGCCGTGGCCAGCGGCGTCTCGGACTGGCTGCTGGGTGCGACGCTGACCGCGCTCGCCGCAGGTGGCACCCCAGCGATGTCGTTCGGGTCCGCATTCGTGCTCGGAGCGACGTACCTCGCAGGCGGTATCGTGATCGCGATCATCGTGACGCACTTCCGAGAGATCACCGACTAGTCGAGGCGGACCATGACCGAGCGCGGCGACGCGACCCGACAACTGTTGCTCGATGCGGCCGCGACCGTCTTCTCGGAGCTGGGCTTCGCGGGCGCCACCACCAAGCAGATCGCCAGAGCGGCCGGCGTGTCGGAGGGAACCATCTACCGGCACTTCACGGACAAGCGTGAGCTGTTCGCCGCGGTCTTCATGGACCGCAACGCCGCCAACTTCGCGGCCGTCACCCGTCTGCCCGAGCTCGCCGGCACCAAGACGGTGCGCGAGAACCTCTTGTTCCTCGTCAGAGCCATCGAGGACGTCGAACGAGACGTGGCGCCCCTGCGCGCCGCCGCCTCGACGGACGCAGACCTCGCGGCTGCGCTGGGGTCGACGTCGCCCGACGGAGCGGCGGCCACGAGCGTCGGACCGCTGACGCCGCTGGCTCGCTACCTCGAGGCCGAGCAGCGGCTCGGGCGGGTCCGGTCGGACGTCGACGTCACGAGCGCGGCGTTGGCGCTCTTCGCGATTCCCTTCGCGGCCGTGACGTTGGGGCGCCTCGCGCGCAAGGCCGGCGCAGCAGCCGACCTCGACATGGTCGGCGCCGTCGACGTCGTCCTGGCAGGCGTCCTGCCGCCGAGCTAGCCGTCGTTCCTGGACAGCCTCGCCACGTGGGAGCGGGAACGGTAGCCCTCCGACCGCTCAGGAACCGACCCCGTGATGAAGACCGTGCGTCGCGAATCGATCGCGACGCACGACACCGAGCGTCTCATCCCGGTGAACCCCGTCCTGCGCGTCGCCATGACGCGACGGACGAGACGCCCCGAGAGGCGTCAGGGTTCTTCGGCCGGGACCCTGCGGAGCACGGTCATCGTGTGCTCCACGATCTTGCCGTCCGCGAAGACGAACTCCTCGAACAGCTCGAGGTGGTCGACGCCGTCGCCGCGCAGGCCATCGATCCCCCACGCGCACAGCGCCCTCGCGGTGTCGCCGATGACCCCCATCACGGTCGTGTCGTAGTGCGCGTTCCCACCCATGAAGCCTGCCAGACGTTCGCGGATGGCGTCCTTCCCGGTGAGGATGAGCGGCTCCTCGTCGGGCCCGAAGATGACTGCATAGGTGGCACCGTCGGCGTAGAGGGACACGGTTGTGTCGATGTCTTCGGCGTTCATGGCCACGTCCCTGGCCATGATGATCTCGGCGAACGTCGCCTGCGCGATGGCGCTGCCGGCGAGCGCCAAGGCGAGCACACCTACCCAAACGATCAAGGCATTGCGTCTAATGATCACTCCTGAGCGAAGCGTTCCGAGGACTCCGGTCCGGAGTCCACGGCCCCGCGCGACGCACCACGCGGCAGCCGTTGCCTAGGCCCGTCCTCCGGACCTCGCATGCAACCTCACCGACACACGACCTCCCGAGTCACATCCAGCACGATGCTCGCGGAATGCGAATGAGGCCGGGGGGCGCGCGAT
>JAWOIL010000062.1:0-62117 GCA_046484635.1 Trueperaceae bacterium
CGCACGAAGACCTGTTTCCGGGACGGCGGACGTCAACTCGGTTCCGCTGTTTTCCCACTTCGTCGCCGTAGCGACCAGGGGTACCGCTCCTTCCCCGTTTTCCTTCGCCCATCCGACGCCGGACCGAGCCGGAAGTACCGGTGTCGCTCCCTGGCGTACGGCCAGCGATCCTCGCCAAGTTCCGCCCTTTCCCCACTTCGCACCTGGGTACCGCGATTCTCCCCTTTCGCCCGTGCCCGTGCTTGCGCATACCGAATCCTCGTCACCATCGGGCGTTCACCGTGACCAGGTAGGTGCGTGGGCGGCTTGGACGCGTTCGTCCCGCCGTCGTGCCGCGTTCGCGCCGCTCGAGAGCTCAGTCGCGGGAGAGCTTCTCGCGATGTGCCGTGCCGAAGTGGGAACGGAACGGGACTGCCGAGCGGGGTTCTCGCGAAGGCATCGCTGCATGCCGGCCGCGTTGCCGATGCCGGCGCCAGACCGGAACCCGGTGCGCCCCACGGCATCGAACGATGCGCGAAGCCGCTGCGGAGCGGGCGGGAAGGGTGAAGTGGGAAGCGGCAGGTACTCGACTGCCACCGTGGCGCCAGGCGTGCCGCCGTGCGTACTGCCGCGCGTCCAGCCACGCGACCAGCCGCGCGACCCGTCACCAACGCCGGCACGCACACGGTGTCGATTGTCGGGAGCAGTCGGTGCGCAGTCGGTGCGCAGTCGGTGCGCGTGCCGGTGCCGTTCGGGGGGTACCGTGCGTGCGACCCGTTGTGCGAGCGTTCGACATGTGGCGACGCAGGTCGCAGTGGCGGGCCGTTTCGGTGCGGTCGCGCTTCGCTGTTGGCGGCGGTCTCCCCCATCACTGTGTGGGGCGCGGCTACGGTGGCGGCCGGGCGGATCGCGCTTCGGAACCGGGGCCACGTACGAGGATGGCCCGCGGCGGTTTACGGCGGCGTTCCGTGCTGGCTGTGCTGGGTCGTGGTGTCCGCCTCGGACGGGAAGGCAACGTCGCACTCGGGGCGGGTTGGCCAAGTCGTACTCGCATCGAGCACGGCGCCGCCATAACGTTATGGCGGTCCCTCGCTTCGGAGTTCGGCGACCGTCAGCCCGGATGCGGGGTCGGCGTGAACCGGGGCGCCGCTGGGAGCGTACGGCGCGTCGCTCGTGTCGTCGGCGGGGAACGGCGCCATAACGTTATGGCAGCGGGATGGCAGCGGGATGGCATCGTGGTCATTCGCGGGGTGGTCGGCCGTGCCGGGGGGCGCAGCCACCGTGGCCGTGGCCGCGGTCCCTAGAGCCGTTCGCCGGCACGGCGCGTGGGGGTACGCCCGTCGGGGCGGGAGGTTCTCGCAACGCGCGGGCGCGCAAGCGTGCGTGCGGTAGAATCGGCGTCGTTCCACCTGGTGAGGCGCCCATCAGCCGGCTCGCCTCGTTTGGGTGGAGCGCCCGGCGCACGGTCGGGGGCGCGGGGCGGCAGGCGGCGCGACGGCCGCGCGGCGTAGCGGCTCGCACCCACCGGATGGCCGGGGATCGCGGGAACTCGGAGGCGGTCGCGGTGAACGTACTGACGTTCTTCAACCATGCCGGTGGCGTCGCGAAGACGAGCACCGTTCGAGACGTCGGGTACGTGCTGGGTGAGTTGGGTCGGCGTGTCTTGCTCATCGACGTGGACCCGCAGGCGAACCTGACGAAGTGGCTGGGCTTCGACGAGGACGTCACGCTGGCACGAACGATCTACCCCGCCGTGGTCGGCGATCCCGATGCCGCGGAGGACGACGTGGAAAGCGAACTCGTGCTGCCGGAACCGATCCGTGTGCACGGGCTCGACCTGATCCCTAGCCACCTGAACATCGCCATCATCGAACGCGAGATCTTGAGCGTGTTCATGGGGGTGATGCGGTTGCGTGAGGCCGTGCGGCGACTGGAGGGGTACGACTACGTCTTGATCGACCCACCACCGAGCCTAGGGCAGCTGTCCGCGTTGGCGGTCGTGGCGGCGGACCGGGTCGTGGTCCCGCTGCCGACGAATCGCAAGGGCTTGGACGGCATCCCGACGGTGGTCAAGATGGTACGCGAGTACCGCAAGGCGGCGCGCGGGCTCGATATCGCCTTGTTCGTGCTCACGCAGCATGATCGGCGGACGCGGCACGATCGCGACAGCCTCGACATCATCCAAAGTCAGCTCACGAGCATCGCGCCGGTGTCGACTCCGCTGAACAGCAGGCCGGCGTACTACTCCGACGCCCAGGTGCAAGGCATGCCGATCCCGGTCTACGCGCCCGGGAGCGAGGCCGACCGAGAAGTACGCACCGTGACGCAAGAGCTCCTAGCGCGAATCGAAGGCGGCTGACATGACGAAGAAGCGTAGGCAAGAGCGGGACCGTGCAGCGGTGTTCGAGGCGATCCTGGGAGACCTAGGGGGGGCCGCCCCCGAGGCCATGGAAGGTGCGGGCGTCGGCACCGTGCCGATCGCAGCCGTGCGCTTCAACGATCGACAGCCGCGCAAGCACATCGACGAGGCCGGTCTCGGAGAGTTGGCGGAGAGCATCCGCGAGAAGGGCGTTCTCGAGCCGATCATCGTGCGTCGCGCGGGGGGCGGGTACGAGTTGGTAGCGGGCGAGCGGCGCACGCGCGCAGCGGAGCTGGCCGGCTTGAGCGAGGTCCCGGCCATCGTCGTCGACATCGACGATCGCGAGGCGCTCGAGATCGCGATCATCGAGAACCTGCAGCGGGAAGACTTGAACGCGGTGGAGGAGACCGAGGCGGTGCTCGGTTTGCTCGAGATCACCCTCGACCTGGAGCGCGATGACGTGGTTGCGCTCTTGCAGGCGGTCTACAACGAGGAGCGTGGGCGGCCGGGGGACGGGCGCGTCCGTGACCGCGAGCGCGACGTCGCGCGTGCTTTGTTCCGGCGGCTCGGGCGGTTCACGGTGAGTTCGTTCGTGAGCAATCGGCTGCCGATCCTGGAGTTCCCGGAAGCGCTTCTCGTTGCCGTGCGCACCGGACGCCTGGAGTTCACCAAGGCGCAGGCGATCGTGCGTCTCGACGACGTCAAGGCGCAGCGGGGGCTGCTCGAGGAAGCCATCCGCGACGGACTGTCACTGAGTCAGATCCGTCGGCGGATCACTGAGCTTCGCAGAGACGGAAGGGACGCCGCGAAGGGCGTGGCGGCAGGGGAGGGCGGCGCGATGGACGCCGCGACCCAGGCGTTGGTGAGCTCCACGAAGCGTCTTCTCAACAAGCGCAAGATGGCTAGCCTGACGCTCGCGCAGGCGGCGCGCGTGAACGAGTTGCTCGCCGAGCTTCAGAAGGTACTGACGGAAGGTTGATTCTTGCCGCTCGCGCGGAGCACGGCGTGCGCGCGCAGGTCGGGGTGAGCCGGCGCGTCACATGGTCACGAGCAGTGCGTACGTGACCATGTGACGCGCCGTGCTCGGGCTCTGGGTGCGGCTCTGGATCCGTAGCTGCGCACGACACCGTCCCGCGCCGAAGGGACGATAGGCTGGCGGCCGGAGGTCGTCATGCTCGAGGTTGGTGCCCCTGCGCCGGATTTCACGCTCGAAGATCACTCGGGTGCGTCCCACACGCTGTCGGAGCAACTCGGGAAGTGGGTCGTCGTCTACTTCTATCCGAAGGACGACACGCCGGGGTGCACCAAGGAGGCCTGCAGCTTCCGTGACGCGCTGCCGCGCTTCGAAGACGTCGGGGCTGTCGTGTATGGCGTGTCTGCCGACGATCGGGGCAGCCACGAGAAGTTCGCGCGCAAGTACGAGCTCAACTTCCCGTTGCTGGTCGACCCCGAGAAGAATGTGCTGAACGCGTACGGGGCGTACGGGGAGAAGAACACGTACGGCAAGAAGTCCATGGGCGTGCTGCGAGTGACGTACCTGATCGACCGCGAGGGGAAGATAGCGAAGGTGTGGCCGAAGGTGAAGGCGGAGGGACATGCAGACGAGGTGCGTGAGGCGATCGCCGAGCTCGCCTAGGTGGTCCTTCTCGGGAGCGTCGTGACCGTCGGGCGGGAACCAAGCGCGGGACCGAAGTGCGTGTGCGCAAGGTTCGCCCGGCGGCGTTCTGGCGCGCGGGGTCTTCGCCGGCTGGCGCTTCGGGGCCGAAGTGGGAAGTTCGTGGTACTACGCGTTGGACACGCTGCCGGCGGACGCATCCCGGCTCGAAGTGGGAAAGACGGGGAACCGGTCATGGCCAGCCGGGTGGGGGAGAGGAAGGGGACTCGCTGCGCAACGCCGGTCCTTGGGTGGGAGAGCGGCGGTACTCGGCCTGACAGGAAGTGGGAAATGGGCGGTACTGGGACCGGCTGGGGCGACGACGCGGGCGGTCCGGGTGACGAGCGAGGTGGGAAAGTAGGGGTACTGCAGAAGCGAATCGGGGAGCCGAGGGTACTCGTTCGGGATCTTGTGGGGGAAGAATGGGGTACTCGTGTGCGGCCGGCGTTCGTGGCGCCGTAGACGGCCTGCCGTGGTGGGGAAGATCGGGTACCGCGGGGGGATGGCGGCTCACTGGCGGCGCGGTGGCCGCGCGATGGCCGGGCGGTCGCGAGTCGGAGGTTGGGCCCGGGTGCGGTTCAGCCGAAGTGGTACCCCCGGACGCGGATGGGGGAGGGGAGGTCGGCCAGTGTCACGGCTTTCAGCGTGAGTTGGTGGCCGGTGTCCTCGACGAGCGCGTCCGTGACCAGGATGGTGGCGTCGCGTAGGAGTTGGCGCTCGGCGTCCCACAGGTCGGGCGAGATGATGAGTTGCGCGCGCACCGGCCCGTCTTCCAGGACGTAGAAGGCGTATCCCTTGGCGGTACCGGGACGCTGCTTGCCGACCACCAGGCCGGCGGTCCGGACCCGCGTCTTGCGGGGGGTGCGGCGGAGCCGGAGCAGCGGTACGCAGTCGAGTTCGCGCAACTGGTCGCGCACGAAGTCGAGCGGGTGGATCTCGAGCGTGCTGAAGCGCGTCGTCTGGTAGTCCCACAGGTAGCGCTCGGGCAGCGCCAGCGGCGGTAGGTCGGGGGCGTCGGGCGCGCCCGAGAAGAGGGCATGCTGGCCGCTCTTCTGCGCGTTGGCCAGGGCGCCGACGCGGAACAGCGCGTCTCGACGGGGTTGCAGCGCGTCGAAGGCGCCGGCGCGCACCAGCGCTTCGAAGGCGTCGAGCGGCAGCGCCAGGCGTTGGTAAGCGTCGTCGACGTCGCGGTACGGGCCGTGTTGCAGTCGCTCCAACAGCACGCTGCGGGCGATGTCGACGGACACGCCGGCGATGGCGGAGAGCGGCGGCCGGACCGCCTTGACGTCGCCCGTGGCGCGCTCGGCCTGCGCTGCCTGCGCGGCAGCGGCAGCGGGGTGGGTGGCCACCGCGGCCCTGGCCGCCGGGTCCACTGCCACCTCGGCCGTCCGCACCCGTTCGCAGCGGTAATGTACGCCGCTGGCGTTGACGTCGAACGGCAGGAACGGGACTCCCCAGGCGCGCGCCTCCTGGCGCTTGGTGGAGGCCGACCACATCCCGGGCTCCTCGGTGAGGATCGCCGCCATGTACTCCGCCGGGTAATGCACCCGCAGCCAGCCGCTGGCGTAGGCGTGCAGGGCGAACGCCCAGGCGTGCGACTCGGCGAAGCCGAACCCTTGGAAACCTTTGACCGCCTCGAACACCGTCTCGGCCTCGGCGGGGGTGGCGCCGACGTGGCACATCGCTCCGTCGACGAAGCGCCGGCGGTCGGGCTCGATGTCGTCGAGATCGCCCCAACTCGACACCTTCTTGCGGAAGCGGTCGGCTTCGATCCAGCTCATGCCGGCGAAGTGCACCGCGATGCGGAGCACGTCCTCTTGGAACAGCAGCACGCCGTAGCTCTTCGCCAGGATCGGCTCGAGGCTGGGGTGCCAGTGCGTTACTGGCTCTAGCCCCTGGCGCCTGCGCAGGTACGGGTGTACGGTGCCCGACTGGATCGGGCCGGGGCGGATCAGGGCGATCTGGTGCGCCAAGTCGCGCAAGGTCCGGCTGCGCATGACGCGGCTGGTGTGCTGCTGGCTCGGGCTCTCGACCTGGAACAGGCCCAGCGTGGCGCCTTCGGAGATGAGGTCCCAGACGCGGTCGTCGTCGGGCAGGTCGGCGAGATCGAGCCACACCCCGTCGAGTCGGAAGATCTCTTCGCGCGCCCGCTCCAGCGCCGCCAGCATGCGCAAGCCCAGTAGGTCGAGCTTGATCAACCCCATCGCCTCGGCGTCGTCCTTGTCGAGTTGCAGCAGCTTGATGCCGCCGCTGGAGCGCTCCAGCGGCGAGTAATGCGTGAGCGGGTCGCGCGACAGCACCACCCCGCCGGCGTGCGGCGCCAAGTGCCTTACGTGCTTGCGCTCCATGCCCGACAGCAACCGCAGGAACGCGCCTGCTACCGGTGCGTTTCCCAGCACCTCGCGCAACGCCACCTCGGCGCGCTCGGCGTCGGCGGGGCGCAGTCCGCGGAAGTCGCGCCCCAGCGCCTTGGTGAGGCGGTTGCGCAGTTCCGGCGGCAGCCCCAGCGCGCGCCCTAAGTCTTGGATGGCGAGCGGCATGCGGTAGGTGATCTTGTTGCACACCATCGCCTCGGTCTCGGCGCCGAAGCGCTCCTCGACCCACGCCAGCACCTCGTCGCGGCGCGCGGAGGAGAGGTCGATGTCGACGTCGGGCATGCTCGTCTTGCCGGTGTGGAGGAACCGTTCGAACAGCAGGTCGTGCTTCAGCGGGTCGACCTGGGTGACGCCGAGCAGATGACAGACGATGCTCGCGGCGGCCGAGCCGCGCCCGGCGGCGAGGATGCCGTGACGCCGGCAGTAGTCGGTGACCTCGGCGGCGACGAGGAAGAAGTCGGCCAGGCCGAGCGCGCGGATGGTGGCGAGCTCTTCTTCCAGACGCGCGCGGGCGGCGCTCAGGCGGTCGCCCTCGTAACGCTCCAGCAGTGCGGTGTAGCAGCGTTCCTCGAGGTGCTGTTCGGGCGTGCGCTCGGGCGGGATGCGCGCCTTCGGTGGGACCAGGCGCTCGGGAAGCAGTTCGAAGTGTGTCCGCTCGGCCACCCAGGCGGCGTTCAGGGCCGCTTCGGGGAACGGCAGGCGCGCCAACGCCTCGGCGGGGTTGGGCAGGGCTTGACAGGCGTTCTGCGGCCTCCTGGCGTGGGGCTCCTGCACGCTGGTCCCGATGCGCGCGCAGGTGAAGGCGTCGTAGAGGCGGTAGTCGTCGGGCTCGGCGTAGCGCACCTCGGGTGCGGCCACCACGGGCAACGCCAGGCTCTGCGCCAGGCGGCGGATGACGCGGGCGCGGCGCTCGTCCCAGCGGTAGCGGTCGTGGAACAACTGCAGGTAGAAGCGCTCCGGGAAGGCACCCTGCAGCTGCCGCAGCAGCGTCTCCAGTTCGGTCACGCGGCGTTCGGCCAACCAGCGCGCCACCACCCCGTCGCGCGGGCCGGACAGCAGTACCAGGTCGTGGGTGTGCGCCAGCAGCGCGGGGAGAGGCACGTCGCGCTCCTCACGCGCGTGCGCCAGGGAGATCAGGCGGCAGAGGGTGCCGTAGCCGGCACGTGACGCGGCGATGAGCACGAACGGGTACGCGTCGTCTTCGATCCGCACCGGGACGGTGGCGCCGATGAGGGCGCGGATGCCGTAGCGGCGGGCGGCCTGGAACGCTTCGACTCCGCCGGTGACGTTGATGTCGTCGGTGAGCGCGACGTAGTCGTAACCGAGTTCGGCGGCCCGCCGCACGAGCGTGGTGGGGCTGGCGGTGCCGGCGCCGAGGCTGAAGTACGAGTGGACGTTCAGCAGCGCCGTCAGTCGTTCGCGCGCGCCGCCCACCACCTTTCCCCCTCTCGGAACAGCTCGAGGCGGGTGCCACCGTCGAGTTCCAGGAAGTAGTAGTCGCGGTGCAGCTCGTGCCGTTCCCACCAGCGGCCGTCGTAGCGCCAGGAGTCGAGGACGTGGACGACGTAGCGGCGGCGGGCGGGGCGCCCGTCCTGCCGTGACGGACGTGACGGTTGCGGCGGTGTTCCCGGCGGCTGCTCCGGCGCACGTCCCGGCGGCTCCGGATGTCGCTCTGGTGCTTGCCCCGGCGCCCGTCCCGGCGTGCGCGGCGGGTCGGTGGGGCGGGTGGGCGTCGGCACCCGCCCGCGCCGCCCCGGCTCAGGCGGCTTGGCGGGGGTGGGCTCGGAACGCGGCGACGACCACGTCACGGTCTTCGGGCGCCGGTCGGCGGTGAGCGTGACTTGCGCGGGGGTCATGAGCAGGCGCATGCGGATCCTCCGGGGTGGGGGAGAGGGCGTCCGGTTCGGCGGACGCGACCTTCGCGGCAGCGGGGGCGTCGGTCGGAGGCGTGAAGGAAGGAGCGGCGCCGGGGAAGGCGTCAGGGAAGGCGTCGGGGAGGGCGTCGGACGTGACGACGGGAGCGAAGAGAAGGTCCTGGAGCGGGTTGGCGGACGCCGTGAAGGGGGCGCGGTCGAACGCGTCGTGATCCCCGCCGTCGACGAGGAGGCCGTGAGTGCGTCCTTCGCCGGCGCCGGCACCGGGCGCACCTAGACCGGACGCACCTAGACCGGGCGCACCTACACCAGGCGCGCCCACGTCGGACGCAGGCGGCGCCGCGAACAGGGGAACGGCGGCGGCAGTGACGGCAGGGGGGAGGGCGTCGGTAGCTGCGCCTGCGCCGGTGCGCTTCGCCAGGTTCGGCGCCAGGTTCGGCGCCAGGGCCACCGTGCCGGCCACGCGGTCGCCCTGCGCCTCGCTTGGCGTGCCGTCGGCGGTGTACCGCTCCCAGGTCCAGGCGAGGTCGGCGGCTTGGGCGTGCGGGTCGCGCCAGGCGAAGCGCCGAGGAGCGCTGGGGAAGCGCTCGAGAGTGGCGTCGAGGGCGCGTTGGCGGCGTTCCCGTTGCGGCCACAGGCCGTCTTGCAGGCCGAGCCGTTCGGGCGAGGCGAGCTCCAGCGTGAGGCGCTCGACGAAGCGCCCGTCGACGTGGCTGTCACGCAGGGCGAAGAGCGCCTGTTGGCGGATGTGGCGCGCTTGCTGCAGCGGGCGCTTGGAGAGGCGGGTGGCGCGGCGCTGGCCGCCGGACAAGGTGGTGGTGAGCGTGAGGCGGCGTGAGGCGCGACCCGCGAGGGCACGTTCGAGTTCTCCTGCCAGGCGATCGATGGCGGGTAGGAGTTGGTGCGGTTCTCGCACCGGTTCGGGGAACGCCAGCGAGCGACGCAGCGTGCGCGGTAGCTGGAAGGGGCGCAGGGTGGTGCGGCGCGGGCCGTGCAGGTACGGCAGCAACGCCTCGCCCTCGCCGCCCAGGTAGGAGCGGAGTTGCACCGCGCTCCAGCGCACCAACTCGGCGACCGTCGTCAACCCCAGCCAGTGCAGCCGCACCAGGTTGCCGTTCGACACCCCCACGCCCTTCAGGAACCGTAGCGGGAGGCGCTCCAAGAAGGCGTCGCGCTGGTCGGCGTGCACCTCGCGGCAACGGTCGGGGTGGGCCGCCAACGCTGCCAGTTCGGCGGTCTCGCAGTCGTCGGCGAGGCCGACGCGGACGTCGTACCGCGTCGCCAGTTCGGCGGCTTCGCCTGCGTCGATGCGCGCGAAGGCGCGGCCGCGCGGGCCGCTCTCGAGCCACGGGGTGATGCCGTGCAACTCGCGCAGCAACGCCTGCCAGGCGTAGTCGAGGTCGGGCTCGGTGTACGACGCCACCTGCAGGCCCTCGACCCGCATGCGGGCGCCATCGAGCCGCATGCCGGGCGTGATGCCGTGGCGGCGAGCGGGAGCGTTGGCGTGCGCCACGCGTTGCTCCGCGACGACGACGAGCGGGCTGCGCTTCGAGCCGGGGTCGGCGCGCTCGGCGAGGTAGAGCGCCAGGGGGCCGAAGTCGAGCGCGGCGATCATGGCTGCCCCCGTAGCGTTCGGGGCGTGGCCGAGAAGGCGGCGGGACGAGAAGCGGCGAACCGGACCACGCTCGACCGGGAGGTGACGGACGAAACCGCGCTCGTTCGCTGTAGCACCGGCGGCCGCACGACCGGCGGGCGCCCGGGACGCGCGGGGCGGTCGGTGGGGGGGCGGCGGCGCGTCCGCCTACGGGACGTCGGCTGCCGCCGCGACGGACAGGGCGGTGACGGATGGAGCCGTGACGAGCACAGTCGTGACGCACATAGCCGCGACGAGCACAGCCGCGACGAGCACAGCCGCGACGAGCAGGACCGTGGCGAGCAGGGCGGTTCGAGCAGGTTCTGGACCGTGCGGGACGGTGATAGCATACGCGTGTACCTGGGTTCGGCCGCGGCGACGCGGCCACTCTGGGCGACGAAAGGACACATTCCTCATGCTTGGCGGCGGTGGATGTGTCCTTCGTTTTTGGGGTCGGACGGGGTTCGTGGGAGGGCGCGAACGCCCTGGAGCCGTCAACCACCTCCTTGCAGGGAATCGTTCTGCAGCAGTTCTTGCACCACGTCGCCGCGCAGCAAGCCGCGGAAGACGCCGTCGACGTGCAGCTCGGCGGCCGACACGGTGAGGGTGGGGAAGTCGGGGTTGTGCGGGCGCAGGCGGTAGCGCGACGGTGATCCGCCCTGTGCGGCCGGCGCGCTCCACTCGAGGTACTTCAGGGTGGTTTCGTCGTCGTTCACGCGTACGGCGCAGATCTCGCCGGAGCGCTGCGGCTGGGCGTGCTGCAGCAACACCACGTCGCCGTCCTCGATGCGATCGGCCATGGAGTCCCCGCGGACGCGCAAGGCGAAGTGATCGGGACGGCCGCGTAGCGCCAGGTGCCCTTCGGGGTCGGGATAGCTGCCGACGGGCACGCCGGCCGCGATCTCGCCGAAGAGCGGCACGCCGAAGGCGCCTCCGAGCAGCGTGAGGCGCGGGCTACGACCCGGACCGCGGCTCTCCATGCGCAGTTCGCCTTTCGCCTCCAACGCGCGCAGGTGCTCGCGCAGGGTGGGGTAGGCGATGCCGAAGCTACGTGCCAAGGCCGCTAGCTCGGGGAGGGCGCCGGTGCGCTCGTAGGCGGCGCGCAGGGCCTCCAGGATCTGCAGTTGGCGAACGGGGCGTGGCGGCACGGCGGACTCCCTTCCCATCACCCTCCATAACTGAGGGTAACGACAGGATAGAGCGACCGCGTGAAGGGTGTCAAGCGCCGGGGGCGACGTTCGGGTCGCGCCCGAGACGGGTTACCAGTGCACCATCGGCAACCCCGCCACCGGCGCACGGAAGGCGGGGATGCGCGTTCCGCGTAGGCTTCCGACGTACACCGTGCGCAGGTCCGGTCCGCCGAAGGTGAGGCTGGCGAACCACGGCGCCAGCGTGCCGCCCGCGGCCAACATCGTCTCGGGCGTGACCGCGTCACGCCAGAACGCGTCCATCAACGCCTTCGACGCCTCCGGGTCGCCGTCGTCGAGGACGACGCGCATGTCGCCCTCCGGCGTCAGCACGAACAGCTGGTCGGCCATCACCAGCGTCCCCCACAGGTTGCCGAACGCGTCGAACGCGATCCCGTCGGGAAGCCCGCCCAAGTCGGTCGGGCCGAACACCTCGCGGCCCGAGAGCGAGCCGTCGTCCGCCACCCGCAAGCGCGTGATGCACCGGCCGGCCGTCTCGACCACGTAGAGGTACTCCTCGTCGGCATCGAAGCGGATCTCGTTGGTGAAACGAAAGCCATCCGCCACCACACGCACGCCGCGCTCGTCGACCAGCGCGACGTACCCATCGGCGACGTTGGGGCTGATGGCGCGCATCCAGTTGCGGATGCGGGTCGACACCGTGATCCAGATGCGGTCCTTGCGGTCGCGCAACACGAAGTTCACCTTGCCGATCGGCATGCCGTCGATGGCGTCGACCAGCACGCGCGAGCTGCCGTCGCGCCCCATCGCCTCGAGGCGATCCGTGCCGAAGTTCGCAACCAGGAACTCGCCGTTGGCGGCGAACGCGAGGCCGTTCGGAAGCGTCCCCTCGGTGAAGCGCTGCGCGTCGTCGGCGGCCTGCGCGAAGCTGTCCGCGGGCGCCTGCGTTACCAGCTCCTGCCTTCCGTCCGGGCCGATGCGCACGACGCCGCCACGCGCGTCGGCCGACCAGAGCGTGCCGTCGCGCTCGGCCAGGATGCACTCGGGACGTTGTAGGTCGTGGCCGACGAAGCGGATGCGTTCGCGGTCGACCTGGAAGTCGAGAACCGGGTTTCGCCTCGTGGTGGCCACGTCCTAGTACGCCACGTTCTCTTTGCCCTTGAGCTTCAAGATCTCGCGCACGTCGGCCGGCGTGGCGATCTGCATGCCGAGCTCCTCCAGCACCGCACGGATCTTCCGCACCAAGGCGGCGTTGCTGTCGGCCAAGCGTCCCTTGTCCAGGTAGAGGTTGTCCTCCAACCCGACGCGGACGTTGCCGCCCATGATGGCGGCCTGGGTGGTCATGGGGATCTGGTGGCGGCCGGCTGCCAGCACCGACCAGACGTAGTCGTCGCCGAACAGCTTGTCCGCCGTGCGCTTCATGAACATCAAGTTCTCGGGATCGGGCCCGATGCCGCCCAGCACCCCGAAGATCGTCTGGATGAAGAACGGCGGTTCCAGCCAGCCGGCGTCGACCACGTACGCGAGGTTGTACAGGTGCCCGACGTCGTAGCACTCGAGTTCGAAGCGTACGCCGCGCTCCTTGCCGAGCCGCTGGGCGATGGTCCGGATGTCGCGGAACGTGTTGCGGAAGATGAAGTCTTCCGAGCTGCGCAGGAACGGTTCTTCCCACTCGAACTTCCAGGTGTCGTAGCGGTCCGCCATCGGGTGCAGCGCGAAGTTCATCGAGCCGAGGTTCAGCGAGCACATCTCCGGTTGCACGTCGAGGGGGCCCTCGAGGCGCTGCTCGACCGTCATGTTCAGGCCGCCGCCGGTGGTGACGTTGATGACCACGTCCGAAGCGTCCTTGATGACGGGCAGGAACTGCCGGAACAGCGCGGGGTCCGAACGCGGCATGCCGGTCTCGGGATCGCGCGCGTGCAGGTGCACGATGGCCGCTCCTGCCTCGGCCGCGTCGATGCTCTGCTGCGCGATGTCGGCTGGCTTGTAGGGCAGCGCGTCGGACATGGTGGGGGTGTGGATGCCACCCGTGATCGCGCAGGTGATGATCGTCTTGTCGAGTCGTTTCGCCATGTTGGGTACCTCGGGTCGTAGGGCGGCGCAGGCGGGGGGCAAGGGGAATCCGGAGCCCGGCGCATGCCAGGATTCAGGTGAGGAACAGCGCGAGCTGCGGAACCAGGAAGATGATCGCCAGCACCAACAGCATCACGAGGGCGAACGGCGCAGCGCCCGCGAACACGCCGTTCAGGCTGACGCTGCGGTCTTTCAGGGTGCTGTGGATCATGTACACGGACAGGCCGAGCGGCGGCGTGAGCAGCCCGATCTCGACGGCGATCACGATGAGGATGCCGAACCAGATCAGGTTCACCCCGAAGGTCGTGAGGATGGGAAGCGCCAGCGGCACCAGCACCAGCAGGATCGACGACGAGTCGAGGATCGTGCCCATCACGATGGCGATGGCGAGGATCAGGACGAGGAACAAGGTGATGCCCAGGTCGGCGTTGGTGATCCAAGTCGTCAGCGCCTGGGGGATGCCGGTGAGCGCGAGCATGCGGCTGTACATGCTGGCGGCGATGATGAGGAACAGCACGGCGGCCGTGATGTGCCCGGTCTCGACCGTGATCTTCCAGAGCTTGCGCCAGCTCAGGCGCCGGCGCAAGAAGGCGATGACGATGGCGCCGAACGCGCCGACGGCACCCGCTTCGGTGGGCGTGAAGATGCCCCCGTAGATGCCGCCGAGTACCAGCGCGATGAGCACGGTGATGGGCAAGAGCTTGACGACGGTCTCGCCTGCCGACAGCTTGGGCAGTGCCGCCTTGGAGACGTCGCCGACGAAGCCTTTGGCGTAGGTGGCGAGCAGCACGATGGCGATGGAGTACGCCAGTGCGAGCACCAGCCCGGGGATGATGCCGGCGATGAACAGCGTGCCGACCGACTGCTCGGTGAGGACGGCGTAGAGGATCAACAGCAGGCTCGGCGGGATCAGCATGCCGAGGACGGAACTCCCCGCCACGACGCCCACCGAGAAGCGCGCCCGGTAGCCGGCGCGCCGCATCTCCGGCACCGCGATGCGGGTGAACACCGCTGCTGATGCGATGGAGATGCCGGTGATGGCTGCGAAGACGGCGTTGGCAGCGACCGTGGCGATGCCCAGGCCGCCCCTGATGCGTTGGAAGGCGCGCGCTGCGACGTCGAACGCGTCTCGCCCGAGGCCGGCTTCCGACACGATCAGTCCCATCAGCACGAAGAGCGGCACGACGCCGAAGATGTAGCTGCTGATCGCTTCTTCGGCCGCGATGGCCAGCATGCGCCCGGCCAGGAGTTGGGAGTCGCGCACCAGCCACACGCCGACGTACGACGTGAGCGCCAGGGCGATCGGGACGTGCAGCCCCGCGTAGATGAGGCCGACCATGGCTGCGAGCGCCATGATGCCGATCTCGACCGGGCTCATCCGTGTTCCTCGGGCGGGTCCGTATGGGTGTCGCGGCGCCTGGAAGTCGCGGCGCTGCTCGCGTGGTCTGCGCCGATCGGACTTGGGCCCGACGTGTCGCCGTCGGTGATCGCCGTCCGCGGCGCAGATGGCCCTTGGGTCCCGAACGTCCGTCCGAGCGCGTAGGCGGCGAACAGTAGGAACTGGATCAGCATGGCGATGGTGCCGATCACCAGGATCAGCTTGATGGGCCAGGTGGGAAGGACGAAACGGCCCACCACCCCGACCGTTTCCATCCGATCGAGCGCGGTCCGGAACCGTGGCCAGGACGCCTGAAGCAGGAACACCAGCGTGAGCGCCCCGGCGACGTTGAACACCGCCTCGAGGGCGGTGGCGACGCGCGGCCAACGCCGCGTCAAGGCGCTCATCAGCATGTCAGAACGCGTGATCCCTCCATGCCGTAGTGCGCTGGACAGTTGCAGGAACACGATACCGACGATGGAGAGGCTGACGATCTCGGGGACGCCGGTGATGGGACGCTGCAGGAAGCTACGGCCTGTCGCGTCGGCGTTGATCAGGATCATCAACGCCAGGATCCACGCCGTTCCGAGGGCATTGAAGCCTTCACTGACGATGCCGAACGCGCGGTTCAGACCGTCCAGGATCGGGGCGCCCGAACTGCGTTGCACGCGAGGACCTCCGGCGAGGGGAACGTGGGGGTGGACGTGGGGCCCCCGATGCAGGGGCCCCACGCGAGGAAGACGCGACTACTCCTGGTCCCAGTCTCGCGGCAGGACGGCGCCGCGCTCGCGGATACCGCTCAGGTACGCTTCGAGCACCGTCGACGCAGCCAGGCCCTGTCCGTCCAGCTGGGCGGCCCAATTCATCGGGACGTTCGGCAGGGCAGCGGCCCATGCAGCCTTCAGCTCGTCGGAAGCCGGGGTGATGGTTGCCCCACCCTCGGCCAAGGCGGTCAAGCTCGCTTCCAGCCGCGCGCGCAGCGCCTCGGCGTAGGCCTCGCCGTACGCTACGGCAGCGGCGCGCAGCGCGTCTTGCACTTCCACGGGCTGGATGCTGAACCACGGTGCGTTAGCTACCAGCGTGCCGGCGTACTGCGCGCCGAAGTCCATCAGGGTCACGTACGGCGCGACCTCTTGCAGTCGGGCGGGCGCCGCCGCGGTGGGGAACGTGATGACACCGTCGTAGACGCCGGTCTGGATGTCGTTGTAGTAGGTGGCGAGGTTGCCGGCTACGCCGACGGCGCCGGTGCCTTCGAGCCAGTTCACGGCCGCGCCCGGCGCGCCGATGCGGCGGCCGCGCAGGTCGTCGAGCGAGTTCACCGGGAACGTGGTCATGAGGGTGTAGTTGTCGAGCGAGAAGCCGGAGCCGAGGTAGGTGAGGTCGAACTCTTCCCACGCCTCGACCAACTCGGGGATCTCGTCGTGCATACCGTTCATCACCTCGGCCACGACGAACGGGTCGGTGGTGCCGAACGGCAGGTAGTAGGTGACGTTCTGAAGCGGCAGGCCGGTCGGTTCGAACACCGTGGGCACGATGCCGACGTCGGCGAGGCCGGCCTCGAGCGCCTCGAGTTCGCCGCCGACCGGCGCGAGCGTGCCGCCGAAGAAGGTGTTCCACTCGACACGATAGTCCGTGCCCTCGAGGGCAGCGTCGACCGTGGGGATGAACGTCTGCTCGAGCTGCTGCACCCACAGGAACACGGGCGCGTGGCCGTTGACGAGGTTGATGGTGATGGTGCGCTGGGCAGACGCGATGCCGAGCGTGGCCAGTAGGGCAAGTGCGAGGAAGATGCGGGACGGTGGGGTCTTCATGGTGGGCTCCTGTTCTACTTCGAAACGCGGTGTTCGCCTACGACCGGTCAGTCGTGGACTTCGACGAGGGCGACGACCCGCGTCCAGCCGGCGCTGGCGTCGCGGATCTTGTACGGGAAAGCCATCACGGTGAACCCGAAGGGTTCGGGCAACTGGTCGAGGTTGGCGAGTTTCTCGATCTGCGAGTACGGTTGCTCGAGGCCGAAGAAGTGCGACTCCCAGAACTCGACCTTGCCGGCCAGCACGTCCTTGACGAGCACGTCGAAGGCGCGGTCGATGCCCCAGGCGTCGATGCCGATCATGCGCACGCCGTGCTCAACCAAGTACTTCGTCGCCTCGCGCCGCAGTCCGGGGTGGCGGAAATCGTAACGCGGTTCGTGGAAGTGCTTGTCGGTGTCGGTGCGCACCAGGACGATGTCGTACGGCTGCAGCTGGTACCCGATGCGCTGAAGCTCTGCTTCGACGTCGGGCACGGTGATGCCGACCTCGCGGTCGACATGACGCATGTCGAGCACGACGCCGTGCCCGAAGCACCAACGCAACGGCACCTGGTCGATGGTGGCGGCAGGGCTGCCGTCGGCCATGGTGGGGCCGTAGTGGTAGGGGGCGTCGACGTGGGTACCGGAGTGCGTGGACAGGCGCACCTCCTCGACCGACCAGACGTAGCCGCGTTCGAAGACGCGCTTCGTCATGTCGTCGTCCCAGTTCATGATCTTGGCGCCGAGGCGCATGCCCTGCCGATGGTCGACGTAGGTGATGTCGTGCGCGTTCGGCTCGAACGCCTTGGTGTCGTTGCTGAGCGTGCTCGAGAGGTCGATGAGCCGCACGCGCTTGCCCATCCAGGTGAAGGTGTCGCTCACGGTGTTGCCTCGCTTACGGTGGCGCCGCCCATGATGCGGGCAACGATGGCATCGAGCACGGAGGGGGGCAGGCCGGTCTTTAGCATCAGGCCGGCTTCCTTGACGGCGTCGGTCACGTCGTCGATCTGCGCTTCGGTGGGTGTATACCCGCGCGCCTGCAGCAGGGCGCCGATGCCATGACGGCCGGAGCCGCGGCCGTACACCACGCTGCTGCCGGCATGCCCCACCGCTTCGGGAGGGAACGGGAACACGTACGACGCGCCCAGCGGTGTCTGCGCCATGGCGTTCAGGATGTGCACCACGATGCCCGACTCCGTCTCGAACAAGCCGTCGCCGACGATCGGCTTGTTGCGAGCGGGTCTCGTGCGGCTGATCTCGGCTACCACGTCGGAGGTGGTCTTCAGGCGCGTGAGGTCGATGCCGGTATCGACCTCCATCAGGTACTGCAACGCCACGGCGACCTCCTCGGTGGCAACGTTGCCGGCGCGCTCGCCGATGCCGTTGACGGAGGTGTGCACCATGTCCGCCCCCGCGGCGACGGCCATCAGCGCCCCGGCCGTCGCCAGGCCGAAGTCGTTGTGGATGTGGAAGCCCACCGGAACGCCGACGTGTTCCTTGAGGGCACGAACCATCTCGTAGGTCGCGAACGGGTGGCCCATGCCGAAGGTGTCGGAGATGGTCACGCGGTCGATGGCGCCGCGCTCGACGATCTCACCGAAGATGCGGAGTACGTAGTCGAGGTCGGGGATGCGGAACGCGTCCCAGCCCATGAACTCGACGTACAGCCCGGCGTCGCGGCCGGCCTTGGAGAAAGTGGTGACCATGTCGATCAGGGTCTCCGGCGTGATCCGGTAGACGTGCTTCAAGAGGTACGGGTTGATGCCGAACTCGAGGAGCATGCCGTCGGCCTTGGCGTCGAGCGTCGCCTCCACGTCCTCTTCCTTGATGCGCACCAGCGGGACGATCTTGGCGCGGCGTTCGCGCCGGCTGAGTTCCCGCAGCACCTCCTTGTCCTCCGGCGTGGCGGGCAGACACGGTTCGATCGAGTGGACCCCGAGCGCATCGAGTTGGGCGGCGATGAAGAGCTTCTCCTCCGGTGTGAAGGCGATGCGTGCCGTCTGCTCGCCGTCCCGCAACGTGACGTCGTGGATCTTCACGGCGCGGGGGTGCTGAAGGTGCTGCCGGACCTCGGGAAGGTAGTTGAGCGGCGACGCGCTGCGCCCGGCCACGTGGTACGGCGGGCCGATGGCGACGCCGAACGCGTCCTCGAGTTGGGTCATGGTCGTGCCTCCTCGTCGGGCTCGGAGTCGTGGTCTTCACCGGTGCGATGCGGGTCCAGCAGGAGCGCCAACTGCGGGCCGTAGGCGGCCTGCAGCTGGGTACCGAACGCGGTGTAGATCTTGTTGATGTAGATGTCGTGTCGGATGTAGTTGGCTACCGTCTCGACGACGGCGGGGTTGGTGGTGCGCACCCCCACCCACTCGGCGCCCGTACTGCCGCTCATCAGCAGCGTGGCGGCGCCGTCCGCGACGAAGGCCGCTTGGTCGCGATGGCGATCTTGCACCGAGGGGAACATGGCGTGTCCGAAGGCGCTCAAGGTCGGGTGATGGAGCACGTCGGCGAAGAGTGGTGCCACCTCGTGTTGCGGGGTGAAGGCGAGTACGGCGACCCGCACGCCGCGTTCCAGCGCCGCTCCCAGCGTCGTCAGCAGCTGCCGAAGCTCGGCGGGCCAGCCGCTGATGAGGACTTCGTCGTGGGCGGTGGCGATCAGGCGCTCGGCGCGGTCGATCAGGGCGCGGTACCCGTGGCCGTGCCAGAGGATCTCGCCGTGCACGTCGTGGGTCTTGCGCCGCACCGACTCGCGCAGCAGCGTCTCGACCTCGCGCATGCGCGAGCGCTTCTGGCCGAGGAACTCCTCGAGATCGAGCGCGACGTACTTGCCGTCGTCGAGTTGGGCCACCAAGCCTTGCGCCCGCAGTCGCTCGAGGTTCTCGTACACCTTGGCGCTCGGGACGCCCGCTTGGCGGGCGACCTGGTTCCCGTTGGCGGAGGCGTTCGCCAGCAACGCCAGGTAGATCTTGGCCTCCGATTGCGTCAGGCCCAGCTCTTGGAGCGCCGCCAGGGTGGCATGTTCATGCATCCTACTACCCTCGTAGTGAAGCTTTGCCGGAGTGTACGCCGGGGTCGGTGAGACGTCAACACGTGCTGCGGCGGGGGCGCAGCCCGGCGGTCGAGCGTCGCGGCGTGGAGGGGTGACCCAGGGCAACGCACCGGGCGCGTCCGACGTCGGCTACCATCGCGCCATGCCGTACGACATCCTTCGCCCGCCGCGCTTGCGCCGGGGCGACACCGTGGCCATGGTCTCGCTCTCCGCGGGGTTGGCCGCTGCGTTCCCCCACGTGATCCGGTCCGCCGAGCGGGTGCTGGCCGAGCGCTTCGAACTCACGTTGGTAGCGGCGCCCAACGCCTGGCGCGACGACGCCTTCCTTCGCGCCCATCCCGAGGCGAGGGCCGACGACCTCGACTGGGCGCTGGAATCGAAGGAAGTTCGTGGCGTGCTGAGCGCCATCGGCGGTGACGACGCGGTGCGGGTCGCTCTCCTCCTCGAGCCCGAGCGCATCCGCAGCAACCCCAAACCTTTCGTCGGCTTCTCCGACACCAGCGCGATCCACGCCGCGTTCGCCCGCGCCGGCGTCGTGAGCTTCTACGGCCCTGCACTCATGTCGGGGATCGCCGACGGCGCCGGGTTGCCGATGGTGCTCGACGACTTCGAGCGTGCGCTGTTCGGCGTCGAAGTCGAGTGGTTGGTGACGGATCCGGGCGTCGTGGCGGTCGACGTGCTTCGCTGGCAGCGCCCCGACTACGCCGAGGCAGCGCGTGCCCCTCGCGAGGTCCGTCGCGTGCCCGGGCCGGCGGCCTTGCAGGGGGACGCGATCGTCGAGGGCCGCCTGGTGGGTGGCTGTGGCGAGGTGCTCGAGATGCTCAAGGGCACCAAGGCCTGGTATCCGGATCGAGTATGGGACGACGCCGTGCTGCTGTTGGAGACCTCCGAGGACGTGCCACCTCCCGACTTCGTCGGGTACTGGTTGCGCAACTACGGCGCCATGGGCGTGTTGGCGCGGCTCGCGGCGCTGCTGATCGCCCGCCCCCGCGGCTACGACGACGCACAGCGCGAGGCGCTGCGGCGCATCGTGCCCGACGTGTTGGCCGAGTTCGGGCGAGACGACCTGCCGGTGCTGTTCGACCTTGCTTGCGGCCACACCCAACCGATGCATACGCTGCCGCTCCTGTCGCGTGTCCGGGTCGATCCGAAGCGGGCCGCGTTGACGGTATTGGAGGCGGGTGTCACCTGAACCACCGAGGGCATGGACTTGCGTTATGATGGTTCGAGACTGCCAAGTGGCAGGAAGGAGGTCGGCGATGACCGTCGCAACTTGGAAGCCCGTGTCCACCGCGGCCTCGGGCGGTGCCGCCAACCGCACCATCGCGCGGTTGCTTCGCAGCAAGGATACCGACCTCGCCAGCGTCAGCGAGCGTATCGAGCGCGGGTTGACGTTCCGGGTCTTCGCGGAGTTGTGCGGCAAGTTGGGCATCACCCAGGGTGACTTCGCCAAGCTCCTGCGCATCAGTGAGAGCACCCTGTACCGCCGGAAGGCGGCCGGCCGCTTCGAGCCCGACGAGTCCGACCGCCTGTGGCGCTACCTGCACCTGTACGCCCGCGCCGTCGAGGTGCAGGAGCATCCCGACGCCGCGGTCGAGTGGCTCCGTGCGCCGCTGCCGTCGCTTGGAGGGCGCACGCCGTTGGCAGTGGCGCGGGACGACGCCGGCGCGCAGCGCGTGCTCGCGGTCCTCGGTCGCATCGAGCACGGCGTCTTCGGCTGAGCGCGCACGAGGTGGCAACCCCGAGCGAAGGGCCAACCACGAGCGAAGGGCAGACCGCGAACGACGGGCCAACCGCGAACGGTGATCGGCCCCCGAGCGATCGAGCGACCCAGAGCACGGCGTACGTGTCGGGCTGGCGTTTGGTCAAGGAGCGCTTCGCGCACGTGGCGTTCGACGGCGAGGGCGCCCGACGGTACGGCGGCCGCTGGAACTCACCGGGCCGTTCCATGGTGTACCTGGGCGGCACGCCCGCCATCGCCGCGCTCGAGGTGATGGCGCACAACGCCCGCACCGCGTTGCTGCTCGAACGCTTCGTGATCATCGAGGCGCGCATCCCCACCGACCTCGTGCTCGACCTCGACCCGGCCGCACTCCCCGAGAACTGGAACGATCCTGCCGACACCAGCCGCACGACCGCGATCGGCGACGCGTGGCTGCAGAGCCGCTCGAGCGTGGCGCTGCGAGTGCCCAGCGCCGTGCTTCCGCTCGAGCGCAATCTGCTGCTCGACCCGCTGCACGAGGCGTTCGGCGAGGTGGTGATCGACGAACCGCGGCCGTTCGCGTTCGATCGGCGGTTGGCGGAGTCGTAGCCTCGGGGTGGTCGGGGTGGTCGGGGTGGCGCCGAAGCGTGGCCGAGGCGGTCGGCTGCGTGCCAACGACCGGCGGCTGTCCTACCATCGAGGGAGGGAGGCGTGATCATGACCAAGCTCCGTTGGGGCGTACTCGGCGTCGCCAAGATCGCCAGGAACCAGGTCATCCCGGGTACTCGAACCTCGTCCAGCAGCGAGGTGGTGGCCATCGCGTCGCGCGACGTTGGCCGCGCCCGGGCGGCCGCGAACGAACTCGGCATCCCGCGCGCTCACGGCTCGTACGAGGCGCTCCTTGCCGATGCCGACGTCGATGCCGTATACGTTCCGCTCCCGAATCACTTGCACGTTCCGTGGAGCGTCCGCGCGCTCGAAGCGGGCAAGCACGTGCTGTGCGAGAAGCCGATCGCGATGACCAGCGCCGAGGCGCGCGAGTTGCAGGCCGTCGCCGAGCGCTACCCGCGCCTGAAGGCGATGGAAGCGTTCATGTACCGCTTCCACCCGCAGTGGCGCCGCACCAAGGAACTGGTCGAGGAAGGCGCCATCGGTGAACTACGCACGGTGCAATCGTTCTTCTCGTACTTCAACCTCGACTCCGGCAACATCCGCAATCGTCCCGAGACCGGTGGCGGCGGGTTGATGGACATCGGCTGCTACAACCTCTCCTTGTCGCGCTACCTGTTCGGACGCGAACCGGAGCGCATCCACGGCATCGTGGAGGTCGACCCGGACTTCGGCGTCGACCGTCTCGCTTCCGGCACACTCGACTTCGGCTCGGGCACCGCCACCTTCACTTGCGGCACGCAGCTCGCGCCGTACCAGCGGGTCAACGTGCTCGGCACGAAGGGGCGGGTCGAGATCGAGATCCCCTTCAACGCCCCGCCCGACCGTCCCTGCCGCATCTGGTTGCAGCGTGGCAGCGTGGTCGACGAGGTTGCCTTCGACGCGGTCGATCAGTACAGGCTACAAGCCGAAGCGTTTGCGCGCGCCGCACTCGACGGAACGCCGGTTCCCACGCCACTCGATGACGCCGTGGCGAACATGCGTGCGATCGAGGCGGTGCTGGAGAGCGGCAGGACCGGTGCCTGGGTGACCGTCTAGCCGACGGAGCGCCGCAGGGCCACCCCACCGTGGACCCAAGCCATCGGAGGCGGCCGCCGCCTAGGGAGCACCTCCCTCCCCAAGAGCGTGCTCGCCGTCGTGCCCGTACACCACGTTCCCCTCTACCGCAACGGCGAGCACCCGCACGTCGCTTCCGGTGACCTGCACGACGGTGACGTCGTCGCGTTCGGGTAGCCGAAGGAGCGTCGTGGGTGTACTGCTCACCATCCGCAGAGCGTCCGGCACTGGGATCCCCGCCCGCGTCACGGCGGTGTGCACGCCGTCGAGCAGCGAGCTGGCCGAACCCGCCAGGTACGGCGTGCCGAAGAGGGTCAGGCGCCCGTCGGCGCGCAGTTCGACCTTGCCGCCGACCTGGCCCTCGTACACGCCTGGCGCCATCCGCGCCAGCGCCACGGCGTCACTCGTGAGGATCAAGCGCTCCGGCCCCTTGACGCGGTACAGCACGCGCATGACGCTGTCGGGCAGATGGTGCCCGTCGAAGATGGCGCTGGCCGTCAACGTGTCGTCGGCGAGTTGGTCCCAGATCGGGTTGGGGTGGCGTGGCAACTCGGCGGGTACGCCGTTGCCGAGGTGCGTCGAGAGGCGTGCCCCAGCGGCCACGGCGTCACGGATCGTCTCGCTGTCGGCGAGGCTGTGGCCGATGGCCACGACGATCTCGTGACCGGTCAGGTACGCGATGAGGTCCAGCGCGCCCGGCGCTTCCGGCGCCAGCGTGACAAGGACGATGCCCCCGTCGGCAGCGGTCTGGAGGTCGTCGAACAGGACGCGATCGGCGGGCACGACGTGCTCGCGCGGATGCGCCCCGCGGGCGCCGTCGACGGGCGAAACGAACGGGCCCTCGAGATGGATGCCGGGGACGGAGGCAGCAACCGCCGGCGATGCTGCCCGCGCCGTGGCGACCGCTGCCAGGCAACGGCGCATGTGCGCCACGCCGTTCGTCACCACGGTCGGCAGGTACCGCGCCACGCCTTCGGCGTACAAGGCGCGCGTCATGCTTTCGAACTGCTCGGGCGTCATGTCGCCGGCGTTCACGTCGTGGCCGCCGAAGCCGTTCACTTGGACGTCGACCCAACCGCGCGTGACGAACGTGCCAGGCGACGCGGGGAGCGACGTCGCTTCGCGTCGGATGCGGCCGCCGTGCAGCGTGATGGCGACGGGGCGACCGGTGTCCGGGTCGCACCCGACGCGATCGAACGCGTCGGCGTCGTGGGTCCGGTCGTGCGTTCGCATGTCGCCCTCCCGTCGGCCTGGGACGCCGCGCCGCCGCGGCCTGGGTTTCCGGCGGGGCAAGATTGCGTGCGTCGCCTTCTCATGCTAAGTTACGTTCAGCGAGAAAGAAAGTCGTCATGGCCCAGAGAACCTCCGCGCCAGTCGCCCCTGCCGTCGGACGCCACGGTCTTCTTCGCGACCTGAACTACCGCGCCGTGCTGGAGCGCCTGGCTAGCGCCGGTCCGGCTTCGCGCACCGACCTCGTCGGCGCGTTGGGTCTGTCGGCCGCGTCGGTCGGCCGCGTCGTCGATGGCCTCCTACGGGTCGATCTGGTACGCGAGGGAGCGCGCGTCACGACCGGCGTGGGGCGGCCTCAGACGCTTCTGCACGTCAACGAGCGCGCATCACTGGTAGCGGGAGCCAGCGTGCGCTCCCGCTACATGCGCCTCCACCTTGCCGACCTCGAGGGCAACGTCCTGGGCCGCGTACAGGTCGAGCGCACCCGCGAGGGCGCCGCCGCGCTCGCCCTGCAACTGGCGGACCTCGTGACGCGCGAACGCGCCGCCCACGCGCCCGACGTTCGGTTGGCCGCCGTCGTGGTGGGCGTGCCGGGCGTGTGGGACGAGGCCGGGCAACGCGTGTTCGGCGCACCGCATCTGGCAGACCTCGAGGGGGTCGACTTCCGTCGACTGTTGCTGGAGGCCTTGGCTGGACGCGTCTTGGGTGACACGGTGATGGTGGACAACGACGCCAACCTGGCTGCGGTGGGCGAGCAGGAACACGGTGCGGCGCGCGGAGTGGCCGACTTCTTCTACCTCGGTTTGGGGTCCGGCGTCGGCGGCGCTGCGGTGGTGGCGGGGAGCTTGCATCGCGGCCCGCACGGGTTCGCCGGCGAGATCGGCTACCTACCGGTGTGGAGCGATGGTCGCATCGCACGGCTCGAGGACGTGGTGGGTCGCGGCGCCATCGAGCGCATAGCGCAGAAGGCCGGCCTCGTCGTGACGGGCGACGTGTTCGACTACCTCGGCAGCCATGCTTCGCACGACGACCCGATCGCCGACCACCTCGTCGACGTGCTCGGCCAAGCCCTGGTTGCCGTGGTCACCACGCTCGATCCGAGCCTGATCGTGCTCGGCGGCGGTCTCGGCCGCTATGGCAGCCTGTGGGCGGAACGGATCCACCAGCGGTTGGCGTCCTTCGTGCCGGTGGTCCCCCGCGTCGTGTCCACCGCGATCGGCCGCGACGCATCTTTGCTTGGCGCGGTGGCCCTCGGCCGGACGGCGGCGCGAGACGTGTTGCTGCAGTACGAGTTGGGCGTATGAGGCCGGCGGCATCGGTGCCGCCACAAGCCAGGTTCCACGGCGGCAGAACGGACGGGAAGGAACGATGACCAGGACGACCGGTGACACCCGCGACTACGGCGCTCTTCGGGTAGAGATCCATGCCGACGCTCAGGCGATGGGAGAGGCGGCTGCGGCGGCCGCGGCCGCCGCCATCCGCGCCGCGATCGCTGCCCGCGGCAGCGCACGCGTGGTGCTGGCCACGGGTAACTCGCAGCTTCCGCTGTTCGCGGCCTTGCGCCGCGCGTCGGGCATCGATTGGACGCGCGTCGAGGCGTTCCACATGGACGAGTACCTCGGCATCGACGAAGCCCACCCTGCCAGCTTCCGGCGCTTCCTGCGCGAGCACGTCATCGAGCCCCTAGGAGTCGGCGAGTTCCATGGCATCGACGGCGCCCCTGAGCACGCCGAGCGGACCATGGCGGCGTACGAGGCGGCGCTCCGCAGCGGGCCCATCGACCTCTGTTGCATGGGGATCGGCGAGAACGGCCACCTCGCCTTCAACGACCCGCCGTTCGCGCGCTTCGACGACGAACGGTCGCTGCGGGTGGTGTCGCTCGACGAGATCAGCCGCCGTCAGCAGGTGGGCGAGGGGCATTTCCCGACCCTCGCCGCGGTGCCGGAGAGCGCCATCACCCTCACCATCCCGGCGCTGCTACGTGCCGAGCACGTCCTGGTCGTCGTGCCCGAGGCGCGCAAAGCAGCGGCGGTGCAGCGGGCGCTCGAAGGACCCATCGAGACGGACTGCCCGGCGTCCATCCTGCGTACGGTGGAGCACGCCACGCTCTACCTCGACCGGGATTCCGCCGGTCGCTTGCGTCCGGTCGCGATCGAAGACTAGGGCTGTCACCAAGCGACGCGGGTCCGGCCGCGGGGGCACCCCGGCGCGCAGGACACCTAACCCGAAGAGAGCAAGTGGACGATGTCGTCCGTGATGGCCTCGGGCGTCGCGTCCACGTCGACCACCAACGCGTCCACCGGTTCCTCGAGCGCCTCGAACTGGCTGTGCAGCAGCGCTGCCCGGAAGTAGTGATCGGTCCGAGCGCGCATGCGCTCGGCGATACGCGCTTCGTCGCCACGCAGGAAGACCAGCGCCAGGCGTGGGTCACCGACGCGCAGGATCTCTCGGTACCGCCGTTTCAGCGCGCTGCAAGCGAGAACCATCGGCGCGTCGTTCGTCAGCGAGGCGTCGATGAGTGCGCGAAGCCGCGCCAACCACGGCATGCGGTCCTCGTCGGTGAGCGCCTCGCCACGCGCCATCTTGGCGACGTTCGCGGGCGGGTGGTGGTCGTCGGCGTCGACGAACGCCCAACCCATCCGGGCGGCCACCATGCGACCGACGGTGGTCTTGCCGCTGCCCGAGACGCCCATGACGATCACCACGCGGGGTCCGCGGGTGCCGGCAGCCGGGTCCTCTGACTGGTCGGTGGGGCCGGACGGCCCCCCGCTCGTGGGCGGTTCGCCGGCAGGACCGTCGGCGCAGCGCGTCATCGTCCCGGGATCGCCTCGGCGCTTCCCCGCACCTTGTAGAGCGTTTCGCCCGCCTTCGGCACGAACAGGACGCCCTCGTCCTCGCGGCCCTGGAAGTCCGCCGGGTCGACGGTATCGGGGTCGAGGTAGCCCAGTGCCAGGCTGGCGCACTCCTCGGGCGGCACACGGCTCGCCAACGTGACCTTCGCGCGGGGCTTCTCGACGCCGCCTTCGTACGCGCCGTCGCCGCGAACGTGCGTGGAGTGCGCCAGCACGCCGAGCGGCACGTGGCGAAACCGGTCCCACTGCGCCAGGAAGTACGGCAGCACGTGGTAGCCGATCTCGGCGATGTAGCGTCCGTGCACGCGGCTGATGGTGCTCAGGTGCGGCGCGTAGATGATCAGCTCGCCGCCCTCTGCCAACGCCGGTTCGAGCTTGTACATGGCCTTGCCGGCGGTCCACAGCTCGTCGTACATGGGGGGCGCGCACGACAGGATGCGATGGAACGGCCGCTCGACCCAGCGGATGTGCCGCTCGGCCGACAGGTCTGCAGCGGCCGACCACGCCTCGACGTGCTCGCCCACGAACACCCCCGTCAGGTCTTCACCTTCGACCACCAGCGCCGCCACCGTGATCGGGGTGGGTACCAGCTCGGTGGCAGCGTGGATCATGGCGCGCACCGGCGTGTCCTTCACGCCGATGGTGCGCCGCACGCCTGCCAAGGCGCCGAGCCAGTGCGTGACGTTGATCATGTCGGCGCCGCTGATGCCGGGGAAGAGGTACTTGGCGCCGCCGGAGAATCCCACCACCTCGTGCGGGAAGGTCGGGCCGAGCACCAGCACGTGATCGTGCTCGAGCGCCGCGCGGTTGAGGCGCACGTCGACGTCGCCCCCGAGGGTGGGATGCCAGCGCTCACCGGCGATGTCCCGGATGCGATCCTGCGGCAGCGTCCCGATCCTCACCAGGGTCCCGGCCTCGCCCCAAGCGTGGTTCGTGATGCCGACGTGAGCGTAGCGCCCCCTTCGCTCCTCGGCGGTGATGCCCAGCAGACGGAGCAGGTGCGCTTCGTCGAGTGGGGGGTGGGTGCCCAGCGCCACCATGAACTGGAGCGTGGCGGCGGGCGTCAGGATGTCGACCACGTCGCGGAACAGTTGCGGCAGCGGGACGCTGCGGGTGTGGTCGGGGACGAGCACCAGCACGCGTTGGCCGTCGAAGCGGCCGGCGAGACCGCCAGCGAGCGTCTCTCGCACCGCCTCCACAGCGAGTGTTGCGCCGGCCGGAGCCGTGGCCTGGGCGTGCATCACACCCCTCCGAACGCCGAGTACCCGCCGTCGACGGGGATCACGGTGCCGGTCACGAAGCGGCTGGCGTCCGACGCCAACCAGAGGAGCGTACCGATGAGGTCGTCGGGTTCCCCGAAGCGCCCCATCGGCGTGTTGGCGATGATCTGGCGACCGCGCTCGGTGAGTTCGCCGTCCGTGTTCATCAGCAGGGCGCGGTTCTGTTCCCCCAGGAAGAAGCCGGGTGCGATCGCGTTGACGCGCATGCCTTCGCCGTAGGTCTGGGCGACGTGGACCGCCAGCCAGCGCGTGAGGTTGTCGACCCCCGCCTTGGCTGCGGCGTAGCCGATCACGCGTGTCAACGGTTTCTGCGCCGCCATCGACGAGACGTTCACGACCGAACCATGCCCGCGTTCTGCCATCACGCGGCCGAACGCCAGCGTCGGCAGCAGCGTGCCCGTCAGGTTGAGGTCGACGACGGCCCGGAACGCTTCCGGCGGCAGGTCGAAGAGAGAGCTGCTCGGATCGACGGTCGCGTCCTTGCGGTTACCGCCGGCGCCGTTCACGAGAACGTCGACGGTTCCCCACCGCGACACGACCTCGTCGCGTGCCTTCGCGAGCGATGCCGGGTCGAGGACGTCGGTGGACGGTAGCGGCATCGCCTCGCCCCCAGCGGAACGGATCGCCTCGACCACGGCATCGGCGGCGTCCGCCCGACGCCCCAGAACGGCGACGCGCGCTCCTGCTGCGGCCAAGCCGCGCGCCATGGCGCCGCCCAGCACTCCGGTTCCGCCGGTGACGACGGCCACCTTGCCGGTGAGGGAGAAGCTGGATGAAGGCGCGGGTGTGGTCGCGTCGGAAGTCATCGAGTTCCTCCAAGGCGGCGAGCCCGCTTCGCACGGGCGCCGCCCGACAGGGGCATCATACGAGCGTCCCTTGGGCGTTGCCGGTCGCGAACGGCCGCAGGTGGCGCTCGAAGTGCGCCGCCAGACCCTGGTAGTGGCGTTCCTCGTGCTCGCGCAGCACTGCCATGAGTTCGCCGCGGAAGGCGTCGAGCGCCGAGCCGAAGGTGACGTGCAATACCTGGCGCGACGGGTCGGCGTCGAGCAACTGTGGCAGTTGCTGGTCGCTCAGGGTGTCGATGGCGGGCACGTCATGCAGGGACGACGAGATGTGGTACGTGGCCCGGTCCGTCTCGAAACGCTCCGTCGCCAACGCGGCGACCTCACGGAACAGGTCGGGCTGGACGCTCGCGACCACCCGCAGCGCCTCGAGGTAGCTGGTACCGGCCGTCTTGAGATGCACCAGCCCGCGCGTCGCCGCCATGATCGGTGCGTAGACGGAGAACTTGTCCGAACCGGAGTGCAGGCTCAGCTTGTAAGGGCCAAGCGCACGCGCTACCGCGGCGTGGCCGACGAGGTCGGCGCGTAGCGTCCTTGAGTCGCCTAGGTAGTCGATGCCCTTCTCGAAGCCGCCCACGAACCTTGGCGCCAAGCTCACCCAGCGCACCCCTAGGCGAAGCAATTCGAGTGCGACGTAGGCATGTTCTAGGTGGCTGGTCGGGTACGCGGTCTCGTCGACGGAGATCTCGAGTTCGCTCGGGACGCCCTTGGCCTCCAGGTGACGGTACATCCGGTGCACATGGGCGACCGCCCGGCCGTACTTGGAAGCAGCGCGGAGCACCGCTTCGGTGTCGAAGGTGATTCGGCCTCCGTCCAGGTCGAGCACGCGGCCGCGGAAGCGCGTCTCGAGGTCGGCGAGCGACGTGTCCAGGTCGTCCCATGGAAGGGCACCGACGTTCTCGCGCAGTGCTGTCTCGTTCAGGTCGTGGGCGCCGTCGTCGACGTGCTCACCGGGGTCGATGGTGAAGAAGGTGAAGCCGGCGGCGACGCAGCGGTCGATGTCTTCGAACGTCTTGAGATGATCGGCATCGGCGCCGACCGCCGCCCTCCAGCCCGCCTCGAACGCTCCCCAGGTCGCGTCGGTCATGACCTGTTCCGGTGAACGATGCGTGCGCGTCATCTCGCGGATCGACTGCTGGGCGAAGATGGGGGAGATGCCGGCACCCACCCGTGCCAACGCGAGGACGTGCCCGGGAGTGGCGATTCCGAGGCGGTCCCCCATGCCGGCCGAGGTAGCCAGCCCTAGAGGGCGTGGGGTAAGCCATGGCAACGCGCGGCGCAGCGCAGCGGCGTTCCCCGAGTTCGTGGGGCACGACTTTCTTGGCGTGCCCGAGGGCGTTTCCGCCGTCTGGCCATCGAAGTCGTCCAGCACGTGCTCGTCGCTGCTGCTGACGACCAGGTGCTTGTGCCCGGCGACGCGCTCCAGCCAATACGAACCTGCTCCGTGGCGAACGAACGAGTTGGGGTACGCGGTGTCGGGTAGCGGCGACGAGGAATCATCGAAACGGCCTGAGGCGCGTGTGAAACCGGTGGCGCTCGGTTCCTCGTTCGTGCTCATGACGGCTCCTCGTCGTCGACGGACCCATGTAGCCATACGTGATCGGGGTCCTCGAACAGTGCAAGCTCGCGTTGCTCGCCTGCGAGTACCCAGAAGTAGTACAGAGCGTAGCCGGGCGCGGCGGCAACCGGGTGGAATCCACGCGAGATGAGCACGGCGTCGCCGTCGCGCACCACATGCGCCACGTCGAGCGATCCGTCCTTGGTGTACAGGCCCTGGAAGCCGAAGCCCTGGGCAGGATCCGTTCGGTAGTAGTACACCTCCTCGAGGTACGGCTCGCCGTCTTCACCATCGTGCTTGTGGGGCGGGAAACTCGACCAGTGGCCAGGCGGGTTGAACGTCTCGCCGACAAGCAGGCGCTTGGCGTGTACGTCACGGACCAGGATGTCGTGGACTTCGCGGCTGGACGATCCGCGGCCGCGGGCGTTCACGACGACTCGTTCGGGCCCGACGAATTCCGCCTCGCCGAGCGTGTCACATGCCGCCGTGGCGATCAGAAGCTCGGCGGAACGTTGAGCATCGACACGCATGGACCTTCCAGGCGGGAGGTAGACCGCGCTGGCGCGCTGGCGGAACGGGCTCTCGCGCTCGGCCCGGTGCGACGCGCCGTCCCAGGCGAACGTCACGGCTCCATCCAGAAGCACGACCGCGGCCTCCTCGCCGTCGAAGCCCAGGTCGTCATGCTCACCTGGTTCCAGCCGAAGGCGTAGCAGGCGGAGCTCGCGGGCGGTTCCCGGGCCGCGCGCGATCAGTTCACTGCGGCCGGGGTTTCTCGGTTCGGATACCTTCATTTGCGCTCCTCCGTCGCCCGCCTGGGCGGCGGGGCGCGTTACGACGGGCGTCGTTCAGCGAACGGTCGGCTGCTCCCGCAACAGCCGCTTCGCCGCCTGGACGACGGCGTCTGCGGTGATGCCGTACTTCTCGAGCAACCGATCCGGTGGCCCGGACTCACCGAACGTGTCCTGGATCCCGACCATCTCGACACGGGTTGGCTGCGTGCCTGCGAGGTACTCGGCTACCGCGCCGCCGAGACCACCCAAGACGGTGTGCTCCTCGATCGTGACGATGCCCCCACAGTCGCGGGCTGCGGCATCCAGGACTTCGCGGTCCAGGGGCTTGAGCGTATGCATGTTGATCACGCGCGCCTCGATACCTTGGGTCGCCAGAGCCTCGGCCGCCTGGAGCGCCTGGTGCAGCATCGTGCCGATGCTGACGATGGCGACGTCGCGGCCCTGGCGTTGCACGTTGGCCCTGCCGAGGACGAAGGGCGTGTCCTCGGTCGTCAGGATCGGGGTCGGGACACGACCTAATCGCATGTACACCGGCCCTTGATGCGCCGCGACCGCGAACACGGCCTTGTGCGCCTCGATGGCGTCGCACGGCGCAACCACCGTCATGCCTGGAAGCAGTCGCATGAGCGCGAGGTCCTCGATCGCCTGATGGGTCGCCCCGTCCTCGCCGACCGTCAGGCCGCCGTGACTGGCAGCGATCTTGACGTTGGCTCGGTTGTAGGCGATCGACAAGCGGACCGCTTGGTTCGCCAGGCTGGTGGCGAACACGGCGAATGTCGTGGCGAACGGGATCTTGCCGCCAAGTGCGAGCCCTGCCGCGGTGCCCATCATGTCGCTCTCGGCGATGCCCATCTGGAAGAAGCGCCGCGGATGCGCCTCGGCGAACCAGTGAACCTTGACAGCCTCGGCCAGGTCGGCGGTGAGCACGACCACGTCGGGGTTCGTCGTGCCGAGTTCGACGAGGGCCTTCCCGAAGGCGTCACGGATGGGCGTGGGGGCATCGTACGTCACAGCGCACCGCTTTCCAGGGGGAAGTCTTCCAGACCGTGGCTCGGCCCGATCGCGACCAGTGCTTCACGGGCCTGGTCGAGGCTCGGGGCCTTCCCGTGCCAGATGGCCTTGTCTTCCATGAACGGGACGCCCTTCCCCATCACGGTCTTCGCGATCACGGCCGTGGGTCGCGGGCTCGACCGCACGTGCGTCAGCGTGTCGACCACAGCTTGCATGTCATGCCCGTCGATCTCGTGAACTTCCCACCCGAACGCTTCGAGGCGCGTCGCCAGCGGCTGCAGCGACTTGATGGCGTCGACGTCACCGTCGATCTGGAGACCGTTGTAGCTGATGATCAGCGTCACGTTGTCGAGCCGATGCTGGCTAGCTGTCATGAGCGCTTCCCACACCTGACCTTCTTGCATCTCCCCGTCGCCCACGAGGCAATAGACGTGGCTGGTGAGCCCGTCCAACTTGGCGGCCATGGCCAGGCCGTTCGCGACGGAGAACCCTTGCCCCAGGGGTCCGGTCGACGTCTCGATGAGCTCGGGGATGTCGATACGGGCAGGGTGCCCTTGAAGACGGCTGTTCAACTGACGGAACGTTCCGAGTTCCTTCGGGTCCAAGTGCCCTGCGCGGCTCAAGACGGCATAGAACGCTGCGCACACGTGCCCGTTGCTGAGCACGAATCGGTCGCGGTCCGGATCGGCGGGGTCGTGGTGCATCACGTGGCCGTATAGCGCGGCCAGGATGTCGGCTGCGCCCAGGGCGCCGCCCACGTGACCTGAGGCGTTGGCTGCGATCATGCGCACGGCGTCGCGTCGGATCTGGGTGGCGAGGTCGTGGAGTTTCGCGAGATCGGGGCTGCTGGTCATCGATCGTCTCCAGGGGGATGACTTGGTCTTGCCAGTGGAGCGGGTCATCCCTTCACCGCGCCCGCCGTCAGGCCTTCGATGAGCTTTCGCTGCACGAGCAGGAAGAACAGGATCGTCGGCAGCGTGGCGATCACCCCACCCGAGGTCAGCAGATCCCAGCGAATGAGGAACTCGCCGATGAAACTGTGAAGCCCGACCGGCAGCGTCCGGGTGGCTTCACGGGTCATGAACGTGAGTGCGTAGATGAACTCGTTCCAGGAGTAGATGAAGACATAGGTCGAGGCTGCGGCCAAACTCGGTGCTAGCAGCGGAACGATGATCCAGCGGAACGCACCGAGATCGCTGGCACCGTCGATCTTCGCCGCCTCGTCGAGTTCCTTGGGGATCGCGTCGAGGAAGCCGGTCAACAGGTAGGTGGTGAAGGGAAGTGCGAACGCGCTGTGCACCAGCATCAACCCCAAGGGCTTGTTGAGAAGATCGAGGCTGCGCAGCGAGATGAACAGGGGGATAACGAGCAGCACCGCGGGCATGAGTTGCGTCACGAGGAGGATGATCAATATCACCGACTTGCCGGGGATCTGGAAGCGTGACAGCGCGTAGGCAGCAAGCGTGGCTGTCACCGTCGTGAAGGCGACCGTGCCGATCGCGACCACGGCGCTGTTCATGAAGAACCGCAAGAACGGCGTGGTGGTGAACAACTGCTCGTACGCCTCGAAGCCGATGGTGCTGGGAAGGTACCGCACGGGGAAGGTGTAGAGCTCTAGCGACGGCTTGACACTGGTGAGGAACATCCACACGTACGGTCCGAGGGCGATCACGAGCCAGATCCCTATGGCCAGATAGACACCCGCGCTTCGCAGAGCCTCGACGGGTCGAACCCGCTGGCGCCGCCATGGCGCGACGATGGGCCGCGCGCTCACCCTAGATCACCTCGCGGCGCCGGAGGAGGCGGATGTAGACGACGATGACCACGGCGAGCAGAAGGGCCTGAAGGAACGCCACCGTCGCACCCTGCCCGAAGTCGAGCCGGCGGTAGGAGGTGGTGTACGCGAGGAACGGCAACGTCGTGGTACGGAAACCAGGACCACCGTTGGTGATGATGAACATCAGGTCCATGTAGTTCGCGGTCCAGATGATGCGCAGGACGGTCGTGATGAGGAGGGTCGGCATGATGAACGGGATCTTGATGAACCGCAGTTGCTGCCAGGCGTTCGCTCCGTCGACCACGGCCGCGTCCTCCAGTTCTTTCGGGAACGCCTGTAGCGCCGCAAGCAGCATGACGGCGAAGAACGGGACGCCCTGCCAAACGTCGATGAGGATGAGGGTCGGCAACGCGGTGCCTGGCTGCGCGAACCAAGGGACGTAGCGGTCGATCACGCCGAGGTTGCGCAAGATGTCGTTGAGGACGCCGTAGTTGCCGTCCAGCATCCACATCCACATCAGCGCTACCAGCACGCTCGGCGTCGCCCACGGAATCAGCACGATGCCACGGATGAGATAACGGCCCACGAAGCGCTGGTTCAGCAGTAGCGCCCCGAGGAAGCCAAAGAGGATCTGCAAGGATACGGCGCCCCCGACCCACACGAGCGAGTTCCGCAACGCTTGCCAGAACACGGGGTCGCGGAACGTGTCGAGGTAGTTCTCGAACCCCGCGAACGTCGTGCGATCCGGCCTTAGGACGTTGTAGTCCTGCAGCGTCAGCCAGATCGCACGGACGATCGGGTACCCGATCACCGCGACGATGGTTACGAGGGCGGGGGCAAGCAGGATGAGCGGCACGATGTGCCGCTTCATCCTGGAGAGTCCGTACGTCATGATGTCGCCCGGGCTAAGGCGGTCAGTACTCGCCTCGGAGGGCGGCGGCGATCTCGCGCATCATCTCTTCGCTGCTGATCTCGCCGAGCAGGGCTCGTTGCATGCTGGCTTGCCACAACTGGGACGAGATGTACCCGACGCCAGGGAGCGGGGGCCATGCGGTGGCGTAGTCAGCCTGGGCCAGCGAGAGACGGAAGAACGGGTTCTGCTGGTAGTAGTCGAGTTCGGCCACGGATTGAAGAACGGGCAGTTGACCGTTGATGGAGCGGCTCATCTTGTCCATCTGTTCTTGCTCGGTGAGCCACGACAGGAACGTCCACGCCGCCTCTTCCTTGTCCGAGCCCGCGAAGATGACGTTGCCCGACATCGCGGCCATGGTGGCCGGGTTCGCCGGGTCGACGGCGGGGATGTCCATCACGCCCAAGGCGTCCCCGTGGACGTCGGTCAAGCGCTTCGAACTGCCGACGTGGTGTGCGACGAACGACGTGATGCCCGCTTCGAAGCTCCCGATGACCTGGGCGAATCCGTCGCTCGGGGCACTCGGTGGGGCGATCTCGTGCACGCCGAACAGGTCGATGTAGGCCTGGTTCGCCGCGACGCACGCACCACCGTCGGCGACGACTTCCCCTGCCTCGTCCACCAGGTTGCAGCCGCCCGCGAGCATGAACGCCAACCACTGATCCTGCCCCCCCGCGCCGCCGCGCAACGCGAAGCCGTAGCGCTGCTGCGACGGATCCGTCAGCTGCTGCGCCACCACGATGAACTCTTCCATCGTGGTCGGGGGATCGACGCCCAACTCCGCCAGCCGGTCGGCCCGGTAGTACATGTAGAAGGTGATGTACTGGTGCGGCAGCATGTACACGGGTCCGCCGGCCCTGGTGCGTCCGGTGTTGTAGAGGTTGTCGATCACATCGGAGGCACCCGGCCAATCGGCGATGTAACCGTCGAGGTCGACGAGCAACTCGTTCTCCACGAAGTCGCCCAGCCACCACTCCTTGAAACGTGCCGCGTCGGGTGCGCTGTCAGAACTGGCCGCCGTGAGCAGCCGGTCGTAGAACTGCGCCAACGGGATCAACTCGTAATCGACGATGATGTCGGGGTGTTCGGCGTGGAACTCGTCGACGAGCTCCGGCCAAACGGGGTCGGTAGCGTCGTCGAGCCACAGCCAGTACGTGATCTGGGTCTGCGCCATGGCGATGCTGCCAACCAGCAGTGACAGCGCAGCGATCGACACCGTGAGCCGTTTCCAACGTTTCGACATCTGTTCTCCCAGCCCTTCCCGTACCGAGACGAACGCTCGGTCATCGGCGTTGCGCTTCTTCGAGACGCCGTTCGACGTCCCGGAAGTGTTCGTCCATCACCTCCTTCGCTTCGTGCACGTCCTGGTTCCGGACGGCTTCGACGATGGCAGCGTGAAAGTCGACGGTGACCCGTTGGTTTCCTGGGGGGAGGACTCCATTGCCTTCCACTCCCAAGAACAGCCGCCAGAACATCGCCAAGAGGTCCTGAAGCACGCGGTTCTCGACCCCTTGGAACAACAGGCGGTGGAAGTCCATGTCCACCGTCACGAACGGTTCGTTGCGCTCGATGCGTTCTCGCATCTGCGTTACGTGCGCGTCAAGGAGCGCGAGACGGTCGGGCGTCATGGCTGCAATGGCGTCGGGCAGGAACGCCAACTCGAGGGCGCGGCGAACCGCGAGAAGGTCGGTGACGCTACCGAGGTCGACGGTAAGGGAGTACGCGAGCGTGTCCGTGAGATTGCGGAACTCGAACGCCTTGACGCGCCGGCCAACGCCGTGACGCGATTCGATCATGCCGGTGGCTTCGAGTCCGCGTAGCGCCTCCCGTACCGCCGAACGGCTGACACCCAGGCTCGCTGCGAGCTGGTTCTCGGAGGGGAGACCGTCTCCTGGCTTCAGCTCGTTCTCGAGGATGTACGCCTTCACTCGTTCCTGAACGGCTTCATGGGCTTGCTGGCGCTGAAGTTCGTTCAGCATCCTGACCTCCAGCGAACCACGACGATGACGAGATCGACTTGTCGGACATCATACAAGTGGTGGCCGGAAGGGGTCAAGATTGCTCGCGCGTCGGCGGCCCCGCCGAGCCGCCCTCGGATACGGTGGAGGCCGGAGGTGCCCCATGGACCCCCTACGTCGTGCTCCCACGAGCGCCCCGGCCGTCCCCGCGATCGAGACGAACGCGCTCTCGAAGCGGTACGGCGATACCGTCGCTGCCACTCGCGCTGCTGTTGGCGGGCGACCTGCTGGTGAGCGTGCTGCCCCGCGGCGCCGAGCTCAGCCCGTTGCTGCTGCCGAGGTTCGTGCCGTTGGTGGCCGCAGGCGGAGCGTTGCCGCCGGCGATGCCGGTGGTGGCGACGGTGGCATGGTGCTCCGTGCTGATGGCCGCCGCGATGATGGTGTTCGGCCGCGAAGACCTGTGACCACTTCCTAGGTCACTCCTCGCCGAACAGCGACCCGCTCAAGTACCGGTCGCCGCGGTCGCACGCGATGAACACCACCACGCCGTGATCGAGTTCCGACGCCACGCGTACGGCTGCCGTCAGCGCTCCACCACTGCTCATCCCCGCCAGCACGCCCTCTTCCTTCGCCAGGCGCCGTGTGGCCGCGGTCGCCTCGTCTTGCGAGACGTCGACGAGAAGGTCGACCCGTTCCGGTTCGTAGATGGCCGGCACGTACTCGGGCGACCAGCGGCGGATCCCGGGGATGCTGGAGCCGGCCTCCGGCTGCGTTCCCACGATCCGGATGTCGGGGTTGCGGTCCTTCAGGGCGCGCGAAACGCCCATGATCGTGCCCGTGGTGCCCATGGCGGACACGAAGTGCGTGACGTCCCCGCGGGTATCGCGCCAGATCTCCGGGCCGGTGGTGCGCTCGTGCGCCTTCCAGTTGTCCGGGTTTGCGAACTGGTCGAGCTTCACGTACCCTTCGTCGGCCACCATGGCGTCGGCCAGCGCGCGCGAATGCTCGATGGTCTTCGCGGCGGGAGTGAGGATCACCTCGGCCCCGTAGGCACGCATGGTGCGCACGCGCTCCGGCGTGGCGTCGTCGGGCATGATCAGCGTCAGGTGAAGGCCCATCTGAGGTGCGATCATCGCCAACGCGATGCCGGTGTTGCCACTGGTGGCTTCCACCAGACGATCGCCGGGTCGCACCTTACCGCGCTCGAGCGCCCCTAGGATCATGGCGAGCGCGGCGCGGTCCTTCACGCTACCGCCCGGGTTCTGGCCCTCCAGCTTGGCGAGGAGGCGCACCCCTGCGTGCGGCGCCAGACGACGCAACTCCACCAGAGGCGTGTTGCCGATCAGATCCAGGACGTTCATGTCGCCTCCGGTTCGGAACCTTCGTCGCGTACGTCGCGCGTCGCGATGGAGGCGCGGTATGACACCTTGCTGAACGGCGGCACGGAACGCGTCAGCCAGACGTTCCCACCGATGACGCTGTCGTGCCCCACGACGGTGCTGCCGCCTAGGATGGTCGCGCCGGCGTACAGCACCACGCGGTCCTCGATGGTGGGGTGGCGCTTGACCTCGGCGTCCTCCTTGCGCACGCTCAGGCCACCCAGCGTGACGGCCTGGTAGAGCTTCACGTCGTCACCGACGATGGCGGTGGCGCCGATCACGACGCCGGTGCCGTGGTCGATGCAGAACCGCCGACCGATGCGCGCTGCCGGGTGGATGTCGATGCCGGTCGTGCGGTGCGCGTACGCCGACACCATCCGCGCCAGCAACGGCACGCCGAGCTCGTGCAACGCGTGCGCGACGCGGTACCCGGCGATGGCGCGGAAGCCCGGGTAGGTGCGGATCACCTCGTCGCGGTTGCGAGCCGCAGGGTCGCCTTGGAGGATGGCGGCGGCGTCCTCCTCGAGGGCCGCGTGCAGCTCCGGGAGGCGTTCGTGCAGGGCGGTGGCGACGCTGCGGCTGCGTTCCTCACCGCCGGAAGGGCAGCGGTCGACGATCCGGGCGCAACGGTCGCGCAGCTCGTCGGCATGTGCCAAAAAGGTCCCCTCGTCGACGAAGGTTCGTTCGCCGAGTTCCGGGAACGTCAGGCCGAGCAGATCGTCGAACCACGCTTCTACGTCGGCAGGGGAGGGGCACGGCGGCAGCGCGCGATGGGCATCGAAACGACCTCGCAGGAACGCCGACATACGCTCGGCGGTGGCGACAGGGGCTGCGCCTGCGTCACCTTCGCGATCGGGACCGGTCACGGGTCGAGCCTACCGCCGAACGTGCATGCAACGTGTGGCGCGGCACCGAGCGGCGGTCGGCGGAGCCACCGATGCCCAGGTCGGCCCGGACGTGGCGCGGGACTCTAGAATGCCGCATGCCCGAAGCCACGGGAACTCTGTACCGCCTGTCCGCCTTCACGACCCATCCCGCTGGCGGCAACCCTGCCGGCGTGTGGGTCGGGGACGGGCTCCCTGCCCCCGCCGTCATGCAGCGCGTCGCCGCCGACGTAGGGTTCTCCGAGACCGCCTTCGTGGCCCCGGCCCTCGGTGACGCGCGCACGGTGCGGTACTTCAGCCCGGAGGGCGAGGTGTCGTTCTGCGGGCACGCCACCATCGCCACCGGCGTGCTGCTCGGCGAGCTCGAGGGCGATGGAACCTACCGCTTGTCGACCGCGGTAGGGGAGGTCCCGGTGGAGGTGGTGCGGCGAAATGGGACGGCGGAAGCGTCGCTCACCTCGGTCGAGCCACGAAGCGAGCCGGCGCCGGACGACCTGGTCGAGGAGGCGCTGCAGACGCTGCGCTGGCAGCGCGACGAGCTCGACCCGGCTATCCCGCCCGCTCGCGCGTACGCGGGCGCCTGGCACCTGGTGCTGGCCGCGGGTAGCGCCGAGCGCCTCGCCCGGCTCGATTACGACTTCGGGCGGCTCAAGACGATGATGGCGCGCGACGGCCTGACGACGCTGCAACTGGTCTGGCGGGAACGCGACGACCTGTTCCACGCCCGCGACCCGTTCCCGGTGGGTGGCGTGGTGGAGGACCCCGCGACGGGCGCTGCCGCGGCCGCGCTCGGTGGCTACCTGCGAAGCGCCGGTCTCCTGACGACTCCGGGTTCGTTCGTCGTGCGCCAAGGCGAGGCGATGGGCCGCCCGAGCCTGCTACTCGTCGACGTGCCCGCGTCGGGCGGCATCGTCGTACGGGGAACGGCCGTCCGGCTCTAGCGCCACCGAGGCAGGTGATCCGGCGGCCGGAGGAGGAGACCCGGCGACCGAAGGAGGAGATCCGCCTGCCGACGGAGGAGGCTCGGCCGCCGCCGAACCAGGACGCCCGGCCGCCGTAGCAGGCAGCAGGTCAGCCGCTGCCGAAGCGTCGTTCGAACGCTTCCACCACGCCGAGCAGGCGCTCGTCGAGGTATGCCAGCGCCCGCGCGCGGATCGGCTCCGGCACGCCCCCGTAGAACGCTTCTGCGATCCCGCCGGCAATACACGCCATGGTGTCGGCGTCCCCGCCGAGTGAGATGGCGTTGCGTAGCGCATCTTCGTAGTCGCTGGACTCGAGGAACGCGACGATCGCCTGCGGCACCGATCCTTGGCAGGAGACGTCGAAGCGGTAGGTGGGCCGGATCTCGTCCAGCGTCATCGCCAGGTCGTAACCGAGGTCGTTCTCGACGGCGCGCCGGATGGCGGTCTTGTCCGTGCCCGTACGGGCGAGGTAGATGGCGAGTGCGACGGCCTGCGCCCCCCGTACGCCCTCGCGGTGATCGTGGGTGACCGACGCCGTTCTCGCTGCCAGGTCCAGTGCCTCGGCGCGCGAGGTCGCCGCGAACCCGACCGGGCTCACGCGCATCGCCGAACCGTTGCCCCAACTACCGTACGGCGCGCGGCTGCGCGACGTCGCCCAGCGCAGGAACGTGCCGCCGTAGCCGGCCTCGGGGTACGCGTGCACGTACGCGTGGAACAGGTCGACCAGGTCGTGGCCCGTCAGCAGATGCTCGGCGACGGCCACCGTGAGCACGGTGTCGTCGGTGAAGCGGCTGCCCAGGGCCCAGAATGCGAAGTCCTTGCGCTTGGTCTTCGCCCACTCGTGCACGGAACCGACGATGTCGCCTGCGATGGCTCCGATCACCGACGGCCCGCGGCGGCCGCCTGCTCCTTCGCGACCGCCACCAGCGAGATCATCTCGTAGGCCAGGTTCGCCGCCAACAACGACGTCACCGACCCGGTGTCGTACGGCGGCATGACCTCGACCAGGTCGAACCCCACGAACCCGAGCCCCGTCAGACCCCGCAGCAGTTCGAGCGCCTGCAACCCTGTGGCGCCGCCCACCTCCGGCGTGCCGGTGCCGGGAGCGTAGACGGGGTCAAGGAAATCGATGTCGAAGCTGAGGTAGAGCGGCCCCGACCCGACGCAGTCGCGGATGCGGTCGATCACCGCGGGCACCCCCATGTGGTGCATGTCCGTGGCGCGGATCATCGCCATCCCGAGCGACTCCGTCATGGTCACGTCCTCGGGACCGTAGAGCGATCCGCGCAACCCCACCTGGATCGACCGCCCGGGGTCCAGCAGGCCCTCCTCGACGGCCCTGCGGAACGGGGTGCCATGGGTGTCCTTGCCGCCGAAGTAGCTGTGCCACAGGTCGTTGTGCGCGTCGAAGTGCACCAAGCCGACGGGGCCGTGACGCTTCGCCACAGCGCGCAACAGCGGCAGGGAGACGCTGTGATCGCCCCCCAGGAAGACGGGCGTCACCCCTGCGTCCACGACCGTTGCCGCCGCCTCGGCGATCTGCGTGTGCGACTCCGGCAGGTACCCGGGCGTCACCGGCAGGTCGCCGTAGTCGACCATCGACAGCGTCTCGAAGACGTTCACGCGCAGTTCGGGGTGGTATGGCCGCAGCAGCATCGACTCCTGGCGGATGCCCGACGGGCCGAACCGCGCGCCTACCCGGTAGGTGCCGCCGGTGTCGAACGGCACGCCGACGACGGCGACGTCGACGCCGGTCAGGTCGGTGACGTGCGGAAGCCGCATGAAGGTGCGGATCCCCTCGAAGCGCGGGTAGATCATGGCATCGACGGGCTGGTACGGGGGTCGAGGACGGTCTTGCGGCATGAGCTCCTCCTCAGGGCGTCTCGAGCGGGCGAACGAGGTTCAGGTCCGGTTGGCCGTACTTCACCACGCGCAAGATCAAGTTCGTGCACGTTCTGCTGACGCCGGGCACGCGCTGGATGCGCTGGGTGACGAGCTCGGTGAGGTGTTCGAGGTCGCGGCACATGACGTCCACTTCGAGATCGTACTCACCCGACACCACCGCCACGTAACTCACCTCCGGCAGGGCGGCGATGATCTCCGCTACCGCCTCGGTGCGGTGCGCCGGCGTGACGGACAGGTGGATGTTGGCGGGCGCGCGGAAGCCGACGTGATGCGGGTCGGCGCGACCGATGACGTGCAACGACCGCTCTTTCACCAGGCGCGCGTAGCGGTTTCGGATGGTGCCGATGGAGACGCCCAGGGCCTGCGCCAAGTCCGTGAACGAGCGGCGCCCGTCCTGCTGGAGTTGCGCCAGGATCGCGAAGTCGAGGTCGTCGAGGGCCGGTGCGCTCATGCGCGCTCCTGTCCGGCCGTGGTCTCGTTCTCGGCCAGCGCCCGTCCACGTGGGTCTGCCGGTTGGCGCGTGACGTGAAGGGGTGGTAGGTGGTCGTGCCACGGCCGAAGCCGTTCCAGTTGGGCCGCGAGCGACAGGAGCGTCGCCTCGCCCGCGTACCTCGCGGCGAACTGCATGCCGATCGGTAGCCCGCCCGCGCTCCATGCCAGCGGCAACGACAACGCGGGCTGGCCGGTGGCGTTGAACAGCGGCAGGAACGCGCCAGCCTCCTCGCACAGGCGGAAGAACGACGCGAAGTCCGGGTGCGGCACGGTCTGGGCGTACTTCCCGAGCGGCTCCGGCAATCGCAGAAGGGTGGGGGTGAGGAGCACGTCGCAGGTCTCGAAGAATGCGGCCGTGGCGCGCGCCACCAGGTTCCGCTCGATCTCGGCGCGCGCTACGTCGGTCGCCGTCGAGCGCTTCGCCTCGCGGTAGAGCTGCAACGTGACCGGCTCGAGGGTGGACGCGTCCACGGTGCGCCCGGTCTCGTGGGCGATGGCGTCGACCTGCAGGTCGAACCCGAGCGCCCAACCCACGCCTGCCGCCCACAGCAACGCCTCGTAGTCGAACGTGGGGCTCGCCACCTCGACCGTGTGACCCATCGCCGAGAGGTCGTCGGCAACGGCCACGGTGGCGGCTTCCACCTCGGGGTCGACGGCGTACCCTCCCCAGGGCGTGGTGCAGACGGCGACGCGAAGTGGCGGAAGGCTGCCCAGCTCCGTACCCGCGGCCAGCCGCTCGAGCGCCGTACGCTCCGGAGCGGACCAGTCGGGGGCGGGCGCGGGATCGCCCGGGGACGCACCCGCCACGGCCAGGAGCAGACCGGCAGTGTCGCGCACGCTGCGGGTGAGGACGAACTCGGTGTCCATGCCCATCAACGGCTCGCCGGCGTCGCGTCCGTGCGAAACGCGTCCGCGTGACGGCTTCAAGCCCACCACGCCGCACGCGCTGGCCGGGATGCGGATCGAGCCGGCGGCGTCGGTGCCGTGCGCCACCGGCACCATGCCGCTCGCCACGGCGACGGCGGCCCCTCCCGACGAGCCGCCCGCCAGGCGCTCCGAGTCGTAGGGGTTGCGGGTAGGGCCCCGCAGGGCCGATTCGGTGGAGAGCGAAAGCGAGAACTCGGGGGAAGCGGTGCGGCCCACCGGCACCAGCCCCGCGGCGCGGAAGCGGCGCGTCAGCTCGGCGTCACGGGGCGCCACCCGCCCTTCGGCGAGGCGGCTTCCGAACTCCTGCTTCCTGCCCGCTTGCGACGCGCCGGCGTCCTTGAACGCCAGCGGAACGCCCGCGAAGGGCGCGGTCGGAAATGTATGGCTCGGACTGGCGGGTGACTCGGTACCGGCGTGCAGGACGTCTTCGTACACCTCGACCACGGCGTTCAAAGGGCCGTTCGCGCGCGCGATGGCGGCGTGCGCCAGGCGCGCGACGTCTGCGGGCGACACGTCGCCGTTCGCCACGTGCGCCGCCAGCGCGGTCGCGTCGAGGCGGGTGTACTCCTGCAGCGTCATGGGCGCTCCGGGAACGGGTTGCGCGCCCGTGGAACGACCGGTGGAACGACCGGTGGAACGACCAGGGGAACGAGTGGTGACGCGACGATCGGCATGGTGTACCGGAACTGTGCCACGGTCGATGCAGAATCGTCAACAGTGTTGACACCAGACTGCCAATTGTGGATACTCCGCGCATGCCTGAGGATGAACTTGCAGCGGCGGGCCGGCACCGCGTGGCCAGGCAAGGCGGCTCGGACGACGCCGTCATCGACCTGGCCCGGGGTCATCCCGACGACAGCCTGTTGCCGTTGACGCTCCTACGCGACGCTGCGCTGCACCGCTTGGCCATCGACGACGCCTCACCGCTGCAGTATGGCGCCGAGCGCGGAGACGACGGCTTCCGTGAGGCACTGGCGGTGTTCCTGACGCAGATGGGTGCTTCCTCGGAGCGCACCGAGACCTCCGGGCGAACGGATGACCTCGCGCACGCGGAGACCCCCGAGAGCGTAGACGACGATGACGTCGATCCGGATCGACTGCTCGTCACGGCGGGCGCCTCACAGGCACTCGACCTCTTGTGCACGTGCTTCTCGAATTCGGGCGAGATCGTACTGGTGGAAGAGCCGACCTACCACTTGGCACGGGACGTCTTCGCCGATCACGGCTTGCACGTCGTCGGTATCCCGAGCGACGCGGGCGGGATCGACCCGGACGCGCTGCGAGGCACGCTGGAGGACGGCTTCGGCGGACGCCGAGTGGCGTTCGTGTACCTCGTGCCGTTCTTCGGCAACCCGACCGGCGCGACGCTCGACCCCACCCGCCGACGTGCCTTGCTCGACGTCACCGCCGGTCACGACATCATGCTCGTGGCGGACGAGGTCTACCGCTTCTTGCCGTTCGATGGCGCGCCGCCCGCGAGTCTGGCCGGAGAGGCGCGCGCACGCGGGCAGGACCGCGTCGTCTCGCTCGGTTCGTTCTCGAAGTTCCTCGCGCCTGGGCTACGCCTCGGTTGGATGGAGGCGGACGAAGACGTCCTGGACCGCATCGAGCACAGCGGCTTGTACCAGAGCGGAGGCGGCGCCAACCCGTTCGTCTCTGCCCTGGTAGGAAGCCTGCTCGCAGAAGGGGTGCTGCCGGCGCACGTGCGCCGGGTGCGCGCCGAGTTGGCTCGGCGGGCTCGAACGCTGACGGCCGCGCTCCGGCGCGAGGTGCCGGGCGCCCGGACGTCGGGCGCCGCCGGCGGCTACTTCGTGTGGCTGCACGTGCCTGGCACCGATGCCGGCTCCTTGTTGCCTGTCGCTCGCGAGCGGGGGGTCGGGTACACGCCGGGCAACCGTTTCTCCACGACCGGCGCGCAGCACGACCGCTTCCGCTTGTCGTTCGCCCACTACCCGCCAGAGTGGCTCGAAGAGGCCACGCACCGGCTCGCTGGCGTCGTCGCACAGGCGGTGGCGCTACCATACGAAGGCACCCGGACATGACCGCCCCGGGTCGTTCGCCCCGCGCGGTCGAGGAGGAAGCATGAAGACCAGGACCATCCGCACGCTCTTCGCCCTATTCGCCTTGACCGGCCTGGTACTGGGAAGCTTGGCGTCCGCTCAGGACCGCAGCCTCAAGATCGGAGTGTACGGCGGGTACTTCAAGGACAGCTTCGACGAGCACATCTTCCCGCGCTTCACCGAGGACACCGGCATCGCCGTCGAATCGGTGGCGGAACCGACCGGTGAGGCGTGGCTGGTGCAACTCGAAACCGCCGCGCGCGCCGGCCAAGCGCCCGCGGACGTGTCGATGATGGCGCAGGTGGCGATGCAACGCGGCATCGCGTCGGAGCTGTGGTTGCCGCTCGACGAGAGCGCGCTGACGAACCTCCACTACATGCGGCCGCAGCTGCTGAACCGGAACGCCGCAGGCGAGCTCGTGGGCGTGGGCGCCGTCTCCTGGTACGTGACGCTGGTGAGCAACACCGACGTCTTCCCGAACGAGCCGACGTCGTGGGCGGAGCTGTGGAGTGACCACCCCGACCAGCTCGGACTGTTGGCGTTGGCGTCCAACTCGTTCCTGCTCGAGATCGCCGCGACCACGTTCTTCGGCGGCACCGACGTCCTCGATACCGAAGAAGGCATCCTCGAGGTGATCGGCAAGCTCGAAGAGCTCCGTCCGAACGTGCAGCTGTGGTACCGCGACGAAGGCCAGTTCCAGCAGGCGCTGCAGTCGGGTGAGATCCCGATGGGGCAGTACTACCACGATGTCACCGGTCTCGCTGCCGCCGACGGCTTCCCGGTGCGCTCGACCTTCCCGCAAGAGGGCGGCGTGCTCGACTCCGGTTCCTGGGCGGTGACCCGCGCTTCCGACAAGGTCGACGAGGCGCACGCCTTCATCGACTGGTTCATGCAGCCCGAGATCCAAGACCTGGTGGCGCGCAGCATCGGCACCGCTCCGACCGTCGAGCGCGAGCATCTTACGCTCACCGACGAGGAGTTCGCGGCGGTGTCGAGCGAGATCAACCCGATCCTCCCGCGCTACGACATCTACCTCGAGCGCGGCGAGTGGCTCGACCAGGTGTGGTCCGAACGCGTCACGCGCTGAGGGCGGGGCGCCGCGCATGGCGCCCCGACCTGCTGTCGCTATGAGCACTCGGCTTCGGTCCCTGTCGGTTCGCGGCCTGTCGAAGGCGTTCGGTCCTACCGTCGCGCTCGAAGACGTGACGCTCGACCTGCCGCCCGGGAAGCTCATCTGCTTCCTGGGGCCGTCCGGCTGCGGCAAGACCACCCTGCTGCGCATCATCGCCGGCCTCGAGACGCCCACCAGCGGGCGGGTGTTGCTGGGGGACACGGACCTCACCGCCGTGCCGGCGCACCAACGCAACATCGGCATGGTGTTCCAGTCGTACGCGCTCTTCCCCCACCTGAACGTGGCGGAGAACGTGGCGTACGGGCTGCGAATCCGCGGTGTTCCGAAGCGTGAGAGACTCGAACGCGCCGAGGAGCTTCTCGAGCTCGTGAAGCTGTCCAACGTGAGCCGCCGAAGCACGGCGCAACTCTCGGGCGGGCAACGGCAGCGCGTGGCGATGGCGCGCGCGTTGGCGCTCGACCCCGACTTGTTCCTGCTGGACGAGCCGCTCTCGGCCCTGGACGCCAAGCTGCGTGAAGACATGCAGGTCGAGCTGAAGCGCCTGCAGAGGCGGCTCGGGATCACCACCATCATCGTCACGCACGACCAGGAGGAAGCCATGACGATGGCCGACCGGGTGGTTGTGATGGGCGATAACCGCGTACAGCAGGTCGGCCCGCCGCTGGAGGTGTACCGCAGGCCGGTCAACCGGTTCGTCGCCGGCTTCATCGGCACCAACAACTTCGTGCCCGCGCGCGTGACGCCCGGGGGCGCCGTCGAGGCGTTCGGACGCGCCCTCGGGCTGCAGGCTCCCGCGGGTGCGAGCGGCGACGTGACGGTGTCGATCCGGCCGGAGGACGTCCACTTGCACACCAGCGCCCCTGAGTCCGCGTCGTTCGAAGGGAGCGTGTCGTTCGTGCGCGACCTCGGACGCATGGTGGAGACGCTGGTGCGGGTCGGCGAGCAAGAAGTCGCCGTCATCGGCGCTCCGCACCTGGCGGAGGGTACGCGCGTGTGGGTCGAGCTCCCGCCCGACGCCTGCGTGGTGCTGACGGCATGAGACCGGCGCGCGAGGGCATGGGCAGGGGCGACGGCACGGAGGCGACCGACTCCGGCCGTACCCGCGGCAACGGCCCATGGCCGCACCTGCTGTTGGCCTGGCCTTCCGTCGCGTTGGTCGGCCTGTTCGTGTTGCCGCTCGGCATCATCGTCGCCGTCAGCGTGTTCCGCCGCTTGCCGGCGGGGTTCTTCGAGCCGGCCCTGGTCATCACCAACTACCAGCGCGCGCTCGAGCCCTTCCACCTCGAGCGCCTGGGGATCTCGGTGGCGTTGGCGCTCGCTGCTACGCTCATCTGTCTCGCGGTCGGCGTGCCGTTCACGTACCTGCTTGCGCGTCGGCCACGCAGCCGCCAGGTGCCGTTCCTGGTGCTCGTCCTGGCTTCGCTGTCGTTGTCCGAGGTGATCGTGTCGTTCACCTGGTCGGTGCTGCTGTCGCGCACCTCGGGCCTGTCGAACGCGTTGGTGTGGCTCGGATTGCGAAGCGAACCGGCTGCGTGGAGCCCCGGGCTGACGGCGGTGGTGCTGGCGTACGTGTTCGTGGCGTTGCCGCTGGCGGTGCTGTCGCTGTACCCCACCATGTCGCGCCTGAACCCCGAACTGCCCGAAGCCGCCGGGACGATGGGCGCGTCCCCGCTGCGGGGGTTCACCACAGTGGTGCTACCTCTGATGCGCGCGCCGATCGCCGCCACCGGAGCGCTGGTGTTCATCTTCGTCCTGGGTGCTTACGTCATCCCGCAGACGCTCGGGCGTCCGGCGCAATGGACGATCCCGGTCCACATCACCGACCAAGCGGTCATGAAGGCGAACCTGCCGCTCGCGTCGGCGTTGGCGATCGTGCTACTGGTCACCAGTGCCCTGGTCAGTCTGCTCGTGTTGGCGCTCGGAGCCCGTCGGAGGATGCCATGACCTGGCTGCGTCGCACCTTCTTCGCGTTGGTTGTGACGTACCTGCTGCTGCCGATCGTGGTGATTCTGGGCGTTTCCCTCAACGCCCGCAAGGTGCTGTTCTTCCCGCCCCAGGGGCTGTCGCTCACGTGGTACGGCGAGTTCTTCACCGACCCTGCTTGGTACGTGCCTGCGACCAACAGCCTGGTGGTCGCGCTGCTGGCGGGCGTCATCGCCGTGTCGATCGCGTTACCGCTCTCGTACGTGGTGTGGCGCTATCGCCTGGGCTACGCGCGCGTCTTGTTGGTGCTCGGCCTGGCGCCGTTTGCCTTGCCGCCCGTCATCACCGCGCTGGGGGCGTTGGCACTGTGGATCGTGCTGCAGAGTTTCGGCAGGCCGTACACGGTGGTGCTTTCGCACGGCGTGTTCCTCACGACCCTGCCGCTGGCGACGCTGACGGTGGGTCTGCAAAGCCTCAACCCGCAGATGGTGGAGGCGGCTACCACCATGGGCGCGCGCGGCCGGACCGTCTTCCGCACCATCGTGCTGCCGTACATCCGTCCCTACCTCATCGCCGGGTTCACGTTCGCGTTCGTGCTGTCGCTGAACGAGTACATCATCGCCTACATGACCGTCGGCTTCACCATGGAGACGCTGCCGGTGAAGATCTTCAACAGCCTGCGCTACGGCTACAGCCCGGTGATGGCCGCCATCTCGCTGCTGTTCTTCCTCGTGGCGGTGGGGCTGTTCAGCCTGGTGGGGCGCGTCGGTGACCTGCCCAAACTTCTCGGCGCGGACGAACAGCTGGGCTGACGCGCGAGGCGTTCCCGACACGTGGTCGCCACGGTGGTCGAGTTGCCGCTGCTGACGCTCCCATTCGTCATGATGTCGGTATGACGTTCTCCATCGAACCCGTCGCCTTCGTCGAAGCCACACGCGCGCACCCGGATGACGACTTCTGGGGCGGCACGGAGGCGTACATCACGCTTGCCGACGGGATACCGGACGAGGCGCTCGACGGCATCGACGCCTTCTCGCACGTCGAGGTGGCGTTCGTGTTCCACCACGTCAACGAACGGCAGCTGGTGCAGGGCGCGCGGCACCCGCGCAACGACCCCGCGTTGCCGAGGGCCGGCATCTTCGCCCAGCGGGCCAAGCGTCGCCCGAACCGCTTGGGGAGCACCATGTGCCGGGTGCTGCGGCGGGACGGTCGCAGGTTGGCCGTGGCCGAACTCGACGCTCTCGACGGAACGCCCGTCGTGGACCTGAAACCGGTCATACGGGAGTTCCTGCCGCGCGGTGACGTCGTGCAGCCGGCTTGGGTGTCGGAGGTGATGCGCGACTATTGGCGCCACCCGCCGGCGGCCGTGGAAGGGGCGCCCGGACCGGGTCGGATCCCGGACGACGGCGTGGTCGAACCGGGCAGGAGTGCGGACGACGGCGTGGACGAACGGCGGAGGCCGTCGGCGTCTCCCGCTTCGAGCCGGACTGGCGTCCCGGTCGTTAGCGACCTTCGGGAGAAGCTCGCGATGATCGACGCGCCTTGGTCGCCGCGCGTCGTCGCCGAGCTGAACGACCACCAGTTCAAGCTCGCCAAGTTCCGCGGCCCGTTCGTGTGGCACGCGCACCACGACGTTGACGAGGCGTTCCTGGTGATCGAGGGCGCGATGCGCCTAGAGTTCCGGTCCGGAGTCCGGCATCTCGTCGAAGGGCAGCTCTGCGTCGTGCCAAGGGGGGTGGAGCACCGGCCGGTCGCCGACGAAGAGTGCCGCGTGCTGCTGATCGAGCCCCGTGGGGTCACGAACACCGGCGACGCCGTTTCGGAACTGCGCGCGCCGGACGACGTGTGGGTGTGAGCACCTTGTCGGCGGGTCGTAGCAGGGATCGGCCGGCGCTCGTGGCGCATGAGCGTCACTCGGCCGCCCGCCGGGGCGCGGCCGGCGGCCCTCAGTTCTCGATCTGCAACCCCTTCGGCGTCAGCACGAACTCCACCCGTTCCAGCACGTAGTCGACGAGGATCGCCAGGAGCGCGGCGGGGATGGCGCCGTAGAGCACGAACGGCACGATGTTCTGGTTGAGGCCGCCCGCGATGGGCCCGCCGAGGCCGCCCGAACCGGCGTACGCGCCGAGCGCAGCGGTGCCGATGTTGATCACCATGCTGGTGCGGATGCCGGCGAGGATGATGTTGCTGGCGTTGGGGAACTCGATCTTCCACAGGATCTGCTCGGGGGTCATGCCCATGCCGCGGGCGGAGTCGATCATGAACGGGTCGACGGCCTCCAGCCCGGCGATGGTGTTGCGCACCACCGGCAGTAAGCCGTAGAGGATCAGCGCCACGATGGCGGGCCAGAAGCCTAGGCCGATGATCGGCACCATGATCGCCACGATTGCCAGCGTCGGGAGCGTCTGGCCGGCGTTGACGACGTTCGACACCAATGGCAAGAACTCGCGGTAGGCGGAGCGCGTGACCAGGATGCCGAGGGTCAACCCGACGGTGATGGTCACCAGCGACGACACCAGCACCAGCTCGAGGTGCTCTCCTGCGAGCTCGACGACGGTGCCGCGCGGGTAGATCAGCTGGGGACGGGTGGGGAAGATGGCGCCGAGCAGGACGTCCCACATTGGCAGGTGTCCGAAGAACGACCAGAACGTCAGGAAGATGGCGGCGGCGCGCACCAGCGGCCGCACCAGTTTGTCGTCGCGGGCGCGGTAGAGAAAAGCGAGGAGCGCCTCGAGCAGCGCCACGCCGAGCAGGAACGGGATCAGGGAGATTCCGGTGTCGAGCGCCCCAACCTGGATGAGGGTGGTGCCACCGACGCTGAACGTCGGCAGCCACAGGTTCGGCACTAGGTTGGCGCTCTCCTGCGGCAAGTTGCGCAACTCGAACGTAAGCGGTCGGACGGCGAACAGCGCCGCGGCGAGCACGAGCCAGCCGAACACCGCACCGGGAACACGGAAGCGCTGGGCCGTTTCCGAGGTCGTCACGTCGACGCACCCCGCTTCTCGTCCTGGCCGCTCCCCCGTTCTTCCTCGCTGCTCGACTCGACGAACTCCTGGAGTGCCCGCAACGTCACCGCCCCGGCGAGCCTGCCGCCTTCGCTCACCACCGGCGTGACGCGGAAGCCGCGCGTGACCATGGCGGAGAGCGCGTCGCGCACGGTGGCGCTCTCGTTCACGGCGATGTCGTGGTAGTCGGCTTCGTGCATGACGTCCAGCAGCGACGTGCCACGCTCGGCCTCGGCGCGCTCCACCCAACCCTTCAGCCTGCCGTCTCGGTCGACGACGAACGCGCTACGCACGTCGCGCTTGCGGATGGCCTGCAGCGCGTCGCGCACGCTCGCGTCGAAGGGAACGGTGGGCGGGTCGGTGTCCATGATCTCCCGGACCCGCACCAAGCCGAGACGCTTGAGCTGGCGATCGGCACCGACGAAGTTGCGTACGAAACGGTCCTTCGGGTGCGCCAGGATGGTGTCGGGGGTGTCGTACTGTATGAGCCTGCCGTCACGCAAGATGGCGATGCGGTCGCCCATCTTGATCGCCTCGTCGATGTCGTGCGTGACGAACAGGATGGTCTTCGAGATCTCCCGCTGGATCTGCAGGAACTCGTCCTGCAGCGTCTCGCGGGTGATGGGGTCGACGGCGCCGAACGGTTCGTCCATCAGCATGATGGGCGGATCCGCGCCGAGCGCGCGCGCTACCCCGACGCGCTGCTGCTGCCCGCCGGAGAGTTGCCGCGGGTACTTGTCGCGGTAGGTGTCCGGGTCGAGGCCGACGAGCTCGAGCAAGGCGTCGACGCGTCGCCAGATGCGTGCGTCGTCCCAACCGAGCAAGCGCGGCACCACCGCGACGTTGTTCTGGATGGTCATGTGCGGGAACAGGCCGATCTGCTGGATGGCGTAGCCGATCTTCCGGCGCAACTCGTCGGCGGGCAGGCTGACGTTGTCGCGGCCTTCGACCGTGATGCGGCCGCTCGTGATCGGGATCAGCCGGTTCACCATGCGCATGGTGGTCGTCTTGCCGCAACCGGAGGGTCCGATCAGCACGCAGATCTCGCCTTCCGCGACGTGTAGCGTCAGGCCGTCGACGGCACGCAACCCGCCGGGGAACTCCTTGACGACGTTCTCGAACTCGATCACGAGGCGCCCTCCAGCTGGCGGATGCCGGGCGAGACCAGCAGACGCTCCAGGCCCTGCAGGACGGTGTCGAACACCGTCGCCAGAAGCACCGCCGGGACCGCGCCGAGCAGGATCTGATCGATGGAGGTGTTGACGATGCCTCCGAGGATGAAGTCGCCGAGGCCGCCTGCGCCGATCACGGTGGCGATGGCGCCGATGCCGACCAGGGCGACGGCGGCGTTGCGCACGCCGGCCATGATGACCGGCAGCGCGATCGGCAGTTCGAGCTGCACGAAGCGCTGTCCGGCGTTCATGCCCATGCCGCGCCCGGCATCGATGATGGCAGGGTCGACGTTGTTCAGGCCGGCGAAGGTGTTTCGTACCAGCGGCAGCAGCGAGTAGAGCGTCAGTGCGATCACCGCCGGGGCCGTACCGATGCCGGACACGCCCAGTTCTCGCAGGGTGACGGACGCTACGTCGGTGACGCGCACGAGGAACAGTTGCGAGGCGCGCACCAGCGCGTAGGCCAGCGCCGCCGTGAACGCCGTTCCGGCGGCGTAACTCGCGTACCGCACCACCCGCAAGGTCCAACCTGGTCGCAACCGGCGCCCCACGAGCAGGGCTGCCATGGCCACCAGGAGCGTCGCCAACAAGGCCACGCGCAACCGCGGGAACGGCCCGGCGTCACTCGTGAACGCGACCATCGCCACGCGGAACAGGAAGCTCGCGGTCACCACCACCAAGAGCGCCAACGGCACCGCAGAGACGGTCGCGACCATCATGAGGAGGACCTGGCGCGCGCCTGCCGTGAACCGCCCCGCAAGGCGTCGGAACAGGAAGAAGAGCCCGGCCGCGACGGCAAGCGTCACCGCAAAGACCAGCGCCACGGCGGTGAGGCGCTGGTCGCCGAGGCGCGCGAGGGGCACGAGCAAGACGCCGAACAACGCCAGGCTGGGAACGGTCTGGATGATCCCGACGGTGTAGAGCACGGCCGGGGAGACGCCCTGGTCACGATGCGCCCACAACCCAAGACCCACTCCGAGCACGAGCCCGACGGTGAGCGAGACGCCGACGAACATCACGTGCTCGATGAAGCGCTGCCCGAGCTGCGCGCCGCGGGCGTGGAACTCGACGACCACCGAGTAGACGTCGAACGTGCCTGCCACGAGCATCACCGCCAGCAGCACGGCGCCGCCCCAAGCGGCCGAGAGTCGCGGCGCGCGACCGACGCCCGCTCGTTCGAGGTCGCGCAGGCCGGCGAAGAGCACCACGTAGCCACCGGCGAGTCCCAATGCCAACGCAGCCGACGGCAGGATCCGCGGGTTGCTGACGCGCAAGCTCTCGACCAACAGCGTGCCGGCGTCGTCGATCAGACGCTGGCCGGCGCTGGCCGGCAGGTAGAGCGTTAGCACCAACAGCGCGTTGCCGAGCCCAGCCAGGAGCCAGCCGCGGCTGCGGTCCGGGCTGCGCAACGCGACCGCGATCGGCGCCAACGACAGCAGGAACAGCACCAGGTAGCGCATGTCGCCTTGCAGCTCGAGGAGTTGGAACGGGATGCCCGAGGCGATCCGGTTCGGCTTGAGTTCGATGAGCGGGAGGAAGAACAACCCGATGGCGGCCGTCAGGCTGCCGAGCATCGCGATGCGACTCGGTATGGCGCCTCACCTCGCACTTCGGACCATGGGCGGGCCTCATGCGGACCCGCCCGGATTCGCCCGGTTGCACCACGGGGGTCGACGCCCCGCGGCGGTCGCTCGCTCGGCCTAGAAGTTGCCCTGCTGCACGTAGCTGCGAGCGACGTCTTCCGGGTTCTCGCCGTCCACGTCGACGCGGGCGTTCAGCTCCTGCAGGGTGGCGTTGTCGAGGGAAGCGAAGATGGGGTCCAGGACGTCGCGGATGGTGGGGTTCGCTTCGATCACGTCGGCGCGGAAGACGGGCGCGGGTTGGAACACCGGCTGCGCGCCCAGCGGATCTTCGAGCACGGCGAAGTCGTACGCGGCCAACGCGCCGTCGGTGGCGAACGCCATCGCGACGTTGACTCGGTTCGCGCCTTCAGCCAGGGCCTGCTCGGTCTGGGCGGGCGTGCCGCCTGCGATGATCAGCAGTTGGTCGTCCCTCAGTTCGAAGCCGTACGTACGCTCGAACGCCGCGATGCCGTCCGGGCGCTGGGCGAACTCGTCGCCACTCGCCATCATCACGAAGTTCCCTTCGTTCACGTAGCGAGCAAGGTCCGCGACGGTGGCGAGCCCGTGCTCTTCGGCGAACGCTCGCGTGACGGCGAAGGCGTAGGTGTTGTTGGCCGGCGCCGGCGCGAGCCACACTAGGCCGTTGGTCTCGAGATCGTAGTCGGCCAAGAAACGGTACCCTTCCTCCGCTCGTTGCGTCAGCCCCTCGGGCAACTCGACCCCTTCGTTGCGCAGGTAGTTGCCGAGCGCGGTGCCGGTGTACTCGGGGTAGACGTCGATCTCCGCGTTCAAGAGGGCCGCGCGGTTGACGTCCGAGCCACCCAGCGGGGTGCGGTCGTCGATCTCGAAGCCGGCATCCTCGAGCGCGACCTTGATGATCTTGGCAAGGACGATACTCTCCGTGAACTGCTTCGAACCAACGCGTATCGGCGAACTCTGGGCTGCACCGTACGCAACTGCGAGTGCAACCACGAGAGCGACGATGAGTTTGGCGAATCGAGGCATCATCGTTCCTCCTAGTGTCGTCGAGCCTGTTGCGGGCGAACGTTCTCATGGTAGCACCCTCGGCCAGACAGCGCAAAATACGCGCGCGTACGAGGCAGAACGTGCCATGTGCATGGTCGAACCGGTATCGCAGATCCTGGGTCGGACCCACCCAAAAGCAGGATGTCCACGGGCGAGCCTGACAGCCAGGTACGAGCAGCCTCGAGGGCCGACCGTTCGGGCCCGAGATTGGCTCAGGCAGGGCGGTTCAAGCAGGGCGGCTCAAGCCGGCCAGATGCCGGTCCCGCTACGCTCGGCGCGCGTGCCCGATCGCGGCTTGGCGAGTACCGGCGGTGGGGCCGAGGCGAGCAGAGGGCCGGGCCGCGCGATGCCGAAGCCCTGCACGTGGCTGACCCCGAGTTCTGCGAGCGCCTCGCACATCGCAGCGTCCTCGATGCCCTCGGCGACGACGATTGGGAACCGCTCGGTTGCCTCGCGCACGAAGCGCGTGACGGCCGCGCGTCGACCGGGTTCGAACAACAGCGTTACCACCGCCCGGTCCAGTTTGACGCCATCGACCGCGGTTCCGTCGTAGGCGCGGTCGCCGAGGTCGTCCGGCGTCACGTCGTCGAGCAGCAAGATCTGACATCGTTCCCGCAGCACGCCGATGGCATCGCGCAAGCCGCCGGGATCGTGGATGCGTTCTTCCGTGAGTTCGATACGGATGCGCGCGCGGATCTCCGGGAGCAGGCGCTCCAGCTCGGCAAGGGTGGCCGGATGCATGACCTGCGTCGGGCTCATGTTCACCGAGACGACCGCGCCCCGTGCGTCGGCGATGGCGGTCGCAGCACTGCGAAGCGTGTGCTGCGTGAACGTCTCCAGGCGCGCCGGCGCGAGCCAATGCGGCAAGACGTCCAACGGACCGCGCACGGTGCCGTCCGGTAGGTTCCAGCGCACCAACGCTTCCGACCATCCAGCCTCTTGGTGCGTCAGGGGCGCGATCGGCTGGTACTGGAAGCGGAGATCTTGCAGCCGGGGCGGTCGAGAAGCCGGGGGGGAGCGGCGCATGGGTCGGGGTGGCGAGGCCGAGACGACGCGGGGCGGCGCGTCTCAGCCGGCGTCGTAGTCGCCGTGTTGGTGGCCGCCGTCGACCACGATGCTGCCAGAAGCCGCCGAGGATGCAACGACCGACGTGCCGAGTGCGAACGAGAGGGCCAACGCAGCGAGGACGGTGGAGACGGTGAAGGCGCGGACGGCGTGGCGGAAACGAAGCATGGACGACCTCCTGGTCTTGCCAGCACGCTAGTCCGCGGGGCGCTTCAAACCCGCTTCAACGCCGGCGTGACGTCATCGAGGCATGCCTGCAGTGCTCCGGGCGTGCGCAGGACACGCTTCGTGCGGTTCCACTGCCACCCGCGGCGGTGTGCAGCCCCATCGGGGAGGTGAAGCGCTTCCGAAGCGCCCCGTCGACTACGGTGCAGTCGTGACTAGGAGGTCCACCATGGATCGCGTCGATGCCAGGCGCCGCCTCGAGCAGAGCACCAAGTTCGTGTTCGATGGCGACCGCGTCATCATCCGAGACGTTCGCATTCTGACTTCCGTCGACGCCGTGCGGCAGGCCGTCGACGCTTCACGCGTGGTGCCGGAGGGGCGCGCGTCGGGAGGGCATCCGCTCGTAGCCGCGTAGGCGGCAGGGCGTACGAGGCCAGCAGATATCCTGACGGCGTGTGGTTGCCACGCATCGTCGCCGCGCTACGGGAGACCGAACGGCCCGTCGTCCTGACAGGGGGCGAGCCGTTCGGTACACCGTTCGTGATCGACGCATTGCGGCAGGCGGAGCGCACGGCGTGGTTCTCGGTCAACGCGCAGCGGCGCGACGATCCGGTGGCGGTGGGCAACGCCTTGGCGCGAGCCGTGAACGCCGTGCTTCCCGGCGCTCTGCTCACGCCTGCCCTGCCCTACACGGCACACCTCAAGATCCTGAATCGGTTCCGCACGGACGTCGCGCCGTTGCGCTTGGTGCTCAGCATCGACGACCTTCCTTCGGCCGTGGCGACGGACGTGATGGCGCTGCACGGCGACGGTCTGCATGTGGTGCTGGACGTTCGGGAGCCGAAGCGGGTGGACTTCACCGGCGACTGGTGCGTGATCGGACCGGGGGAGCTTCGCGTTCGCCCCGACGAAGCGCGCGCCATCGCTCCTGGATCGCTCACGGAGGCCGACGTCGCCGCGATGCTGACGGCGACGGACGGGCGGTTCACGGAGTTCGCCGGGCGAGCCCAGGCGGCCGCGAACCTCCCTCGCATGCGGGTACCGACCCCCACCGGGTACGAGGTCGACGTCCACGATGCGGTGGCGGTCGAGCCCGCCATCGCCGTCCAGGCGCTCCGGCGCGAAGGGGACGTGGTCGACGCGCTCGAGCTCGCCGTGTTGCGTGCCCCCGAGTTGGTCGAGGACGTCCTGCGCAGCGCCGGCCCGCGCTACCAAGAAGAGGGGCTGCTGAAGCGGCTGCACCTGCTGCTCTCGGCGCTTCCAGAGGCGCACGCGCGAAGCGAGCGCGTGCTGGAGTGGCGATTGCTATCGGCGCTTGCAGCGGGTGACATGGGCGCCGTGATCGACGACGTCGACGAGCATCTGCGCACGCATCGGGCACCGTCGTTGCGGGCACGTCGAGCCGGCACGCTACCACGAGCAGAGGGCTTCGCCATGGCCGAGCAGGCGGTAGCAGAGCGCCGCACGGCGCTGACGACGTGGCAGTACGGGCGCCTGCATCCGAATCCCGAAGCTGCCATTGAGGTGTTGCGGGAGAGCGTGCGCCTTGCCGAGGACGGCGGCAGCAGCTACGAGGTGGCGCGCAACGCCGACACCCTCTCCGCGCGCCTGTACCAGGCCGGCCAGTTCGCCAACGCGGCCACCTGGGCCAGGTGGGCGCTCGACGTGTTCGATCGCGATCAGCTCCAGGACGGAGCGAGGCGGCTTCTGCTGTTGAACGACCTAGCCGTGGCGCGCATCATGGCCGGCGATCTCGTGGGCCTACGCAGCACGCTCGAATCAGCCCAGGCGATGGTCGATGGTGCCGTGCCCGAACTCGCAGTGCTGCTCAGCAGCACGCTCGCGCAACTCGACCTGGCTGAACGCCGTACGAAGGACGCCATCGATCGCTTCCGCGCCACGTACCACGCCAGCACGCGCCGTACGCGGGCGCGCTACGGGTACCAGCTCGTGCGTGCCCTGGTGGAGGACGACCGGATCGACGAAGCGCGCCAGGTGGCAGCCGACGTGACGGTGATCGCGGACGCAGGTCCGCCGCACGAGGCCTCCCTGGCGGCGCTCGCGCGAGGCATCGTCGCGGCCGTGGCTGGCGCGGACCATGAGCCGGCCAAGGCCGACCTCGCACGCGCGATGCTCGACGAGAGCCTCGCGTTCGAGCCGCGCCTGAGCGCGGCGCTCTACTATCTGGCCGCTTCGCCCGGGTCGGGACACGACGTCCCGGCCGGTCTCACCACGACGCTGCGCACCCTTCCCGCGACTGCCGTGCAGGTGCTCGCCGGCCCGGGACGGGTGCTTCGGGACGTCTGGCAGGTGCTCTCGAACCCGCAACCGACGTTGGCGCTGCGGTTCCTCGGCGGTGTCGAGTGCCGGCTCGACGGGCGTCTCGTACCGCTCTCCGAACGCTTGGCGGAGGCCGCCCTAGTGCTCGCGTTACACCCCGGCGGCATCACCCGCGAAGCGTTGGTCGTCGAGTTGACGCCCGATGGCAAGCCGCCGTACTCGAACAGCGGCATCCGGGCTCTGCTCACGCGCTTGCGCGTGGTGTTACCAGTGAGTGAGGCGCCCTACAGAATCGCCGTTCCGTACCGCGCCGACGTGTTGGAGGTTCGTGAGCGCCTCGCCGCCGGTCGTGTGCGAGAGGCCGTGGCAATGATGCGTGGTCTGCTGTTGCCGAGCAGCGACGCCCCTGGCATCGTCGAGCAGCGCTGGGCGCTCGAAGAAGAGGTCCGCCAGGCGGCCTTGTCGACACTCGACGCCGACGTGCTGTTCGATCTCGCGGAGAGAACGGGCGACGACCTCGAGTACTGGCAGGCGGCCGTGGAAGCGTTGCCCGACGGTGACCCCAGGACGGCGTTGGCCAAAGCGAGGGTGAGGCGGCTGGAACGGTCGTACGGCGTAGAGAGTCGAACGACATCGGGATCGTGACGAGGAATGGCCCCGTGCTTCAACCCGCGCGGATCCTGCCGCCCTTCCCGATCTGGTAGGTACGGCCGCGCCACACCACGCGGCGCCGGAACGCAGCCACCAGGAACAGCCAGGGCGCCACCAGGTACTCGTACACCATGGTGGCCCCGACGTACGCTCCCCGGTCGAGCGCCCGGTAGGCGCGCCCGTTCAGCGACGCGATCGACGCGATGCGCGTGAGCACCGCAATGCCCAAAGGGGCGAACGCGAGCGTGGTCGGTACGCCGACGATCGACCCCACCACGGCCGCCAGCACGCCGAACCAACCCGGATGCCATGCCAGCGCGACCGGGACGAATACCGCCCAGCCCTCGGCTCGCAGGAGCGTCAGCCACTTCAGCACGTGTCGCGCGCCAGCCAGGGGGCCGAGTCGCTCGGGCGCGAGGCCGACGGTCGCCTGCAGCGGATGGTTCACGCGTCCGGCCCCGTGCATCGCCCGGCCGATGGCGGCGTCGTCGCTGACGGTGCCGGTGAACGCCTCGAAACCGCCGACCGCGTCCACGGCAGCGCGGCTCGCCACCCAGAAGCCGCCGACGATGAACTTCGGATCGGGTTGGAGTGCGAGCGCGCCCATGTGGAGACTGAACCCGTAGTTGGTGTAGGCCGCCACCAGCGCGCCCCCGGAGGACGCGCCCGGCAGGTAGTAGGGCATGGCGAACGCCACACCCGCGCCCGTTTCGGCTGCCAGCCGGGCGCCCTCGTCGAGGTGTGCGGCATCGAGTTCGACATCGTCGTCCATCGAGGCGAGTAACGCGTGATTCGCAACCGTGGCCGCTGCGGCCAGGTTGTGCTGCTTACCCATCCGCTCACCGGGGGGCCCCGCTACTTCGATCGCGACGTCGCGTTGGGGGTGTGCCCCGCACACTGCGAGACAGACGGCGTGCGCGGGATCGTCGGTGCTCTCCACGGCGAAGACGAACTGGTCGGTCGACCGTCCTGCGGACAGAAGCCGCTCGAGGCGCTCCCTCAGGCCGGGGGCGGCGCCCTTGAGCGGCACGAGGATGCTGACCGGTGGGCGCTCGTCGTTCGCCGTGCGCTCGTCGTTCGCCGTGCGCGCCGCCAAGCCGTAGCCGCGAACGACCCGCGCGGTGTTCACCAGCAGCCCGACGGTCGTGAGCGCCGTGAGTACCGCGAACACCCAGAAGAGCGTGGTCACCCGGACCTGGTGTCGGCGCCGTCGCCCACGTGCTCGCCGTGTGCTTCGGCCAACGCCTCCAACTCCTGCACGTACCCTTCCACCACGCCGAACGCACGCTCGATCGGCTCGGGCGTCGTCATGTCCACGCCGGCGGCGCGAAGCGCGTCCACGGGCGGCACCGAACTGCCGGCGCGCAGGAACGCCAGATAGCGCTCGGCCGCGCCGTCCTTGCCGGCGTGCACGTCGTCGGCGAGCGCGGCAGCGGCGGAGATGCCGGCGGCGTACTGGAAGGTGTAGAAAGGCATGTACAGGTGGCCGAACTGCGCCCACGTGATGCCGGTGCGTTCTGTCGCCGTGATCTCGTCGCCATAGCCTTCCTGGAACAGGCGCTGCATGATGGCGCCCAGCTTGTCGGCGGTCAGGCCCTCGCCGCGCTCGACCGCCTGGTGGACCTCCAGCTCGAAGCGCACCAGCGTCGGCATGATGAAGAAGTAGCGGTGGAAGTTGTAGAACGCTTCGTCGAGCACGGCCAGGCGCTCTTCGGGGGCGGTCAGTTTGCCCAGCAAGTGGCTGCGTACCAGCGCCTGGTTGAAGTTCGACGCCGTCTCGGCCGCCATCATGGCGTAGTTCGCGTACGGCAGCGGCTGTTCGCGATCCATCAACTGGGAGTGCATGGCGTGCCCGAGCTCGTGCGCCAGCGTCGACATGCTCTCCAGGTCCCCCTGGAAGCTCATCAGGATGTACGGTTGGCTGCCGTACGCGCGCGTCGCGAACGCGCCGTCGCGCTTGCCGCGGTTGGGGTAGACGTCGACCCAGCGCTCCTCGAGCAGCCCACGCCGTAAGGGTTCGAGGTAGTCGCTACCGAGAGGCGCCATCCCCTCGAGGATGTACTCCACCGCCTGCTGGTACGGCACCGACGGCGGGTTCGGCGACAGTGGCGCGAACACGTCCCACTCCTCGTGACGCTCCAGGCCGAGCAGCGCGCGCCGCGCAGCCCAGTAGCGATGCCACACGCCCAGGTTCGCTTGGAAGGTGTTCACCACGGCTTCGAGCACGGCGCGGGGCACTTCCCGCGGCGTGAGCTGTTCCTCCACGGTGCTGGGGTAGCCGCGTACGCGCGCCCAGAACACGCTCTGCTTCACGCGCCCCAGGTACAAGTCGGCGAGGGTGTTGCGGTAGGACAGGAAGCCATCACTATAGGACGCGTACGATTTGCGCCGCAGATCGCGGTCGGTCGACATACGCAACGCAGATGGCCGAGGTGGCCCCGGCCATGTGGGTTATTTTTTCTTCAATTATGGTTACATCCAGATCGTCCGCTCCAAAGGAAAGCGACAGTTGTGCCAGCTTCTCAC
>JAWOIL010000222.1:0-2958 GCA_046484635.1 Trueperaceae bacterium
CGCGACGCGAACGTCACGAAGTTCTCGTAGTTCAGTTCGAACACGTCGGGCGGATCGCCGGCGGCGAAGTCGGTCTGAAGCTTGGTGAAGTACGAGCCGTAGTCGGCCGTCGTGTACTCGATCTCGATACCAGGGTTCTCGGCTTCGAAGACCGCGATCAGTTCCTCGAGGATGTCGATCTGATCGGAGCCGGTCATGAACGAGAAGTACTCGACCTTGGTCTGGGCGAAGGCGGTGCTGCCCACCAGCAACGCGAGGGCCACTAGGGCCGAAGCGAGACGGTGAACGACAGGAACGAACCGGGATTGCAGCATTGCTTCCTCCTCTTGAGGCTTGGTGCCGAATGCGGAGCGTGCATGGCGAACGCGGCTCACGATGTTGCCGAGCCCAGCTGCACCTTGGCAGCGTGAAGGGGGATGGTGGCCTCGTCGAGGAGGCGGGCGGCCATGACACCGGCGGCGCCGCGTGCCCATGCGTCGTCGGCCCAGGTATCGATGCGAACCTCGAGCCGCTCGCCGAGGTCGCCGAACGTGAAGCGCTGAAGCGTCCGTTGCGTTTCCTCGAAGAAGTACGGGGCGTTGCGCATCCCTTCGCCGCCCAAGACGATCAGCGTCGGCGCGAACACGTTGACCAGGTCGGCCAGCGCGACGCCCAGACAGCGCCCCGCGTCTTGGAATAGGTCGAGGATGGCCTCGGTGCCGGCAGCGGCCATCGCCGTCAAGCCCACTGGGCCCAGATCCGTGGTCGGTTCGGGGACGAGGCGGTGCGCCTGTGCCAGCAGGCCGGCGTCACCGATCCGCGCCTCCAGCGTGGTCGTCTCGGTGCTCATGACGCGCGGACGCAACGGCGTGCACAGCGTATGCCCGACTTCGCCAGCGCCACCGAGCGGACCACGGTAGACCTTGCCGTCGATCACGATGCCGAGGCCGACGCCGCGTCCGATCGTCACGACCAGGAACGAGTCGTGGCCGCGACCCAACCCGAACCAGGCCTGCGCAGCGGCCAGCGCGTTCACGTCGTTCTCGATCAAGACGGGCAGGCCGAGCTCCTCGCGCAGCCGGTCGGCGAACGGCACGCGGTACCAATCCAGCAGCGGTGAGTGCCGCACCACGCCCTCTTGGTGCGCGACGATCCCGGGCAGGCTGACGCCCACGCCGAGCATCTTGTCGGTGGGTACGTCGCCGTCTTCCTGCAGCCGCCGGACGGCGGAACCAACGGCGCGGATGACCTCCTCGACGTCGGTGCTGGCGAGCGGTTCCGCGCGGACGCTCACCACCTCGGCGCCCAGGTTGGTGAGTGCTGCGACCACGGCGTGATTCATCACCTTCACGCCGAACACGTAGGCGTGGTCGTAGTCGATCGCAAGCAGGATCGGTTTGCGCCCCGCCGACGTCGACGTTCCCAACTCCGCCTCGACGACCAGTCCCTCTGCGACGAACGGCGCCGTTAGCGCCGTGATGGCAGCCGGGCTCAAGCGGAGCTCGGAGGCCAACTCGCTGCGCGAAATCCGACCGTGCCGGTGGATGGCGCTGAGGACGGCGCTTTGGTTGTAGGCCCGGATGCGTTCTCTTCCGCGGGCGCTCGACGAGGCGCGAGGCATGCGGTCTCCCGTCTGATTGATTTAGTGAAGGAATTATTCGGCAGGTGGCTCGATTTGTCAAGAGCGGTGCCGACAAGCCGCTTCCAGGTGCGGCCTCCGCCACAGCGTGCGCTCGGTCACCACGACCGACGCCAAGACCCCTATCATTCCGCCAACGATTCGGTTCGAGCAGGAAGGGGGTGGCCGGAGCGCACCCGTCGCCGGGCCCGCGGTCGCGCCAACCGACCGGCGCGCGTCATCACCGGGGTCGTGCGCAGCATCGGACCGACGAAACCAGCCCGGTCGGAACCGAGGGGGACGGACCATGGCGGACCCTCAACTGCAGAACCAGATCGCGGCAGCTAGAGCCTACGAAGCCCTTCACGTGCCCGCCTTGTTCGGCCAGTGGGCGACGCCCGTGCTAGAAGCCGTCGGCGTGAAGCCGGGCTACCGCGTGCTCGACGTCGCTTGCGGCACCGGCGTGCTCGGCCGGACGGCCCTCGCCAAGGTCGGCAACGGCGGCTCCGTCGCCGGCATCGACCCCGACCCCGGCATGATCGCGGTGGCATCGGAGCTCACGCCGGCAGCGGACTGGCGGCTCGGGTTGGCGGAGGACCTTCCCTACCCCGACGCCGCGTTCGACACGGTCGTCAGTCAGTTCGGCATGATGTTCTTCCAAGATCGCGAGCGCGCCGTTCGCGAGATGCTGCGCGTCGTGCCGGAGGGCGGTTCTGTCGCGGTTGCCGTATGGGACGGCCTCGACAACACCGAGGCCTACCCCGAGGCGGTCGACCTGTTTCAGCGCATGGCCGGGCGGGACGCGGCCAACGCGCTGCAGGCGCCGTTCGTGCTGGGAGACGCGGACGCCCTGGCGAAGCTGTTCGACGACGCCGGTGCCGCTTCGGTCGACGTCACGACGCGGCGCGGAACCGCGCGCTTCCCCAGCGTCCGGGCCATGGTCGAAGCGGATCTTCGCGGTTGGCTGCCTGTGATGGGCGTCGTGCTCGACGAGGACCTGATCCAGGCCATCTTGGACGAAGCCGAGGACGAGTTGGACGCCTACGTGAAGGCGGACGGCACCGTCGCGTTCGACGTGCCGGCGCACATCGTCACGGGCACACGGGGGCCAGGCGGCGGAATCTAGCGCGCCCCGGAGGGGTACCGCGTTCTGCTCGTACGCGTTCTGCTCGTGCGCGTTCTGCTGCTACGCGTCCTCCTCGTGCGAGTCCGAGCGCTGCTTCTGCCGGATGCGGAACCGCTCACGCGCGGCGTGCCCATCGAGGTAGGCGAGCCACTCGACCAGCGTCAGGTCGCCGAGGTCGTTGTGCGGCACGGTGTGGCCGGGGTCGACCCCGGCCTGCTGAAGCTCGCGCGCCAGG
>JAWOIL010000060.1:0-3221 GCA_046484635.1 Trueperaceae bacterium
GCGACGGCCATCCTCGTGAAAGAGGCCGGCATGCAATTCGACCCGAACGTCGTCACGACGTTCTTCGAACTCCTCGACGCCGGCGACATCCACATCGAGAAGATCGACGGGAAGCACACGCAAGCCGAGATGCCCGTCGAGTTCAGCCCCGAGTTCCTCACCGGCAAGCCCGTGCTCCAAACGCTCCACTAGAGTCTGACACCAACGCGGCCCCACCGATGCGAGAGCGGCTTGGCGACGCGCCCGAGCTTTAGAAGATGCGGCCCGCCCGGTGACCGTGGGCGGGCCGCTTCCTCGCCGGGTTCCTGCACGCGGGAGGATCGCGTCGGCGAGTCGTCCCCGGCCAGGCAAAGAGTTGGCATCCTGGCCGGGGACTCCCCAAGGCTGCCACGGGCTGCGGTGGCGGCGACCCGATTGCTCGCCTGCGTTTTCGAACCTACGGCGAAGGTGCGTGCTGCGCTTGTGCGTCTGCTGAGGTACCCTGAGTCCATTCATGATTCCTGCCACGGTGATCCAGGGCGGCATGGGAGTCGCGGTTTCGAACTGGCGATTGGCCCGAGCCGTGTCGGCGATGGGCCAACTCGGCGTGGTGTCGGCGATCGGCATCGACACCGTCCTGGTCCGGCGACTTCAGGACGGCGATCCGGGTGGGATCGTGCGCCGAGCGATGGCGGCCTTCCCGTTCCCGGACGTGGTCAAGGCAGCGGTGAAACGCTACTTCCTACCGGATGGCCGTCCTCCTGGCGCGCCGTACCGGAGGGCGCCCATGCCGAGCGTCGGCGACAGCCGGCCACAGCAAGGGCTGAGCATGCTCGGCGCTTTCGTCGAGGTCTTCCTCGCGAAAGAGGGCCATGCCGGCAGGGTTGGCGTCAACCTGCTCACCAAGGTCCAACTGCCGAATCTGGCGGTGCTGTACGGATCGATGCTTGCCGGCGTGGACTACGTGCTCATGGGGGCGGGCATCCCGCGCGAGATTCCGGGCGTCTTGGATCTGCTCGCGCAGCACTCACCGGCCTCGTTCAGGCTCGACGTGAGCGAGCGAGACGACGAGGCTCAGCTTCCCCGTGACGCTTCGACGCTGTCGTTCGACCCGGCCGATTTCGGAGCTGCAGGATTCGAACCGCTGAAGCGCCCGGGCTTCTACCCGATCGTCGCGTCGCACGCGTTGGCAGGTGTCCTTCAGAAGAAGGCAAGCGGCTCGATCGAGGGCTTCGTGGTGGAAGGGCCGACGGCCGGTGGGCACAACGCGCCACCTAGGGGGAAGAGTGCCTTCGACGAGAGTGGGCAACCGATCTACGGCGAGCGCGACGCCGTCGATCTCGACAAGATGCGCGACCTCGGCGTGCCGTTCTGGCTCGCGGGGGGCCACGGTTCGCCGGAAGCGCTCCGATCGGCTCGCGCCCGCGGCGCCGCCGGGGTGCAGGTAGGAACTCTGTTCGCGTACTGCCGCGAGTCGGGTATCGCGACCGAATTGAAGCGTGCAGTGCTGGAGTTGGTGGCATCCGGCCGGGCGACAGTTCGGACAGACCCGCGCGCGTCGCCGACCGGCTTTCCCTTCAAGGTGGTGTCGCTGCCAGGCACTCTGTCCGACGACGACGTCTACGGCGCACGGCGGCGTATTTGCGACCTCGGCTACCTGCGAGAGATCTACCGTATGGACGACGGGAGCTTCGGCTATCGCTGCGCCGCCGAGCCCGTCGCCGATTACGTCAGAAAGGGCGGCAACGCCGCCAACACGGCGGGCCGCAAGTGTCTATGCAACGCCCTGATGGCCGATATCGGACTCGGTCAGATCCGGAAGGGCGGTTCGGTGGAGGCGCCGTTGGTCACGAGCGGAGACGACCTCTCCTCGATCCTTCCTCTCATCGAGCCGGGGCGCGCGTCGTACGGCGCCGCCGACGTCCTCGCCTACCTGCTTGACGGCGTCGAGAGCGGCGCTCAGGCCGACCGGACTCGTGCCGAGGCGGACACGCGCGCATGAACGTCGACTCGAACGACCCGAAGGCGTGCTCGCCACTAAGCCATCTGATTGGGAGATTCACGCGCCTGTGAGCTCCCACGGCAGCGCCGCCGCGACCTACCCGATCAGCGGGGACCAAGCGACCGTCGCGATTCGAAGGCGAATGAAGGACCTGGGGATGACCCAGACGGAGCTCGCCAAACGGGTCGGACGAGTGTAAGGCTGGGTCAGCGGCCGACTCTTCGTGGACCCAGACGCAACCCTCCGCCATCTCGCCTACAAGGACCCCGTGACGCTGAACCGGCTTTGCGCGGCCCTGAACTGGACGGTACAGGACGTCAACCGCGCAACTGGTCTCGACATTCCCATCCCCCCGAGCGACAAGGACGAAGTAGCACTAGTCAACCCAGACTTGAGCGGAGGGACGCGCCGCATTCCCGTGTACGACCTGCTCAGCGCGGGCCCAGGGGGCGACGGGGGAACAGTGATCGCAGAAGTCGACATCCCAGAAGCATGGAAAGGGGACCACGCCGCGTACGAAGTCACAGGCGACAGCATGGCCCCCCGCATACCCGACGGCGCCACCGTCATCGTCCGCTGCCAGGACTACGCAACCCCCGGGAACATCATCGCCGCGTACGCCCCCGAGAACGGCATGCTCGTCAAGCTCTTCGAGCGCGCCACGGACGACGGGCGGTGCGTCCTCACCAGCTTCAACCCCGCCTACGCCTCCATCTGGGCGGACACCGACGAGCTCCGCGTGTACGGCATCGTCCGCGAAGTCCGCACGCGCATCGACCTCACCAACGGCAACGACAACGGCAACGGCGAGGGAGAGCACAGGCCGAACTAGGACTACGCTCGGAGGAGGCGAGGCCGGGGGGAATTCAAGCGCGGGAGGCGCCATGCGTAACGCGACCACACCCCCACAACACACCCTCGACGAGCTTCCGGACTCGGTGCAGGACGCGATCGACGCCGTCCGCGAACAACTCCGCCAGAACCGCGAGGCGCTACCCAGGCGGACCCGCGACACAAACCCCGACCTGCACCACCGCGTCCGGCAAGATATGGAAGCGCAAGAAGAGCAATTCCTGCATTACCTAGAGACGCACGGGCAGCTCGGCCGCATCGACGACTACCTCGACCAACTCGCGCAAGCCCGCGCCACCAGCAACGTCATCCGCACCGCCCTCGGCGGCACCGACCCGGGAACGACAGGCGCGACGCCAATCGCGAACACGAACAGCAGCGGGGGCGG
>JAWOIL010000095.1:0-3065 GCA_046484635.1 Trueperaceae bacterium
GACGGGTTGAGCGAAAGCGGTTGCCGCTACCAGAAGCGCCACCATGGCGCCGACGAGGCGGCGGGTCCAACGTAGGGCGTTCGTGCTTCGCATGTCTTCGTCCCTTCTCGTTCGGTCTTGCCGTTCTCGGGTGCGCGCGGGTCGACGGGGTGGGCTCCTTCGCTGCCTGCGGAGGCGCGCGTCGCAGGCAGGTGAGCAGGGGCGTCACATACTGCGGCTCCGCGCCATGGATTCGCTTCGTCGCTCCTCCGAAGCGCCGGCTTCGACGGCGATGGCGAGGGCCCCCGTCACACCCGCGTCCTCCCCCAGTCCAGCCGGCACCACGAGGTTCGGTTCGTGGGCGAGATACGGCCGCGTCGTCAGCAGCGCGTCCTGGATCGCCGGGAACAGCACCCGGTTCTGCACCATGCCGCCGCCGACGATCACGCGCCGAACGTCGAGCAGGTTGACGACGCCGACGATCGCAGCCGCTAAGTGGCGCGCGACGCGCCGCACCTCGGCAAGCGCGAAGGCGTCACCGGCTTCCGCGTGATCCATGACGTCACGGGCGGTGAGCGATCCACGCTCGAGGAGCACATGGCGAAGCGACGAAGGCGTGGTCGCATCGTGCTGCAGACGCTGCGAGGTCAGGTCTCCGACGGCCTTGCCGCCACACGACGCCTCGATGCACCCGCGGTTGCCGCACGTGCAGGGCACGCCATCTACGTCGACGCTCAGGTGCCCGATCTCGCCGGCGAAGTTGCGCGCGCCGCGGTAGAGCTTGCCCCCCAGGACCAACCCCGCCCCGATGCCGGTGCCGAGGGCCAAGAACAGGAAGTCGTCGATGCCGCGGCCCGCGCCCCACAGGTGCTCCCCCCGCGCGCCGGCGTTGACGTCGTTGTCGATCGCGGCGGGGATACCCGTGCGCTCGGATACGAGCGTGGCGAAGTCGACCCGCTTCGGCCAGGCAAGTGGCGTCGGACCGTGTACCATCCCGTCCCGATCGACGCCGCCGCAGATGCCGATCCCGATGTGGAGGACCGGTCCCGTCGCCTGCTTCGCGCGTAGGTCGGCGATGACGACGGCGATGGCGTCGGCCAGCGCGTCCGGCGCGCCCGGGAGGGTGGGGATCGTCACCTTCGCCTGCATCGTCCCATCGGCGGAACCCAGCGCGATGGCCGTCTTGGTCGCCCCGACGTCGACGCCCACGTAGCGAACCACGGTAGCAGTGCTAGACGACACGGAGGCGGGTGGGGTGGCTGCGTTCATCGCCTGTGGCTCCCTCTCGGACAGCGCTTCAGGATGACGATGATTCGTTTCGAAACTTTCTTTACGATTCAAAGCATAGGGCGTGGCTGCTGGGTGGTCAAGCAAGATTGGGTCCGGCGCGCCCGCCGCCAGTCGCCCGCCGCCAGTCGCCCGCCGCCAGTCACTCGCTGCCAGTCACGCGTCGCCCGAACGCGGCCTACTTCCCCGTTCCGTTCGCCGTTCCGGCGGCCCCGCCTTCGGCAAGCCGCGGCCACAACGTATCGAGCCCGACCAACGAGGCTCCGAGCAGCACGGCGTCGTCTCCCAACGCGCTACGGGTCGTGCGGATGCGGAACGGCACCAAGGCGCCCAGGTGGGCATCGAGGTCGGTGAACCAGTCGTAACCGCGTTCGATCTCGGAATGCACCACGACGCCGTCTAAGTCCAGCACCGCGAACGTCACAGCCAGCACCTTCGCGAGCTCGTCCAGCGCCTCGGGCGAGAGGCGGACGAAGTGGGTGTCGAGCGGCATGCCGTCGCTGCCGATGCGTAGGTTCCCGATCTCCCCTGCCCGGCCATGCGCCCCTTGGTAGAGGTGCCCGTCGATGACGAGGCCCATGCCGATGCCGGTTCGTCGGATGCCGATGAACACGAACCGTGACCACTCGCGCGCGGCGCCCAGGCGATGTTCACCCATCGCAGCCAAGTTGATGTCGTTGAGAGCCACGACCGGCACGCTATCCACTCGTTCCGCCAACCGCGCGGCGAGGTCGACACCGTGCAGCATGCCCGGCGTACCGAAGTAGTGCACCACCCCGTTCGCCCGCACCGTCGCGGGGACGGCCACCACGATCGCGGACTTCGCCGCCTGCGCCAGGTGGGACGACGTCAGATCGGCCAGGAAAGCCACGAGGCGTTCGGCATCCGCGGGCATCGCGAAGGCGTCGCGTTCGAGCGTGGCTCCACGAAGATCCATGGTGCGCCAAGCGACCTCGTCGAGCCGGACGTCGACGGCCAGCACCATACCGGCCGTCGGGGCGACGTCCAGGACGGCTGCCTTGCGTCCCACGCCCTGTCCACGCGTCCCCACCTCGAGCAGTACGCCGGCTTCCACCAGGCTTCTGGCGATCGACGCGATAGTCACGCTGCTCAAGTCCAAGTGCCGGGCCAACTCCGGCCGAGACACGGGCCCCAGCTCCCGCACACTCTCCAGAAGCCGCCGCGCGTTCATCTCGCGCAGCGCGGACGGCTGCCCCGACTCGGGGACGTTGCCACGATAGGCCGAGCGCTGCTGCATACGTCGATGTTACGGCGGTAATGGTCCGTTCGTGGCGCCGTGGTCGACTGCGGCACGTCACCCACCTACAATGACCCATGCCCTCCGACCTCCAGTTCCGCTCCGCAATCGACCTAGGCGCCATGGTTCGCACCTCGGAGCTATCTCCCGTCGATCTGGTCACGGCCACGCTGGACGCGGCTTCCGGAGCGCAACCGACGATCAACGCGTTCGTGACGATCTGCGCCGACGAGGCACTGTCCCAGGCACGAGAGGCCGAGGCCGCCGTTCAGCAAGGCAGCCCGCTTGGCCCCCTACACGGAATTCCCTTCATCGTGAAGGACCTGACACATACTGCCGGCGTGCGCACGACATTCGGTTCTCGAACACGTGAACACTGGGTACCTACCGAAGACGCCGTTGCCGTTGCTCGGCTCAAGGCGGCTGGCGCGATTCTCGTGGGTAAGACGACGACTCCAGAGTTCGGGCACAAGCCTTTCACCGACAGCCCGCTCTTCGGGACGACCGTTAACCCATGGAACCATGACCGCACTTGTGGTGG
>JAWOIL010000129.1:0-3358 GCA_046484635.1 Trueperaceae bacterium
GTACTTCAGGCCCATGAGGAACACGGACTCGGCGGCCAGCCGCGGCTCGTCGGGGTCGAGGCGGCCGCGGGGGTTGCCGGTGTCCACCGCGCAGAAGCGGCAGGCGCGGGTGCACACGGAGCCCATGAGCATGATCGTGGCGGTGCCGGCGTTCCAGCACTCCGCCAGGTTGGGGCACATCGCCTCTTCGCACACCGTGGAGAGGCGGTGGTCCTTGACCGTCGCCTTGACCTCCTGGTACTTGCCGCCCGACGGCAGCTGCACCTTGAGCCAGTTCGGCTTGGGCTGGCGCGGCACCGGCGTGGGGTCCTTGCTCGCGATGCCGTTCTTGACGACCTTGACCGGCGACGGGTCGGGGTGGGGCTCACGCATGCGGGATCGACCTCTCGGGGGTGGGCGGGGCGTCGGCGGCCGACCCGGCGGCGGCCCCGAACTCGGCACGGAAGGCGGCGACGACCTGCGGCCGGACCTCGTCGAGCGGGACGTGGCGGCCGACCAGGCGCGACAGGCTGGTGACGCCCCGGTCGGCGATGCCGCAGGGAACGATCGTCTCGAAGTGGCTCAGGTCGGTGTGCACGTTCATCGCGAAGCCGTGGAAGCTGACGTTGCGTTGCACCGCGACGCCGATGGCGACGACCTTCTCGTCGCCGACCCAGACGCCGGCGTAACCGGGCGAGCCGACGCCTTCGACGCCGTGCTCCGCGAGCACGCGCACGAGCGCCGCCTCCAGCGAGCGCAGGTAGTCGCGCACGCGCCGCCCGACGGGGAAGATCGGGTAGCCGACCAGCTGACCGGGCCCGTGGTAGGTGACGTCGCCGCCGCGCTCGATGTCGTACAGCGCGAAGCCGCGCGCGCGCAGCTCGGCCTCGGGGACGCGCAGGTGCTCGCGGCCCCCCTTGCGGCCGAAGGTGATGACGGGGTCGTGCTCCACCAGCAGCAGGGCCGGGGGCCGCGTTCCGTCTGCCACGTCGGCATGCACCGCGCGCTGCACGTCCCACGCCTCGCGGTAATCGAGGCGTCCGAGGTCGACGACGTCGAAGCCGAACGCCCAGCGGTGGGGGGTGGCGGCGGGTGGCGCGAACGGGGCGGGGGTCGGCGCACTCACGCCGGCCATGCTACCGCCCGTGCCGTTCGGGCACCGTGCTACCGGCGGCATGGGGCCGACCAGCCCCGGCCGCGCCCGCCCAAGCGACGCCCGGGGGCGGCCGCTCCCGGGCTAACGGTGCGTCCGGCGCACATAGGCGTCCGCGTCGCCGGCCTGCGTGTCGCCGACCCGCCCGTGCGTCTCACCGACGACCACGACGAACCCGCGGGCGTCGGACGCGACGCCATACGCGAAGTCGTCGGCCTCGCTGCCGACCTGCTGTGTCCAGCGGACCTCGCCGTCGGGCGTGAACTTGATCGCGAACGCGTCGAAGCCGCCGGCGGGGTCGGTTGCCGCGAGCGCCCCACCGGTGTATCCCGCGACGACGACGTCACCGAACGCGTCCACGACGACGCCGAACGCGAAATCGTTCGCGCCGCTGCCGAACTGCTGGGTCCACACGTGGGCGCCGCTTGGATCGAGCTTCGTCACGAAGGCGTCCGTGCCGCCGGCGCTGACTTGGCCGGCGAGCGCGCCTCGCGTGTACCCGACGATGTAGGCGTTTCCGAGGAAGTCGAGAGCCACACCGGTCGCGTAGTCGGTCTCGGCGGTCCCGAACTGGCGGGTCCATGACGTTGGCCCCGCCGGGTCGAACTTGCGGACGAACACGTCGAGTTCACCATGGTGGGCGTCGGCCACGAGGGCGCCGTCGGTGGCGCCCGCCACGACGACACTGCCTGCGGCGTCGATCGCCACCGCTTCGGCGTAGGTGCGGCCGTCGCTGCCGAACTGGGAGGTCCACACGTGTTGGCCGTTGGGGTCGAGCCTTCTGAGGAAGGCATCGCGTTCCCCCCGCTGCGTCTGGTCCGGCAGCGATCCGGCCGTGTAGCCCGCCACGAAGCCGTTGCCCGCTGCGTCCACCGCCACGCTCGTCGCGTTGTCGTTGGCGGTGCTGCCGAACTGGTGGGTCCAAAGAGGTTCGCCGTCCGCTCTGAGCTTGCGCACGAACGCATCGCCGCCCCCGATGTGGGGCTGGCCCGCCAAGGCGCCCATGGTGTACCCGGCCACCAGCACCTGATCGCTCGCGTCGGCGGCCACGCCGTAGGCCAAGTCGTTGGTGGCGCTGCCGAACTGGTGGGTCCACAGAAGCAGGCCGTCTCGGTCGAGTTTGCGCACGAAGGCGTCATCCGCGCCCGCAGCGGCCTCCCCGTCGATGGATCCGGCGGTGCCACCCGCGATCAACACGGCGTCAGTGCCGTCGATCGCCACGGCCCAGGCGAAGTCGAAGCGTTCGCTACCGAACTGGCGCGTCCACGCGTGTGAGCCGAACGGCACGACGTGCACATCGACGCCGTCGGCCTTCGAGGCATCGACGGCGCTGGTGGCGGTGATCCTCGCCGTTCCGACAGCGACCGCCGTGACGTGGCCGTCGTCGACGGTCGCCGCATCACCTTCGGCGCTCCACAAGACGGTCGTCGCCGCGCCGCCGACGACCGTCACTTCCGCTGTGAGACGCAGGGTCTCGCCGATCGTCAACTCGTGGTCGCCGTCGAGGATGGCGACCTCCAGCACGCGAGGTCCGCCGACGGCGCAGGTGTTCAGCGCCGCCAGCGCAAGCACCACACCCAGCACGATCGAAGCACGATGACGCATCACCGGAACCTCCGTGCCGACTGCCCGCTCGTTTCGCCATCACGCTAGCACGATCGCGTCTTGGACCCGGCCCGCCTTGGCGCCCGGCGTCCACAGGTCAGTCCTCGATGCGGTAGAGCACCCCGCCGCCGTAGTCCGCGAGGTAGGCGTCGAGCGCCTCGTCGAGACCGAAGGTGGCGATGCCGAAGCCGGCTTGCAGGAGCTCGCCTGCCGTGAACCCGGCGTCGAGGTCGCCATCCGCCACGAACACCCGCCCGCTGACGAAGTCGCCGAACAGGTAGCGGCCGCGCAGCGACGGCGCGGCGTCACCGTAGGGCACCACGCCCCCGGTGATCGAGCGTCCCCATCCCGAGGCGTGGGTGTAGGTGATCACGGGCGCGACGTAGGCGACGAGGTCGCAGCCGCTGCTTCGACCCGCCCAGCGGCTGTGACCTGGACGCCTTCGTCGCGCCGGTCCTCACCTACACCCACGCCTCGGGATGGGGACGCTCGATCACCGGGGGCGTGGTGCCCTACGGCGACGCCGCGCCGTCGCTGTAGGGCACCACGCCCCCGGTGATCGAGCGTCCCCATCCCGAGGCGTGGGTGTAGGTGACCACGGGCGCGACGTAGGCGTCCAGG
>JAWOIL010000141.1:0-15714 GCA_046484635.1 Trueperaceae bacterium
GCCGCCCGACCAGCAGCAACGCCGGACGTTGGCCCAGCGCGCCTCGGGCCACGCGTCGTGTCGGTGCGGTCGCCAACCGGGTGTCCTTCATCGCGCCCCATGCTACCCGCGGAGCCGGGCGCCCGGGCGCCCGGGCCGACGTCCCGGATCCGACGCTCGAACTCGGCAGCACCCATGAAACGAGGCGCCGCCCCCCGGAGGGAAGCGGCGCCCCGACTGCCAGCGGCAAGCGCGGCTCAGCCGGCGGCCTTCTCGGCTGCCTCGCGCGCTTCGAGCTTGGCCTTGATGCGCTTCAGCACCGTGACCTCTTCCAGTGCGCGCTGTTCGAGCACGCTGCGGATCTGACGGATCTCGTAGTTGATACCGGGGATCACCAGCTGCTCGAGCGCGTTCACGCGGCGGTTGGTCTTCTTGATCTCCTCGCCGATGCGGCGAAGGCGTGTCTCGGTGGCGGCCACGTTGATGATCGCCTCCACCAGCTTGCGGAACTGACCGGCCGCTTCGAGCGTCGAAGCACCCGCGCCGACGGGCGAGAACGGCAACGCGTCGTCGAACGTCGGCGGCAGCACCTGCGGCACCTTCACGCCGAAGATGTTCTCCATCTTCAGGTCGATCTCGAGGGCCTTCTCCTGCGCCAGCGCCAGGCTGCGGACCGCTTCCGGTCCGTCCCAGGCGTTCGCGAGGAAGAGCGCGAAGTACGCCTCGCGACTCGCCGCCGAGAGCGCCCTGCGGGCCTCGAGCGACGCCTTGACGAGCGCGAAGAACTCGCCCACCAACGCGTCGCGCTTGCGCTTCAACAGGTCGGCGCCGCGGATAGCGAGCTTGACCTGGTCTCGGCGCTGCAACAGGTTGGAGCGCGTAGGGGCGACGTTCTCAGCCATGGGGCACCTCCCTCCGGATCAGAGCTGGTCCTTGCGCGCGGCGCCCCACAGCTCTTCCATCTTGGCGCCGTAGTACTTGTCGATCTGGTCGTTGGCGAGGCGCGTCAACTCGCTCTTGGGAAGTTGCGACAAGATGGCCCAGGCGATCGACAGCGACTCTTCGATGGTGCGGTTCTCGCTGCCCTGGTTGATGAAGTTGCGCTCGAACTCATCGGCGAACCTGAGGTAGAGCTTGTCGTTCTCCGACAGGGCGTCTTCCCCGGTGATGGCCACTAGCCGCCGCAAGTCGAGGCCGTTGGCGTACGCAGCCTGCAGCTGGTCGGCGACGTTCTTGTGGTCCTTGCGGGTCTTGCCCTCGCCGATACCGTTGTTCATCAGGCGGCTGAGGCTGGGACCGGGGTTGATCGGTGGGTAGACGCCCTTGTTGTGCAGCGCCCGCGCCAGGTAGATCTGCCCTTCGGTGATGTAGCCCGTCAAGTCGGGGATCGGGTGCGTCACGTCGTCGTCCGGCATCGACAAGATCGGCAACTGCGTGATGGAGCCCTTGAGGCCCGTCACGACACCGGCGCGTTCGTAGATCGACGCCAGGTCGGTGTACATGTAGCCGGGGTAGCCCCGTCGGCCCGGGATCTCCTCACGGGCGCCGCCGATCTCGCGCAGCGCTTCGCAGTAGTTGGTCATGTCGGTCAGGATGACCAGCACGTGATAGCCCTGCTCGAACGCCAGGTACTCGGCGGCGGTGAGCGCCATTCGGGGCGTCAGCAGACGCTCGACGGCGGGGTCGTCGGCCCGGTTCAGGAACATCACAGAACGCGCCAACGCGCCGGTGCGCTCGAACTCCTGGGTGAAGAACGTCAGCTCGCGCTGCGTCACGCCCATGGCGCCGAACACGACCGCGAACTCGGAGTCCTCGCCGATGACCGTGGCTTGGCGGGCGATCTGCGCCGCCAGCTCGTTGGCGGGAAGGCCCGAGCCGGAGAAGATCGGCAGCTTCTGACCGCGCACCAAGCTGATGAGCGCGTCGATCGTGCTGATGCCGGTCTGGATGAACTCCTCGGGCTTGCGCCGCGCCACCGGGTTGATGGGCGCCCCTTCGATCGGCAGCCGCTTGTCGGCCACCACCGGCGGTAGGCCGTCGATCGGCTCGCCGGCGCCGTTGAAGCGGCGACCGATCATGTCGCGAGCGACGCCCAAGCGCGCGATGTTCTCGACCAGGCTGACGGTGGTCGAGGACAGGTCGATGCCCGAGGTCTCCTCGAAGACCTGGAGCACGGTGTACTCCTTGGACACTTCGATGACCTGACCGCCGCGCGTCCGGCCGGTGCCGTCCTGGATGCGCACGATGGCGTTGTAGCTCAGCTCTGGCGCGTTCTGGAGGAACATCAGCGGTCCGGAGACGTAGCTGACCTCGCTGTACACCTTCTTCAGTAGAGGGTTGCTCATCGACTCTCTCCCGGCCTCACGCGGCCACGGCGAAGCCCTTGTCGAGCTCCTGCATGACGCCCTGCTGGTAGGCGCCGAAGTCGTCCTCGGCCACGTAGCGGGCGCGGTTGATCTTCTCGATCACGGGGCTCTTCAAGATCTCGTCGACCGTGGCGCCGGCGTCGAGTGCCGCCTTGGCCTGGTCGTAGAAGCGCAGCATCATCGTCAGCATGCCGTACGCCTTGCCCATCGAGCAGCTGGCATCGACCGGGTCGAAGCCGTTCTGCTGCAGGAAGTCCTGCCGCAGGATGCGGCCCGCCTCGATGACCAGGCGCTCCTGGTCCTGCAAGGCGTCTGGGCCGACGAGCTGCACCACTTCCTGCAGGTCCGACTCGCGCTGCAGCAACTCCACGGCGCGGTCCCGCAGCTCCGGGTAGTCCTGCGCAACGTGCTCGCGGTACCACTCCTCGAGGATGGGGGTGAACAGCGAGTACGAGCGGTTCCAGTTGATAGCGGGGAAGTGACGGCGACGAGCGAGCGACGCGTCGAGCGCCCAGAAGCAGCCGGTGATGCGCAGCGTGGCTTGCGTGACGGGCTCCGAGAAGTCACCGCCCGCGGGGCTGACGGCGCCGATGATGGACACGGCTGCTTCTTCGCCCGCCAGCGTGGTGACGCGGCCACCGCGCTCGTAGAACGCCGCCAGGCGGGACGCCAGGTAGGGCGGGTAGCCCTCCTCCGCCGGCATCTCCTCGAGACGCGACGAGATCTCGCGCAGCGCCTCGGCCCAGCGACTGGTGGAGTCGGCCATGATCGACACCGCGTAGCCCATGTCGCGGAAGTACTCCGCCAGCGTGATGCCGGTGTAGATGGACGCCTCGCGCGCGGCCACGGGCATGTTCGAGGTGTTGGCGATCAGCACGGTGCGGTGCATCAACGGGTTGCCGGTCTGCGGGTCTTCGAGTTCCGGGAACTCGACCAGTACGTCGGTCATCTCGTTACCGCGCTCGCCGCAGCCGACGTAGACCACGATGTCGGCGTTGCCGAACTTGGCGATCGACTGCTGGGCGACGGTCTTGCCCGAACCGAAGGGGCCCGGGATGGCGGCGGTTCCGCCCATGGTGAGCGGGAACAGCACGTCGAGGATGCGCATGCCGGTGAGGAACGGCGTGACCGGGTCGAGCTTGCGCTCCACCGGACGCGGCTGACGCACCGGCCACGGGTGGTACATCTTCAGCTCGGTGCCGTCCTCCAGGGTGGCGATGACGTCATCGATGGTGTACTCGCCCTCCGCCGCCACGCTCTTCACCACGCCGGCCTTGCCTGGCGGCACGAGGATCTTGTGGGTGAACGCGAACTCCGGCACGGTGCCAAGCACCTTGCCGGCGGACACCTCGTCGCCGACCTTCACGGCCGGCGTGAAGCGCCACTTCGCCTCGCGCGACAACGAGTTCACGGTGATGCCGCGGTCGATGTAGGTGCCGGACGCCTCCTGGATCTTGTCGAGCGGGCGTTGGATCCCGTCGAAGATGCCGTTCAGCATCCCCGGCCCGAGCTCGACCGCCAGCGGCAAGCCGGTCGACACGACCGGCTCGCCGACGGTGAGACCGCCGGTGTTCTCGTACACCTGCACGAACGCGGTGTCCCTGTCGAGGCGGATGATCTCCCCGATGAGGTTCTCGCTGCCCACGCGCACGATGTCGTACATGCGCGCGCCCATCATGCCTTCGGCGATGACGGCCGGGCCCGAGATGCGTTGGATCTTGCCTTCGATGGCCATGAATCTCTCCTGCTCAGTCCAGCTTGATGTCGAAGCCGATGGCGCTGCGAACGAGGTCCTTCATGTACTGGACGGCGTCGTCGCCCTCCCCGAAGGCCACGCCGAGGCTCGGCACGGAAAGCAGCACGGGCAGGTCGCGGCCCCGCATGACGCGCTCGGTGGCGCGCACCGGGTCTTCGACCAGGCCCTCGTCGACGACGACCAAGCCGTACGCCTCCGAGGTGATGAGGCCCTCGAGCGCGGCGACCGCCGCATCGGGCTCGGATTCGTGCACCTCGACGCCCGCCAGGCGGTAGCCGATAGCCGTTTCCGCGTCGGTGAGCACGACCATCCTAGGCATGGGTCAGCTCCTTCTCCAGCGCGGCTCGCGGCACGCCGTAGAACTTCCCACGCGCCAGCAGGCGCAGGCTCGCCGCCTCGGCCTCCTTGCGCCGTAAGTAGTCGAGCACCACGCCGATGTCGAGCGGGTCCGCCGCTGCCCTGCGCGCCGAACGATCGAGAACCTTGCGGATCTCCGCCTCGGCCGCGCCCAAGTCGTTCACCACGTTCGCGACGGCGGCGAAGCTGCCGCCGGCGAGCCCCTGCGTCGAGCCGTCGGCGTCGAGCAGGAGGGCGTCGAAGATGGCGCGCGAGACCTCGTGGCCACCCGGCACGTACAGCTCGGGTGCAACGCCCTGGCCCCGACCGCGGAGCTTCAAGGCGGTGCGCAGGTTGGTGGCGTCGATCTCGCGCTGCAGATGACGCTTCAGCTCGGCCGGAGCGCCCGCGCGGTCGGCGCGCCCCAACAGGGCGCGGAAGTACGCTTGGTCGAGCGCGAGCTCGAGGGCGTACAGGTCGTGGTCCGACTGGTAGCGCCGCGCGGCCTTGAGGAACGCCGTGCCCACCTCGGTCCGGCCGAGCGCCAGCGCCTGCGCCGCCGCAGCCATGTCCGAGGACACGGCGGCTTCTTCTAGCAGCGACAGGCGAAGCTCCCCGGCCGGGAAGAGCGAGCCCTGGATCTCCTCCAGGCCCTTGCCCGCGTGCTTCCCCCGCGCGATGGCCTTCACGTTCGCCAGGTCGTAGCGCATGAGCAACAACCCGATCAGCTCCCGCGGCGTGCCGTCGGCGAACGACAGCATGCTCCGCGCCGTACGGTAGACGTTACGAGCGACCGCGCGATCGACGGCCGTGAGGCCCTCTTGTTTCGCCTGCGCTTCCTCCAGGTCCCGCATGTACGGGGTCTGGGCGAGGGCGGAGGTGAACGCGCGGAAGTCGGTGCCGTCGAGCGCCGCCTGGTAGAAGGGCGCCCCCAGCAGTTTCGCCTTCATGCCGCGCACGCGCGCGTTGATGTAGCCGTAATCGCTGGACATCGCCCGTCAGCTCGCTTCGGTCTGGAACAGCGCCTGGGAGACTTCGGACGCGAGTTCTCCTTGCAGCGCCTCGAGCCGCCCGAAGAGGGTGTTCTCGATGATGCTGCGGCCGCGGGTGCGAAGTCGCACGCCGCCACGGATATCGTCGGCCGTCTCGACGGGGGCGCTGACGCCCGCGTCGCGTGCGGCTTTCTCTGCCATCTCTCGGTCGCCGGCGGCCACTTGCACCGCCTCGATCTCCTGCCCGCCGACGCCTTCGAGCGCCTGCGACAACAGCTTCGCGAACACGGGCGCATACGCGCCTGCGTCGCCGAGCAGCGCATCGAGCTTGCTCCGAACCACCTCGAACACGCTCTGCACGCCATCGTGCTGCGCGTTCAAGCGCAACGAGGACGCCTCGAGCTGCGCCGAGGAGCGGGCGCGCACCAGCGCCGCCTCGCGTTGCGCTTTGGCGGCGCGCTCGCGCGCGCTCACCAAGGCGTCGGCTTCGGACCGAGCTCCAGCGAGGATGTCCGAGGCGCGTTCGCGCGCCTCGGAGAGGATGGCTTCGATCTCCGTGCTCGCTTCTTTCTCGAGCAGAGTCGAAAGATCCGCCACGTGTTATCCGCCGATCTGGTTGTTCAGGAAGAAGGCGATGACGAAACCGAAGATGATCAGGGTTTCCGGGATGACAAGGTAGATCAGGATCTGACCGAAGGCTTCTGGGCGCTCGGCCAGGGTGCCGGCGCCGGCCGAACCGATGGCCGACTGGGCGATGCCTACCGCGATGGCCGACAGACCGATGGCGAGGCCAGCGCCCACCGCGATCAAGCCGGCGCCGATACCGGGGCCGGCAGCTTCCTGCGCGAACGCGACGGCGCCGACGAGGGCGAAGAGGGAGATGGTACCGAGAACACGAACGACCTTTTGCATCACTTGCCTCCTACGAGCTTGAACGGTTGATACGGTCGGCCACTGTGGTCGTAGAAGCCGAACTTGGTGAAGAACTCGACATACTGCAGACGTAGCGGCTGCAGCGTATGCCCGATGATCGTGAGGACCAAGGCGATCAGGTGGACGCTCAACCCGACCACGATGCCGAGGATCGGCCCGAGGATGGGAAGCGTGCCGCTGAGACCGAAGCCCAGGTCCGTCGCCAGGTTGGCGACGAGCGCGGCCGAGAGGCCGACGGCGAAGAGTCGCAGGTAACTGAGGATGTTGCCCGAGTTGGAGATCAACTCGACCAGCATCAGCGGCATCTTCGCGAGCACCGCGCTCACCAGGAACACGGCGAACCCGATTCCCGCGATGGTGAGCACGACCGGCGACACGGCGTCCATCAGGTAGGCGGCGGCGAACAGGACGACGGCAGCCAGACCGGCGAACATGCCGATGCCCTCGAAGAGGTGGCTTCGGTCGCCGTGCTTGACGGCGAAGATGGCGCGGATGATCCAACCACCGAGGACCTGCAGCACGCCGAAACCGATGCTGACCAGCAGCAGGGGAGTGAACTCCTCGACGCGGAACAGGGCGATCGGGATCCAGCCGTAGCCGGGGTCGTGATGCAAGGGGGTGTAGAAGATCGGCTTGGCATGCGGGAAGTGCTCGAGGAAGTTGCCGAAGAACTCGCCGAACAAGAAGCCGAACACGACGCTCCAGCCGGCGAGCCAGAAGATCACGGTGCTGATCGGCTTGAGCAGGTGAGGCTGTACGACGATGTTGAGCGGGCCGAGATCCAACTTCTTGCCGGCCGCGCCGCGGCGCCGCATCCACCAAGCCAGAGCGGCGAACAGCAGGCCATAGCCCATGTCGCCGACGACGATGCCGAAGAACAGTGGGAAGAACACCGCCAGCGTCCAACTCGGATCGAAGCTGCCGTACTTCGGTGGGGCGAACAGCGCCAGCAAGCCCTGGAACGGGCGCACCCAGGCGGGGTTGTCGAACTTGACGGGCACGCCGACGTCGTGGTGCTCGTCGGCCGGCCGCGTCTGGATGGCGAGGTCGTCGCCGAACTGCTTGCCGAGAGCGGTGACGACACGTTGGGCGTCGCTCGAGGGCACCCATCCCTGCAGCGCGAAGGAGTAGCGGCCTTCGGCCAGGTCTTCGAGGCGTTGGTAGCGCACTTGATGGTTGCGCGCCACCCGCGCGATCGCCCGTAGGCGCGCTCCATGGGCCGCGGAAAGCTTGCCGAGGTCGTCTCCGATGGCAGAAAGACGCTTCGGTAGCGCCTGGGAACGTTCTTCCATCACGTGCGTGACCTTGGCGATCCCTTGCCCTGCGTACCGCTCCGGCAGCGTCAACTCGGATAACCCGATGCGCGCCAGTGCGCTGCGGAACTCTCCCAGCTCGCTTCGGAGCAAGGCCGCCACGGTGAGTCGTTCCCCACGGTGCGGACGCGAGGCGAGGGTGAAGCGGTCGCCGAAGGCATCCTTCAGCTTCGCTTCGACGTCCGCCAGTTCGTCGCCCGCGACCAGGAACGCCACCCCTGCGAGGTACTTGGCGTCCTCGAGGGGCCCTACCATCGGGGCGAGGTTGCGAAGGAGTGGAAGGTACGCTTCCGTGAGCTCGAGCTCGTCGCGCAACTCGGCACGCTCGGCGACGAGTCGCTCGACCTGTTCGGCGATGGTCTCGAGATCGGCTTCGAGCGCCTTCGGATCGGCGGCGAGATCGCTCTTGGCGAGGGCGCCGTCACCCTCTCCGAGCTGATCGAGGACGGAGGTCGCGCGGGCGACGATGCGGTCCCACGCCTCCTTGGCCTGCAGGTCCTCGCCCTCGAGCTTCAGGCGGCGAAGCACCTGGCTCTCGTCTTCGGGCGACAACGTGTCGACCTGCACGGCACCCAGGTTCTGCAGGCTCGTCAGGACGTCCTTGGCGAGGGAGCGCCGGCCGACGACCAGCACCTGGTCCATCGAAGCGATCATGGCAAGACCTTCTCCATGACGGCAACTACGGCGCGCTCACGGTTCGCGGCGGCCTTGGCCTTGAGGGCCTCGGCGGTCTCGCGGGCGGAGCGGACGACGTCCTCGCGGACGGCCTCCGCCTCCTTGGCGGCAGCGTCGGCCTCGGCCCTGGCGACTGCCTCGGCCTTCTCCCTTGCTTCGTCCAGCAGCTTGGCCGCGTCGGCCCGAGCCTTCTCGATGCTGGCCGCAGCTTCGGCCTTGGTCTCGTCCACCTTGGCCACCAGGGACTTCTCCCGGGTCACCAGGTCTTGGAGCAGTCGTTCCCCTTGAGCTTCCAAGCAGCCCTCCTTCCACCACGCCGGCACGCTTGCTCTCTACACGCTTGTCGAACGAGCGGGATCGTGCATTCAACGGGGCACACAAAAACAACGCGCTCTCGCGGCGAACAACGCCCCTGACGCGTTTCCGCACAACCATACCAGGGGGCCATGGGGGTGTCAATCAAGGACGTTTGTCCCTCCCGGATCCGCTCGTCCCATGCTTCACCGGAAGCAGCGGGCCGACGCGGGGTCGCCGCCGCCGCACTCCGGCGGGGGCTACGGGTCGGGTAGACTCCCGGCGTGAGCGAACTCGGACGCGGCGGCCGGAACGGCAGCGAAGCGAAGGAGTCCGGCGCGTATTATACCGCCGCGCCGATCGCCGCCGCATTGGTCGATTGGGCCGTGCCGCACGGTGAAGCGGCCGTGCTCGACCCGGCCGCGGGTGGCGGTGCGTTCCTGGTGGCGGCCGCGGCTCGCCTCCGAGCCCTCGGAGCGCGACGTCCGTTCGTGGTCGGCGTCGAGGTCCACGAAGACGCCGCGTCGGACGCGCGCGCGGCGCTCGCCGACCTGGGCGTCGCGCCGGCGCAGGTGATGACGCAAGACTTCCTGGCACTCGAACCTGCCAGCTTGCCCCCGATGGACGCCGTGGTCGGCAACCCACCGTTCGTGCGCTTTCAGCGCATGAGCAAGGGCGAGCGCGCCAGAGCGCGGGAACGCGCGGCAGCGGCGGGCGTTCGACTCGACCCCTTGGCGAGTTCCTGGGCAGCCTTCGTCGTGCACGCCGCCGCGTTCCTACGACCCGGAGGGCGGCTGGCGATGGTGCTGCCGAGCGAACTGGGGCATGCCCGTTATGCGCGCGACGTGCTCGGGTTCCTGCGCAGCCGCTTCCATCACGTCCGCTTCGTGCTGTTCCGCTCGGCGCTCTTCCCCCACCTGGACCAAGGGGCGCTGTTGCTGCTCGCCGATGGCTACGGGCGTCCCGCTCACACCTTCGCGGCGGCGCTACTGGACGCCCCCGCGGACGTCGCCGGCGGGCTCGCCTCGCTTCCCTACCGTCCGCTGGACGCCGAGGCTCTGGTGTCGGGTCGCGCGAAGCTGCAGCACGCCTGGCTGCCCGACGACGCCCGCGACCTCCTCGGCTGGCTGCGCAGCAACCGCGGTGTGAGCCGCCTCGGCGACCACGCCCGCGTGATGATCGGCTACGTCACCGGTGCCAACGCCTACTTCCACCTGGCGCCGGAAGAAGCGCTCGACCTGGACCTGGCCGCCGTGCACCTGCGGCGCGCATTGTTCCGCTCACGCGCTCTCCAGGGCCTGGCGTTCCAGGAAGACGACTGGCGCGACGCCGCCGAGCGGGGCGACGCCGGCTTGCTGTTCACCCCCAGCGACGACGCCGACCCGTCCGTGGCCGCGTACTTAGCAGAAGGGGAGCGCCGCGGGCTGCCCCAGCGCGCGAAGGCGCGGCACCGAACCCCTTGGTACCGCGTCACCCGCACCGGCGCCCCCGACCTGGTGATGACGGCGATGACCGCGACCCGTCCGCGCATCGCCGTGAACGAGCTCCAGGTCGCCGTCTGCAACACGTTGTTGGCCGTCTGGCGTCGTTCGGGCAGCGGTTCGGCGCAACCGCGACTGCTCGCGGCCGCGGCGGTGTCGTCCCTCACGGAATTGTCGGCCGAGCTGGAAGGGAACGCACTCGGCGGTGGGCTCTTGAAGTTCGACCCGAGCGCAGCGCAGGCGGTGCTCCTGCCGATCCCGCGCGGCGCGGGCGCGGCGCCCGACCCCGTGACCTGGAACGCCCTGGACCGGATGGTGCGTGCCGGTGATGCGCGTGAGGCACGTGCGGCGGCGGACGCGACCTTCCTGAGTGGGATCGCCGGAGTCGGGCCGGACGGGACCGAGGTGTTGGCGCGCGCAGCCGACACGCTGCGCGCGCTTCGAACCGGCGGCGCGGCCGGTGGCGCGCAGGAGCGGACGACCGACGACGCACCCCCGATCGCGCCCGGCGACGCGCCGGATCCTTCGACCTAGACCTTCCCGCGTTCCTCAACCCAGGCCGCGCTTGCGCTGGCGACCGTACGACGCCGGAACGCGTAACCGGCGCTCGGCGTCGCGCGCCGCCAGCACGCCCTGGATCTCTTGCAGCTCGCCGTAGAGCCCCTCGAGTTCCTCGACGGCCAGTTCGGGTTCGGCCAGCAACCGCGTGAGCTCGTCCAGCCGCTCCAACAGGCGCCCCCTGGAGTGCTCCTTCTGGCCCTCGAGCTGCATCTCGCGCAGCCGCGACGTCGCCTTGGCGAGATGCGCCGCGACGTCGATGCGACCGTTCTGCTCGTCGTCGTGACCGCCGAGGAGACGCTCGAACACCAACGCGCCGTCGTCGCGCTCGCGGTACGCCAGCACGATGCCGCGCTCGTCGTAGTCATGTTCCTCGCACAGCGAGCGGAACGTGCTCAAGGCGGAATCGGGCGCGCCCTCCGGCAAGGCGGCGAGCACCGACGCCAAGCGCTCTCGCAGGTGGCGCGGTTCCATCAGCAGCAACGCCGCCACCTCGAGCTCGAGCCTCCGGACCTGGCCCATCTCGTGCCTGCGCTGGCGCATACCGCGCACCTCGGTGGCGCTCGGACTGCGCCGGGATCGGCTCGCCAACCACTCGTCGAGTCGGGCACCATCGATCCCGAGGTGCTCGATCACCAACCGCCGCATCTCGGCCGCGACGGGGTCGAAGACGTCCCGCGGCCGCAGCACGCCCTGCAGCTCCTCGAGGATGGCGCGCTGACCCTCGAGGGTCGCGCGGTCGAACCGCTCGAGCACGCGCTGGAACCGGAACTCGACCTCGGAGGCGCCGTGCCGAAGCGCATCGCGGAACGCTTCCGCGTGCCCGCCGAGCACAGCGTCGGCCGGGTCCTTGCCATGCGGCACGGTCACCGCCCGCACCACGAGCCGGCGCCCCACGGCTTGGTCGAGTCCGCCGAGTACCGCCCGCTGCCCGGCCTCGTCGGCGTCGAACGCAAGGTGCACGGTCCGCGCGTCAAGGCGCACCAGCGCCTCGGCCTGATCCGGCGTGAGGGTGGCGCCGAGCGCGGCCACCGCGTTGGGGAACCCGGTCTGGTGCAGCGCGATCACGTCCATGTAGCCTTCGACGACGATGACCTCGCCGCTCTGACGGATGGCGGCTCGGGCACGGTCGAGGGCGTACAGCAGTTCCCCCTTGCGGAAGAGGTCCGATTCGGGGCTGTTGAGGTACTTGGGAAGCGCATCGTCGAGCACACGGCCGGCGAAGCCGACCAAGCGACCGAGGCCGTCGCGGATCGGGAACATCACCCGGTTGCGGAACCGATCGTAGCGCCGCCCGCGCTCGTTCTCGACCACCAGGCCCAGTGCCAGCAGGTCGTCGTCACGAACGCCCTTGGTGAGGGCGTGCTTCAGCAGGCCGTCCCACCCTTCGGGGGCGAACCCGAGTTCGAACCCGTCGATGCTCTCGCGGCTCAGACCGCGCTCTTCCAAGTACGGAAGGGCCGCGTCACGGTGCGCGCGGAAGTACGCCAGCGCGACCTGGTTGACGTCGAACAGGTCGCGGCGGTGTCCGTCCTTCTGCGTCGGCGGGGTCACCTCGACGCCCGCGCGATCCCCCAACACCCGCAGCGCCTCCGGGAACGACAGCGCTTGCGTCTGCATCACGAAGTCGAAGATGTCGCCCTTGGCCTGACAACCGAAACAGTAGTAGAAGCCGCGCTCCACGTGGACGTGGAAGCTCGGGGTCTTCTCGGAGTGGAACGGACACAGGCCCTTCAACTGCCCACGCCCGGCGGGCTTGAGCACCACCACCTCGCCGATGACGTCGGCGATGTTCAGGCGTTCGCGGATCTTGTCCTTCGCGTCGGCCGCCATCGGTTCCCCTTCCGCGACTTACCGTCCCATCGGCTGTCGCTCGTGCTACGCGCCGACGCCGGGCCTCAGGCCCCTTGCGAGCGCGGGAACAGCGGCAGATGCCCGAGCGCGACGATGTCGTCGCGCACGTCGCCTTCGGTGAAGACCACCAGCGTCGCCACCACCTCGGCGCCCACCTCGGCCAGCAGTTCGACCAGACCGTTCAACGTGCCGCCGGTGGACACCACGTCGTCGACGATCGCCACCTTCTTGCCCCGCAGTTTCTCGACGTCGGCGCCGTCGATGACGAGGTCTTGCGGGCGGCCGGTGGTGATGCTCATGACGGTCTTCTTGACCGCCCCGACCATGTACGGCTTCTCGGTCTTGCGCGCCACCACGTACGGTAGCCCGCTCCGGACGCTCATGGCGTGCGCCAGCGGCACGGCCTTCACCTCGGGCGTCACCAACGTCTGCACGCCGTGCGGGATGCGTTTGGCGAGCTCGGCGGCGGCGGCCTCGGTCAGCGTCGTGTCGCCCAGCAAGTTGAGCAAGGCGACGGAGACGTCGCCCACGTTCACGATCTGAAGGTCCCGCTCCTGGTCGCCGATGCGAACACGATGCGTATGCATGGATCCGTCCTCCTAGGCCGTCGCGGGCGGCGCGAAGGCCCCCGACCAGCGTACCGCACCGGCCGGGGCCGCCTGGGAACGCCGTGATAGGCTGACCGGCGTGGAGGACGTTCGATCGCGCCCGGCCACCTTGGACGAGTACGTCGGCCAGGCGCGCCTGAAGCGGAAGCTCGGCGTCTCGCTCGAGGCCGCTCGCAACCGTCGCGAGGCGCTCGATCACGTGCTCCTGTACGGGCCGCCCGGCCTCGGAAAGACCACCCTCGCGCACATCATCGCGGCCGAGCTCGGGGTCGGTATCCGCGTCACCTCCGGTCCCGCCATCGAGAAGCCCGGCGACCTGGCCGCCATCCTCACCAACGCGCTGGAGGAGGGCGACGTGCTCTTCATCGACGAGATCCATCGCTTGGGCCGCGTCGCGGAGGAGCACCTCTACCCCGCCATGGAGGAGTTCAAGATCGACATCGTGCTGGGACAAGGTCCGGCGGCCCGCTCGATCCGGCTCGAGCTGCCGCGCTTCACGTTGGTCGGCGCCACCACCCGTCCCGGCCTCATCACCGGGCCGCTACGCAGCCGCTTCGGCATCATCGAGCACCTCGAGTACTACTCGGACGAGGAGCTCGCGCTCGGCGTCCGGCGTGACGCCACTTACCTCCAACTCGAGCTCGACCAGGACGCCGCGCTCGAGATCGGCCGGCGGGCGCGCGGCACCATGCGGATCGCCAAGCGGCTTCTGCGGCGCGTGCGCGACTACGCCGAGGTCGCCGGCGAGGTGCGCATCACGCTCACGCGCACGCGTTCGGCGCTCGACGCGCTGGGCATCGACGCAGCCGGGCTCGACCGACGAGACCGCGCAATCCTGGCGAACCTGGTGGAGAAGTTCGCCGGCGGCCCGGTGGGCCTGGACACGCTCGCCACGGCCGTGGGCGAAGACCGCGCCACGCTGGAAGAGGTCTACGAACCGTTCTTGATCCAGCGCGGGCTGCTGCAGCGCACGTCACGCGGCCGCGTCGCCACCGAGGCCGCCTACCGGCACCTCGGTCTGCCCGCTCCCGATCGTCCGGCAGCGCTGTTCGACGCATCGGGAGCCGGGGGGCAGCCGTGATCGAGGGGAGCCTGAAGAACGTCCCGTTGACGGACGTGTTCCAGATCATCGCGACGGGCCAGAAGACCGGCGTCCTGACCGTGACGCGCGGGTTGGCGCTGGCGCGGATCTACTTCCAGGGCGGGCAGATCGGGTACGCGCACGTGACACCCGGTGTGCACCTGGGCGAGATCCTCGTGCGGATGGACCTGCTGACGGCACACGAGGTGCAGGAGATCCTGCGGCGCCAGCACTCGGAGAACGCGGGCACGCCGCTGGGTCTCACGGCCGTGGAGATGGAACTCTTGACCGAGGACGACCTCGACCGCGCTCTCGAGCGCCAGGTGCTGGAGGTCCTCGGCGACCTGCTGCACTGGGAAGACGGACACTTCACGTTCGGTGACGTGCCGCCGGAGGCGTCGCAAGTCCTCACGCGCCAAGGCGTGGACGCCATGACCTTGTTGATGCGGGTGGCGACCCGCACCCAGCAGTACGAAGAGGACAGGGTCGAACCGGACACCGTGTTCGTCCGCCAGGGCGACCCGACGCTCGTGTCCCTACCGGCCGGCGCGTGGGAGGTGCTCGGCTACGTCGACGGCCGGCGCTCGGCGCGGACCATCGCGGCCGAGCTCGACCTGGTCGAGTCGCATGTGTTCCACCTACTGCACGCGTTGGAGCGGCTGGAGGTCATCGAGGCGTCGCCGTTCCGGCTGGAAGACCCTTTGGTGCTGGTGGCTTCGCCGAGCAGCGCCTTGCAGCGCCTCATCCGGCTCGCGCTGCAGCGCGCCGGCATGCGCGTCGAGAACGTGTACGGCTACGACGGCATCGACGACGGCATCGCCAAGCATCACCCCAGCGCGCTGGTGCTGGACGACGAGGACGGCGCCGCATGGGAGCTGGTCCGCGACCTCCGGAAGAACCCGGCCCACGGGCACCTGCCGGTGCTCGTGCTGGTCGATGAAGTCCCGCGCACCGGGCCGTTCCGGCGTCTTCCCAGGGCCGACACGCTGGTCAAGCCGTTCCACGAACTCGCGCTGCAACAGCACGTGAGCCGCTTGGTCGGTCGGTCGATCACCTGACCGGTCGGAACCCGGGCCCCTTACTCCTTCACGGACCTGCCGGACCGTGACCTGTGATTTGCCTACACAATCCCGCAGTTGCTATCATCGGTCCACGTCGCACGACGCCCTGCAGCGTTGGAGTCGCGGGTTCCGGCATCTCGGCCGGGGCCAAGCGTGCTCGATCGGGGACGTCGTCACGACGCTCCGGCGGGTCCCATGATCGCCCTGGGAGGACCGTGGTTCGCCGGTTCGGAGCACGATTCGGAAGAGAGGTGACCGGATGAAACGCATGTTCTTCACATTGCTCGCGGTCTTGGCCGCTGGCTCGTTCGCGTGGGCGCAGACCACCATCACCGTGGCCGCCGGCGCAGTCGGTCAGGAACTCGAGCTCACTCGCGCGGGCGCAGAGCGCTACATGGAACTCCACCCCGACGTGACGGTCAACGTT
>JAWOIL010000162.1:0-34399 GCA_046484635.1 Trueperaceae bacterium
GACGTGGATGTTCGCGTTCGTGCCGCCTAGCAGGGACCGTAGCCTCAGTTCGCGGCCGACGCCTCCGCCGTGAACGGCGCGATCATGCCGAGCGCCAGGTGCGGCAGGCCCGTCTCCGGGTCGGGGATGACGCAGACGACGGCGTACTCGCCCGGAACCAAATCGTACGTCCAGTAGCCGGTGTGGCCGGCGGTCAGGCCCTGCACGCCGCCGATGGGTACGGCCGGCATGCCGTGCTCGCCGTTCTCCTGCAGGTGCGCCAGCAATTCCGGGAAGCTGACGCCGTCGTTCAGCTTCAGCACGATCATCTCGTGCGGCTGCGGGCCGTCGTTCACGACCTTCCAGGTGCTTACGCCGGCGCGCACGCTGTCGGGCATGCTGTAGGTGAAGTCGGACATGCGCACCTCTACGTCAGCCGCCGGGGCCTCCGCGGCCGTCGCCTCGCCGCTCACCTCGATGACGTCGGCCATGCCAAGTGCGAGGTGGGGCACCCCTTCCTCGTTGGGGACGAAGCAGAGCAGGACGTAGGTGCCTTCGCTGGGGAACTCGACCAGGGTCTCGGCACTGGTGCCAGGCGGGATCATGCCGACGCCGCCGGTCAGGGTCACGAAGCGCAGGGCGGCCTCGCCTTGCTCCGCCAGGGCGCCGAAGAACGCGTCGGGCGTCATGCCGTCCTCGAGGCGCGCGAACTGCACATGATGCGGCTCGGCGCCGACGTTCTCGAGGACGATGCTGTGCAGGCCGGGATTCAGGACCTTGGGACCCTCGTATCGGTAATCGGCTGCGACGAACGTCGTCTGCGGGTACTCTTGCCCGCCGTGCGTCTGGGCGAGAGCAGGCGAGGCAACGAGGGTCGCAAGCGCCAATGCCAGCGCAGCGCGCGCGGACGCGCGGTGGGTGAGGGAGAAGAACGGGGCGGATCGTGGAACCGACGTGAGGTGCGACATGGGCCCGAGCCTACGAACCGAGTTGACATCTTGTCAAGTGCAGCCATCACGTCACCAACGGAAGAGGGACATCATTCCTTGACGCATGAACACGCTGCGTGGAACGGTATGCGAAATGAGCGGAAGGCCTCGTCTCGCCCCCACGGTTCGCGCGGCGACCGCCGCAGGGAACGCGCAGACGCACGCGCGCATCCTCGAGGCGGCCGCGTCGCTCCTGGGCGAGCGCGGGTACCACGGCGTCGGCATGGGGGAAGTGGCCCGTGCTGCCGGCGTCTCGCGCCAAGCGGTCTACCTGCACTTCGCCTCGAAGTCGGAGCTCTTCGTGGCGGCCTCGGAGTACATCGTGGCGCAGGCAGAAGCGCGTGTGGAAGGACGGGCGTCGCGCGGATCGGTATCGGCGGGCGGCGGCGAGATCCGTGGGCAAGGGACCGTCGGGACGGCCGATCCCACGAGCGATCGCGACGAGCGCAAACGCCATGCCATCGCCGAGATCGACGCGATGATCCGGCGGTACGCGCGCACGGTGCCGGAGGTGTACGGAGTCGCGACCGCGAACTATGCGGCGCGGCGGTCCGACCCTGCGGCGGAAGAGGCGTGGCAGAACCGCACGCGCGTGCGCCTGCTCGCCTACACCCGCGCGATGGCGCACTTGGCGGCGGCAGGCGGTCTGGCAGAGGGATGGACGGAGCAGGAGGCAGCCGACTTCCTGTTCTCGCTCCTGTCCGTGCGGGGCTACGAGATGCTCGTGCTCGAATGCGGCTGGAGCCGCGAGCGCTACGAGGAGCGCCTGCGTGCCGTGGTGCACCGAACCTTGATCTACGACTGACGTCGCACGGGCGGCGACGCAGAACGGTTGTCGACCCATGCCGATGCAGAACGGATGGAGACCGGCGCCGGCGCCGAACCGGCGCCGAACCGGTATCTCCACCACGGCACGCAACGCGTGTCCGCCGCGTCGTTCGGTAGGCTCGAACCCGAGGAGCTCGATGAACATGCCGCCAGGATGGACCGCTCGATGAAGCTTCGCTCGACATGGGTTCGGTGGGCCGTCGTGGCCGTGAGCGCGGTCGCGGTCATCGGACTAGCGGCAGTGGTGCGCGCGCAGACGCTGCCCGATCCTTCGTGGCCCATCTTGCGCCCCGAGTTCGACGGCTACGTCTGTGATTCGCGTCCGGGCGCCACGCCGCCCGAGCCTCGCACCGAGGCGGAGCGTGCCCGCTTCGAGATGCGCGCGCGTTACCGCACCGCATTGCCTGCCTTCTTCGCCGTGGTGGGACCCGTGCCGGACACCGAACTGGCGATGCCGGTCGACGGCCTGAGCGTGGCGCAGGTGGCGAACACGTTCGGCGCGCCGCGATCGGGGAACCGGGGGCATGACGGGCAGGACCTTTTCGCGCCGCGCGGCACGGCGGTGCGCGCCGCAGCGGCCGGGTTCGTGTACCGCATCGACGACCTGAGCCTGGGCGGACTGTCGGTGACCGTGGTGGGCGACGGTGGCGTGCGCTACTTCTACACCCACTTCGAGGCGGTTCACGAGGATCTCTTCGAAGGCCAGCGCGTCGAGATCGGCGACATGATCGGCTACGTCGGAAACTCCGGGAACGCCGCCGGCACGCCCACGCATCTTCATCTTGGCGTCTATCACGGCACGGAGGACGACCCGTGCGCGTGGGAGGCCATCGACCCGCTGCCACTGATGGTCGACCGCTAGCGAGCGCGTCAGGGCACCCCTGTTGGGTGTCGTCAGGGAGTGGTCAACAACACCAGGACCACACCGAGGACGATCGCGGCCACGAACAGTGCAACCAGCCATGCCGGGAAGCGCCAGCGCACCCGCACGTCGACCTTGACCGGGTGCTCGGCGAGCACGAACACTGCGTAGGCGGCGTGCCACGTGCCGACGTGGATTCGCATCTCGGGCGCTAGCACGAGGTCCTCGCGCTGGCCGAGGCGGAACGGCAACACCCCACGCTGTACCTCGACGATGCCGGACACGATCCCGTCGGCGTGCGCCGGCGTGACGGTGAGCTGCACCTCGATCGGCATGCGCTTCGCCCCTGCGCCTACCACACGGGTGCGGCGCAGAGCAGGAACGTCGATGATCGCCACGAGACGATGGTACTCGGCGGCAGACGTCCGCCGCCGCTTCTCCGCCGCCGCCGCTTCTCCGCCGTCGTCGCTTCTCCGCCGTCGTCGCAAGGCGCCGCCCGCCGCTTCCCTCCTGGCCTATGATCGACGGCATCGTGGCGCGACCCCCCACCGACGGCGCGATCGCCATGACCGAACCTGCCCCCGTCACGCGCCGCGCGTTCGTGTTGGCGTGCCTCGTCCTCGCCATGGGGTTGGCCGCGGTCGAAGGCACCATCGTGGCGACGGCCATGCCGAGCATCGTGGCCGGATTGGGGGGCTTCGAATACTACGCTTGGGTGTTCTCCGCCTTCCTGCTCGCCCAGGCCGTGTCGACGCCCATCTTCGGGCGAGTCGCCGACGTCTACGGCCGCAAGCCGGTGCTGATCTGGGGACTGGTCGCGTTCCTCGCCGCTTCGATCGCGTGCGGCTTCGCGACCTCCATGCCGCTGCTGGTGGCGTTCCGCCTCTTCCAGGGGCTGGGGGCGGGCGCCATCTACCCGATGGTGTCCACGCTCGCCGGCGACTTGTACGACGTCCACGAGCGCGGTCGCGTGCAGGGCTACCTGGCCAGCGTGTGGGGGATCTCGGCCGTGGTCGGTCCCGTCATCGGCGGCGCGTTGATCGCAGGACCCGGTTGGCCGTGGATCTTCTGGTTCAGCGTGCCGCTGGGCATCGTCGCGATCTTCGGCTTGCGCGCCTACCTGCACGAGTCCACCGACACGCGCGAGCGCAGCATCGATCTCACGGGGGCGGCGCTCTTCTTCGTCGCGCTCAGCGTGGGCATGCTGGTGCTCACCCAGGGCCCGAGTTGGGGCCTGGCGACCAGCGCCGTGTTGGTGGCCGTGGCGGTGGCGTTCGCGCTGGCGTTCTCGCGTCGGCAGCGCGTGGCGCCCGAGCCGCTCATCGGCTTCGACCTGTGGCGCGACCCGCTCATCCTGGTCGCGAACGTCGCCACCTTCGCCGCCGGTCTCCTGATGATCGGGTTGGTGACGTACTCGCCCACCTACGTGCAGGGCGTGATGGGGTACAGCCCCACCGTGGCCGGTTTGACGTTGACCGCCATGTCGCTCGGGTGGCCGTTGGCGTCGACGCTCGCGGGGCGTCTGCTGGTTCCGTGGGGTCCGGCGTGGACCGCCCGCGTCGGCGGCGCCGCGGCGCTCGTCGGCGGGGTGTTCTACCTGCTGCTCGCGCCGGAGCGCGGACCATGGTGGGTGGCTGCGGGGTCGTTCTTCGTCGGGGCCGGGATGGGGTTCATCAACACCACCATGATCGTTACCATCCAGACCATCGTGCCGTGGGAGCGACGCGGGGTCGGCACGGCCACCAACATGCTCATGCGCATCCTCGGCAACGCCGTGGGGGCCGCCATGCTCGGCGGGATCCTGAACGTAGCCCTGGTTCGAGGCGTTCGATCGTTGGACGCGGCCGCGGGTGGCGTCTCGGCAGCCGCGGGTACCGAGCCGGCCGATGTCTCGACGGCGCTGCGCAGGATCGAGCAGCTCATGACGCGCGGCGAGGTGGGCGCGGGGGTGGATGGAGCAGCTGCGGTCGGCGCTGCCGCTCCTGGGATGGGCTCGACTCTCGGCGCATCCGCGCTCGACACCGAGCTGCTGCCGGTGCTCGTAGCCGGCCTACACACCGTCTACGTGGCCGTGTTCATCGCCGCCGTGCTGGTGTTCGTTCTGACGTGGTCGTTGCCGCGCGGCCGGCGGCTTGCCTGAGAGCACGTACCGGATCTCGCGCGCGTCGTTGGCTGCGGCGGCGCTGCCGGGGACGCCGCGCGGTTCCGTGCACCCGTGCCATGAAGCGCCGCCGGCGCCCCTCGAACGATGCGCCGGCGGGTCGATGTGCCGGAAACGGGACCGGTGAGCGTCGTCGTGCTCGAGTGCACCGTCGAGGGACGCTCGAAGCGCGGGGAGGCTTGGGTGGTAGCAGGATGGCGCGCGTCGTCAGGGCAAGTACCCAAGCGACGAGCGCCATCGCGACGTGACCCGTCAGGGCGTCAGCGACTGCTCACCCGACCGGCCGGAGGATCCGTTTCCGACGAGCTCGGGAGCGGGACAAGCGTAGGTGGCGGCGCTGCTGCCTGCATCGACGACGGTACCGGCATCGGCGTAGGTGCAGGCCGCGGCCGGTGCCCCGACGTCGAAGCCGCCACGCGACCAGGTCGGCCCGGCGTCGAGCGTCATCGCAACGGACCCCGCCATGGCGATCGACGTCAGGACCAGGGCTGCCAACGAAGCAGCGAAGAACGACCTCGCAGCGATCTGACCCCGCGACTTGGGGAGCGAGCGGCTGCCGCGGCGCTCCAGGATGGTCGCCGAGACGCGGGCCTCCGAGTGCAGCGAGCGAGCGGGCAACCTACGAGCGAACCTCTTCGTGCGACCGAACATATCGATCACCTCCGAGCGAAGGATGGAGGACCGCCCGTGAGTCAGGCGTGATCGCGGTGTGAGCCGGGCGCCGGTGTGGATCGCGGGTCTGCTGCGCGCCCCCAGACGTCCGCGTGGCGCCCGTATCATGCCGACATGCCGCGACCATCCCCGGACCACGACCCCCTTGCTTCGGCCCCGAGCAACGTGCCCGTCTGGGAAGAGGGCGGGTGGCGGCCCTTGCCCGTTCTGGCCGCGGACGTCGAAGCTGACGTGTGCGTGGTGGGTCTCGGCGGCTCCGGCCTGTCGGCGGTGCGCGAGTCGACGCGCCTCGGGCAGCGCGTCGTAGGCATCGATGCCGGTCGCGTCGCGGGCGGCGCGGCGGGGCGGAACGGCGGCTTCCTCCTCGCCGGGACGGCGGCCTTCCATCACAACGCCGTTCGTGAGCTGGGCAGGGAGCGAGCGATCCGCCTGTACCGCCGCACCCTCGACGAGGTCGGGCGCATCGTCCATGAGGCACCCGATGCCGCCTCGCGCGTGGGCTCGCTGCGCATCGCGGATTCCGCCGAGGAACTCGTCGACTGCAGGGCGCAGCTCGTCGCCATGGAGGCGCATGGCCTGCCGGTGCAGGCGTACGCCGGTCCCGAGGGCGAGGGCCTCTTGTTCCCAGAAGACGCCGCCTTCCAACCGCTGCGGCGCTGCCGTGCGCTGGCGCATGCCGCGCTGGACGAAGGCGCCTCGTTGTACGAGGGAACGCCGGCGGTCGCGATCGTGGCTCCCTCGCGCGCCAGCCCAGGCAGGGCAGAGGTGCGGACGCCGGGCGCGACGATCCGCGCGGGCGCGGTGATCGTCGCGGTGGACGGACGCATCGAGCAAGTGCTGCCCGAGCTCGAGGGGCGCGTTCGCACGGCTCGGTTGCAGATGATCGCCACCGCGCCGACGGACGATCTGCGGCTCGCTCGACCCGTGTACCGCCGCTACGGCTTCGAGTACTACCAGCAGACGTCCGACGGACGGATCGCGCTGGGCGGGTTCCGCGATCACGGCGGGGCAAACGAGTGGACCAGCGAGGGCACGCCCGGCCAGGCGGTCCAGGACCGGCTCGAGCGCTACTTGCGCGAACGGCTCGGCGTGCGCGCCCCCGTCACCCATCGGTGGGCGGCCTCGGTGGGGTTCACCAGCGACATCCTGCCGGTGTTCGCGCAGGTTCGCCCGCGGGTGTGGGCCATCGGCGGCTACAACGGCACCGGCAACGTCATCGGCGCCATCCTCGGACGCGCCGCCGCGCGGCTCGCGGCCACCGGCGCGGCGGACGACGCAGAGCTCTTCGGCTACGCGTCCGGTTCCTGATCGAGGGGGTCGTTCTCGGATCCGCGCCAGGTCGGCGAGCGGGGCGCGTCGACCGGTGGGTGCGCAGCGTCCGCAGCGTGCGCAGCTCCCGCAGCGTGCGCAGCTCCCGCAGCGTGCGCAGCTCCCGCAGCGTGCGCAGCTCCCGCAGCGTGCGCAGCTCCCGCAGCGTGCGCCGCTTCCGGTGGGTGCGCTGCCCAGGTGGGCCAGGTGTTCAACTCGCGACGCAACGAGCGCCAGCCGGGGAGGTACTTCGTCATCAATGCCTGGAACTCCGGTCCGTGGTCGGCCACGTGGATGTGTGCCATCTCGTGCACCACCACGTACTCGAGCAGCTCGTGCCGACGCTTCGCCAACTCCAGGTTGAGCCAGATGCGTTTCGCACGCGGGTTGCAGCTGCCCCAGCGCGTCTTCATCCGCTTGACGCCCCACTCCTCCACGCGCACGCCCATCCGCGGCTCCCAGTGGGCGATGAGCGGCGGCAGGGCCGATCTCAGCGCGTCGCGGTAGAAGCGCTCGAGGGCGCGGGCGCGCGTCGCTGCGTTGGCGAACGCGGGCGCCGATAGCACCAGGGTGTCGCCATCGCCCACCGTGACGCGCGCGCTTCGCGCGCCGTTGCGAACCACGAGGCGCAGCGCGGTGCCGCCGACGAAGTGAACTTCACCGGGCGCGAAAGCGTGCTCCGCCGGCCGCGGCAACGCCCGGATGCGGTTACGGTGCTTGCGGATCCAGCCGAGGTGGTCGTGCACGAACGAACGGACCTCGGCCTCGCTCAGTCGCTGCGGCGCGGTGACGCGCACGTCGCCGTCCGGGGGGTGCACGCGAAGCGTCAAGCGTCGGACCGACTTCTTGATGACGGTGACGGGGAACTCGACGCCGAGGAGCGACAACGCGTACGTCGTCGGCCGGCGCGCTGCCGGTGGCCGCTTCGCCTTCGCGCCTGCGTCCCGTCCGGCGCGCTTCACCGCGCCCCTCCGGGGGCGCGCAGCGTGTCGTACGCGCGTAGCGTGTCGGGTGACGGCCGCACGGCCAGCTCGCGTTCGAGTCGCTCCGCGAAAGCTCGGTAGCTTCGTTCGAGTGCGGCCAGGTCGCCGCGATCGGCTAGCGCGCGCATCTCCAACACGCAGGCGCGCTCGGAGTACGGGTCGAGCGTGGCGAAGCGGCGCGCCGTGAGCACGGCGTCGCCCGGCCGGCCGTGCCGCAGTTGCAGTTCGGCCAGGGTGGCCAGCGCCTCGAGGTGCGCGTCGGCGATACGCCGCCGCTCGCCCATCGCCCAGGGGTAGTCGAGCCCCGCCAAGTACTCGCCGCGCACCAACGCGTCCGCTTCTGCCAGCGCGGCCATGGCGCGCCCCGCTTCGGAGCGCCGTGCTTGCGCCAGCAGCGTGTCGAAGCGATCGACGTCGAAGGCGAAGCGCGCTACGTCGAGGCGGTACTTGCGCCCTTCGACCAGTACGAACTTGGTGTCGTCGTCCTGGCCCTGCCGCAACGCCCCCCGCAAGCGGTAGAGCGCGGTGTGGAACGCCGTCTTCGCGCGCTCCGGCTCGTCCGGCCAGAGTGCGTCCAGCGCTTGATCGACGCGGATGCTCTCGGTGCGCAGCGTGATCAGGTACGCCAGCAGGTCGTGCGCCTTGGCCGACACCCAGGCCGCGGCAGAGATCTCTTGCCCGGCGATGGTCACACGCATCTCGCCCAACACGTCGACGGTGATGGGCTCGGGACGTGCAGATGCATGCGTTGCCGGCGCTCCGAGCGCCGCCTCGACCCGCGCCAGGAACGCGTCCTCCGGATGCGCTTCTCGCAGCGCGGCGCACACGACCCGGGCGCGCTCGCCCTGGTCGGCATACAACTGCCAGGCGTTGGTGGGGGACAGCATCTCCCAAGAGCGCTCGGCGTACTTCGACCCTCGGTCGTGCTCGCCTCGCGTGAGCCGAAGGTAGGCCAGTCCGAAGTACGCCAGCGCCAGCGGCACGCGGTACTGCTGCGCTTCGCCCAGGTCCACCAACTGCCGGTAGATGCGCTCGGCGTCGTCTGCACGCCCTGCGCTGAGGTAGGTGTCGGCCAGCACGCTGCGGCAGACGAACGCCTCGTACGACGTCGGCGCGCCCTCGTGCGCCCACAACGCTTCCTCTGCCACTTGGGTCGCCTCCGCCGATCGACCTTGCAGCTCGAGCAGGTGCGACAGGTAGCCGGCAGCCATGACGTGGTCGTAACTCGCCCCGCCGATCTCGTCGGCGATCGCCATCGCTTGGCGCAAGCACGCCTCGGCCCGCTCGAAGTCGCCGGCGCGTGTCAGGGCGTTGCCGAGGGCGGCGTACGCGGCCGGCAGGCGCTCGCGTAACTCGTAGCGTTGGAACGTCTCCAGCGCCCGGGATGCGTGCTCCAGAGCGACGCCATGGTGGTAACGGTAGAGCGTCGGCGTGGCCAGGGCGAGGCGGACGTCGGCCGCTTGGGGCGTGTCGGCGCCACCGAGTCGAGCCAGCGCGGTCCGCAGGTGCCGCACTGCGGCGTCGGCGTCACCATGCCACCAACAGATCTGTCCCAACGAGCAGGACAACGCCGCGTGGAGGTGGGCGGCCGAGTCCGCGTCGACGGCGGCGCCGTGGCTGCCCCCGTCCAGCTCGGCAAGGGCGCGCTCGGCCAGACGCCGCGCGTCTTCCATCCCATGCAGCGCGCCTTCGATCTTGGCGCGCTCCATCCACGCCGTCGCGCGCGTGGCGGGCAGAACGTCGTCTCTTGCGGCCGTCGCCGTCGCCTCCTCGGACCACGTGCGCGCGCGCTGGTAGTCCCCTTGGGAGCGGACGATGGCCGCCATCTCGGTCCCCGACGCGCAAGCGATGTCGCTCATGGACAGGCGCACGGCGGCGTCTCGCGCTTCGTGCAGCGCAGCCACGGCTTCGGCCAGTCGGCCGCGCTGATGCAGCACGCGGCCGTGCAGCAGGAGCAGATCGGGGCAGGCGCGCACGACCGGGGCCAATGGAACCAGCCAGCGGTGCAGCGCCTCGGCCCGGCCCGCGCGCAGGAGGCGTGCCCCGTGGATGCGAAGGAGACGCGCCGTGTCGTCGAGGTCGTCGTTCGCCAGGGCGAACGTGACCGCGGCGTCCACCTCGCCACGCTGCTCGGCGGCGCGCGCGGCGCGGCGCCTGAGCAGCTTCGTGCGCCCCGGGTCGACGCGTTCTGCACGACTCCGAAGGAACTCGCGGAACAACTGGTGGTAGCGGTACCAGCGCCTACGATCGTCCAACCGCTGCAGGAAGGCGAGCCCGTGTTCGAGCCGCGCCAGCATCGCCTCTGCTGCGGTGTCGTCGACGCCGTCGGGTTCGAGTAGGGCGGCACACGACGCCGCGTCGAACTGCGGCAAGATCGAGGTGTCCAGGAGGAAGCGCTGGACCTCCGCCGGTTGGCGCGCGAAGGCCTCGTCCATCAAGTAGTCCGCGACGACCGGGTGGTCGCCCTCCAACCGATCGACCAGCTCCTCGACGGCCGCGTCGTCCTCCCCGCGCAGCAACTGCGCCGCCAACTGGAGTCCGACGGCCCAGCCTTCCGTGCGCGCGACCAACCGGTCGACGGCGGCATCGCTCAGTCCTGGCAGGCCGCGCCGTAGCCAAGCGCCGGCGTCGTCGGGGGTGAAGCGCAGCTCGTCCGCGCCGATCACACCCAACACGCCGCGCGCCCGCCAGCGCGCGATCGGTAGCGATGGCATGCTGCGCGACGCCATCACCACCCGCATGCCTGGAGCCGGCATGTCGACCAGCCGCTCCACCAGCCGGACCACCTCGGGGTTGGACACCAGGTGCAAGTCGTCCAAGACCAACGTCCATTCTCCTTGAGGCGCGTCCACGAAGGCGTTGACGAGCATGGTCAGGTGCCGATTCGCATCACTCGAAGGGGAGGCGTTCAACGCCTCCGCCAAGCGCGCGCCCATCGCGGGGAACGCGCGCCGCGTGCCCTCGGCCAGCGCCGCCACGAACGCCGCCGGGTCGTTGTCGCTTTCGTCCAGTTGCAGCCACACGGAGGGAGCTCCCGACCTTTCGACGAGCTCGGCCAAGAGCACCGTCTTCCCGTAGCCTGGGGGCGCCACCAGCAGCGCCGCGCCGCGGAGGAGATGCGCGTGCGCCGCCTCCACGAGCTGCGGTCGGGGGTGCCTTGCGGCGGTGAAGCTGGGGATCACCAGCTTGGCGTGAAGCACGATCATGAGGCTCTCTCGCTCACCCTACCGCGCTCCCTACCGCGCTCCGTCCACCGTGCTGCGCCACGCCCTTTCGGTTCGCTGCGAGCGGTCTTGCCAACGTTCTGCCAACGCCCCTTCGTAGACTGGCCCGGACCGTTCAAGAAGCGAAGACCGCACGACCTTGGAGGAACCGCATGATCCGTATCGGACGACCGTATCGTTCCGCCGTGAGCCTGCTGGCGCTGGCGCTCGTTGCCGCGCTCGCGCTGGGCGTGGGAACGGCGTCTGCGCAGTCGACCACCGCGTTGCGGGTGGCTTCGACCGCCAGCGTCACGACCTGGGATCCCAGCCGCTCGTTCTCGACCGAAGCGATCTACCTCGCGAACCTCTACGAACCGCTGCTGTGGGCCAACCCTCCGGGTGCGGCAGAGCCGTTCACGCCGGCCCTGGCGACCAGCTGGGAGGTCGCTGACGACGGGACCTCGTGGACGTTCCACCTACGCGAGGGCGTGGTGTTCCACGATGGGGAGACGTTGACCGCCACGGCCGTGAAGCGCTCGATCGACCGCCACCGCGAAATCGGCGGCGCCGCGTTCATCTGGGCGCCCGTAGCGGAGGTGGTGGTGGTGGATGATGCCACCGTGCGCTTCGACATGGCGTACGCCGCACCGCTCGACCTGATCGCGTCGTCGCTGTATGGCGCCTGGATCGTGAGCCCCGCTGCGCTCGATGCCGCCGAGGCCGACGAGGAGTACTTCGAGAGCGCCATCGCCGCCGGCACCGGGCCCTACGAGCTGGCGAGCTACATCCCCGACAACGAGGTGGTCCTCACCGCCTTCGACCGCTACTGGGGCGGCTGGGACGACCGCGAGCACTTCCGCAACGTCGTCGTGAGCGTCGTATCGGACGAGGTCATCCAGGAGCAACTGGTGCGCGCGGGCGAAGTGGACCTGGCGCTCAGGCTCCCGCCCTCCTCGTACGACGGCTTCGCCTCCGACCCCGCCTACGACGTGCAGGTCGTGAACACGCCGTTCAACTACGTCGGCTTCTTCAACGTGCTCCGGCCGCCGCTCGACGACGTGCGGGTGCGCCAGGCGATCTCGTACGCGGTACCGTACGACGACATCATCACCATCGGCGTCGAGGGGCTCGGCACGCAGGCGCGTGGCCCCGTGCCGGCCGGCATCTTCCCGTACTCCGAAGACGTGCCGCAGTACACCTACGACCCCGAGCGCGCCCGTGAACTGTTGGCCGAGGCCGGCTACCCCGGCGGCGGGTTCTCGCTCAAGCTCACCTACGCAGCCGAGAACGCGGTGCAACGCAACTTCGCGCCGGTGTTCGCCGACGCCCTGGCCGACATCGGCATCGAGGTGTCGATCGAGCCGATGCTCTTCAACCAGCAGTGGGCGATGGCGCGCGACGTGCCGGCCGAGGCGCAGGACATCTTCTTCCTGCTGTACTGGCCGACCTACTCCGATGCCGGCTCGGACAACCTGTGGTCGATGTTCCGCTCCAGCGACGCGCCGTTCTTCAACCTGAGCTACTGGAAGAACGAGCAGTTCGACGCCATGGTCGACGAAGCCATCGTACTGGCCGGAACCGACCGTGACGCGGCGCAGGCGCTCTACACCGAGGCGATGACGCTACTGGTCGAAGAGGCGCCCGGCCTGTTCTTCATGGACGTCGGCAACTGGTACGCGGTGCCGACCTACCTCGGCGGCTTCGAGTACAACATCAACTACCCGTTCGCCACCTTCTTCTACCCGCTCTACCTCGACCAGTAAGGTGATGCGGCGTGGGCGCCCCGTCGGCCGAGCCGCTCGGGGCGCCCCGCCGTACCCGTGATGCAGGTTCTGAGCTTCGTCACCCGCAGGTTGCTGCTCTCGGCGCTGGTGCTATTCGGCGTCGCGACGATGGTGTTCGTACTGACGCGCGCCATCCCGTCGGAGCCGGCAGCGCTCTACCTCGGTCCGCGCGCGCGACCGGCGGAGATCGAGGCGATCAACGAGCGCTTCGGGTTCGACCGGCCGCTCGTCGAGCAGTACCTGCGCTACATGACGGCGCTCGCAGGCGGCGACATGGGCGTGTCGCTCGCGACCAAGCGGCCCGTCACGCTCGAGCTCGGATCGCGCTTGGCCGCCACCCTGGAACTGCTGTTCGCCGCCATGGCCATCGCCGTGCTGCTCGGCGTTCCGCTCGGCGTCCTCTCGACGCGCTTGCGGGGACGCTGGGGCGAGGGGGTGGTGCGCGTCGCCACCGTGATCGGCGTGTCGATGCCGGCCTTCTGGCTGGGGCTGCTGCTACAACTCTTGTTCGTGCACGCACTCGGCTGGTTTCCGGTGGCGGGACGTGTCGACGCCGGCCTGCGCTTCGTCAGCCCGCTCGACACCGTCACCGGCTTCTACCTGGTCGACGCGCTGGTGACCCGCAACGGCGCGGCGCTGAAGGACGCCTTCCTTCACATGGTGCTGCCCGCGGTGACCTTGGCGGCGTACCCCATCGGCCTGGTGACGCGCATGACGCGCGCCGCCATGCTGGAGGTGCTGTCGCAGGACTACATCCGCACCGCCCGCGCGTACGGCGTGTCCGAGGGGCGCATCCACGCGCGACTGGCGTTACGCAACGCCATCGGCCCGACGCTCACGGTCATCGGCCTCACCATGGCGTTCTTGCTGACGGGCGCTTTCTACGTCGAGGTGATCTACAACTGGCCCGGCCTCGGGTCGTTCACCGTGCGGTCGTTCCTGAACCTCGACTACCCCGCCATCCTCGGCATGACGCTCTTCGGTGCCGGCGGCTACGTCCTGGTGAACCTCCTGGTCGACGTGGTGCAGGCGCTCATCGACCCGCGCGTGCGGGTCGGGTGAGGTGAAGGCATGGCGCTGCGTCGGATGATCATGGGCAGCCGCGGCCCGCAGGACGATGGCGTGGCAAACGACCTCGACCCCGGGGCCGCCGCCTCGGGTGGCGGCTGGGCTTGGCGTCGCGTCTGGTCGGTACTGCGGCGCGATCCGTTGGCGTTGTTCGGCTTGTTCGTCATCGCCCTGCTGGTGGTGGTTGCGGTGTTCGCGCCACTCTTGGCGCCGTACCCGGACGACGGCCGCGGCCGCTCCAACGTGGCGACGCGCATGCAGGCGCCGTCCCAGGAGTACGTGCTGGGAACGGACCGCCTAGGCCGCGACGTCCTGAGCCGCGTGATCTACGGCGCCCGGCCGGCGCTGAGCGCCTCGCTGATCGTGGTGCTGCTGGCCGTCGGCATCGGCGCGCCGCTCGGCGCCGTCGCCGGCTTGTTGGGAGGGTGGGTCGACGAGGTGGTGATGCGCGTCTCCGACCTGTTCCTGGCCTTCCCGTCGCTGCTGCTGGCGATGGCGATCGTCGCGCTGATGGGACCGTCGCTCACCAACGCCGTGATCGCCCTGGCGGTGTCGTGGTGGCCGTGGTACACGCGTCTGGTGCGCGGCGTGGCGCGCTCGCTGCGCGAGCAGGCGTTCGTCGAGGCGGCGCGCGCGATGGGCGCGCACACACCCGCCATCACGCTGCGCCACATCCTGCCGAACGCCGTCACGCCGGTGTTGGTGCAGGCGTCGCTCGACGTCGGCACGGTCATCCTGGCGACGACCGGGTTGGCGTTCCTGGGCCTCGGCACGCAGCCGCCGGCGGCCGACTGGGGCTTGATGATCGAGGACGGCCGGGCGCTCCTGCGCACGGCCTGGTGGGCGAGCACCTTCCCCGGTCTCGCGATCTTCGTGACGGTATTGGCCTTCAACCTAGTGGGCGACGCGTTACGTGACGTGTTCGACCCGCGTGAGTACCGCTAGTTCGCCGTGCGCGCCGCAACGCGCCGCGCCGTAGACGAGGAGTAGACGAGGATGACGAGACCGTTCGGGATCGCCGGCGTGCAGATGGCCGTGGTGCCGTGGGACGCGGACGCCACCTACGACAAGATCGCCGCGATCACCCGGCGCGTCACGCGCAACTTCCCTTGGGTCGGGATGCTGGTGTTCCACGAACTGGCGCCTTCCGGCTTGGTGCAGTTCGACCGGCTGCCGACCGCGGAGGAGTTGGCGCGCGTGAAGGGCCCCATCCCCGGTCCGCTCACCGACCGGCTTTGTGCTCTCGCCAAGCGCGAGGGAAGGTGGCTGGTGCCGGGCTCGCTCTACGAGACCGACGGCGAGCGGCTCTACAACACCGCCATCGCGATCTCGCCGGAGGGCGAGATCGTCGCGCGCTACCGCAAGATGTTCCCGTGGTACCCGTTCGAGGCGGACACGACGCCCGGCGACGAGTACGTCGTGTTCGACGTCCCGGGCGTCGGCCGCTTCGGGTTGTCGATCTGCTACGACATGTGGTTCCCCGAGACGATCCGCACCCTGGCGTGGATGGGGGCCGAGGTGATCCTGCACCCCACCATGACGCCCACCCAAGACCGCGAGCTGGAGCTGGTGCTGAGCCGCGCCCACGCCATCACCAACCAGGTCTACTTCGTGGACGTGAACGGCGTCGGTCCGTGGGGCGGCGGTCGCTCGCTGGTTGTCGATCCGGAGGGCACCGTCTTGCACCAGGCGGGCGAAGGGGAGACGTTCTTCACCGTCCGCATCGACTTGGGGCGCGTGCGGAGCGTGCGCGAGGCCGGAACGATGGGCCTGGTGCAGAGCTGGAAGCAGCTGCGCGACGCAGGCATGCGCTTCCCGCCGTACCAGGAGGGCGCCGAGCAGGGGACGGTGTTCGAGGGGCTCGGGCCGCTGAAGTTGCCGACCGACGTGCGTTAGGGGCGCCTGAGGGCGGAGGGCCGCCGCACGGTTGAAGCCGATCGCATCCCGTGCCGCATCACGCGGTGCGGTACCCTGGACCCCGTTCATCGTCGCCCCGGGGCTCGTGCCGAACGCGCGTCGTACGCGTGCCGAAACGCCGGCCAGGACCCCGGATCGTTCGTCTCGCGGGGGAGCGTGGCCGGGTGCCAAAGAATCGCCAGTCCGGGTCGGGGGAAACGGCCGGCCGCACGGTCGTCCTCGCCGTCGATGACGACGCCGTCTTCCAGGCGCCACGTGCGCCCGGCGCGTTCGTCGTCACGCCCAACCGCCGTGCCGCCGCGGCGCATGGCGTTCCCTGGGTGTCGCTCGAACTGCTGGCGGAGCAACTGCTTCGCTCCACCAAGCGGCAGCGGGCTTCGGGGCTGGCCCAGCGGCGGGCCATGCGATACGCCGTGGCGCGCGTGTGGCGCAGCGGCGGCGACGGCGACGGTGCGCGAGACCGGAGCGCGCGCGCCGGCGATGCGCACGCCGCTTCTGCGCTCGACGGCGACGGCGCCACCGTCGACGTCGACGGCATCGCTCGCGCCGTCGAAGGCAGCGTGCGCGAGGCGCTGCGTGCCGGCATCGACGAGATGGAGGCCGAGCCGAGCACGCCGCGGCTGCGGCAGGTGGTGGCGTTGGCGCGCGCGTACCGTGAGGTGCTCGCGGCCAGCGCGCTGGTGGATCCGGCCGAGGTCTCGTGGGCCGTCGCTCGCGCGGTTCGGTCCGGCGCCGACGTCGAACGGCGGCAGGTCCACGTGGTCGGCTACACGCGCCTCGACCGGGACGTGGTCGCGTTCCTCGACGCCGTTGCAGCAGCGGGCAGCGTCGTCATCGTTCCGGCTGGCCCGGACGCGCCGTATGCCCCCAGCCGCCAGGCCGCCGAGCGCTTGTCTGCGCTCGGTTGGAGGTTGGAGCGTTCGAACGACGATGCCCTGTCCACGGCGCCGGTGTGGTTCGCGGCCAAAGCGGCTGCGCTTCCCGGCGGCGCCAATGGCTACCACTTCCCGTCGCAGGACGCCGAGGTGCGCTTCGTGCTGACCGAGGTGAAGCGCCTCTTGCTGGCCGGCGAGGCGGCCGGCGACATCGCGGTGGTGGTTCGCGACGCACAGGCGTACGGACCGCATCTCGAGGCGGTGGCGTGGGAGTACGGCGTTCCCCTTCACGTCAGCATCGGCACGCCGCTGGCGCGTACCCAAGCGGGCGCCTGGACGCTCGCGTTGCTGCAGGCGGTGGGGTTCGGCCTGCCGTTCGAGGAGACGTCCCGCGTGCTGGCACACCCGCTCACCGGCGGCTTCGCGCCGCAGGCGTGGGTCGAGGCCCGCGCCAAGCATCCGCGGGGCTTGGCCGCGTGGCGAGCGGTCGACGCGCGGGCCGATCACCTCGACTGGCCACGCAGCGCGACCCGGGCCGCGCACGCCGAGCGGCTGTTCGCCACCTGGGAAGCGTTCGGGGTGGTGGAGCGCGCAAGCGCGCTCGCCGAGCAGGCGGCGCTGCTGCGGATGCGCATCGTGGTCGGCACGCTGACGGCACCGGGCGGCGGCACCGACGAAGGGCCGGTTCCACTGGCAACGTTCATCGACGAGGCGGGCGACGTGCTGCGTCTGGAGCACGTCCAGCGCCGCGCCCGCGCAACGGGCCACGGCGACGCGGTGGCGGTGCACACGCCGCTGGCGCTGCTGGGCGGCAGGTACCGGCACGTCTACGTACTGGGGGCGGCCGAGGGCGTCTTCCCAGCGCGCGTGAGCGAGGACGCCGTGCTCGACTTCCACGAGCGCGCTGCCGCGGCGGCGATCGGGCTTCCGCTGGAGAGCGCGGTAGAGGCCGCCCAGCGGGAGGCAGCGGCGTTCGAAGCGGTGGTGCGCGCCACGCGCGAGCGCCTCACGCTCACCTATCCGGAGGCGCTCCAGCGAGCGTCGCTGATCCCCAGCCCGTACTTCGCCGCGTTGGGCATCCGCCCGCAGGACGCGCCGCGCAAGGCACCTGCGAGCCTCGAGGAAGTCCGCCGGGCGCGCCTCCTGAGCGGCACACGTGACGGGTCCGACCCGGCCATCGCGGCCGCCGTGCACGCGCGCGAGGTCGAAGCGCGGCGCGAGAGCGCGCAACCGCCCGACGAGTACGACGGCGTCGTAGGTGAGCCGTTCGACACGAACGCGTTCCGGTTCAGCGCCACGCAACTGGTGAGCCTCGGCCAATGCGGCTTCCGCTGGCTCGGGTCGGTTCCATGGAAGCTGCAGGAGCCCGAGGAGGCGGAAGACGAGCTCACCCCGCTGCTGCGTGGGAGCCTCTACCACGTCGCCTTGGAGTACGCCTTGCAGGCGGCGCGTGCCGAGGTGCGGCGCACGGTTGCGCCTGACGGTGTGGTTGCGCCCGACGATGCAGGCGCGCCCTACGGCGCTCGCGCGGCGTTCCGCGACGCTGCCCTCGCCGCGCTCGAAGGCGCCTTCGGCCGGGCCGAGACGGAGGTGGGCGCCACCTACACACCGAACTGGGAGGCGCGCAGGGAGGAGCATGTTCGGCAACTGCGGCGGGTGATCCGGGCCGAGAGCTTCCTGCCGGAGGGCGCAGAGGTCTTCGCGCTCGAGTCGCTGTTCGGGCGCCGCGGAGGGCCGCAAGTGACGTGGAAGGGTTTCGAGGTGACGGGGCGTATCGACCGGATCGATCGCCGTCCCGACGGCATCGTCCTGATCGACTACAAGACCAGCGGCAGCAAGCCGAAGGGCGCGCAAGACGACGCAGGCAAGGCGACGCTCGACGTCCAGTTGCCGCTGTACCAGCAGGCGGCGGCGCCTGCGTTGTTCCGTGACGAGACGGTGGCCGCCGCGCAGTACTACTCGCTCACCAAGGCCGCGGTCATCGACGAGGTCAGCGTCGACGACGAGCTGGACGCCGCGCTCGAGCGCTTCGCGGCGCGGATGTGGCTGATGCTGCGAAGCGGCACGTACCCGGTGCTACCCGACGTCGACCGCGCGGCGTGCGGCTACTGCCAACTCGACCTGGTGTGCCGCACCGGGCCGCGCACCGAACGGATGCGCGCGCAAGAAGAGGACCGGGCGTGGGCGCGGGAGCATCCGAGCGGGTCCGGCGTCGAACCGGGCGCGTCGAACGGTGCGGGCGCCAGGGCGAGCGACCCTAGTGACGCGAACGACGAGGCGAGCCGATGAGCGGCCTTCGCCCCGACCAAGAGCGCGCCGCTACCTGCCCCACCAGCGTGGCGGTGGTGGCCGGGGCCGGCACCGGCAAGACGCACATGCTGGCGCACCGCTACCTGCACCACTTGCGCCAGGGCCTGAACCCCCTTCAGGTCGTGGCCGCGACCTTCACCGAGAAGGCGGCGGCCGAGCTGCGCGCGCGCATCCGCGCGCTGATCGCGGAGGAGCTCACCGACCGGCCCGAAGCGCAGGTGGAGATCGAGGCGGCGCAGATCGGCACCATCCACGCGCTCGCCGCCCGCATCTGCCGCGATCATCCCGATGCGGCCGGCGTTCCGGCCGACTTCGCGGTGCTGGACGAGCTCGAGGGCAGCATCTGGCGCGCCGAGCGGCTCGAGGAGGCCCTCGCGACGCTGCCGCCTTCGCTGTTCCGGGACCTGCCGTACCAGGACGTTCGCGCCGCGCTCATCGCGTTGGTCGACGACCCCGTCGAGGCGGAGGCCGCGTTCGAGGTCGGCCCCGAGCAGTGGCCGGCCCTGGTCGCCCGGATCCGACAGCGCGCGCTGGCCGACGTCCGCGGCAGCGACGCGTGGCAGGCAGCCGTGGCGGTGGTGCGGAGCTCCCGAGGCGCGGACGGCGACAAGGAGGAGGCGCACCGGGCCGCGGCGGCCGAGGCGCTGGCGCGCCTGGACGCGGTGTCGCACGACGTCGCCAGCGCCGATGACCTCGAAGCGCTCACCCAGGCCTTCGACGTCCTGAGCGGACTGAAGGTGAACGTCGGCAGCGTCCGGAACTGGACCGAGGGAAACCTGGCCGAGGTGAAGGACGCGCTCAGGACGCTGCGGGAAAGCGTCAAGGCGGCCCGTAAGGACGGCCGCGTCGAGTTGGCTCTTGGCCCGGTCGACGTCCGGCTCGCTGGCGTGCTGCCCGAGCTCGAGCGCGCGTTCCGGCAGGTGCGGGCGGCGTTGGCAGCGGACAAGCGCCGGCGCCGCGTGCTCGACTTCGCCGACTTGGAAGCCCACGCGCTCGAAGCGCTGGACGAACCGGCGGTGCGCGAGCATTACCAGGCGCGCTGGAGTGCCCTGTTGGTCGACGAGTTCCAGGACACCAACCCGGTGCAGGAGCAGCTTCTCGAGCGGCTCGCCGGCGGCATGACGATCACCGTGGTGGGCGACGAGAAACAGGGCATCTACGGGTTCCGACGGGCAGACGTCGAGGTGTTCCGGCGCTTCCGGCGGCGCATCCTGGACCAGGGCGGGCAGGAAGTTCGCATGAGCGAGAGCTTCCGCGCGCACGACGACCTCACGACCTGCCTGAACCGGGTCTTCGCGCCGGTGCTGGCGGACCTGCATCAGGACCTCGAGGCGTACCGGCGCGACGCGCCCCATCCCGGGCCGCACGTCACCCTGCACCTGCTGCGGGGCGGTCCGCAACGCGGGCAGCGGTTGGTGGCCGAGGCGCGCATCGTGGCCGAGCGGCTGCGGGCGATGCTCGACGACGGTACGCCGGTGCACGACAAGGAGACGGGCGCCACGCGGCCCGTCCGCCCGGGCGACGTCGCGGTGCTGACGCGTTCGTGGCAACCGCTGGCGGTGTACGGCGAGGTGCTGCCCGCCATGGGCGTGCCGGCGGTGCACAGCGGCGGCGGCAACCTGTTGGCGACGCGCGAGGCGAAGGACGCCTACGCGCTACTGCGGTTCCTGGCCGATCCGTTCGACGACCTGGCGCTGGTGGCGGTGCTGCGCAGCCCGTACTTCGCGGTCGACGACCCCACGCTCTACCGCTTCGCGCAGGGCATGGATTGGCTGCCCCGACCCGACCAGGAGCGGCGCCGAAGGAAGTTCCCGCCGTGGTGGGAGGCGTTGGCCGCGGCCGACACGCTGCCGCTGCCGCTCATCGGTCCGGTGCGCGTGCTCGCCCGGATCCTCGAGGCGCGAGCGGAGGCGGCGCCGTCCGCGTTGCTGCAACTCGCCGATCGCCTGACGGGGTACGCGGCCGCCATCTCAGGGCTTCCCGGGGCCGAGCGCAGGCTGGCCGACCTGACCGGTTTCGTCGAGATCGTGCGCTCGTTGGAAGACGGTCTTGGCGACGTGTTCAGTGTCACCCGGCGCTTGCGGCGCATCGACCGCGCCGGGGTCGAGGTGCCGAGGCCGCTGTTGCGGGCCGACGACGCCGTCACGTTGCTCACGATCCATGGCAGCAAGGGGCTCGAGTGGCCCGTGGTGGTGGTCGCCGACCTCACCCGCCGCGCGAACGGCATGCGCGGACGCCACGCGTTCCGGCGTGGGCTCGGGGTGGCGCTCCGTCTCCAGGACGACGACGGCGAGAACGAAGACCCCGCGCTCTTCACCATCCTGCGGGCCGAGCAAGCCGAGCGCGACGAGGCCGAAGCGAAGCGCCTGGCGTACGTCGCGCTCACGCGCGCCCGTGACCGGTTGTTCCTCACCGCCTCGAGCGAGCGCGCGGGGCTGCTGGACGTGATCCGACCTGGTCTGGCCGCCGCCGGTGTCGACGCCGAGGTCGTGGACTACGACCCCGTGTTGGCGGAGTACCCCGCGCCCCCGCCGCCGTCGCACGACGAATCTCGAGCCGAGCCTGCCTTGTACCCGCGTGAGATCGAGGCGGTCGTGGCACGCGCGTTCGCGGACGCTCGGCCGCTGGGTTCGAGCGAGACGGCGCATCGGGCGGGCGACGTGGGAACGGGCCCCGGCGAGACCGTCGACAGGGCGGCCGAGGACTGGGAGATGGCGGCGTTCCTCGTCGAGACCATCGATCCCGCTTGGGCGGATCTGGTCTCGGGGTTGCGCCAGGCGGGCGCCCCGCCGCCGAGCCTGGACCTGGTGGGATCCGAGTTGCTGGTGCGTGGCAGGCTCACGGATCATCAGGTGATCCTGGGGTGGGAAGGGGACGATGGCGCGGCCGTCGTAGACGCGGCGACCGTGGGCGCGGCGACCGTGCTCGCTGCGACCGTGAGCGCGACGTCCGGAGCTTCGTCCGGCCGCCTGCTGGTGCTCGCGACCGGCGTTCCCGACGAGGTGGCGGACGCCGCGCGGGACGAGGCTCGGGGACGCGACGGCGGCACTCAGGTGCTGACGGTCGACCCCACCGATCCGGCAGCGGTCGACACCGTCCTAACCGCGCTCGGTGCGCCGGGAGGCGGCGCCCGGTGACCTTCGGCATCGCCGTGACGTTCCCGAAGAGCCTCGAGGCGCTCGACCCGCAAGACCGGGAACGCGTCAAGGCGGCGGTGTTCGACTTCGCCCTCGCGCCCGATCACCCCAGCCGCCAGCTCCATCGGCTCGACAAGTGCCGCGACAAGAACCTGTGGTCGTGGCGCATCGACCGCGACCTCCGCTGCATCGTCTACAAGCACGGCGGCACGACGCTGCTGTGCTACGCCGGCCATCACGACCGCGCCTACCAGTGGGCCGAGAACCGGCAGTTCGTGCCCAACCCCAAGTCGGGTGCGCTGCAGATCGTGGAGGTCGAGGAGCGGGTCGAGGAGGTCGTGCGCATCATCGAGCAGCAGCGCGTGACCGAACCGGCGCTGTTCGAGCGCTTCGAACCGGAGTACTTGATGGCGCTCGGTGTGCCGGAGCGTTGGCTCGGGGCGGTGCGGGCGGCGGGCGAGTCGGGGCTCTTCACGCTGGTGGACCGCCTGCCCGAGGAGGCGGTCGAGAACCTGCTGCGTCTGGCCGACGGCGAGCTGCTGCCGACTCCCGAACCGGCGCCGCCCACCGCGGACCCGGTCACTCACCCCGACGCCATGCGTCGGTTCCGCCTCGTGGTCGGTGACGACGAGCTCCGACTCGCGCTCGACGCACCGATGGAGACCTGGGCGGTGTTCCTGCACCCGAGTCAGCGCCGCGCCGTCGAGCTCCGCTACGGCGGCCCGGCCAAGGTCACCGGCGGCGCAGGGACGGGGAAGACGGTGGTGGCGCTGCACCGCGCGGCGTGGCTGGTGCGCGCGAACCCCGAAGTCGACGTGCTGCTTACGACGTACAGCCGTACCCTGGCCGCGCGTCTCGAGCGCCACCTCGACCTGCTTCTCGAGCCCGGCACGCCCGAGCGCCTGCGCGTGACGGTCGAGAACCTGCATCGGTTCGCCAAGCGCCTGCTGGACCAGGGCCGCGAACGGCCGGTCCAGCCGCTAACCGACGCGGACCTATCGGCGCGCATCGAACGGCACGCACGCAACGCGGCGTCGGACGGTGTCGGGCTCGAGCCCTCGTCCGAGCCCTCGTCCGAGCCGTCGTTCGAGCCCACGTTCGAGCCGTCGTTCGGGTCCTCGTTCCTCCGAGCCGAGTTCACGGACGTGGTGGACGCGCAAGGGATCCAGGACCTCGCCGGCTACCTGAGAGCGTCACGGGCGGGTCGCGGTACGCCGTTGCCCGCGCGCGCGAGGGCGCAAGCGTGGCAGGTGTTCGGTCCGCTGGTGGCCGAGCTCGGGGCCGACGGTGCGGCGACGTGGTCAGGCGTCTGCCACGCCGCCCGTAGGCACCTGGCGGCATCCGGCTCCGCGCCGCCGTTCGATCACGTCGTCGCCGACGAGGTGCAAGACCTAGGACCGGCCGAGCTGCAGCTGGTGCGGGCACTCGCGAAGGAGGGCCCAGGTGACCTCTTCCTCACCGGTGACGCGGGGCAACGCATCTACCAGGCGAAGACCACCTTCCGCGCGAACGGCATCGAGCTCGTTGGCAGGTCGAGCGTGCTGCGCGTCAACTACCGCACCACGGAGCAGATCCGGCGCTACGCCGACGCGTTGCTGCCGCGAACGCTGGCGGGCGAGGACGGGGAAGAGGAGTCGCGCGTTGCGGTGAGCCTGCTAGCCGGCCCCCGCCCCGAGGTGCGCGGATTCGCGGAGCCTTCCGAGGAGGCGTTCTGGTTGGCGGAACGGATCGAGCGCTGGCTCGCCGCGGGTCTGGCCCCGAGCGACATCGCGCTGTTCGCTCGCACCAACCAGCAGCTCCGGGCACGCGCGGTGGCGGCGGCCGAGCTCGCCGGGGTGCCGGTCCTTGCGTTGGACGACGAGGCGCCTGCGCGCGACGGCGGCTTGGCGATCGGCAGCATGCACCGCGCCAAAGGCCTCGAGTTCCGGGCGGTGGCGATCGTCGGCGTGGAGGCCGGTTCGTTGCCGCGCGACGAAGTGCTGCGCGCGCAACCCGACGACGCGGCCAAGGAGGCCATGCTCGAGCGCGAACGCAACCTGCTGTACGTGGCCTGCACGCGCGCGCGGGAACGCCTGGTCGTGACGTACGTGGGCGCGCCGAGCCCGTTCCTGGAAGGCGTGGAGCGCGTCGTCGGAGGCGAGCGTTCGCTACGTCGGTGAGGCAACCCCTCTCATCGACAGGTATGAATGGACGGTCTATGATGTGCAGTGGCCTCGTGTAGCTTGGAGCGGATGACGATCGGCCCGACGAGGACCTTCGATCGACGCCACTGACGTGAGGCCGAAGGGAGGTAGGTATGGCCGTGCAACGCTGGCAAGAAGGCGTGAACATCCTGGCGGGCGCGTGGCTCTTCCTATCGCCGTGGATCCTCGGGTTCTCGGGGAGCCCCGCATGGATCGCCTGGGTGATCGGCGTGCTCGTCGTCGCCGTGGCCGTATGGGCCATGTTCGCCGATGTGGCGCGCACCGCCGAGTGGGTCGGGGCCCTTCTGGGCGCCTTCCTCTTCGTGTCGCCCTGGCTTTGGGGGTACGTCGGTATCGCACGTACCAACGCTTGGATCCTCGGGGCCGTCGTGATCGTGGCCTCGCTGTGGGCCGTGATGCACGAAGGCAACGTCCAGCAGCATCGCCATCAGGCGGCTTGAAGCATGGACCGAGGCGCCGCCTCCCCCGGTTCGCCGTCGCGAGGCGGCGCCCCCAACCCTCCCGATACCGCCGCCATGGACGGAGTAACGATGAACCTCGACCCCACGACCCCGCCATGGCACCTGCCGCGACCACGCAAGACCGTGGTCACGGAGTTCTGGCGTGTCTTCGTCAAGGCGTTCCATAGCCTCGCCGTCGTCGTCTTCGCCCTCGCAGCCGGCTACCTGATCTACTGCGGCATCACGGGGCAACGCGACGCGCTGATGGTGTGGGCGCTGGTGGCCGTTGCCATAGAAGCGACGGTGTACGCCGGATTCGGCCGCAAGTGCCCGCTCACGATGCTGGCGCGGTGGCTCAACGACGAGGGCGGCCACGACTACCTGTTCGAATGGCTGCTCGGCGCCCAGCGCATCATGCTGGTGTCGCGCTCGCTGACGTTGCTGGCGGGCGTCGGGGTGCTGTTGATCCTCATCGGCTCCATCCGGAACGCCTTCTTCTGACCCATCGCGCACCCGTCTGGCGCGCGCGCTAAGATCCGAACGCTCTCGCGCGGGCCGCTCTCGTAGCGGCCCGCGTCTTCGTGGGTCGGGCTTCTCGGGTCGCCCTTCTGGTGTTGCCCTGCGTGGCGCGGGCACGTAGGGCCTGCGCACGTATGGCGCGAGTGTGCGCAGAGGACTTGACAAGACCACGCTCAAGTTTTATGTAGTGAGTTAGCGGCGACCGATGGTCATGACAACCGCGGTCGTCCCCGACGCTTCACCATCGAAGGAGGTCATCATGGCAGTTGCACGTACCCTGACCACGCGGCCGCGCCAGACCAGCCGGTACAGCCTCGGGACGCCGACGAGCTTCGGCAACCTGTTCCAGGAAGTCGAGCAGTTGCTCCAGCAACCCCTCGGGATGCTCGACGCCGGTCGCCTCGACGGCACGCAGTTCTACCCGGTCGACTTGTACGAGACAGCGGAGAACGTCGTGCTCGAGATGGCGGTTCCCGGTGTGCGCGCCGATCAGCTCGACGTGAGTCTCGAAGGGCGGCAGCTCACCATCCGCGGTAGCGTCGCCGAAGTACCCGAAGACGACCAGCGCCGCTACTGGCTACAGGGGATCCCGCGTGGCGAGTTCACCCGCACCGTGACGGTTCCGTCCGGCGTCGACGTCGACAACATCCAGGCCCGCGTCGACCAGGGTCTCCTCACGCTGACGATGCCCAAGGTAGCCGAAGCGAAGAGCCGCAAGATCGCCATCACGGCGGGTTGAGCCGCAACGCCAGGAACGACGACCGCGACGGCAAGTGATCCGTCGCGGTCGTCGACGTTCCGGTGGGGCAGCGCCGCGCCGCCGGTTACAGCGACGTCACCAACCCGCCGTCCACCAGCAGGCTCTGGCCGGTGACGTACGAGGCGGCGTCGCTTACCAGGAAGGCGGCGACGCGACCGAACTCCTCGACGCGCCCGTAGCGCCCCAGCGGGATGGTGCGGCGTGAGGCGTCGCGGATCGTCTCCACGTCGACGCCTTGCTTGGCGGCACGGGTCTCGTCGAGCTCGTTGGTGCGGTCGGTCGCGATGCGCCCGGGCGACAGCACGTTGACCCGGATGCCGTCCGGGGCGAGGCTGGTGGCGAGGTCCTTGCACAACGCCTGCACCGCCGGCCGGAACGCGTTCGATAGCGTGAGGTTGGGGATGGGCCGTTTCACGCTCGAGGACGCCAGCGCCAGGATGGCGCCGCCGCCCGCTTGCCGCAGGTGGGGAAGGGCGACGCGGATGGTACGCACCACGCTCATCAGCGTGAGGGCGTAGGCGGCATCCCACGCGTCGTCGTCCAGCGCTTCGAAGCCGCCGGAGGGCGGTCCGCCGGCGTTCAGAACCAGCACGTCGAGCCCCCCGAGCGCATCGACGGTGTCGGCGACCAAGCGGGTGACATCGTCGGCATCGCGCACGTCGGCGCCGAATCCGACGACGCGGGCCGCGCCCGTTTCGCGCGCGATGGCGGCGGCGGTGGCGGCCGCCCTCGCCGCGTCGCGCCCGCACAGCGCGACGTGCGCGCCGTCGGCTGCCAAGGCGGCGGCGGTCGCGCGCCCCAATCCGCTGGTGGCGGCGAGCACCAACGCGCGTTTGTTCCCTAGTCCTACGTCCACGGATGCCTCCCGGTCGCTCGTCGCCGCGGCGCCGATGCGGGCACGGTGGTCGACGTCGTGTGCAGCACGCTACCACGTGCTCCGGAGACCGCCAGGAGGCAATCGGCGGCGGACGCGAACCGCCATGTGGTGCGGGCTCGGTTCCGTTGGAACTGCGTCAACGCACGAGGTTGGCATATCACCAGGCAAAACGAGCACGGTGGTTCGGCTCGGTACCGATTCCAGACGGAAGGATACCTACAGGTACTGCACGGATCCCGGTTTGCTCTACCATCTCCAAGGGTGTACAATTGGTTTCGACTCATATTCCCCCGGATCGGAGCGTCCCCATGGCATTGACCGAAGTAATCGTCCTCATCCCCGAAGAGCGTGTAGGTGACTTCTACCGCGTGGTAGGGGCTTGGATGGCCGGCGCAACGCTGCAAGAAGAAGCTGCCCCGCAGCGTGGCCGTCGCCGTCGTCCCGCGGGCGAGGCACCGCCGACCCTCTCGGCCAGCAGCCGCTACGCGCCGTTGCACCGGCACCTGGCCGGGGTTCCGAAGGACACCAAAACGTACGAGATGAGCTTCGACGAGATCACCACCGTGATGGGTGCCGAGCTTCCGAAGTCGGCGTACGACCATCGTGCGTGGTGGGCGAACACCGAGTCGCACTCGCAAGCGCTGGCCTGGATCTCGGCCGGCTGGAAGGTCGACGGCGTCGACCTCGACAATCATCTGATCCACTTCGTCCGCACCGGCCGCTAGTTCGGGCAGCGGGCCGGGCCAGCGCGCCGAGCCGCACCGGGATGCGCCCGTTCGTATCCCGCGGCGGTTTTCGTGCGCGCTGGCGCGCGGTGCCGTCGATGACTCAGGCGATCTTGCCGAGCCCCAGCGCCTTCCCGATCTGACCCAGGACCGTCGGGAGCGCGGCGGCGCCGATGGTCAGCGCCCAGCCGCGTGCGTCGAGCACGACCACGTTCAAGACCGACCGGAGCGGCGGGACGAACACCACCAGCAGCACCAACAGGGTGCACCCGATCGTCGCGGCCCACACGAACGGGTTGCGCGTGATCTCGTTACGCAAGAGCGGCGTGCCGGGCTCGCGCATGTTCGCCACGTGCCAGATCTGGGCCAGCGCCAGGCTCAGGAACGACACGGTCACGGCTACTTCCGGCGGCATGTCGAACACCTCGAGTGCCAGGACGAACGCCCCGAGCACCGAGGCCGTCAGCAGCACGGCGTAGCCGCCGATGGTGCGCCAGTGGCGCGCCGCCAAGATCGGCTCGCGCGGGTCGCGCGGCGGGCGGCCAAGGATGTTCGCGTCGCCTTCGCCGGCGCCCAGCGCCAGGGCCGGGAAGACGTCCGTCACGAGGTTCAGGAACAGGATCTGCAGCGGCAGCAGGGGCAGCGGGTACCCCACCGCGGCCGCCAGGCCGATCACCAGGATCTCGCTCACGTTGCAGGACAGCAGGTAGAGCACGAAGGCGCGGATGTTCTCGAAGATGACGCGCCCCTCGCGCACCGCCGCCACGATGGTGGCGAAGGCGTCGTCCTTGAGCACCATGTCGGCCGCCTCGCGGGCGACCTCCGTGCCGCGACGTCCCATGGCCACCCCGATGTCGGCGCGCCGCAGGGCAGGCGCGTCGTTCACGCCGTCACCGGTCATGGCCACGATCGCGCCGCGATCCTGGTGCAGCTCGATCAACCGCAGCTTCTGCTCGGGGCTCACTCGGGCGACGATGTCGGTGTTCGCCAGGCGTTCGCGCCCTTCCTGGCCGGCGTCGAACAGCTCGTCCATGACGACGCCGGTGACCACCTCGCTGTCGCCGCCCGTCATGCCGACGGCGGCGGAGATGTTGCGCGCGGTGACCGGCTGGTCGCCCGTCACCATCACCACGCGGATGCCCGCCGACTGGCAGGCGGCGATGGCGCTCTTGACGTCCTCGCGGGGCGGGTCGGACAGGCCGACCATGCCGATGAGGGTGAGGTCTTCGTACGGTGGGTCGTTGGGATCACCGCCGACGTGCTCGGCCAGCGCGAGCACGCGCAAGCCCTCGGCGGCGAGGCGCCGGTTGCGCTCGAGCCAACGCTCGCGATCGTCGTCGTCGAGCGCTTCGGTCATGCCATCGTTCCCAGCCAGCACGCGCGTACATGCGTTCACCACCGCCCCGGGCGCGCCCTTCACGAGCCGCCATACACGCCCGTCCGGCATGCGGTGCACCGTGGCCATCATGCGCACCTCGGAATCGAACGCTTCCTGGCGGATCTCCGGGAAACTATCGAGCAGTTCGTCGCGCTCCCACCCGCGTGCGCGCGCCGCGCGCAGCAGCGCGAGTTCCATGGGGTCTCCGACGTCCGCGGTCTCGTCGTCGTCCGTTTCGGTGGAGGGCGGTGGTGTCGGCGCTACCGTTTCGCGATCCCGCTCGTCGTCCGGCGCCGGCGCGAGCGCGGCGGTGCCGCACAGCGCTGCGGCCTGCAACGCATGCGCCATGGCAGCGCCTGCCCCTTCGTCGAGGGCGGTGCCACCGATGCTGTAGCCGTCGGGCGACGCCGGGTCGAGGCGGATGCGGCCCTGCGCCAACCACCAGGTGTGCACGCTCATACGGTTCTCGGTGAGCGTGCCGGTCTTGTCCGTGAAGATGATGCTGGTCGCTCCGAGCGTCTCGACGGCCGATAGGCGGTTCACCAAAGCGTTGCGTTCCGCCATGCGACGCACGCCACGTGCCAGCGTCAAGGTGGCGATGATCGGGAGGCCCTCTGGCACGGTTGCCACCGCTAGCGCGATGGCCGTCTGCAGCAGCACCAGCCAGCTTTTGCCGGAACCGAGACCGGTCGCGGTCACCAGCACCGCGACGGCCAACGTGACCCACACGAGCCTGCGAGCGAGACCGTCGAGCCGCTCTTCCAGCGGGGTCGCCTCCGACTTCGCCTCGCTGACGAGCTTGGAGATTCGCCCCAGCTCGGTGGCCATGCCGGTTCCCACCACCAACGCCTCGCCCGAGCCGCGCGACACCGCCGTGCCCTTGTACAACATCGAGAGACGGTCCGGCAGACCGGCGTTCTCCGCCACCGGCTCGGCGCTCTTCTCGACTGGCATCGACTCGCCGGTAAGGGTCGACTCGTCGGCCTGCAACCGGCTGGCGCGCACGATGCGGGCGTCCGCCGCCACCACGTCGCCGCCCTCGATCAGCAGCACGTCTCCGGGCACGAGGTCGACCGCCTCCACCGTCTGCAGCCTGCCGTCGCGCCGCACCGTGGCGTGGGCGGCGCCGAGCTTGCGCAGCGCCTCGACCGACCGAACCGCCCGCAGCTCCGTGACGAAGCCGATGGCGGCGTTGAGAAGCAGCACGATCGCCACGGCGAGCGCTTCGGACCACTGGCCGAAGGCGGCCGAGAGGACGGCGGCGCCCGCGAGCAGCACCACCAACAAGCCGCGGAACTGCGAGACGAGCACCGACCACGCCGAGCGGGGCGGCGTGACGCGGAGTTGGTTGGGGCCGTACGCCTCGAGGCGTTGCCGTACCTCGTCGGCGCTCAGACCGTGCGCCCGGTCCACGCCGAGTGCCGCGGAGACCTGATCGCCGGGCTCCGACCAGGGACGTTCGGTGACGGGGAGGGTGGGATCGCTCACGGTCGCCTCCGAGCGTAGCGCGCCCGGGCGAGCGTCGTCAGGGACGCGTGACCTTGAGACCTTGCAGAAGCCGGCCTAGGACCGGGCCGCGCAGGCGTCGACGCGCACGCTTCGGCATGCGACGATGCCGCCATGGACTTGCCTGGAACCGTTCGATCGTACGCCCGTGCCGCCCTGGAACGCCTGCTGGCCATCCCGTCGGTCTCCGCCGAGGGGCGCGGCATGGACGAAGCCGCCTCCGTCGTGCGGGAACTGCTGGAAGAACTCGGGTTCGGCGTCGAGCTGCACGCCACCGAGGGAGCGCCGGTGGTGTTCGCGGAGCGCCCTGCACCCGAGGGCCGGCCCACGATCCTGTTCTACAACCACTACGACGTGCAGCCCGCCGACCCGCTCGATGCGTGGGAGGTCGAACCGTTCGCGCTGACCGAGAAGGACGGCATCTGGTACGGCCGCGGATCGAGCGACGACAAGGGGCAACTGGTGTCGCGCCTGGCGGCGCTGCGCTGGTTCCTCGAGCGTCACGGGGAGCTTCCGTTCGGCGCCAAGTTCGTGATCGAGGGCGAAGAAGAGGTCGGCAGCCCGAACCTGGCGCGCTACGTGCAGGACCACGCCGCGCGCCTGGCCGCAGACGGTTGCGTGTGGGAGTTCGGCGGCGTGACGGCTTCCGGCCGCCCGATGACCTACTTCGGCTTGAAGGGGATCCTCTGCATCGGGATGCACGCGCGCACGGCCGGCTACGACCTTCACTCGTCGCTCGGTGCGGTGGTGGAGAACCCGATCTACCGCCTGGCGGCCGCCCTCGCCAGTCTGCGCGACCGCGACGGCCGCGTGCTGGTGAAGGGCTTCTACGACGACGTGGCGCCGTTGTCGGACACCGAAGAGGAACTCCTGGCGGCGCTCCCGGACGAGGCGCCGGAACTGGCGAAGCTGTACGGCGTCGAGCGGTTCCTGGGGGGCGTCACCGGTGCAGCGTTCCAGCGGCGCCTCCTGACCGAGCCGAACGTCAACTACAACGGCTTCCACGCGGGCTACGGCGGGCCCGGCTCGAAGACGGTACTACCGGCGGAGGCCGGAGCGAAGCTCGACCTGCGGCTGGTGCCGAACCAAGACCCCGCGCGCATCCTGCGCGCGCTGCGCGAGCACTTGGACGAGCATGGCTTTCACGACGTGACGATCGAGGAACTCGAGACCAGCGAGTTCGCCGCCCGCTCCGACGCGGATCATCCGTTCGTGCGCGCTACCATCGAGGCGCTGCGAGAGGCGTACGGAGAGGAGCCGGTCGTCTACCCGGGCGTGGCGGGGTCGGGTCCGATGCACCCCTTCGTCGAGCACCTCGGTGTGCCGGTCGTCGGGCTCGGGTGCAGCTACCCAGGCTCGCGCGTGCACAGCCCGAACGAGCACATCCGGGTGGCCGACTTCGACCGTAGCGTCGTAGCCCTGCTGGGACTGCTGGAGCGGTACGGGGCGGCGAGCTGAGGTCGGCGCCCGGCGTCAACTACGTCGCTTCAGGCGCTTCATGTGCTGCTTGCGGAACTTCGCCACCTTCGGCGCGATGACGGCCATGCAGTAGCCCTGGCCGGGGTTCTTGGCGAAGTAGTCGTCGTGGTACGCCGCGGCCGGGTAGAACGGGCCTGCCTGGGCGAGCTCGGTCACCAGCGGCGCGGAGTAGATGCCGGCGTCCGTCACCTCGCGCATGACCGCCTCGGCGGCGCGGCGCTGCTCGTCGTCGTGGTAGTAGATGGCGGAGCGGTACTGCGGGCCGACATCGTTCCCCTGGCGGTCCTTGGTGGTGGGGTCGTGGATGGAGAAGAACACCCGCAGCAGGTCCTCGTACGAGATCGCCTCGGGGTCGAAGGTGACGCGAACCACTTCTGCGTGGCCGGTAGTGCCGGTGCAGACCTGCTCGTAGCTGGGATGCTCGACATGGCCGCCGGCATAGCCGGACTTCACCCCGTGCACGCCTTCGAGCTCGTCGTAGACGGCTTCGAGGCACCAGAAACAGCCGCCTGCCAGAGTCGCGGTGGCGAAGCCGGCCGGGCCGGCGTCGAGGTCGGGTCGTCCTGGGTCGGGAACGGTCGCGCGCATGACCCGAGTGTAGGACGCGGCCGGTCTCAAGCCCAGTCGCGCAGGAACTCCACCAGCAGACGCACGCCGTACCCGGTGGCGCCGGGGGTCATGTAGGTCTTGCCCTTCGCGTCCTCGACCAGCGCCATGCCGGCCATGTCCACGTGCGCCCACGGGTAGGCCGTGAACGCCTGCAGGAAGACGGCCGCCGTTCCGACTCCGCCGCTCGCCCCACCGGTGTTCTTCAGGTCGGCCACGTTCGAGTCGATCGTCTTGCGGTACTCCTCGAAGAGCGGCATGGCCCACACACGTTCGCCCGATGCCTCCGCAGCCGTCTCCAGGCGCGCGCGGAGGGTCGGGTCGGTGGCGAACAACGATGACGCCACGCCGGCTCCGAGGGCGGTGACGCTCGATCCGGTCAAGGTGGCGATGTCGACGACCGCAGCCGGCGAGAACGTCTTGGCGTAGGCGAGCGCGTCGGCCAGCGCGAGTCGGCCTTCGGCGTCGGTGTTGAGCACCTCGACGGTCGTGCCGTCGCCGGCGATCACCACGTCGCCCGGCCGGTAGGAGCGGCCGTCGGGCATGTTCTCCACGCACGGGCACAGCCCGACGACGCGTACGGGCAGGTCGAGTTCGGCCACGGCCTGCATCGTGCCCAGCACGGCGGCGGCGCCTGCCATGTCGGACTTCATCGTCATCATGCCGTCGCGCGTCTTCAGCGACAGGCCGCCCGAGTCGAACGTCACGCCCTTGCCGACGAGGACGATCGTGGGCAGGTCGTCGCGGCCGGCGTTGTGCTCGAGTTCGACGAACGCAGGCTCGTTGGCCGAGCCCTGCGCCACGGCCAGGAACGCGCCCATCTTGTGCCGTGCGGCCCAGGTGCGATCGCCAACCTGCACCCGAAGCCCGACCTCCGCTGCGATGTCGCGCGCCGCTTGGGCCAAGTGGGCGGGGTTGGCGACGTTCGGGGGGCGGTTCACCAGGTCGCGGGCGCGCGCCACGCCCCGTGCCACGGCTTGGGCAGCGCGGACGCCTTGGCGCACGGCGTCGACACGGGCCCCGTCGGCTTCCACGATCGCGACGTGCTCGATGCGCGGGGCGTCGTCGGCGCCCTTCTTCGCGCTCGCGAAGCGGTAGTTTGCCAACAGCGCGCCTACGAGGGTGGCCTGGGCCGCCTCGGCCACGTCCAGCCCGCCGACGCCGGCGCCATGCACGATCGTCGCCAAGGTGGATGCACCGAGCGCGCGCGCCTTCGAGGCCGCAGCGGCAGAAGCACGCCGCACCTGCTCGAGCCCGAACCCATCGGAGGGCCCAAGCCCCGCCACCAGCACCCGACGCGCAGGAACCGCGCCCCGCGGGTACAGCACGGCGACCTCGCCGAGATCACCCTTCAGGTCCCCACCTTCGATGAGCTCGCGGATGGCCCCGCCGAGCGCGGCGTCGAGCGCGCCGGTGGCGCCGCCTGGCACGTTCACGCCGCGGAAGAGGTTGACCACGACGGCATCGGCTTCGACGTGTTCGATACGCTCGAGTCGGACTTCGCTCGGGACGATGACGGGGGAGGGGGAGGGCATGACGACTCCTTCGGGGGTGGGGTTCGCGCTGCGCGATTCGGCGAGCCCCATGCTACGACCGGACGAATCGGCCCGGGGTCGGTTGGGAGATGCGACAATCCGTGCACGAGGAGTGCAGCATGAGCACCACCTACGTCATCCGGTCGGCTTCGCGCACGCTGCAAGTCTTGCTGTCGTTCGGCAAGCCGCCCCTAGGCATCTTTGGCGCGGCCTTGCTGGTCGTTTTTACAAGCAGTATGTTGGTTATATTTATTAGTGGGGATTCAGCAACGGCCGTTGCTGGTTGGCTGGCAC
>JAWOIL010000189.1:0-3385 GCA_046484635.1 Trueperaceae bacterium
GATCGCGCTGCGCAACGACTTCGCGCGCCAGCTCGAGAACGTGGTCGCTGGCGCCCGCGCGTGGGCGCGGGCCGACGGCGAGCAAGAGTCGAGCGACATCGCCGATGCGCTCGCCGAGCTCTACGACCGAGTGGGCGCGCCGCCCAAGCCCTGACGCGCGGCGCGGGCGCCCGTCAGCACATCGGCGGCGGCCGGCCACGTACGATGGGTCCGTCCCGACGTGGCGCGGGCCCTTAGCTCAGTCGGTCAGAGCAGGCGACTCATAATCGCTCGGTCGCGGGTTCGAGCCCCGCAGGGCCCACCACGACAAGGGGAAGGCGGTGCGGGGGCGATCAGTGGCTCCGCGAGGTCGATGGCAACGTCGTCGCGGTGATGGAGTTGACGCACGCTGCCGCACGTTGCATGGCTGAGCTGGGCGGAGGCGACGTCGTGACGGTCAACTCGCTGGCAAGCCGCGCGTGAACGGCACTACCTTGGGTACCAGACGAGCAAGGCCGGCGCACGCGTGCATGGCCCCGCGTGGTGTCCGGATCGGGCGAGGCCACGGCTGACGGTGATGACGGCCCTGTTCTCGTCGGGTGCGCCCATGCGTCCTGCTCGTGTACCGGCGTTTCCGGGCGCCGCCGAAGGGCGCCCGTCCGGCTCGATCGCATGCCTCCCGCAGTGGCGACGCATCCTCGCTCGGTCGCGGCTGCGTGGCCGCCGCGGTGAGGTCGCCGCAGGGCGACGGGGCGTCGTCCAGGCAGACTGGGGCGTCGTCCAGGCAACGCGTGGCCAAGGCGCACGCGTGCACACTCCGAACCGGGTCGCCACGGACGGATGAGGTTGCGTGTCGGCCGAGCGATTGCCTGTCGTGGGAGGGAGTGTGCAGCATGCATGAACACGCTCGCCAACGCCTTCTCGATGGAAGCGCATGGATGGGAGTTCGATCATGATCATTGTCCGAGACGTCTTCAAGTTGCAGTTCGGCAAGGCGAAGGAAGGCATCAAGCTGCTCAAGCAGGGCCAAGAGGCGCTGAAGCAGGCCGGCTATCCCGCCGACCGCGTGCTAGCGGACTTGACCGGGGACTTCTACACCCTGGTGCTGGAGAGCCGCGTGGAGAGCCTCGCGCAGTACGAGGAGAGCCTGGCGACGATTCGAGACATCGAGGGGTGGCAGGAGGCGTACGGGCGCTTCGCTCCACTCGTTCACTCCGGGCGGCGCGAGATCTTCCGGGAAGTCGGGTGAGTCGACGGCACGCGGTCGGCCGTACTCCGCGACCACCCTGCACCTTCGAGTGTGCGACGTGGTGAGCGGTGACGATGCGGCGACTTCAGGGTCCCTACCTCCGTGGGCCAGGCGTCATCGCCTGGCCCTTTCCTATGGCGCCTGCTTGCGGGTCCGCACCGTGCGCGCCGTCCGGGTGCGCGCTGACCCTGCGACGGTCCCGTCGCGTCGGTGTCCTCACCCCCAACCGCTACCAGACCATCGACCACGACGCCTGCCGCGGCGACTTCCTCGAGCACAATGGGGCGCATTCGGTAGGTCCAGAGCCGATCACGGACCGGACACGTTGTCACGTTGTGTGTCCCAACCCATCTAGTCTCGCGTACCATGCCGCATGGACAAGTACCGTGTGCGTGACGCGGCGGGGGCGTCCTTCAGGGTGTTCGGCGGCACCGCCCGGTCGCAGGCGGCGGCGATGACGCTCGCCGCGGGTCAGGTGACGGGCGGCCCGCACAACCGGCACCCGGCCAGCGATCAGTGGCTCTACGTGGTGTCCGGATCGGGCGAGACCACGGTCGACGGTCGGACGATGGCGCTGGAGGCCGGCGATCTCCTGCTCATCGCGGCGGGTGAGGCCCACGAGATCCGCGCGTTCGACCAGGGCGCCCTCGTGACGCTCAACGTGTACGCCCCGCCCGAGTACTGAGCTCGGCCGCCGATCGCACGTCGGAGCAATCCAGAGGAGGTTGTCATGGCGCACCCCGAGGAGCTGAGGCTCGTCCTCGAGGCCTTCGATCGCAACGCCGAGGTCAATCGCGCGACGCTGGCGACGCTCGACATGCAAGCCCTGAACCACGGTGACGGGGTCGGGGGCTACAACGTCGGGCAGCACCTGGCGGACATCGTCGGCTTCCGCCGCGAGAAGGTCGAGGCCGTAGCGCTCGCACATGCGGAGCGGGTCCCAGACGTGATCGACGCGAGTGCCCCAACCTGGCTCGCGGTCGCGAGCATTGACGAGCTCCAGGCGGCGTTCGACGCTGGGGACGCCGCGATGCGCGATGCGGTGCAGGAAGCCGTCGAGTCGGGGCGGCGCTTCGAGGCCCTCTACGCGTCGCATCCCGCGCACCTGCTCGTGCACTGCATCGTCCACGATGCTCACCACCGCGGCCAGATCCTGGCGCTGCTGCGTCAGGCGGGCCGGAGCGCGGACGATCGGAACCGCCTGGAGGACGAGAGCTGGTCGATCTGGCGGCGGTGACCCGCGGGGCTTCGTGGGCCACCGCATCCGCCAGCCGTGAATGCGTCAGGTGTACTTCTCCCCGCGCACGATCCGGACCGGGTGGTCGTAGGCGATGACCTTGTAGCGGCCGAAGTAGGCGTCGGCGAGGCCCTCGAGGACGCGCGTCGAGACCTCTTCCGGCACGATGCACTCCATGCGGACGAAGGCGCCGGCGATGTCGGCAACGCGTGAGCCGAAGGGATCGCCTTCGGTGCGGGAGGTGGTGAGGCCGCGTACGCCCCAGCGCCGGAGGTCGGCGAGCAATCGCTCCTCGATGACGCCTTCGGCGATCACCGTGAGCAGGTGTCGCTGCCCGAATCCCTCGTGGCGTGCTTCTTGGCTCATGGACCGCTCCCCCATAGCGCTTGCGTCGCGCGGGCGAAGAGTGGGATGCCGATGACCAGGTTGAAAGGGAAGGTGATGGCGAGGGAGGCGGTGAGGTAGAGGCTCGGGTTCGCCTCGGGCAGCCCGAGTCGCACGGCGGCGGTGGCGGCGATGTAGGAGGCGCTGGCGAAGAGCACGGCGAGCACCGTCGTCCCGCCCAGCGAGAGCCCGACGAGTGGGCCTAGCGCGACGCCCAGGAGCCCGTGCAGCACGGGCATGACGATGCCGAAGCCGAGCAGGAATGGCCCGATGGCGCGGAGCTCGCCGAGCCGCCGCCCGGTCACCAGCCCCATCTCGAGGAGGAACAGCGTCAGGACGCCCTCGAAGGGTGCGACGAAGAACGGCTCGACCCGCGCCATGCTGGTCGGGCCTGCCGCGGCGCCGATGAGCAGGCCCCCGGCGAGGAGCACGATGCTGCGGCCGGCGAGCACCTCGCCATCGGGCCATTCCTGCTCGGCTTCGGCATCGTCATGCCCGTGCTGCACGGGCTCCTGGGCGTCGCGCTAGGCCCACTC